>NZ_JAMXKG010000011.1:0-1526 GCF_024494405.1 Fictibacillus sp. WQ 8-8
CATTATTGGCAAGAGATAATAAAGATCACAATGCTTAGTTGGGTTCCACATGGACATGAACATCATATACTCCGTAATCTCTTATGAGGATCCTTTCCATAAGGGTGGCTATATCATGAGCTTCTTTAATGCCTAACGTAGATTTAACCATTATAACAACATCAATAACTTCGTTATTTCCGTAATTTCTCCCCTTAATGGTTTTTATTCTTTTAACTCCATCCACTTTTGAAATGACTTCTTGATAAAGTTTTAGTTTCTCTTCATCAAAGCCATCTGAAAGTTCATGGGACGCTTGTTTAAAGATATCCAATGCTGTTTTACATATTAAGAGCCCTACTATAATGGCAGTAACAGTATCAAGCCATGGCATTTTTAATTGGGAACCAAAGATTCCGATGGCTGCTCCTATACTTACCCAGGCATCGGACAAATTATCTTTAGCGGCTGCCATAACCGATTTACTGTTAATTTTAAGAGCTAGTCTTTTGTTGTAACGATAAACGAAATACATGGCTAATGCAGAAAAAATACCTGTATAAGCGGCAATTAGATCAGGAGATTCTTTACCTCCTTGAAAAATTGAGGTAATAGCATCCAGTATTACTTGAAGCCCCACGGCTGCCATGATGAAAGAAGCAACCATTGAGGCAATGGTTTCACTTTTCCAATGTCCATACCCGTGATCTTCATCGGGAGGCCTCTGAGACAGCTTTAAACCGATTAATACAGCAATAGAGGCGATGATATCGGTTGTATTGTTTAGACCATCCGCATTTAAAGCAGCAGAGTCACTTATATATCCAATCGCTAACTTTAGAATGGAAAGACAAATATATGCAATGATACTAATGATGGCTCCGCGTTCGCCTAATTTAAGTTCCTTATATTTTTGCTCTTCCACTATCTGACCCCTCCTATAAGCACCTCACTATAATAAACACAGGGATAGTGGTGGGTCTAGAGCAATGTTCTTGTCCTATTTTATCTTTGTAAACACTATGCAATTTAGTTGTGTAGAGGCAACAAAAGAAGAAGGAAGTAAGGCATTGATAAAAGTAAAAAAGCCGCATGATTAGCGGCTTTCCTTTTGCAATTCTTACGGTTGGGCAAAGTATTAATGGAGGGTTTTGCTTTTTAGACTTCCTTCAATAAGATTATTTATTTACCTTGGAGCAAAGCCATTTTTTTGAGCATTCATGACGAGTGCTGTTTTTGGATAAAAAAGGAATAGAGGACTCTCTGTTGAATTATTAAAATTCGGAGGAATTGTTCAATAGGAGAGGTTCTTTTTCATTGGGGGCACTTGAATTAGAATCCTCTCTTTTTTTAGGCTGTTTTGGCAATTGTAGTTTTTCTTACCCTTGTTCAACTAACGGGTAGTATTTAATGCAAAAAGATAAAGTGAGGCAAATATGGAAATAGGAAAAAAGAAAAAATATAAATATTAAAAAATGGAGGGTGCTGAAGATGACAGTTGAAGGTATTGATGATATTAACGGTCTCAAAGAAATTGGAAAGATCGT
>NZ_JAMXKG010000012.1:0-98347 GCF_024494405.1 Fictibacillus sp. WQ 8-8
TGGAGATTCTTTACCTCCTTGAAAAATTGAGGTAATGGCATCCAGTATTACTTGAAGCCCCACGGCTACCATGATGAAAGAAGCAACCATTGAGGCAATGGTTTCACTTTTCCAATGTCCATACCCGTGATCTTCATCGGGTGGCCTCTGAGACAGCTTTAAACCGATTAATACAGCAATAGAGGCGATGATATCGGTTGTATTGTTTAGACCATCCGCATTTAAAGCAGCAGAGTCACTTATATATCCAATCGCTAACTTTAGAATGGAAAGACAAATATATGCAATGATACTAATGATGGCTCCGCGTTCGCCTAATTTAAGTTCCTTATATTTTTGCTCTTCCACTATCTGACCCCTCCTATAAGCACCTCACTATAATAACCACAGGGATAGTGGTGGGTCTAGAGCAATGTTCTTGTCCTATTTTATCTTTGTAAACACTATGCAATTTAGTTGTGTAAAGGCAACAAAAGAAGAAGGAAGTAAGACATTGCTAAAAGTAAAAAAGCCGCATGATTAGCGGCTTTCCTTTTGCAATTCTTACGGTTCGCAAAGTATCAGACAACGCGAATTATCGCTGTTGTTCTGTCATCTGTTTTGTTTTTAATCTTTCTTCTAATACATGAATCATAAATAGGAAATGATCGGCTTCCCGAAGTACATGGTCTGCTAATAAGGGATTGATCACGTTGCGGATTTGTCAGGATCTAATAAGATCGAGCCCGCCTTTTTAAAGGCACGCAGTTCAGTAGTAGCATCTTCACTGTCTTTATTCATCTTTCCTATAATCGGATAAGTTGGCTGCTTACGGTGTAACATGGATTCAACATCTCTGGCTCGGTTTAAAAGGGTCTCAAAATCATCACCAAATTTAAGAGCTGTCCTGACCAGATTTCTTTCAGACTGGTCAAGTAATGAGGCAATAAATCTTGAATGTTCCATCATGATTTTAAGCCAAAAAACATTCTCATTTATGATTGCATCCTGAATCGGATCTAGGATCCCCTGATTAAAATTTGTAACGAGAAGGCTGTTGAAAAATCTATTCTGAGAAGTTCACAGGAACTAAGGCAAAGTAAAGAATAACTCTACCGAAAGGGGTGGTCTTCAAAAGCAGAGTTATTCTTAAAAAGTGGGAAAGGAATATGCTATTGTCCCTAACATATTACTCAGTTATTAACTTAAGGTGCGTATGGAAAAGGCCCATTATTTCGGAGAGGGGCTTTTTTGATTTACTAATACAAAGAAAAGCTCTGTGAAGGGCCCAATTCCACAGAGCTTTGCAAGAGAAAAGAAGGTTTGATTGGGATTGGCATCCCTAAAATAATATATGTAAGAAGATAAACAAAGGACTGGACGTTATACCTACGGTGGTGTTTTTTCCTTATAAGAAATAACGCACATTTTTAAGTTTTGTTTCACAATCTACCATATTTCTACATAGAATATTGAGAGATTAAGAGATTTTCTCTTATTTTCTCAAAGTACTTTTAGATGGAGGTGAAATTAAATGTCATCTTCTCACAAAAAAAAGAATGTTAAACTTAAATGTAAATGTAAACGTAAACGTTCATCCTCAAGTTCATCATCAAAATTTATTTGTAAAAAAAGAAAGAAAAAGAGTAAACATCATCACTAATGGTATAAAAAGCTGGGAGGAAGGAAGTCTATCTCTTCGGAGGTAGGCTTTTCTAATTTCTTAAAAAGGACGACACTCCGAGGTAGCCAACTACCGCAGAGTGGTCTTTAACCAAGATGGTTTCTAATGGAATTACAATCATCAATTCCTCACAATTATTAGAGCTAGGGAGTCAGTTTTTAAAGAATGGAAAACCCTTAACGTATTGTTTAGATCCTAACCAATTAGATAAGGAAGTGCACAATGAGCAAAGTCCATGAATAAATAAAAAACTTCTGCTCTTCCAGTCAGGTTAGAGGAGCAGAAGCTTCTTAAGAATCCCTGATTGATGAGGATTCCGTCCTTGCATTTAATTGTATTCATTCAGTTTACCAATATGCGGAAAAGAACAAAAAAATTAATGAGGTAAAAACCTATTATCTTACCAAGGGATCATCGACTTTTGAAATCCTGGTAAATTAAATTTGTTCCAAAATGCTCTTTTATTTTTATTAATGGTTTTATATGACAGTTATTAATTTTTGTTTTTTCATTTTGTAAAATATCGAGCAGCGAAGTAAGGACCCAATACATAAACAACCACAGTGAGTGGGGAGGGTTCCTATGTAAATAAATGTCCATTGTATTATTTGAATTCATTTCAGAAAGTGTTCCAATCCGATTTCAAAGGCCGATAACAGATATTCAGCTGTACCAGGCTCGGTTTCTGATAATGCACGGAATTGCTGCATCGCTCGATTAAAACGAAAGGTAATTTGATCTTCTTCCTGGTCTGGCGGGACCATGGAGAAGATAAGAAGTTCCTTTTGAATCTTTTCTAATAAGTGAAGTTCAATATTATCTGTTTTTCCCCTTTCCAAATTACTCAAGTATCCTGAGGAAACACCAAGTTGATTGGCAAAAGCGTTTAACGTTATCCTTTTCTTTTCTCGGACATATCGGATTCGTTTTCCCAGATCTTGCATCATGAATGTGGCTACCTTCTTAACAAGTGCATATGTGAAACCTTTTCTAGGTAAGGACTATTTCTCTGCGGTGTTTCTTATTTCCTTTGTTTTTTCGTTACCTACCTTTAGGAAAGGTGATTCTTTTGTGAAATCGGCCCATTAGCTACACTAGTTCAATAGTTACCACTTTTTCATTGAGGGCACTTGAATTGGAATCCTCTCTTTTTTTAGGCTGTTTTAGCATTAATTGTAGCTTTGCTTAACCTTGTTCAACTAACGGGCAGGATAGTTCAATAACCCTATCCTTTTACGCTTCTACAACCAATGGAGGGGTAGGTATGCACCTAGCTTACAAAGATGAATATCTTATTGGTAAAACCATTTTAACTACGGAGGAATAGTTATGGGATACTTTGTTACAGTAGAGCCAGGTGTAAATCTATATGTTGAAGATCTTAACCCAGGGGGTAACAAGACCATAGTATTTCTACATGGCTGGCCGTTGAGCCATAAACAGTTCGAATATCAGTTTGATGTTCTTCCTGCAATGGGTTACCGCTGTATTGGCATAGACTGGAGGGGTTTTGGTAATTCCGATAAACCAATTAGTGGCTACACCTTAAATAGACTGGCTGATGATATCCGCACTGTTGTTGGTACACTTCAATTAGAAAATTTTACGCTTGTGGGTCACTCAACAGGTGGAGCAATTGCGATTCGATATATGTCTAGATACAACGGTTACGGAGTATCCCGACTTGTCCTTGTTGATGCTGCAGCTCCCACTGGCTTTACCGCAGAAACTGCTAATAACTTTCTTAAAGAAGCCTTAAATGACCGCCCTAAAATGATGCAGGACGTAACAGATGGCTTTTTCTTTCAGTATGTAACTCGCCCATTCTCAGACTGGTTTTTTCAAATGGGATTACAGGCTGCGGGATGGTCGACAGCGGCAGTCATTGTTTTATTAAGAGATGAGAATTTGAATGAAGATCTTCCAAAAATAGTTGCCCCAACTTTAATTATTCACGGCATTCATGATAAAGTTATTCCATTTTCACAAGCTCAGGAACTAAATCAAAAAATAAGAAATTCAAAGCTAGTCTCGTTTCAATATAGTGGTCATGGCCCTTTCTGGGAAGAACGTGGCAAGTTTAACCAGCTATTGGCACAATATATTCATTAAAAATTTTACTTATCAAATAAATGTAGAATTGAAACAGTGTCTGGTGAGCGTTCTAAACTTGGTGCATACCAAAACCGTTTAGAGCACACAATCAATAACCTTGGAACTTCTTCCGAAAACTTAACAGCTACTGAATCTCGTATCCATGAGGGTTTGACATGGCGAAGGAATTAATGCAACAAACTAAAGCTGGAATCCTTGCTAAAGCGTCTCAAGCCATGCTAGCTCAAGCCAAACCAGGCTCCGTAGGGCGTTCCAGCTTTGTTTATGAACATAAATAAGTGACCCCACATATCTTGAAATAGGTCATTTGACTTTTAATCAAAATGTGGAGGTTAATAATGGTAAATTTTGATAGGGATCGATTCTTTTGGAGGCAAGACAAATTTCATCAAATCAAATATTATTAACATATGACAAGCGGACTGATTTAGAGTCAGCCACAAATGTTTCGAATTACTGGATTAGAAGCAATATGGGGCCTGTTGGTATCGCGAGTGTAGGAATGAAGGATGCACTAACAGCAGAGAACGCAATACGTCCCGATATGGCAATGATAACACCAGCTGACAATTCGAGGATGAGATACATCATGATATTTAGGGATAATACAATGGCTGGCATAATGTACACTGTGCTCCCTTGTTTTGTTAACTTAGAGGGAATGACTGGTTTTAGGGGAGAAAACTGGGCTCCCTTTAGCAGAAATATGTTTGTTGGTATGTAATTCAATGGTGAACTTTGGATACTGACACTAATCAAAGTTGATCATTAGCTTAAAAGGAAAGCTCAAGAGCTTTCCTTTTTTGTTAAATCGGTTCCAATAAATGTCTTATGCCTGATGTATTCTGCATACAAATTAGAAAATAATCCCCTGATTTACTCCAAGTGTGACTTAGGGACTCATCTGCTTGACCTTGTTCAAATCTAAAAGTCGTTTGATCATGAAGAGCTTTTTTTGTTTCCTTGTCTTCATTATTCAACTTCTCATCGCCTCCCCAATTACGATTAATTGTAAATTACGACTGAATTAGACAAATTCCTGCAAATGATATCCATCATTTGTAATTTATTTTTAGTGTTGACCGAACATATATTCGCATATAATAGTATCAGGAAGGTGATGGATATGCTTCGGGACCGAGGGAAGATGAAGTGGCAAAGAATGTTTATCCCTGAGCATGTAAAGGGTTTAAGGGAATTTGATTGGGACAATAAGAGAAAAGTGAAGCCTGAACTGGATGAGCAGCAGTTGGAGTTGATGGAGGAGACCATATGCAGGCGATGGCCGAGAATCAGGATTTGTGTTTTACCTACTTCGAAAGAGGTGATTTTAATTGTTGATTGGGAAAGTGCACTATGTAGATAAGTATAAAAAGGAACTACGCATCGTTGATTTTCATCAAGAAGTACATAAAGTTATGATAACCGAT
This sequence comes from Fictibacillus sp. WQ 8-8, assembly GCF_024494405.1. Classification (NCBI taxonomy): domain Bacteria; kingdom Bacillati; phylum Bacillota; class Bacilli; order Caryophanales; family Fictibacillaceae; genus Fictibacillus; species Fictibacillus sp. WQ 8-8. The sequence continues at coordinate 5,209 of NZ_JAMXKG010000012.1, forward strand.
TTAGTGGATGTGAAAATGAATTAAGTGTCTCAAAAACGGATCACGTTCGTATCGTTGAAAGAAAACATTGATACATCAACAGCGACAGGAAAGTTGATTTTCAATATCTTCGCTTCGTTATCCGAATTTGAGCGAGATATGATAATCGAACGAACAAAGGCAGGACTAGACGCAGCAAGAGCAAGAGGTAAAAAAGACGGCCGTCCGAAAAAAGATGAGGAATCTATTCAAAGAGCACTAAAACTGTATCGCTCGAAAGAATATACGATACAGGAAATTACGGAGATGACAGGCGTCAGTAAAGCAATTCTGTATCGGAATATTGGGAAATTAATAGCCGTGGCTCGTTAACGGCTGTTTTTATTTGGATTTAGGTTGATAGCGGTGAGCAAAATCGTTTTCAAAATGGATGTAAAAAATTAAAATAAAGGAATTTAGTGGATTGTGTTCGCTGATGAAAATATTCATTAACTTTTATTGGAGGGTGGTAATTTGAGTATTGTTATTGAAAAGCTTTGACGAAACGAGAGGTGTCCCTGCGGATTAAAAAAGAAGTACAAGAAATGTTGTATGAATAATCTAGATACTTTATCTGTTGATATTAATGATGATTTGGAAATTAAAAAAGGTTTAGACAGAATAATGAAATCGAGTCGGATCAAACGGTGCCTACATCCACAACAAGATGAATGCACTGATGAGCGACTAAAGCATTACAGTAGTAAACTAATACGACAAGACCTACTTTCTTTAAGGGAGGCTTTTTTACAATTTATAAATACTTGAATGAGAATCTCTTATCGAATAACCATATATGGCCTCATCATCTCATAATCCTCGTGCTCTAAGATATGACAATGCCAAACATACAATCCTGTATACGGCCCAAACTTCATGATGATTCGTGTAACTTGTTTCGGATTAGCCCTGACTGTATCTTTCTCTCCTCGTTCTTGTGGAGCGGGTGGCATCGCTGGCCCCGTATAATGGATGACCCCTCCCTTATTATATTTGTCGACATCAAAAGGTCTTCGGTCTAGTATTTGGAAATCAATTAAGTGGATGTGAATAGGGTGTGTATCCGTCGTTAAGTTAATGAGATACCATATTTCGGTTGATCCCAATTTAGGATTTTCTGTTATGGGGTAATCCCATTGTTTATTATCCAATAACATGAATTCCCGTCCATATTGATCCATATTATCATTTAAGGTTAAGTATCTTATCTTTGAAGCTGACTGTTCCTGTAACTTTTGAATAGGCTCCATGTACTGCGGAATAACACTTGTATCAATATTTGTAAGAGGAAGAGAGACACTAAATTGCATAATTATACTTACTACATTTGCAGGGTCCGCATCTGGAAAAGGTGCGGGGGCGTCATTTGTCATGATAATGTTTTTTCCCTCAAGATTGGTAAAGTTAATGATAACATCTGCTCTTTCTGCTGGAGCAAGTAGGATTTCATGGATACCTATCGGATATTCCATTAATCCGCTATCCGTCCCGATTTGATAAATGAGTTGTCCTGAATCAAGCTTGATCCTATAAAAACGTGTATTCGATCCATTTAACAATCGGAATCTGTATTTTCGTGGTTCCACTTTTAAATAGGGCCATACCTTTCCATTAACAAGGATGGTTTTCCCAAAAAATTCAGGAATGATGGATGTTTCTAATCCCTTGATCGGCTTTGGTGGCTGGTTTGGATAATAAAGAGATCCATCTTTATGAAAAGACCTGTCTTGAATCATTAGAGGGATATCATATTTGCCGCTGGGTAAATTTAATAAACGTTCCCGCTGATCTCTTATAAGATAAAAACCTGCCAGTCCCGCATACACATTGAGTCTGGTAATCCCAATCGTATGGTCATGGTACCATTGAGTTACAGATCTCTGGTTGTTATCGTATTGGTAGACTTCCTTTTTAAATTTTGGACCGACTAGTGAAAATCCATTGGTAAACCACGCATCTGGATAACCATCGCTATCAGGTTCAACGCTTGCCCCGTGTACATGTACCACCGTTCTTACTTGGGGCACATCGTTATGGGCACCATGCACTGTATAGTCTATCGGCAAAAGATGCTTATCAGGGAGATTGTTGATCCATTTAATAAACACTCTTTCTCCACTCTCTACTTCAATTGTAGGACCTGGAAAGCTGCCTTCATAACCCCAAACAGTTGTATCATTTAACTCATTATGGAGTGATTGCTTAAATTCCGTCATATTCACTTCATAATAAGTAAGAAGAGGATCTTTCCATGTAGGTTTTAGAATAGGAAGGATAGGGAGTTCATCTACAAATTTAGAGAGAATCATATTTTCCGCTCCTTTATAACTGCAATCATAATTACCTTCTAACTAAAGGTTATAAATATTACAAGCCATGTATGAATGGATTATGCCAAGAAACAAAAGAAATCAAAATATAAAAAATCTCTTGTTCAACAATCGGGTGCGATGGTTAAATAAGCTATCTATAAAAGTAGGTTCAATGTGAAATCCTTAGGAGAAGGAAGGCTGGGCAACCTTTTTCTAAGGATTTTAACACATGCTTTTAAGGCATGTTTTTTTATTGGTAAATGAATGACAAAGGAAAAGCAAGCGTTAACCTTATTAACGAGTTTAAACAGAAAGCTGACCTCAAGAATGTCTTTTTAGATGAGGCACAAGAAAATTTAGAGGTTGTCTTGAAAAGGAACGAGCTTACCTGGAATCATTGAAGAAGGTAATCTCGGATCAAGAGCAATTTCACAAAGGGATAAGTGAAATCATGGAGAGAATTTCTGAAGATAAACAGTTAAGAAGGATGTTAGCGTTGTTGATGGTAAAAGAGTGTAGCCTGATAAGCAGCAATAAAATCACTCTTACTTTTTACAGTATGGAACCTTATCGTTTTAAATTCAAAAGACAAGGATGGGAACTTTCCCGTCCTTGTCTTTTTCTATGAATAATTTTACACTTGTTAGTTTGATTTTGATACGATTTTGGTATCGAGCGTTGGTTAAGGGAATTCTGGTTTGTTACGGGGTAAGGAATAATTTCGACATTAATTTCAAAAATCATAATTATTTTCTAAGGTCATTTTATTTTATGTTATTTTATTTTACTTTATTTTATCTTTCCTTTATTTCTCGGTAGATTGGGACAAGAATGTTTTGGGACAAGCCCCCCCTGGGACAAAAAAGATAAGTAATGTACTTTTGATTAGAGAGAAAACACACCAAAATCTGCCTGAACAGAAAAATTAATGTGTATTTATTAAGTTGTGAATTTGAATCCAGTTAATCGAATTTGTTAAAAATCATTGTTACCAAAAATCAGCATCCCACAGACCAGAATTAGCTTATAAATAGGAAAATTATATCATCTCCCATTTTGTGCTTATATAAAAATTATCGATGTTTTTTTGGATACAAAATCAAGAAATTATTGGTAAAATGAGTCATATGTCGAACATTGGAGTTGCTAAATATGTATATTTCACAACTAATGATAAGAAACTTTAGAAATTTTGATAATGCAATATTCAGTTTCAATAAAGGAGTAAATTCCCTAATTGGAGAAAATGGGGCAGGGAAAACAAATGCATTATTTGCTATTCGTTTATTGATTGATACAAATCTACCTATCAAAGCTGCTCAATTAATCGAAACAGACTTTAACAGAAATCTTGGTGATTGGAGAGGCCATTGGATAATCATAAGGTTAGAGTTTAAGGATTTAGCTGCAAGTGAAGGCACGCAAATGTTGTCTAATTATATCGAAGACATGGATACCGAAGAAGATAAAGGGACCTATAATTTTCACTTCATGCCTACACAAAAGATTAGAAAGGATTTATATAAATTATCCGAGCAAATAGATAAGGATAAAGAAAAATTAAAGTCTATTTTAGACACCATAACCATTAATGATTACGAATCAGTATTTTGTTTTCGAGGAAGCGTTGATTTTACTGATGAAGAAATATACAGAAAGTATGTTGGAGATTTTGAAAACATTATATTCCCTAATCCAGAGGAAGAGTCAAAAGAAGCTTTAGGTGAAAAAACTTCACAACTTCATTTAATACGAAATGAGATTTCATGTACATTTATAAAGGCACTTCGAAATGTAGTTAATGATCTAAGAAATTCAAAAAGCAGTCCCTTGTTAAATTTATTAAGAGGTACCTCAAAAGATATTCAAGTGGAAAATTTCACTGAAATTATGGAAATGATAAAAAAACTCAACAAAACAATATGCGAATTAGATGAGATAGGGCAACTATCAGAAAAAATAAAAAAGACATTAATAAATACAATTGGACATACTTATGCACCAAATATATCAATAAAATCAGAGTTGCCAGAAGATATTAATAAGTTAATGCAGTCTTTAACTCTTTGGGTAAGTGATACAGAAGAAAGCGGGTTTGAGAGTAAATTAGAAGACCTAAGCTTAGGCGGTGCAAATTTGCTTTATATCACTTTAAAGTTGTTAGAATATGAATTTAAACAGCCAAAAGAGGAAAAAGCAGCTCATTTTCTATTGATTGAAGAGCCCGAAGCACATATTCATACTCACATACAAAAAACCATTTTCGAAAATTATTCCTTCCAAAATACTCAAGTTATCATTTCGACTCATTCAACCCATATTTCATCTGTAAATAAAATAAGTTCGATCAATATCCTTTGTAAAGAAAACCAAAGAACCAATGTTTGTCAGCCAAACAATGGTTTATCAGACGATGAGTGTAAGAGAATTGAAAGATATTTAGATGCTATTAGAAGTACGATACTTTTTGCTAAAGGAGTCATTTTAGTTGAAGGAGATGCAGAATTAATTTTAATTCCTGCACTATTTAAAAAAGTTTACGGAATCAGTTTAGATGAAATTGGTGTAAGCATTATAAATATGAGTAGTACAGTTTTTAAGCATATTTGCATTACTTTTTTCCGATTATCGCATTAAACGGAAATGCTCTATTATTACTGATCTTGATAAATCCATTATTCCACTTAATGAAAATAAAGAACTGGATGATAAATTTGAGCGTAAATGTAGAAATTCACAAGAAAGCGGACTACTAAGAAAAATTTCTCTAGATGATTTTTGTATGGATAATAAGTGGGTGAATGCATTTTATGCCGATTATACATTTGAAGTTGATTTCTTTTTGAGTGGAAATGAGGAAACCATTATTCAATCATTAAAAAATATCTATATACAGCAGGCTGCAATTAATACATCTATGGAAAAATTAAAAGTACTAGATACTGAGACTGGCGGAAGAGAAGCACTCAGATTAGCTGATGAGGTAGCTGGGAAAGGTTGGTTTTCTTTATTACTTGTTGAACAATTATCTTATCAATCATATATACCAACATACATTATAGAAGCTATTTGCTTTGTTTCACAGCTCAATGAAAATCACTTAAGGAAAATAATCAAACATAGAGCTGAAGAAGGTTTATTTATAGATGAAAAATTAAGTGAATTATATACATTTCTTTCGGACGAACCTGAAGAAGATTATTCCTTTACTGAAATAGTCAATTATTTTTATGATTTAAATAAAAATGATCAATTCTTCCAACTTTACAATGTCTATACGCAATATATGGAGAATTAGCAAATGTATAACGAACTTAATACTGAACAGAAAAACGCAGTTAAAGAAGACGGTAACGTTTTAGTAATTGCTTGTCCAGGTAGTGGTAAAACAAGAGTTTTGACTTTGCGAATTGCAAAAAATTTAATGGAATTGGAATCAAAAAAACAATGCATTGTTGCACTTACCTATACAAACCGAGCAGCAGAAGAGATCCATCAAAGAATTGAAAAATTAGAAGTAGATACAAGTCAATTATGGACTGGTACGATACATTCCTTTTGTGTAAATTGGATTCTAAAACCTTATGCAGGTTATATTCAAGAATTAAAAGATGGTTTTTCTATTATTGATGAGTTTACTCATGAACAATTATTAAAAGTTATAAAGGAAGAGTACTTTCTTTCACCTTTTGTTGAAAATATTACAGCTTTCAAAAGAAATGGTGACTATAAAACTAATGACCAAAATATTAAAAATGCTGCAAAAGAATTTCATACAAGACTATTAAATAGTAAATTTATTGATTTTGATTTAATTCTATATTTTTCGTATAGACTTTTATTGGAAAAACCTAAAATCGCAAGGACTTTATCTAGGTTTATGAAAAACTTTTATATTGATGAATTTCAGGATACTCAGGATCTTCAATATGGAATAATCGGAGAAATAATAAAATCAAGTGGAAACACCAGTAGCATTTTTATTGTAGGAGATCCAGATCAAGCAATTTACGAATCCCTAGGTGGACAAGCAAAAACACTTGATGAGATTCAACAAGATATCGGTGGAGCTAAAATTAAGGAGCTGCACCTGTCAGGAAATTACCGTTCATCACAAAGGATAATTGATTTATACAGTTACTTCCAGATGAATGAAATAAAAATTATCGCCCTAGGTAAAAAAGCAAAAACACAAGGCATTATTACTTATAACCAAACATTACCTAAAAATGATCTTCATAAGGAAATAGCTCGTTTAATAAAGAAAAGTTTGGACCAAGGTATTCCAGAATCCGAAATCTGTGTAGTTGCACCTAGATGGATTTTTCTCACAGATATTGCAAGGAAATTAAAAGGGGAACTTCCCACCGTTTCATTTGACGCTCCTGGTTTAACACCATTACCGAGGAATCCAGACAACTTTTGGTATAAATTAGCAAGGTTGTTTCTGACTAGACCTTCGCCAGGATTATATCTTACTAGAATTAGATGGGTAAAAGAAATTATTAATGATTTGAATTTTATTGGTGTTTATTCCCAAGTAGATGATTATGACAATTGTAGGAAAATGCTTAATATAATTAATCGGATAAAACCTAATGAGACTGATGGTATTAAGTATTTAAGTGCATCTTTTAAAGAACTGTTTAAAAAAATAAACGTTGATATAACAAATGAAAAGTTGCGTCTTCATTGGGAAACCTTTTTTTCTGGGATAATCAAAAGATCAGAAAGGGAGGATTTTAAACATATACCAACAGATGTTAATTCTTTTAAATCAATGTTTATGCAATCTAAAGGCGTAGTAATAAATACTTGTCACGGGGTAAAGGGTGAGGAGTATGAAACTGTTATTTCCTTTGGTTTATTAAGAGGGTACATTCCTCACTGGAATCAAATAATTAATAGATCGTACCAGACGGAATTTTCTGCTTCAAACAAGATGTTGTACGTTATTGGTTCAAGAGCTAAAACAAATTTACATTTAATTTCAGAAACAGGCCGATTCACAATAAACGGAAATTCATATGAACCAAACTATCAATTGAACAGTTTAACATTTAATTATGATTATGACCTTATTTAAGGTTATCTCTTAGTTAAGCTCTAAATAATAAAATTAGTGGGCTTGACTTCGTGTCACTATTGATGTTTTCACACATTCCTATTGAACGAGCGACCGAAAAATTCAGCTGTTCGTTCAATAGGTGCTATTATGGCAACTAGTCCAGATTGGATGATATAAATGCAAAGACACCTGCAATTGCTACATTCATCTGTTAAAGCCCCTTAATCCAGAACTGATGCTCGGTGTATCCAATAATATTATGGAGAAGGAAGCATCACTAATTGACTCCTATAAAATCCTTGCCCGAAGTCGTAACTAAGCTTTCATGTCCTAATAATTCCTGCAATGTTCGCAGATCCACTTTATCTTTATTCTCTTGCAACAAGAGCGTAGCAAACGTATGTCTTAAGTGATGCAAAGAAAAACGATGAGAGGGAAGCCCAGCATGCTCTAAAGCTTGCTTAAATATCTTGTGTAGGCCCCTTGGATTTAATGGTTTGTTGCGGGCATTATAAAAAATCGGTTCACTATAATGTAATTGAGATTCTTTTAGGTTTTTTTGATAAGCCACAAATAATGGAATAACGGTAGGATGAAGGGGAAGAAGACGCTCTTTTTTTCCTTTCCCAAAGATTTTGATGGTCTGTGAAATCAAATCCACCTGTTCCCATGTTAAATCAACCAACTCCTGACGTCTCATACCTGTGGTAGCTAAGAGTTTAAACATCAGTTCGTTGCGGATTCCTAGTGGCCTGGTGTCATTTTCTAAGGATGAAAATAGCTTATGCAAATCTTGTAGCGACATATATTTCGGCAGTTTTTTATCGGCCTTAGGTGCTTCAATTCCAGCGGTAAAATCCATCTTCATGTAATTTTCTTTAAGACAAAACTGGCTAAATGATTTTAAACATGAAATTCGGCGCTGCAAGGTGCGCGGTTTAATTCCATGATTAAGGACCTGATCCTGAACAAAACGACGTACACTGGATGCGGTAAGCTCATCAAGATTTAAAGATCGATGATTGTGCATTAGGAACTCACCAAAGAGTTTTAAATCAAAGGTGTAGCTATATAAAGTGTTAACCGAGTAATTTTTTTCAACTTCAAGATACATAAGATAGTCATCAGACGCTTGTACATAATTCATTTTTAAAAGACCTCCTTGGGAATTATGAGGATCAACCCTGGGAATTATGTTCGAAACCATAAATTATAGGAACTCCAGTGACTTATGAGGAAGAGAACCCTTATTATTGGGAACTCGGAGCAAATTAGGGGACGATATGAGATATTATCGGAACTTGGAGGCAGCAGCCCTTGACAATATTATGTTTGTTTCTAGTTAACATAATATATATTCTAGGAAGCTATGCAGAAAAGAGCAAAATCTGTATCAATTGTTAAGTTTACTACTGAAATTGAGACAAAATGAAAAATGATACAAAAATGCTCTCGAATTTATTTAGATTGTTTTATTTTACTTTTCAATTGAACCGGCTGCAGTTGTTCCATCGGTAATACATGATTAAATAAAATGAGGAGCTTTTACCTCTTTCTTTAAAAAAACTAAAAGATTGAATGTTGAAACCACGAGCTTCTTTTGAACTATAAAGTGGCCTGGTTAATTAATGGAATTTTTAAGATAGCAAGCCTTACATCAATCATGTAATGATTTATTGGGTGGTAAAGAACAACATACAGAAAATGATCCGTCTTTTTTCAATTCTGTTTTTAGTACATCCTTCAATCCTTTCCATTATTCCACTATATTTAATGTTATAATTGCTAAATATTAACCTACGTGAAAATTTTAAGGAAGTGATGGCGGATGGAACGTTGGAAAAGAAATATGTGGGTTTTATGGATCGGAGTTTTTTTCACTTCGGCCAGTTATTCTATGGTTATCCCCTTTCTGCCTCTGTTTCTTCTTCAGATTGGTGTGCACTACCACACTGAAATGTGGGCGGGAGTATTATTTAGTGCAGCATTTTTGGCAGGTGCCATCTCCTCTCCTTATTGGGGACTATTAGCGGACAAATATGGAAGAAAGCCAATGATCATTAGAGCTGGTTTTTCTCTTTTTGTTATTTATACGCTTACCGCCTTTGTGAACAATCCCTATGAATTGCTGGTTCTGCGGATCATGCAGGGGCTTCTAACAGGATTCATTCCTGGAGCCATCGCTCTAATTGGTACAAATACACCAAAGAAGAATGTAGGATACGCCCTGGCTATGATATCGACAGCAACGGCTTCAGGCGGGATTATTGGACCTCTCCTTGGGGGCGGTATTTCCACATTAGTCGGAAACAGATGGTCATTTGCCAGTGGAGGATTATTGGTACTATTTTCTACGATTCTCGTAATCTTTATGGTAACAGAGGAAAATTTCACCCCAAGTACGACGAGGGGATCGGTCATCAATGATATCCGGACTGCGACAGCTAACCGCCAATTTATGATTGTCTTGTTATTAACGATGGTGACCGTCTGTTCGCTTATGACCATTGAGCCTGTCTTACCTTTATACATACAAAAATTAGGCGGCTCTGTCGAAAATATTTCATTGCTGGCAGGTGTGATCTTTTCTTTACCTGGTATTGCAAGTATTTTATTCGGAGCGTTCTGGGGTAAATTGGCAGATAAAATCGGGTTCCGCACGGTTTTGATCATTGGGTTATGCGGCGGCGGGCTTGGTACATTGGCACAAATGTTATTTCATGGAATCTGGGGATTCTCCATCATACGATTTATGTTCGGCATTTTTTTCTGCGCGGTCTTCCCTGCTTTAAATGGTCTGGTTGTTAAGCTAACACCGGATGATTTTAGAGGCAGGGCCTTTGGACTGAATCAAACCGCTAATCAAATCGGAGGGATGCTCGGTCCAGTCCTTGGCGGTTTTATAGGTGGGATTTTTACGATTCACATTGTTTTTCTAGTCACGGGAATCTTCCTCTTGATCGCTACGGGAATCGCATGGACGTCAAATTGGGAGAATACAAGCAAAAAGAGGCAGGAAAAATTCAGAAGCACCTCTACCTCAGTATAGCCCTTATCAGTACACGTTTTGCAATATCATTCAAACACCCCTGTCGAATTTCGATATTCGACAGGGGTGTTTATGTCTGAGAATTGTTCTGGAGTAAAGGAAAGCTATAGGACGGTTTAATACCCTCTTTTAAAATCAACCTTATTATGTAGCACCCTGTTTCCTTCAATCATTTTTAGTGTTTCTACAAAACAGGCTGCACTCTCCTCAGGTGTGGTAACTGCTGAGATATGGGGAGTGATATGAACATCGGGATGATTCCAAAATGGGTGGTCGTCTGGCAGCGGCTCATGGTTAAATACATCGAGCACAGCAAATCTGACTTGACCTGAATCTAGAGCATGAATCAGCGCATCATTATCAACCGATGCACCTCTTCCCACATTTATAAAACCCGCATCAGTTAAATGATGAAAGAGTCGCCCATCAAAGAAATTGGTTGTTTTTTCGGTCAACGGTAAAGTATTAAGGATGTAATTCATTTCATGTAACTGTGAAAAATGGGCATCAACAGTCATAACCTCTTTAAAATATTCTTTTTTCTTCCCGCTTAAAGAAACCCCATAGACTTCCATCCCAAATCCCGAGAAAATTTTTGCAGCCGTTTGGCCGATCTCACCGGTTCCATAAACCATGGTTTTTTGTTTATTTAATAATTGTGGTGGAATGGGATGCCATTTTTTTTGATGCTTTAATTCTTGAAATTGCTCATGTAACTGTACATCCTTAAGTATGTAGCTCAAGCAATACTCGGCAATCCTTTGTCCAAAGGAACAAATGGTTCTGGTTAATAACACCTCTTCATTCCACTGTTTTTTGTATAAAAAACAGTCAACACCCGCTCCCAGGAATGCACCCATTTTACTGAACTGTAGTCAAAATTGGACTTCAAATTAAAGGATGCATAAGCATCAGCCCACGCAAGATCCTCCTGCGTCATCTGTTCTTCAGGCAGAAAACGGAAATCTTTTTGTAAATCTTCCTTTTCGATAATAGTCTTAAGTTCTTCGTACATGGGGCTTACGACTAGTAATTTATTTATATTAATTTTTCTCACCCCTTTTTCATAAACAATAATTGGATGACTTCATTATAATCCAGAATGTCAAAACAGGAGTGTTTATCTCTTTCCATTTTAATTTATAGAACGATTTCCATATCCATCAGCGCTGAACTCAAACTTTTCCCATGGCGATCTAATGAAAGGGAACGAGTCACACCCCCTCCTAATGCGTTATCCATAACAAAGTTTAAAGCACCGATCTTAGGGAGTTCATATCTAATAACGTCTCCCTTTACAATTTCCTGAAAAAATTCTTTTACCCGCTCTGCGGTTATAGATTTTTTTACCTTCTCATAATCACCCATTTCATAAACGATGACAGAAACATTCGAGATATTTCCTTTATCTCCAGTTCTTGAATGGGCGATTTCCTTTAGTTTCAAAATTTACACCTCCTCGTATTCCACGTCAATTTGGATATCACTTTCAGGGATGAGTATTGAGGCAATGGAAACAATGTCCTGAATGTTTACCCGTACACCCCCGCCTCCTGCAGGTCCATTCGTATAGAGGGCTTCTACTTCTTGTCCTATTGCCAGAGCATCCTTCTCTTCGCTGCTCCTAGCCGCTATTCGTAAACGAACCTCTGAAGGTGTAATGTTCTCACTTGATAAGCTTGATATTGACTCTCCATATAATGAGGACACTCCTATAAAATCAATGGTTAAATCCTGTATCTTAATATCCCTGTGATCGATTCTTTTTCTAATGATTTCCTCAGACAGTTTAGCTCTATTTAAGCAACCTGAACCGCCATAGCTGATTTCCGCTTCCACAATGAATCCATCTTTATACCCAACGCTTGTTTTATAAAAACCGCTTTTTTTCTTTCCTGACGCTCCTTTCACAAACACACGATCAGAAGACGTCTCCTCCACTTCAATTTGAGAAAAATCCGCGATCACATCAGGAGTTAAATACCTCGCGGGATCATGAATTTCATATACCAATTGTTCTTTTACCGTACTCGTCGATACAACCCCGCCTGCTTCATCAAGCTTAGTTAAAGTAATATCTCCATCCTCATTAATTTCAGCGATTGGAAACCCGACATTCCATAGGTCTTCCACTTCTTTATAGCCTGGATCAGCAAAGTAGCCTCCTGTGACCTGGGCGCCGCATTCCAGTAAATGGCCTGCAGCAGTTGCTTTTCCCAGTCGTTCGTAATCCGTCATCTCCCAGCCGAATTCATACATTAACGGACCGACCGTCAGAGAAGGGTCAGAGACTCGGCCCGTTATCACGATATCAGCATCTTCTTTTAAAGCCCTAACGATTCCCTCCATGCCGATATAAGCGTTCGCCGAAATAATGGGTGTTTGAATTTCTTTCAGCTTCTCCCCGGTTTCCATAACGGGTAAGTCTAAATACTGCTCGATGTTCGAATACACGTCATCTCCTGTAACAGCAGCAATTTTCAGGTTGCGGATTCCTTGTTCCTGTGCCATTGCTTTGACCGCTTTCGCTGCTGATAATGGATTGGCAGCTCCCATATTCGTAATCACTTTAATATGGCTTCCAGCACACAAAGGCAATATTTTATCCATTCGGTACTCCAGTAATCGGTTGTAACCCTTATCTGAATCCTTCAATTTTTCTTGTTGAGCTAAGGCAATGGTTCGTTCAGCCAAACATTCAAAAATGATATAATCCAAATGCCCTTTTTTCATCAATTCAACGGCAGGCTCAATCCGGTCGCCTGCATAGCCTGCACCTGCACCAATCCTTATCGTCCTCACACTTTAATCTCCCATCCGTTATCCTTTAAGAAGAATGAACCCCTGCTGATTGCAATATTCTTCTGGCCCGATCTACAATCGGCAGATCAACCATTTTCCCGTCCAGCTGCAAAACACCCGAGCCGTTTACTAATGAACGTTCAAAGGCTTTTACTAGTCGTTCCGCTTCTTCTATCTCTTCTTTTGTCGGAGCAAAGACTTGGCTAACAAGCTCAATCTGGTCAGGATGAATAATCAGTTTTCCATGAAAGCCCAGTTGCTTGATCAACGTAGTTTCTTTTAATAAACCATCGCAATCCTTAATGTCCACGTACACCGTGTCAATTGGGCCTTCAATGCCAGCTGCCTTCGATGCAATCACGAGGTGCGACCGTGCATAGAGCAATTCCATTCCGTTTTTCGTCAGATCCGCCCGGATGTCCAAAGCAAAATCCATGGAACCAAATGCCATACGTATTACACGGGGGCTTGCAGACGCGATTTCAAAAGCGTGATGGACCCCTAGAGCTGATTCGATAATGGGAACGATTTTAATTTGACATGAATCCATGTTTCTTTTCGTTTCTAATTCGCTGATTATGCGATCAAGAAAAACGATTTGTTCGCTGGTTTCGGCCTTCGGCAAGACAATCCCTGATACACCAGCCCTCAGTACATTCGTCAGATCCTCATAAAAGTAAGGAGAATGATAGCTATTGATCCTTACAAAATTCACTTTGTTTGCATGAAGATCAATCGCTTTTCTCACTCTTGTTCTGGCCATTTCTTTTTCATCTGGAGAAACAGCATCCTCCAGATCATAGATCAGCACATCTGCACTTAAGCTGCCTGCCTTTTGTAATTTCTTTTCATCAGACCCAGGTACAAACATCCATGTACGATATTCATTCAAGCACATCACCACCCTTTTAAACTCTCACAAAACTCCCGTTGTCCGATATTTATCAATTGTTGATGCATCAATGCCGAACTCTTTTAAAATTGACTCTGTATGTTCCCCTACTGCCGGGATCGGATTCATTGCCGGTTCCAAATCTTCAAACGTTACCGGCGGAATTAAAGCTTTCAACATTCCCGCCGGTGATTGGACGTCTCTCCAGCGATTTCTGATTTTCAACTGTGGATGATTAACAAATTCCTGAACCGTATTCAAATGAGCGTTAGCAATTTCAGCCTTTTCCAGCCTGCTGATAATTGCTTCTGCACTCAGGTTTTGGAATACAGCATCAATGATTTCTTTCAGCTGACTGCTATTGGCCAGTCTCCTGGCATTGCTGTTAAAGCTGGTATCCGCCTTTAATGCAGGGTCTTCTAAGACAATCTCACAGAAATTCGCCCATTCTCGTTCATTTTGTATCCCCATGAAAACCAGTTTTTGATCTCCTGCCAGAAAAGGTCCATAAGGATAGATCGTGGCATGGCTTGCTCCAGTTCGTTTCGGTTCAGATCCTCCATACTCAGAATAGTAGAGGGGATAACCCATCCATTCTCCAAGAGCCTCAAGCATAGAAACTTCCAACACTTGCCCCTTTCCTGTTTTAAAACGGGAAATCAAGGCGGTTAAAATACCAGAGTACGCATACATCCCGGCGGCTATATCAGCAATGGATATTCCTGCTTTGGATGGTGTCTCTTCTGTACCGGTAATCGAAACCACCCCTGTCTCACATTGGATCAGAAGGTCATATGCTTTTTTTTCTTTATAGGGTCCATACGATCCATACCCCGAAATTCCACAGATGATAAGCTGCGGATACTTTTCTTTTAAAACATCGGAACAAAATCCAAGCCGATCAACAGCCCCAGGTTTTAGATTCTGAATAAAAACATCCGCCTCCGATAGAATTTTATCCAATATGAATTTACCATCTGGATGTTGCAAATCAAGCGTTATTGACTCTTTTGAACGATTGAGCCAGACAAAGTGGCTGGACATTCCCTTGGCGGCTGAATCATATTGTCGGGCAAAATCCCCGGTGCCCGGCCTCTCCACTTTTATGACGCGTGCCCCTAAATCCGCTAATTGTCTGGAAGCAAAAGGTGCCGCTACTGCCTGCTCCAGCGTAACAACTGTTATCCCATCTAAAGGCAGCATTCAAATCCTCCTTTCTATTCATAAATCGAAACCTCGCCCCACTCTGGTAACTAGAGTGGGGCGTAAGGAAATTCAGAAAGAAATAGCACCCGTTATAAGCGCAATAACCGTCATAACGATGGTCGTTCCAAATGCCCAGAAGAAAACACTCTTCTGAAGGTCACCCAGATCCACCTTACATAAACCAAGAAGAACAAAGACAGATGGATTTAATGGGCTTAACGGAAACCCTGTTGTAGCGTTTCCTAGTAATGCGGCACGGCCAATGTCCAAAGGATCAATACCGAACGAGGCTGCTGATTCGCTCAGAATCGGAAGCACTCCATAATAAAAGGCATCGGGAGAAAATACTAAACTTAACGGCATACTGATGACGGCTATTAAAGTCGGAAGGTGCGGCCCCATCCAATCCGGTATGATGGAGACCATTGACACCGCCATGGCATCCAGCATTTTTGTGCCTGAAAGGACGCCAGTGAAAATACCTGCGGCAAAAATGGTAAAGCACACTAAGACCATGCTTTTTGCATGTGCAGCGATTTGGTCATTCTGTTTCTTTACATCTGGAAAGTTCACGATTAAAGCAAGGGCAAAAGCAAGGATAAATAAGACAGGTACTGGCATTAATTCCATGATTAAAACCGTTATAAGAACCACCGTTAGAATAAGATTGAACCAGAACATTTTTGGAAGACCAGTTGCCGGCATGTCCAAAGCGGCGGCCGTCTCTTCTTCAGCATTTTTTCCATGATGATTCGTCCATTGAACAACTCCCAGACGTTTTCTCTCTTTCTTGCCAAGTACGTAAGAAACAAACACAACCCAGGCCATTCCTGCAAGCATGGAAGGAATTATCGGATTAAACAGTTGTGAAGAAGTGGCATCCAGTGAAACCATGGCTCTTGCCAGCGGTCCGCCCCAAGGGATAATGTTCATGACCCCCGCTCCAAGGGCTACGGTACTTGCCAGGATAAGAGGATTCATGCCCAGCCTTTTATAAACAGGGAGCAAGGCAGTGATTGTAATCATAAATGTCGCAGAACCATCTCCGTCCAAAGCAACGATTAAGGTAATGATGGCAGTGGCCATTACGATTTTAAGCGGATCGCCTTTGGCAAATCGAATCAACCGTGAGATCATCGGGTCAAACAATCCTCGATCAATCATTAATCCAAAATAAAGGATAGAAAACCCGATCATGATGCCTGTCGGTGTTACTTTCTGAACGCCCTCAAGCATCATTTCTCCCATTTCAAGCCTAAAGCCGCCAATCAGACCAAATACGATCGGTACGAGTGCAAAAGCAATTAATACTGAAACTCGTTTCGTCATGACCAAATAAAGAAAAGTAGCAATCATTAAAAATCCTAAAATAGCCATTCCCTAAACCCCCTTATTATTCGTTGAGTAGAAAGCGGTTACAATTTCTCCTATACCCTCTGTTTCAGACTCCCCCCTCTCACTTGCTGCAGGTGGCCTGTCAGCCTCCGTTCTGTCATTTCTTTTACAAGACTTACGCAATCCATCAGCTTTTCAAAATCAATTCCGGTTTCAATACCCATTTCGTTAAGCATAAATACAAAGTCTTCGGTAGAATCATTTCCTGCAGCGCCTGGCGCAAATGGGCATCCACCCAGACCGCCAATGGATGTATCGAAAGAGGTTATTCCAGCTTGCAAAGCAGCTAATGAATTAGCTTTTGAAAATCCGTATGTATCGTGGAAATGTGCTGTAACTTTAGCCTTTGTACCGAGGTCTAAGGTTTTTGAGAATAACTGATAGACCTGATATGGATTCGCTCGGCCGATCGTATCGCATAGAACAATCTCATCTACCTCTAACGTTTCCAATGTCTTCACCAAATTCAATGTTGTTTCTTCCGCTACAATCCCTTCATACGGGCAGTGAAAAGAGGTGGCAATACTGAACCTTACAAACATATCCTCACTTTTTGCTTCTTCTACCACTAGCGATAATTGGTGCAGTGATTCTTCCACGGACATCCGAACATTTTTCATATTAAACGTCTCGCTTGCACCAGCAACAAGAGCAAGGTTTTTAGCGCCCGCTTCTCTTGCCAGTTCAAATCCTCTTTTATTCGGAATGAGGACCAGATATTGCAAATCCGGCTTTTGATCAATGTTTCGATAGACAACATCGGCGTCTGCCATTTGCGGCACATGCTTTGGCGATACAAACGAGGTTGCCTCTATTCTTTTGATCCCTGTCTCACCTAAGGCATGAATGAGCTGTAATTTCTGTTCGGTTGGGATAAACGTTTTTTCATTTTGGATGCCATCTCGTGGCCCCGATTCCATGATTTCTACACGTTTTGGTAAATTCATCAGTCCCTCTCCCCCTTATCGTTTTAGAGCGCCTGTTTCATTATTGGTGAGAATCCCTTCCTCTTGCCATTCTTCATATTGTGAGTCTGTAATCCCGAGCTTCCCTTTTAATACCTCTTCCGTATGTTCTCCCAGCTTAGGTCCAGGCCAGTTAATGCTTCCAGGTGTCTTGCTCATTTTTGGAACAATGCCAGGGACCTTAAGTTTTCCTAACCCCTCTACATCCAATTCGCAAATCATTTTACGAGCAATAAAGTGAGGGTCTTCCATCATATCTTCCACGCTATAAATGGAGCCGGCAGGAATGTTGTACTCATCCAGTATTTTCAGCGCATCCTTTAAGTTATGCTGGATTGTCCAGCCGCCTATGACTTTATCCAAGTACTCAGACTTCTGTACACGTCCATGATTGGAAGAATAATCTGGATCTTCACCCAAATCCTCTCGATTGATGACATCCATCAGCCTTTTAAAGATTCCATCCCCATTTGCTCCAATAACCACATATTTTCCGTCTCTGCAAAGGTACGTATTGGACGGTGCAATTCCGGGTAATGTACTGCCCGTTCGTTCACGGATCACCCCGTATTGGTCATACTCTGGAACGGCACTTTCCATTAAGCTGTAGATGGCCTCGTAAAGAGCGACATCCACACATTGCCCTTCTCCCGTATGATTTCTATGATAGACAGCCATCAATGCCCCCATCACGGCATAGAGAGCAGTTACAGAATCTCCCAAACTAATCCCTACTCTGGTCGGCGGCCGATCGGGATAGCCCGTTAAATACCGAATACCTCCCATTGCCTCCCCAATACTGCCAAAGCCTGGTTTATTCCGATAAGGACCGTCCTGGCCATATCCTGAAACACGAACCATAATGATAGAGGGATTATATTTCTTTAAGTCGTCATAACCAATGCCCCACTTTTCCAGCGTGCCAGGTTTAAAGTTTTCAATAATAATATCTATCTCTTTAGCAAGCTCTCGAATAATTTCCTGCGCTTCTTCCTTGCGAAGATCTAAAGAGATGCTCTTCTTATTCCTGGACTGCACATACCACCATAAGGAAGTCCCCTCATGCAGCATTCTCCATTTCCGAATGGGGTCCCCCTTTCCTGGCGGTTCAACTTTAATAACCTCAGCACCAAAATCCGCCAATAATCTTCCTGCGAATGGTCCAGCTATTAAACTGCCTATTTCCAAAACCTTCAGTCCTTTTAAAGGCTCTCTCTTTTGATGATCCATCATACTCCCACTCCATTCTAGTAGTTTAACCTTCAAAGGATGTAAGCGCTTTACATCCTTTGAAGCGAACACTTTTTCTGTCACTTCTTAAAGGGTTCGATCTTGTATTATATAAAAATTCTGATAATTATAATAATAGTTAGCAGCGGTTTCTTTGTCAACGGTTAACCGTTGACATTTTTTTAAAGAATGGCTTCTGTTATTCTTTAACAACCCCTCGAGTTAATGTAAACTAATAAGTAGACAGAATTAATGCCTTGAACCCATGTTGCTTAGGAGGGCTTGAATTGAGGGAAATTCAAAAAACAGAACTTTTGCATAGTCAGGTTTATACGATATTAAAAGCAATGATCATGGAGAGTGAATTTCAACCTGGAGAACGATTAGTTGAAACGAAGGTCGCCTTACAGCTTGGCGTAAGCAGAGGAACCGTTCGTGAAGCCTTTCAGATGCTGTTAAAGGATGGTTTGCTCACACGGGATAATAATGTCATATTTGTTTACAACCCTAGTGTTCAAGATATAGTGGATGTGTATGAATGCAGGAAAAGTCTGGAGTCTCTTGCCGTTAAATTGGCAACTACTCATATTCAGGACGAGCAATTGAATCAGCTTGGCTTCGTTCTTGAGGAATCAAAAAAGGCGGTAAAAAGAAATGATACCCAAACACTTACCAATCTAAATCAGGAGTTTCACGATATCATTGACTTGGCCTCCCATAATAAACAGCTCATCCAATTATGCGAGGTGATCAAAACAAAAACGCTTTATATTAGGAACAATGTCTTAAAAAATCATTTTAAAAATTTCTCGGATTTTGTAGATGATCACGAACGGATTTATTTGGCTATTAAAGGGCGAAAAGCTAGTAAAGCCGAACAGGAAATGATCACACATATTGAAAAAAGCTTCGAAACCATTCAAAACGCTTTAAATTCTGATCCTATATAAATAGGTGCCTGGCACCGGTTTTTAATAAACAAAATCCCTGATCCGTAACGGATCAGGGATTTTGTTTATTAAAGATTCTCAACCCCATTAACAACATGTCCCTCCTGTTTGTTTTTTATCTTAGAAATGTACACTAATCAAATATCAAATTATGATTTGATCCTTTTCCATCAGTTACTTTCTGCCTGATTAATTCTAAAGATATTTCCTGCTAACTGCTGATTTTCCGTTTGAAAAAATTAGAATCTTTTGGGATAAATTGCACTTAACATATTATTCCAACCGCGTTACTCTATGGTGGAATAAAAGAAACGGAGGATTGATAAGGTTGAAACTGATTAAAAAAGCAACATCCTGTTTGTTCATTTCCATTTTAAGTATTGCTCTGCTTGTTTCACCTGGAGGCTTTACGAGCAAAGCTTTCGCAGAGACGAACACCTATGATGGTAAAGCCCCTTCATACAACAATTGTGATGACACCGGAGTAACGAAGAAATCGTTGAAGATAACGAATAATGATGGTTCATACGCCACCCTTGAACTTCGCTTTAGCACGAAATGCAAAACAGCATGGGCAAAGATTACATTGAGCAGAGCAGCCAAAACAGATGGCGAAGCTACTGCATTAGTCGTACGAAGCACAGATAATAAACAATACGGCTGCCATAATGCAGGCGGAAACGGAGAGATCAATAAAGGACAAAAATCCTGCTATACGCCAATGGTCTATGATTTGGATCCCCGTAAAGCCAAGGCAGTTGGGTTTTGGCCGTATACCCGCGGGGAGACAGGCTGGTATTAAATAAGGAAAGAGTGATTTTTGTTGAGGAAAAAGTTAAAAGGATTTGTTATTTCCATAGCTATGATCTTAGCAGCGATCATCACGTCTTTCGGAACGATTGATCAGCCTGTCTATGCAGAAAACCATTCGTATGACGGTAAGAGTCCTTACTACAATAATTGTGATGACAGCGCAGTAACAAAAGACAAGAAATGGATTGATTCCGTCTCCTATGTAGAGTTGAAATACAGCACTTCATGTAAAATCGCCTGGGCAAAAGTAAAGATCACCAAAAAAGCGACGTCAAATTATGAGGCAGATGCGAGAATTGTGCGCAATACGGACGGCAAAGCCCTAACGTGTGACAGCTCAGGAGGAAACGGTTCAGTGAATAAAGGACAAACTTCCTGCTATACAGGAATGGTATCCGATTATGCCCCAAGAAAATCGCAGGCACAGGGCAAATATGCCATACCGAACAGTGATGCTTATAAGGTGGCAAAAACGATCTGGTATTAAGGAAAAGCGTCATGAGTCCAGTTTTGGACTTATGACGTTTCTTTTATATAGATAATTTAAGAAAGTGCCTGAAACAGTCCAAACATACTCTATGTGGTTTCCCCGTTTCTACGATTTAATCGTTTGAGAATTGGTGAACTGGTAATCATAACATAATTTGTACAGTTCCATTAATTCGATCTCATCCGGCACCCTCGGATTATTGCCGGGACTTCCGCTAGCCAAGGCGTCTCTGGCCATCTTTTCTAGACTTTTCAAAAATTGCTCCTCCTTAATTCCCCATCCTTTCAAACTAGGAATATCAAGCTCGAGGCAAAGGGCTTTCATTTCTTCCACCAGTTTTTGCGCAGTTTCCCTTTTTGTAAGCCCTTTCGTTTCTTTAAAAATTAAATTCCCGATGTCTGCGAGCCTCTCATAGCAAGCTTCAAGACTATACTCCAGAACAGCAGGAAAAAGCATTGCATTCGAAATGCCATGAGGCACATGGAACAGTGCACCGATCGGTCGGGACATTCCATGAACTAAGCAGACCGATGCATTGGAAAATGCCATTCCTGCCTGGAGGGCAGCAAGTGACATTTTTTTCTTTGCTTCTATATTTTGAGGATCATGATAGGCATCTCGTATACTTTCCATAATGTGCCCAATGGCAGAAAACGCTAATGAATCGGTAAAAGGATGGGCACGTCTTGAAAGATATGCTTCAATCGCGTGAGTAAGGGCATCAATTCCGGTTGCTGCAGTTATACTTTTAGGTGAAGAAATGGTTAGGACCGGATCTACAATCGCTGCTGCCGGCATAAATGCGGGCTGCTTAATCATCATTTTAATATCATGTACGGTATCGGTTATGATTGTTACATCAGTTGCTTCAGATCCGGTCCCAGCTGTGGTAGGAATAGCAATTAATGGAACGGCTGACTTCTGTGCAATCTTTCGGCTATTCATATAATCGCTGATGGATCCTCCATTTGTACCAAGAACGGCAACCGCTTTTGCTGTATCAATACAACTTCCTCCACCTAAGCCAATAATAACGTTGCAGCACTCCGCTTTAAGCTTTTCCAGAGCTTCATAAACAAACGTATCTGTCGGCTCAGAATTGATGTCTAAATACATGACTGAGGATATTCCTGATTCTGTTAAATAATGTTGGCATTCTTCAACGTACATCAGCTTTTCCATCATTCGGTCGCTGATGATGAGTGCTTTGTTTCCGAGTTTAGACGTTTCTTCCCCCACTTTCTTAAAAGAATGTTGTCCGTAGAGTATAGTTCTTGGCATTTGCAGAACTGAAACCATAATAGCTACCCCCTTCTTAACAATGCTTTCTTCCATGCGTATTGCTTCGACAAGGTTAAGGAGATACCCTTTCTGCTTTTCCCGATCTTCCTTTTGCTGCGCTGTTATTTGTAACGCTGATGTGACCCTTGTCCATATTTCATCTGATAATCAGCATAAACTGAATACACCCATTTGGTTCTATAAACTAACAGTATGAAAAATAGAGCTAATGTTCGTTAGCTCTACTTGAATTGTTTTACTTATTTTGTTTCAAGCTCAGTTTTATTTCTTCTTCTACAAAGCCATAAAGACTAACAGATGTAGCAGTGTTTCTTATACATTTAAGATCCTCAAGGTGAACCATCATGTTCCTTGCTTCCGCCAAATAAGAGATCGCTTCCTTCATTTTCTCTTTATAAGCTTTGGTTGTTCTTTCGATTTCTGCAGCGAACTTTTCATCCGTACCAGGTGTAATACAAGTTTCGTACATATCAATGATTTCATCTGTTCCTCGTTCAGGGTCATATTCATGAGGTGCTGTGCTATCAAATATTGCGATGCCTTTTTCACGAAGGATGACCATGTCTAAACTGTTTGGATCAAATCCGCAGTGGTAAACCTCAACGTCGTATCCTTTTTCTTCTCCAGCAGCTGCAATCTGCTTCAGCATAGTTGATTTCCCTGATCCCGCTCTGCCTTTAATAAAATAACGTTTGCAAATATCTTCTGTTAGATTTTGAATATAGTCAACTGCGCCATTTGGAGTTGCTGCACCTAAGAACCGATGTTTTACATTTGAAGTTTTTCCAGCTGTCTCCTCTCCATAGAAAAGGTCAATCAGCTCATTCGTCAATTCATTGGCTTTAGCAAAACTCATGTTAGCGATATAGATATCTTCAATGTCATCATGTGCTTTAAGTGATTCTGCAAATGTTGTATATGCTTTTTGAAATTTTGCGGAAATCTCCATATTAAGCTGATGGATTTCATCATTATGTTCAGAAAGATATTTAGTGGTCCTTTCACTTTCAAGAATGGTTATTTGCAAATTTTCGCTTGCTGCCTGTTTGCGAATATCAGGCACTGCATCGTCAATAATTCCAACACCGGCATCAGGAACAATTAACCCTTCTGTCCATTCATTATTAGATGCACAATGCAAATATTCAATAGTATGTCCTTCTGCTCTTAATGTTTCACCTATTGTATTTATGAATGCAGATTTATCTGATCGTAATCCCCCTTGAAGCAAAAACACACGATTCAAACCCCTTAATGCGGAGTCATAAAGACTAATATATCCTTTAGCTGTATTTCCACCTGCATAATAATGAAGCACTTTTCCACCCATACAATCACCCTTTCCCTTTTCTGCTAACATATGTTCACCATGAATAAGGGTGAATGCCTACCTTTAAAAAGATAAAGCTCTTTTCTAAAAGATTGTTGCTTTTGGGTCATTTTAGTAAACAGCCATCATTGACAAGTTGATTGGAGTGTAAGGTGCGAGACTCCTGCGGGAAAAGCGGGACAGGTGAGACCCACAGGCGCGTGCGCCGAGAAAGTAGGCGCTGGCGCCGGTAAGGCTCACCGCACGACCCCGCGGAAAGCGAGCATCCTGAAACGGAAATCAACCACTCCTAAGAGCAACAAAGGTTACGAAAACAGCCAAAGATAAAAAGCTTTTTTCTAGACCATTACCTAACTTTCGAACCTCTTCTATTTCTTTTACAAGCTAATGGTTGCCCCTAGATGATTTCAGGGAAATGAGCGTTTGCCAAAACAAAACTAAGCGATCAGGTTTAATGTTTATTTAATAATTCTTTATAATCTACACACTAATCTTTTATATTTACGTATTAAACTATTAACTGAAAGAACTTCATGAATGCCTATTGTCCTTTACGCAAACGGTATCTAAACCATGTGTTTCATTGCATCACTCAAAAATACGCAGTAGGTTGGACGATATTCGCGACTCTGACAGTAACCGATTAAACTTTTAATGAAGATATTAGACAACGTTGAAGGAGGAAACGATGACATTAACCAACGAACAAATTCTTACTGAGTTATCGGATCATCAACGAGCCATAGCAAAAACAGGTGGCCCTGCAATTACGGTAAAGTCTTTCTCCTGGAGTTTTGCCTTATGAGTATGTCAATGGGGAATGTTATGGATCTTAAAATTACACATGAAAAATTGAACGGCACTCATTATTTGGAATTAGTAGGAGAAGTTCAGAGCTACACGGCACCCAAGTTGAAAAAAATACTTGTCCCATTATCAGAAAAAACTAAACAAGACATAATTATTGATGTTGAAAAGATTGATTTCATAGATAGTGTTGGGTTAGGAGTTTTCGCTGGCGTGCTTAGATCAACGAAAAGGAACAACAGTACGTTAATGCTAAGAGGTATGACGAATCGCGTCCGCCGATTATTTGAGGTAACAGGGCTTATAGAAATGGTTGAATCCAGCAAAAACAAGAAGACCATGGAAACGTTTGCCTAAGTTCGGCTTGTAAAAAAGAAGTATTCTTAAAAGTCAAAATGCAGGATATCCTTTACCTCATCCTTTATTTTCGTCATTTACTTTTAAACCATTACTAGACTCAATGTTCTTATATTAAATTGAATAAAAAGTCTCATTCTACTCCTCATTCCCTTTGTATATGGATGATGGTGAAACAAAAATTCAATGCAAAATTATTTTGAGGGGAATGAGATGATGAAGCGAATTCGTGTCTGGTATTGGGTCTTCACAGCATTGTTAGCAGCCTTAATGCTCGCAGGTTCCATTCCTGATATTCTCTCTGTTTCTGCTGCTGTGGATTTATTTAATCATTTGGGCTATCCTGACTATCTTTTGCCTTTTCTCGGAATTGCCAAATTGTTGGGTGTTATCGCCATTCTGGTGCCAGGCGTTCCAAGATTAAAAGAGTGGGCCTATGCCGGTTTTTTCTTCGATCTGGCCGGTGCGATGTATTCTACGATCGCTGTTGGAGATCCCTTCAGTTCATGGGTAATCTTTTTTGTTGGATTTATCTTGATTGCAGGTTCGTACGTTTTCCATCATAAGAAGTTAGCTGCAGTAACATTGAAAGATTCAACCCACACTTAAACCCCGATTTCATCAAACCTCAAAAGGCAGTTCCTGTTATAACAGGAACTGCCTTTAATGATTTGTTAGAGCTATTTCAAAAAATTATGTGCGGAAAGAGTGTAAAGTTTCACAGTTTCAACAAGTTCTTTAATATCAACATATTCATCGGCATGGTGCGGGATATACCGATCACCTGCTCCTGTTGTAACGATTGGCACCCCTGCAAGATGAAGAAAAGTACCATCTGTTGCACCTGGTACACCGTTATAAACAGGATCCTTGCCCGTAACTTGGGTATATGCCTGTGCCATCGCTTGTACAACTTCATGATCTTTTGGCGTCTCAGTCCAAGGACGGTCTTCAATCAGTTCGAGTGTTGCTTTAAAATCATCATCTTCTTCACTAAGCCGCTCAATAATATCTTCAATTTTGCTTCTTAATTGTTCGTGCTCCTGTCCCGGTACCGTCCGAATATCAAGAGTGGCCATACACTGTGCAGGAACTACATTGATTTGCGGCTCCCCCTTTACTGGTGCTTGGAGAATTGTAGGCGTGATACTTGGCCATCCGAGATAAGGATGTTCTCCCAGTCTTTCTTTTTCTGTTTGTTCCAGTTTATCCAATTCTACGATTAATTTAGCCATTCTTGTAACAGGATTTATTCCTGTGAGCGGCATAGCGCCATGAGCCATTTTTCCATATGTGTTCAAAACGATTCTCATCGCACCTTTTTGGGTAATGCATATCTGATTCTCCTCTGGTTCACAAATAATGGCTCCATCCACATCATTCGCCCAGCCATTCTTTATAAAATGTTTAATACCCATCATCATGCCTTCTTCGTCACATGGGATACAAAGTATAATTTTACCTTTGAATGCTGCGCCTGATTTTTTCATAGAATGTACAGCAGAAATCGCAGCCGCTAAATTCCCTTTTGTATCACAAGAACCTCTTCCATAAATTTTACCGTTACTGATTTCTCCCCCAAAGGGGTCATACGTCCAGGAGTCCAGGTCTCCTTCAGTTACCACATCTGTATGCCCTTCAAACAGAAGGGTTTTTCCGGAAATACCAGAGTCATAGATTGCTATAACATTCGGGCGTCCAGGCACTACTTCTTCATAGTAAACTTCTAATCCAATGTCCTTAAGATAATCAACGATGAAACGGGCTAACTTTTCTTCGTTTCCGTCTTCAAGATTTGGGCGATAAACACTTTTAATACGGATAAGGCTTCTTGTCAG
Organism: Fictibacillus sp. WQ 8-8; assembly: GCF_024494405.1. Classification (NCBI taxonomy): domain Bacteria; kingdom Bacillati; phylum Bacillota; class Bacilli; order Caryophanales; family Fictibacillaceae; genus Fictibacillus; species Fictibacillus sp. WQ 8-8. The sequence continues at coordinate 32,033 of NZ_JAMXKG010000012.1, forward strand.
TTCGACTACTTCTTTTTCATCAACATATTGGAGAATAGATTCTATAGCAGTTGTCATTGCTCCCTTCCTTTCCAAAGTGATTTTTTGACATCTTTACTTGATGGTAAGTTCTTAATCCCTTCAGCCTTCATAATGGCCTGGATGACTGCCTGTGCTAAAACGTCTGCAGCAATGGTTCCAATCAGATCAACAGAAGCACTCATATCTCCAGCAGCCAAAGAAAATATGGTGTCCCCATCATACATCGTATGCACAGGATAAATCGTTCTCGCTAATCCGTCATGAGCCATGGAGGCTACTTTCGAAGCTTGTGACTTCGTTAACTTAGCATTGCACGCGACAACTCCGATCGTTGTATTCGTGCCAGCAGTCAATGGAATTTCAGGTTGCTCAATCATCCATTCTAAGCTGCTTCTTATATTCCCTTGGTCATCTCTTGCACCCGCAATGACTTCTCCAGTTTCAGGATTTCGAATCTCCCCTATGGCATTAACGGCAACAATAGCGCCCACAATTAAACCACTGGGCAAAATTAAAGACGCCGAACCGAGACCTCCCTTCATTGCTCGATGATGGCCAGCTACTTTACCAACCGTGGCCCCGTATCCTGCTCCTGAATTACCAAGTGGAAAATGTCCCCTTTCCGCGTTGGATGCTGCCTGATAACCCATTTCCCGATCTGGCCTTGCCGAAGGGTCACCAACAGGCAAATCAAAAAGGACTGCTGAGGGAACAATCGGAACAACTCCTACTCCAACATCCAAACCAATCCTTTTATCCTCTAAAAACTTCATGACCCCGCTTGCTGCATCCAGACCATAGGCACTTCCTCCCGCCAGGCAAATACCGTGCACTTGCTCAACGAGATTCAGGGGGTGAAGCAGATCCGTTTCCCGAGTCCCTGGAGCAGCCCCCCGAACATCCACACCACAAACGGCGCCTTTTTCCATTATTAAAACAGTACATCCTGTATAACCTATACGGTCTTCTTCATTGCCGATTTTAATGCCAGGGACATCCGTAATATTTTGAAAACATTTCACTACATATCTCCAGAAATCTTGGATTTTCTGTTCCCGCTATGATCCAGTTTTTTCCAAGCTACAACTACTGCCAGGGTAATGATAACGGAGACTATAGCTTCCGGTATGCCATTAGTAACCGCAATTGTAACCGCAACACCCGGTGCAATATAGCCTCTAACCACCGCCATGATTAAAACGAGGAGCGTATTGGTAAAAGCTCCGATAAAGCCAGCCACTCCAATAGCGGCATATTCGTTGACTCTCCGAAGTGAAATATAAGAGAAGTAAGCAGTGACACCAATAAACAATCGAGGAAGGATGGCCACTAGTGGATCCTTGAATAGTGGTATCGTTGCATCCAAAAAAGATGAAACACCGAAGATTAATCCAATAACCAGTCCAACAAATGGCCCTTGCATAACTCCTCCAATGATTGCAGGAACATGCATGATGGTTGCATTTCCTGCTGCTGTTGGAACAGGAATAAAACCTAACCGAGTGACACCAAGCAAAATAGCTACCGCTCCTAAGACACCTGCAATGACAATCTTTCTTGTGGTTAATCCTCTTTCCATTCGATTACCCTCCTTATTTTTAAAAAAATGATAGTTTGGTAGTGATCTCTAGTAGGGAAAAGGGAATGCTAGTAAGAATGCAGCGAATAAAATACAAAAAAGAATAGCTATATAATCTTTGGTTTGAGCCTTATACTTTGTGTAAATTGACCGTTCACTTCCTGGTGTATAGCACCTTGCTTCCATTGCGAGCACTAAATCCTCTGCCCGGGACATAGCAACATTGAATAATGGAATAATAATAGGGAATACATCTTTTGTTCTTTGGATAATTCTCCACCAGGCACCCGTTCCAAACTCCGCTCCTCTTGATGCTTGGGCCTTCATCATTTTTTCCATTTCCATAGCAAACGTTGGAACAAAACGGATTGCTATCGTAATAATCAGCGCAAATTCATGAACCGGAAACTTTACATGCTTTAATGGTCTTAATAAACTCTCAATCCCATGTGTAATTTGTGTTGTAGAAGTACTTAAGGTTAGTACACTGCTTAAAAAGATGATCTCGATAAAACGAAAGGCAGAAACGACGACTAGCCTTATGCTGTCACTTGTTATCAGGATAAATCCATAATCCACTAAAACCTTTCCACCAGAAGCAACTTTGGTATAGAACAACAATTGCAGCACGGCTAATATCAAAATGAATGGGATTGCAGGCTTGACCCCTGATAAACCATAGTTAATGGGAATACGTGACATGTAAAATAACCAACAGGCAAAAGCAAGAGCAATAATATTACCTCCGTAGGTGTCACATACAGCCATTGCAATGACTAGAATCGTGAAGGCTAAAAGCTTTACGCGGGGATCCATACGATGAACAAGTGAACCAGTAGGCAAGTACTGGCCAATCGTTATATTGCGTGTTAATTCAAATTCAAAACCAGCCAACATTATCACCTCCTATGAAGGATAGAAACGATTTCCTGTGCGGCAGACTCCATTTCATATGCTTTAAGATTGACTGGATAACCTCGTTCTTTTAGACGTGCGAGAATCTCTACAGTTTGAGGTGCTCCAATATGGTGTTTAGCTAGGGTTTCCGAATTACCGAAAATGTCTCGGGGTGTTCCTTCAACCAGATTCTTCCCTTCTGCCAACACATAAATCCTTTGAGCTAAATAGGCCACTTCCTCCATGTTGTGAGAAACAAAAATGACTGTCATGTCTTTCTCGTTCAACTGACCTATTTTGTGCAAAAGTTCTTGTCTCGAATGGGGGTCAAGACCTGCTGTAGGTTCATCTAATACCAAAATTTTGGGTTGTAATGCCAGAACACCGGCCAAAGCAACTTTTCTTTTTTGTCCACCGCTCAGGGCATAGGTCACCCGGTCTTTCAGTTCCTCAAAAGAAAGGCCGACCAATTCCATTGCCCACTTGACACGATCCCTCACTTCTTTTAATGGGAGTCCCATTTTTAAAGGGCCATACGCGATATCATCACCGATCAGCTTTTCGAAAATCTGGTCTTCAGGGTTTTGAAACACGAGGCCTACTTTTCTTCTCAAAGCTTTTACATCAAGTTTTGAATCAGATAAATTTTGGCTATCCACCAATACTTCTCCGCGCTGAGGACGCATCAAACCGTTGAAATGCTGAATTAACGTGGATTTGCCGGATCCCGTATGACCAATAATCGCGATGCATTCCCCTTTTTTCACTTGTAAATTAATCCCTGAAAGCGCCTGGTACTCAAGAGGGGTCTTTTCCATGTACGTATGATGTAAATCTTTCACTTCTAAAATGGGAAGATCACTCATCCTACAATCACCCCTCTTTTGGCTGATAGACGTACAACTTCTTGGACAATCTCGTTATTCTGGATTAAGTCTGCCTGAAATTCTTCGTCGTATTCATGAATCAATCTTGCTAATTGACTGGCAACAGGAACATCAAGCTTCAATTGATGCAACAGTTCATACTGCTGAAAGATTTCTCTGGGCGGGCCGTCCAATACAATCTGGCCTTGTTCAATAACGATCACCCGGCTGGCCTCTGCTACTTCCGACATATGGTGGGTAACGGATATTATGGTCATTCCGTCGTTATTCAGTTTGCGGACAACTTCCAAAATATCTCTTCTTCCATGGGTATCCAGCATACTGGTAGCTTCATCAAGCACTAAACAATCTGGCTTCATCGCAATGATTCCCGCAATGGCGACCCGCTGTTTTTGTCCGCCTGATAGGTGATGAGGCGGTCTTTTTCGAAACTCGCTCATCCCTACTGCTTCCAATGCATATTCAATTCTTTCTTTCATCTCGGATGCGGGTACTTCAATATTCTCTAAACCAAAGGCGACATCGTCTTCAACGATTGTCGCAACAATCTGGTTATCGGGATGCTGAAATACCATACCTACCTTTTGGCGAATCTCCCGGATTACATTCGTTTCCTTTGTATTGTAACCGCTTACCAACACATCGCCATTACTTGGCTTAAGAATTCCATTCAAGTGTTTTGATAGGGTGGACTTGCCGGAGCCGTTATGTCCAACAATCGCAACATATTCTCCTGGAAAAATATCAAAAGTAACTCCATTCAATACCGGTATGGAAGTATTGTTATTCACACTATATTCAAAACTAAGGTCGCTAACTTGAATAAGAGGTTTTGTCATTAAAATCCCCTTTCCCCTATGCTCTGTAAACTACAACGTTTTCGTTTTTACCAGCGGTTCATCAGCCTTCATAACTGAGTTTTGCTTTTTTAAACTGAAAACTAGCAAACTCGTCATTATTAAACTAAAGCCTAGAAAAAATAGCCCTGCCTCCATCTTTCCAGAAGCATCTTTTAAATAACCGATCATGTAAGGTCCGACAAATCCTCCTAAGTTACCAATCGAGTTAATCAGTGCTATTCCTACTGCTGCTGAGGCTTCTGTCAAAAATAAAGCAGGGAGTGACCAGAAGGGACCAAAAAAACTGTAGATTCCAACGGTTGCAATGGACATCATTAAAATAGAAAGATAAGGATTAGACGTCATCCCTGCCCCAATTAAGCCTAGAGCCCCCAATAAAGGAGGTAGAGCCGTAAATAATCTTCGCTCACCTGTTCGATCTGACCGTCGGGCCCACCAAATCATACAAATTCCTCCAGCAATGTAAGGCACCATTGAAATAAGGCCGACTTGGGTGTTAGTGAGCAACGAAGAGAATGATTTTATGATGGTCGGCATCCAAAATCCAATGCCGTATAGACCGATAACCAGCGTTAAGTAGATGAGTGATAGTTTCCAAACCAGAGGGTTGGTTAGCACTTCACGAGTTGAATGGTGTTTCAGGCTCCCTTTCTGTCCGTTTTCATGTTGAATTTCCTGTATGAGCCACTCTTTTTCTTCTTTTTCCAGCCAATTTGCGTCTTGTGGACGATCCGTTAAGTAAAAAAACGTAACAATTCCAATGATGATTGCAGGTATTCCTTCTAAAACGAACATCCAGCGCCATCCAGGCATCCCTGCCCAATTAATAGAATCCATGATCCAAGTAGATAATGGAGCTCCAATGATATTTGAGGCTGCAAGAGCTGTCATAAATAAGGCGAAGGCTCTGGCCTGCTCTTTTGCCCGGAACCAGTAGGTAATATATAAAATAACTCCTGGAAAAAATCCCGCTTCCGCTACTCCTAAAAGAAAACGCAAAACATAGAGGTGTGCAGCACTCTGAGCCCAAGCTGTCATAATAACAACTAATCCCCAGCTGATCATGATCCGTGCGATCCACTTTCTTGCTCCTACTTTGTGCAAGAGTATATTGCTGGGAATTTCAAACAGAAAGTATCCAAAGAAGAAAATACCAGAGATTAAACCAAACGTAGAGCTTGCCAGTGCTAAATCTTTGTTCATATCTAATGCGGCATATCCAAGGTTTACTCGGTCAAGAAAGGCTACAATGTATAACAAAAAGATAAACGGAATGATTCTCCAAAATACTTTTTTTGTTGTACGCTCTTCAATTGATACATTAGGTTGATGCATATAAACCTCCCCTTCTTATTCTGTTTTCTTAATACTTAAATTTAGACTAGATTCCCCGGCCGCCATCGACATTCATAATTTCTCCAGTGACCGCTTTTGCTAGATCAGAAGCTAGATATAAAGCTGCCTCCGCAATATCCTCCGGTTGAATCAAAGTGCCCAGAGGGACACTGTCGAGAAAAATTTTCTTTTTGTCTTCCTCAACCTTTTCCTCATCACCAGGTAAGAATTTTCCCAGCATAGGAGTTTCAGCTGGTCCTGGATTAATGGCGTTAACCCGGATTTTATAAGGAGCTAATTCAAGTGCCAGTGCCTTGGTTAACATGATCGCCGCCCCTTTTGATGCACAATAAGCGTTTAATCCAGGTCTGGCCCGTATTCCTGCAATGGAAGCGATATTAATTATCGATCCTTTTCTCATTTTTTTCATATGAGGAACAAGATGCCGTGTGGTCAAAAAAATCGATTTCGCATTTACGTTCATAATCTTATCCCATTCACTTATGCTCATTTCTTCAATGGGAGTGAAAAACTGAGGAACTCCCGCGCAATTTAGCAGGACGTCTAAATTTTTGTATTTATCGACGGCTTCATTGACCAGGTATTGGACACTTTCATCATCTCCTACATCTGTCTGAATGACCATTACTTCTCCTGCTTGTCCTATTTCTTCGGCTGTAAGGTTAGCAGCGTCTCTGTTTAAGTCTGCTAACACGACCTTTGCTCCTTGGGCTGCAAACACCTTAGCTGCAGCTTTCCCCATTCCCGAGCCAGCCCCTGTAATGATAGCTGTTTTTCCTTCTAGCAATCCTGCAGTCATAGATTCATCACCACCATACGTTCATCTGTCATTTCCTGAATGGCGTAATGCGGTCCTTCTTTTCCAATCCCGCTGTTTTTCACACCGCCATATGGCATTACATCATTACGATAAGTTGATACATCATTTATGATTACCCCGCCGTATTGCAAAACTTTAGCCGCTCTCATCGCCAGCTGTAAATCACGGGTGAAAATGCCAGCCTGCAACCCATACTCTGATTGATTGGCGCATTGGAATGCTTCTTCAATATCCTGATAAGGAATGATACTAACAATGGGAGCGAACACTTCCTTACATACCACTTTCATCTCAGGTTTCGTGTTGACGAGTACTGTTGGAAATAATAAGGCACCTTCCCTTTTTACAGGCAACAAGGATTTTGCTCCTTGTTCAATGGCTTCATTCACCCATTTCTCTGAACGAATGGCTTCTTTTTCACTGATCATCGGACCAACGTCTGTTTCTGCTATTTCTGGATCGCCCACTTTCAATAGTTGTACATAATGTAAATAATGCTCTGTAAAATCATTCAGGACAGATTGATGAACATATAGGCGCTGAACAGCTATGCATGCTTGTCCAGCGTTGTGAAAACTGCGGCTCGCCGTAAGTTTCGCAGCTAACTCTAAATCTGCATCACTATGAACAATGTTCGGGGAATTGTTGCCCAGCTCAAGAGCTACTGGCCTTAAACCGCTTCGTTCTTTAATATGCCTTCCGACTTCACCTGAACCAGTAAATGTATACATCGCAATGCGCTCATCTTCCAAGAGCCATTCACCAACCTCACTGCCTGCACCGGTGACGATGTTTACATAGCCTTTCGGAAGACCTGCCTTCTCCAAAAGATCCACTAGCTGAAAAGTCGCCAGCGGGGTAGTGGTAGCAGGCTTAATTACAATGGTATTTCCAGCAGCAAGAGCGGGAGCAATTTTATGAACCCCTAACAGCAAAGGGTAATTGAATGGAGTAATAACTCCAATAACCCCTTTTGGGACACGAATGGTAAAGCCTAACCGGTTATCTGCCCCTTCCGTCGCCTGCAGCGGAATCATTTCTCCGGCGATTCTTTTGGCTTCTTCTGAGGACAAACGGATCGTGTTAATCGTTCGATCAAGTTCTCCCGCCGCATCTTTTTGGGTCTTACCCACTTCTTTTACTAATGAGAGTTCAAAATCCCTGCGTCTCTCCTCCATTAAATCAGCTGCTTTTGAAAGAATAGTAGATCGCTGGAAGGCTGTTAATTTGTCGGTCTTAAAGTTTTTTTCAGCCGCAGACACTGCCTGATCCACATGATGCTTACTTGCTTTAGCGATGTTTGCAATCACCTCCCCTGTGTACTTATGATAAACAGGAATAGTTTGTTCGGTTTGAACGTGTTTTCCATCAATGTACAAATAGAGTTTTTTATCATTCAATAATGAAGTTTGTGTCTCGGTCATCCTTCATCCATCTCCTTAATTAAAATTCATACTCTTAAACGTCATTTGTTCATGAATGGCACTTCCAAATTCACTCGTCGTGTTTTTCCCGCCAAGATCTGGTGTTGATACCTTTCCTCCAAGGAGTACCTCTTCGATCGAGTCTACAATTAAGTCCGCAACTTCAGAAAAACCAAGATGCTCCATCATTAAGCTGATACTCCAGATCTGAGCAATGGGATTGGCTATTCCCTTTCCGGCGATGTCGGGCGCAGAACCATGAATCGGTTCAAACATTGAAGGGTACGTTTTTTCAGGGTTAATATTTCCTGAAGGGGCTAGTCCAAGGCCACCTACAATAGCTGCCCCAAGATCAGTTAAGATATCACCAAAAAGGTTACTTCCTACAACAACATCAAGTTCTTCAGGCCGTGTAATAAAATAGGCCGCCAGTGCATCAATATGATAAATATCAGTTCGTATAGATGGATGATTCCGGCTGACTTCCTTTACGATTTCATCCCAGAAAGGCATTGAGTGATTAATACCGTTCGATTTAGTAGCTGCGGTCAGCCGTTTTTTGGTTCTTTTTTCAGCCAAGGAGTAGGCATATTTGATCACTCGTTCGGTTCCATATCTAGTAAACACATTGTTTTGTACAGCAAGTTCAAAGGGTGTATTCTCGTGTATCCGCCCTCCCATGTTGGAGTATTCTCCCTCCGTATTTTCACGGACTACTACAAAATCCAAATCATCATGCGCTTTATAACGAAGAGGGCTGTCCAATCCTCTTAGAAGTTTAATTGGACGTAAATTAATATATTGCTGAAAAGTCCTCCGAATAGGCAAGATCAGCTCCCAAACGGATATGTGGTCAGGTACAGATGGGGCTCCTATCGCTCCAAGCAGTATGACATCGTAATCCCGCAAAATTTCCAAACCATTTTCAGGCATCATCTTTCCATGTTTTAAATAGTAATCACAATTCCAATCAAAGGAGTCGATAGAAAAATGAATCCCTCCGTGAAGTTCCTCAATCCTTTTTAATGTTTTTAACCCTTCTGCCATCACTTCAGGCCCAATTCCATCTCCAGGTATGGCGGCAATCGAAAAATGCTTCAAGTTATCACCTCATTTTGTTCTGTTAACGATAATTACTTTGCAAGTTTCGTGCCAATTCTGTTAATTTTAAATTTTCTGAACTTACCACGTAAAAAAATAGTACGCGAAGAGAATTTTTGTCGCGTTTTACAACAAACGTTTCAAAATAAAACATCATAATCGGTATTCTTTCATTTTCCTCCAAAGAGTTGACCGGTCAATCCCAAGAGCATTTGCTGCCTCTGCTTTGCTCTCATATTTTTGAAGTGCTCCTTGAATTAACTCTTTTTCACTCTCTTTTATTGTGATTGCACTGCTCTCTATTGTTCTTGTGTTGTTCTTCCTAAGCTTAGGGTAAAAAAAGGAAGCATCTTCAGCCAAAATTTCTGTTCCTTTTTGCAGTAAAACAATTCGCTCCAAGACATTTCTTAATTCACGGATGTTACCCGGCCAGTGGTAATGCTGCAAAACAGAAATAAAATCTTCTTCAACTTTTACTATTTGCTTGCGATGCATTTCGTTGAATTGCTCAATAAAATGTCCGGTAAGTAAAGGGATATCCCCCAGTCTATTTCGTAAAGCTGGCAATTCAAGAGAAAGTACATTTAACCTATAATATAAATCTGTCCTAAATTCCTTCTTGGTAATTCCTTCTTCAATATTTGAATTTGTGGCTGCAATAATTCGAACATTAACAGGGATCGTTCGTTGTCCGCCAATTCTGCGTACAGACCTTTCCTGAAGAACACGCAAAAGGTGCGCCTGTATCTGCAAGGGCATTTCGCCAATTTCATCCAAAAACAGGGTCCCTCCATGTGCTAATTCGAAGAGTCCTTGTTTACCGCCTTTTCTTGCACCTGAAAAACTTCCTTCTTCATAGCCAAACAATTCACTCTCCAGGAGACTTTCAGGAAAGGCTGCACAATTAACAGCAACAAAAGGACCAATAGCACGGCTGCTTTCCAGATGGATCCCTTGAGCAAATAATTCCTTACCTGTTCCAGACTCTCCTGTAATTAGAACCGTTGCATCCGTTTTCGAAAAGATCTTTGCTTGTTCTTTGGCCTCACGGATCTCTTTTTCCTCTCCAATAATATCCTCGAGTCTATATTTAGCTTCTAATCCGTTATCATGCAACTTTTTCCTTAGTTTCATTTCCAGCCTTTGCAGGTCAGTGATTTCCTTAAAATTAGATACAGCTCCTACCACAGTATGGTTAAGAATGACTGGAAAACGATTAATAATAATTTGCCGATCGAGAATCTTAGCAACATCCCCTATTTCTTTCCTTCCAGTCTGAAGCACTCTAAGCATATCCGAGTGCGGAATAAATTCCGTTATGTACTTTCCAACGACTTCACCTTCAAGTCCTAAATACTTTTTTGCATTTTCATTGGTTAGAGTTATTTTCCCTTGGCGGTCTACCGCTATTAATCCATCATGAGCAGAATCGGCGATGGCTTGTACCTGGTATTTTTCTTTGAACATCTCTCTGGTGACACCCAAGAGATTTATTGCCTGTCTTATAGAGGAAAATACGGTATCCATTGATGGTTGAACATAATATAGGTTCTCTTTTGTTTGTTGGGCAATGGGCAGATGACTTTCCCAAGAAGGAACAAGGAATGAGGTGTTGGTCTTTGCATTCGCAAGATTAACTTGCTCCCTGCTCCAAATTTCCAATTTATTTTTTTGATTGGTATTTTCAGCATCCAGCCATTTTTTATCTTCATCAGAAACAATGATCAGCGGATTTTTGTTTATAAGCCCATGGACATTAATCGTTTTTTCGAAATCACTTAAATGTAAGGATAGGGGGACAATGGGAATTGAAAAAGAATGAACCTCGTTTACATAAATCGATGGGGTGAGAAGGACAAAAGGGTTCATTACATGATCCATGACCGTTTTTCTTGAGTGGAATGAGGATGATTGAATACCACTCTCCTTTAATATGTGCGTAATGAATTCCTCAAGCACCTTATCCACTTTGTATAATGCAATCATTGATCAACCTCTTTTCTTATAAGTTAGAATAAAAAAGGAGCGCTTATCCTTTTGCTAATTAATTTTAAATCTAGTGTAACATAGTTATTTTTCAACTTATCCATTTAATAGTAAGGTTTTCTAGTGTTTTACTCAGTAGCGTAAAAAAGACTAACACTATAAAAAAAGAGAATAACCTGCACTCTTCAAATAAAAATTATCCAACTTCAAAAAAGCCTATCCACATTTCTCAAAAATGAAAAGCCTTTCTCTAATCGTTATAGAGTCATATACTTACCCAACTTCAAGCCTTTTAAACTGTGAGAGGACCAGCCGGTAATATTCCATCTCGAGCTCCATCAGCTCCTCGTGGCTTCCTTGTTCAATAATGTTTCCGTGATCGAGCACGATGATGTTATCGGCCTCCCGTATGGTGGAAAGGCGGTGCGCAACGATGATGGCCGTCCTCCCTGCAAGAAGGGTCTTCAGTGCTTTTTGAATGTTGACTTCGGTTTCAGTATCGATACTCGCGGTCGCCTCATCTAGAATAAGGATGCGTGGATCCGCAAGCAGGGCTCGTGCAAAAGACAAGAGCTGCCGCTCACCTACAGACAGGACATTTCCCCGCTCTTCTACTTCCGTCTGGTAGCCATTCTTCAGCTTGTTGATAAATAAGTGAGCTCCTACCGCTTCAGCTGTTTTTTCTACTTCCTCATCCGTTGCGTCAGGCCGGCCAAACCGAATATTTTCCATAATGGTTCCTGAGAAGATGAAAGTATCTTGTAGAACAATACTCACTTTTTGGCGAAGACTATCAAGCTTCATGTCTTTAATATTAATATCGTCAATTTCAATGGTGCCCGCGGTCGCATCATAAAAGCGGCAGATTAGATTGGCAATGGTAGATTTTCCTGAACCGGTATGCCCGACTAAAGCAACGGTTTCTCCCGCTTTAATGATCAAATCGATGCCGTTTAGCGCTTTTCGTTTTCCATCGTAAGAAAACTCCACCTCCTTAAACGTGACCTTTCCTCTCACATCTTCCAGTTCCACAGGATTCGTAATCTCCGCAACATTTGGCCTTTCATCTAAGAATTCAAAAATCCGTTCTGAGGACGCCATACCGACAAGGAGCTGATTGTACACTTGGCCAATCCTTGAGATCGGCTCCCAGAACATACCGAGATAGAAGGCAAAAGATACGAACACCCCCATCTCAAGAGAGCCTTGCTGAATTAAATGCGACCCATACCAAATCAGAATGACGGTCCCAATGGCGTTCGATACATCAACAAAGGGACGGAACATGGCGTTTAGCCTTGTCGCCTGTTTCCAGCTCAAAAGGTTGTCGTTGTTTATCCCTTCAAAGAAGTTCATATTCTCCTGTTCTTGAGTGTACGACTGAGTCACCCTGATGCCTTGAATGCTTTCGTTCAGATGAGAGTTAATCTTGGCCTGCCGGGCACGGACCACCTGCCAGGAACGGCGGATTCGGCGGCGGATACTCGTTGAGATGATAAACATGAGCGGGACAACCACCATGATAGCCAATGCAAGCGGCGGACTGTAGACAAACATAAGTACAATGATTCCAATTAGCAAAATTAAATCCATTAGGACATTGATGACCCCGTTCGTAAACAGGTCCTGAAGCGAGTTAACATCATTAATCACCCGCACAAGTATAGAGCCTGCCGAACGCTGATCAAAGAAACGGTGGGACAGCCGCTGGATATGCTTAAACAAATGCTGTCGGATGTCACAGATAACGAGCTGCCCCAGTTCATTCATCCACCTGATTCGATACGTGTTGGCGACCCATGAAACGATATACATGGTGCCAATGGCCGCGATCAGTTCAATCAGCAATGGTGTGTTTTTATTTTTGATCGCATGGTCAAAAGTCAGAACTCCGATAAAAATAGGCACGACGAGCCGGATCCCTGTCGTAAGCAGCATGGCCGTCACCGCTTTTGGCAGCAGCGATTTTTTGTAAGGCCTCATATACTCGAAGAGCCGGAGCATGAGCCCCCAGTTAAACGGCTTGTCAATGGGCGGTTCGCTGGAATAAAAGAACCGTTCTTTTTTTCGTTTCACCATGTTCAATACCCCGCTGACACTCGTTTGGCTTCGAGTGCTTCTCTATCCTTATATTGAAATTCGTACGTACGTTTATATAGCCCTTCTTGCTGGATTAACTGTTCATGAGTTCCTCTTGCGGCAATCCTGCCGTTCTCAAGCACTAAAATCTCATCCGCATGTTTCAGGGAAGAAATGCGATGGGCGATAATAAAAGTCGTTCGGCCTTTCATGACTTCCTGGAAGGCCTGTTGAATCTTAAATTCCGTTTCCATATCCACAGCGCTCGTCGCATCATCTAAAAGGAGGATGCTCGGATTGATGAGAAGCGCTCGCGCGATGGAAATCCGCTGCTTTTGGCCACCGGAAAGACCAAGTCCTCTTTCTCCAAGCTGAGTTTCATACCGCTGAGGAAGCTCCATAATAAAATCATGTGCCTGTGCCATTATTGCTGCTGCGATAATGTTGTCCATGTCCGCATCCGGGTTACCATAGGCTATGTTATCTTTGATGGTTGAGGAGAATAAAAACGATTCTTGAAACACAACGCCAATATGCTGCCGGAGTTTATTGGGATCATATGTTGATATTGATTTACCGTCAATCAGAATCTCGCCATGCTGAGGGTCGTAAAATTTGGAGATTAGCTGGGTGAGTGTCGTCTTACCGGAACCAGTCGCTCCCATCAACCCAATAATCTGGCCCTTCTTCGCATGAAATGAAATGTCTTCAAGAGGAGGATTTTCTTCTGCTCCGTATCGGTGCGTAACCCCTTTAAATTCGATATCCCCTTCAATGTTTTCGATAGCTTCCGATTGATGGTTGAGCTCGCCAGGTTCATCCAGGAGCTCTACTAACCGTTCACCGGAAGCTTTTGATTGTGAGAAGGTATTAATGATAAATCCAAGCCCCATAATAGGTCCGATAATGTACCAGACTAAACTGAAAAAGGCGACAAGCTCTCCAGGCATGAGCTTTCCTTGAATGACAAGATAGCCGCCATACGATAAAAGAAAGACGACACAAAGATTGCCGATCAATTCCATGAGAGGAAAGTATTTTGCCCAGATGCCAGCGGTAAAGATTTGTTTATCTTTATAATTGTTGTTGGTAGCCATAAACTTACCAATCTCGAAATCTTCTCGGGATAGTGACTTTACCGTCTGCATCCCGCTGACATTTTCCTGGACCTTGGTGTTCAAGTTTCCCATTGACTTACGTATGGCTTGAAACGCAGGATGAACCGCTTTATCAAACCGATAGACCACAACTCCCAAAAATGGGAGTACGCCTAAGGTAACAAAAGCAAGCGGGACGGAGTAATAGAACATCACCATCAAGCTGAAACCAATGAGAAAGACAAAATTGATCAACTGTGCAAAGCCGAAAGAGAGGAAGAAACGAAATCCTTCAACATCTGCAGTGAGCCGGGACATAAGATCACCGGTTTTGGCATTATCGTAATAACCAAAAGGCAAGAACTGCAGTTTTTCATACAATGCTTTCCTCAGCCGGTAGACCGCACTGACACCGAATAGATCGCCAAGATACTGATTAATAAAGGTGAATCCGCCTTTGGCTGCCATCAGGACAACGAAGGCCAAGGCAAGCTTAGGGACATTTTCGTACTTTCCTTTCAAAATGACATCATCTATCGTATATTGAAGCACCATCGGATAGATGACAGTCATGCCCGTTAAGATAATGAGTGTTAGGACTGACCAGATGAAGTACCTTTTGTAGGGCCAATAAAATGCTTTCAATTTCCGGAATGTTTCCACAATCTCACCCGCCACTTTTTTATAAATTTTGAAAAGAGCCACAATATAGATATTATAATGCGGGTCCAAATAAATAACTAATATTTGGGATTTAATCCGAAATTCCTAGCTTCTCCTTCCTCTCAGTTTCTATTTCGCTTACTGCTGCAAGGGATTTTCCTAGGTCATTTCATGGATACTTAATAATTTAAACGCGTGACTTATGAAGCATTTTTACTTTAAATGAAAAAACCCTCATCCTAAACACCGATTGAGTGTAATGGAAGAGGGTTTTAAATTATTCGGTACCAATTGTCAGTGATCGGCCTTCTTGAACAGCGCCTTTAACATTGATTTTTGAAAAAACATTGTGAGTGACGAGTGTAATCCAAAACGCGAGGACACTGCCACTGAAGAATAACGAGAGGCCTTGGAAATTGTAGATAAACAGCAGGATGAAAAGTGCTCCGCACCAGAGCAGAAAGCTATGGAGCGGGAACATGACGGCAATCAGGAAGACGTTCTTTATATACTGCAATGGTTTGCATTGGTAATGAACATACACAGGGAAAAAATAAAGGTTGAACGTACCGAACAATACGACACACGCGAACCAAATGATCTTTGCATAAACCAAGGCTGTAGAAGTCTGGTTCATGTAAAACTTGTAATCTAGGACAAACAGCAGCAAAGCGGCCATAAGCACAAGACCGATCTTTTGAGACTTGAAGAGTTCTTTGCGATATGTCTGCCAAAACAAATGGAACAGTTTGATATCCGTGTTGCCTTGTACCCATTTTCTTGTCACGGTGTACATGGCGATGGTTGAAGGAAACAATCCAAAAAGAACAAACCCCGCCAACGTAAATGCCAGCCAAAGTATGTTCAAATAAGCAATCCTCATGACCCATTCACACATATGATAAAGTTTCCCAATGTATCCTTTTTCCACAACTGCCACTCCTTACTTTATATCGTCAGTGTCCATCATAGTCTCATGACACGTACCACATGCTTCTCTGCCTGCTGAATTTCAAACCGCTGCTGAGGATCAACAATGACTTCTTTGTCATCCAAGTATATGGATTGATTAGAATCCATCGGAAGATCTAAAAGAATTTTCCATCCTTTATTTTTCATTGCAATCTCATAAACCGTTTCTTTCTCATTTTGTGTAATGGAAATATCGCATTCGTTCTGTTTCTCTCCGAGCCCAATTTGTACATTCCTCACCGATAACGTATCCCAGCCTTGTGGAAGACGGGGCCTTATGGTCACTTCTCTCCAATACGCTCTCGGCTGAATGCCAAAGATATGAGTCAGCAGCGGCCATACTATGCCATAGGACGTCCATGCCTGTACGAAGCATCCGTAATCTGGAGACATTTCATGAATCGATCCAGGCAGTCTTTTATTGAATGTGCTTGCTATGAGATTAACAAACTTTAACGCTTCATCTATTCGGTCATACCGGCATTCCGCCACCGCCTGGACGCTTGTAGAGATCGTCATCATATGCGTACGGTACATACCTGATAGATATGTACCCCACGGTCCGGTGAATTCATTGGTTCCCATCCGGTCCAAGGCTTTGATCGCCTGTTCTCTTGGAGCAAGCCCTGTTTCCATCGGCGTATTGATCACCCAGTTTTTAAAAAGCCAAGGCTGCTGCACATTTCCATCTAGTTTTGACATCTTTTCTTTCATTTCTTGTAATTCTGCTGCAGCTTGATCGGAACCGCCTTCTCTCGCATTGTTGATGTACAAATCTATTTTTTCAAGAACCAGATCTGGTGTTGCCATCGCATCAGCGTAGAGACCTTCATCTTCCAGCCAAAAGTCACGGTTAATAATCTCGCCAAGCTGTTTACCTATTTGTTGATAATGAAGAGCTGTATCCTTTTCACCCATCAGCTCGGCCATCAATGCTCCTGTACGCAACGCTTCATACGTATAGACCGCTGTATCGATTAATTCAACGTTTAATCCTTCGATTTCAATGATTCCATATCCTTCCGGAAGCAGATCATGATCAGGATCCATCTCTTCAAACAGCCACTTAATGCCTTTTTTTACTGACGGATACATCATCTTTATGAAATCCCTATCACCCGTCCAAAGAAATGTTTCCCATACACATTTAATAAAATGCGGTGTTTCTTGGGTATTACCTTTATTTGCTACGGCTCCGCTCGTCAGGATCTCATGAACGATGCGGCCGTTCCCGTTTTCTGTTTCTGATACTTTTTGAAGGAGTGATAAGGTTTCTTGCGCTAATTCCAGGTTGCCAAGTGGAAGGTTACCCAGCAGAGCATAGCTGCTGTCACAACCGAACCACCACGAGTACTCTGGATGGCCGGCAGCCAGCCCTCGGCCTAATCCCTCGACTTCCATTGTCAGCCAATCCATATTAAACTTGTTCCAATTGAACACCTTTTCCAGCTGCTTATCAGGAATGGAGATAGCTGTTTTGCTGAGCATCTCGTTATAGCGTGTTTTCTTTGTTTCAAACAACTCTTTTGAATGTTCTTTCATGTTACTGAACGTTTTTAGTGCCGCTTCTGCCGATTGGTTGGATCCTGCTACAAAAAACGTTAAGGTAATTGTTTCACCTTGGCTGATTTCGAAAGACTCATAGGTTAGCTGACCCGAAATCCCTTGCCCAGCCGTATGCTCAGGACCAAAAAGAGAACGTTCTATTTTACTTTTAACGAGTGGCCTGTCGGAGCCGAACACAACATACCATGGGTTCAACGTATCGGATCCTATGAAGACATCGTTCTCTTCATCCAATTCACCGGCATCTTCTCCATCCTGTATTCCGATTTGATCGGAATACCAGACAGGGCTTAAGTCCGTTCTACCTAAGAAAGAAGCTTGAAATACCCGCCTTTTGTCTGATTGATTCGTAACTTCATAGGTGACGACCGCACCTTCTGTTTGATCCGGACAAAACTGCCTTCTGATGACTGTCAGTTCACGTTCCTTAATCATATATTCATGCTCATTGTAAAAAGGATAGTTATGAAAGACGTCTGCTTCCTCGAGCCAGAACCCATGAGTTGAGTCCGTTTCTTGGAGATGCAGCCAGTATCCGTCCAATAGTTTGATCGGATGCGTCCACACACCTCCCATTTCATCCTTAACGTGATGCCCAAAATCGGGAAACAACCCACTTTGTGCTCCCACTATATAGCTTCGGTCGCCGGCACAAATGTACAGATCCGACAACATTTCTTTTTTTCTTTCGATAAAATCATTTACTGCAGGATCATTCAATTGCTGTTCCTTAATAGTCATATTGCTTCCCCCTTGCCGTAGTTAGCCC
Organism: Fictibacillus sp. WQ 8-8; assembly: GCF_024494405.1. NCBI lineage: Bacteria > Bacillati > Bacillota > Bacilli > Caryophanales > Fictibacillaceae > Fictibacillus > Fictibacillus sp. WQ 8-8. The sequence goes on from NZ_JAMXKG010000012.1 coordinate 50,110, forward strand.
TTTACTCCGCCAGACAGCGAGATGCCTTCAATAAAATATTTCTGTCCTACAAAGAAAAGAATAAGTGATGGCAGCATTGTAACAACGGATGCGGCCATTAAATAGTTCCATTGAACATCATTCTGGCTTTTAAAGAAATTGATTCCCAAAGCTAGTGTATAAAGGTCGGGCTTGCTTAAATAAAGCAGCGGGCCCATAAAATCATTCCATGCCCCGTTAAACTGAAAAATGGCTACCGTTATCAGCGCTGGCATGGTTAAAGGCACAATGATTTTCCATAGGATACCGAGCGTTCCAAGGCCATCAATTTTTGCTGCGTCTTCTAGCTCTGTTGGGATAGACATATAGAATTGCCGCAAAAGAAAGATAAAAAAGGCATTTCCAAAGAAAGCGGGAACAATTAGAGGCAGAAATGTATTAATCCAACCTAAACTCTTAAATAAGTAAAAGACGGGAATCATCGTTACAGCGGTCGGCAGCATCATTGTAGCGAGCATGACCAAGAAAAGGACATTCTTGCCTTTTGCACGGAACCGCGCAAAACCATAAGCGACAACCGTACAGGAAAGCAGCGTGCCAATGATCGTGCTCACTGTAATGATCACTGTATTTCCGAGCCATTTTCCAAATGGAAGAGACTGAAACGTCGTCACATAGTTATCCCACCGGATTGGATCCGGAAGCCATTTCGGAGGAAACGAAAAGACCTGCCAAGATTCCTTTAAGGAGGCAGAGACCATCCAGAAAAACGGAATGAGCATCACGATGGCTCCTAATATGAGTAACGAATAAACAATGAGCTGTCCGATGATCTTTGATGCTTTCAATTTTTTCTTATCATGGTTCTTTGCTTTATGAATTACTGAAGTTGACATCGCCGTTACCTCTTTTCTCCTTCATAATGCACCCATAAGGCGGAAGATCGAAAGACGAGCAGGGTAAAAATGAAGATGATGATAAATAAAATCCAAGCAAGGGCAGAAGCATAGCCCATATCAAATTCTTCAAATGCTTTTCGGAATAAATAGTAGTTAAAGAACAAGGTGGAGTTTAAAGGTCCTCCCTTGGTCATCACATATGCCTCGCCAAAGGTTTGCAGCGCACCAATAATACCGGTAATTAAGTTAAAAAAGATGGTCGGAGTGAGCATCGGAACCGTAATATGCATGAACTTTTGAAACTTGCTTGCTCCATCAAGGTCAGCAGCTTCATATAAATAATCAGGTATGCCATTGAGACCAGCGAGCCAGATTATGATACCGCCGCCTACACCCCATAAACTCATGATGACAATAGACAACAACGCCCACTTAGGGTCAAAGATCCAGCCAGGCCCCTTGATTCCAAAATAACCAAGGACGGTATTTAAAAGTCCAATCTGGGGATTAAAAATGTACATCCAAAGAACCATAACTGATACTCCACTTACGACCGCAGGGAGGTAATAGATCGTTCTAAAGATGCTCATCCCCCGTACAGCCTGATTCAGCAACATTGCCACCCCAAGTGAAACAATCAGGCCAATAGGAACGGAGAACAATGAATAAATCATGGTTACTTTGAGTGCCTGCCAGAATAAAGGATCGCCTGTAAAGGCTTTTACATAATTATCGAGGCCTGTCCATTTGGCAGGCGTCAATAGATCCCAGTCTGTAAAGCTGATATATAGAGAAGCAATCATCGGACCCAAAATGAAAAAAAGAAAACCGAGCAGCCAAGGAGAAATGAGTAAATAAAAGGTGAGTCCTTCTTTTCTCTCTGAATTCAGCCATCTTTTTTTCGTTTTTGCCTGATAGATCAGCGGACGTTCAGTAACAGTATTCAAATTAGATTCTCTATGCATGATTTCACCTCTCATCTACTGATTAAGGTGAGTCTGTCATTGACCCACCTCAATCTATTGATTCCATAATCCTCTTATTTTTGTGCTTTACCTAACTCTTCATCAGAATTTTTAGCCGCCTGATCCAACTCTTTATCAATGTTCATTTTTTTGCCAAGCATGAATCGTTCCATCAAGTTAGCTACTTCCTTGCTGCCAGTCGCTTGATAGTAAGGACTGATTCTTTCAGGGAACATTTGAACATTTTGAATCCCATCTACAAACGGTTTAAAGTCCTTGTCTGTTGTTTGACCTTTTTCTTCAGCTACTTTCTTAACAGCTGTAAAAGCATGGTCGGCAAATACTTTACCGCCTTCAGCACCTGTAAGGTACTTTAAGTAATCCCATGCTGCTTTTTTGTGTTCAGACTGAGAATACAATCCATAGCCTGCATAAAAGATACTGTTTACTTCACCCTTAGGTCCTTTAGGTACATCCACAGTTCCGAATTTCAAATCTGGATTTTTTCGATAGTCCATGATCGGCCATCGTCCACCTAGGGCCATCGCGGTTTTTTGAGCTCCAAAAAGATCTACACCTTTAAATGCTTCCGAATCAGAGGTCGTAGGTACGATCTTGTCTTTAAAGTACATATCATGGTAGAAGTTCAGCGCGTCTTTTGAACCGTCGCTGTTTAAATATCCTTCAAACTTCTTTCCGTCATTGCTGATAAAGCTGCCACCATATCCGTATAGAAGCGGAATTAGGAAGCGCTGTTCAGCTCCGCCCATCTCCGTTCCCCAATGAACAATGTTGCCATTTTCCTTTTTGGTTAATTTCTTAGCTGTGGCGTAAAAATCATCCCACGTCCATCCTTTTTTGGGATAAGGAATCTTGGCTTCATCAAACATTTTCTTGTTGTAGTAAACGGCAAGCGTGCTGTAATCCTTTGGAAGCGTATACAGTTCACCGTCAATCTTTCCTACATCTAAAACGTTTTGGTAATAATCGTCATAATTAATCCCGTTTTTTCCTTTGGCATAGTCGGAGAGATTTTCAAAAGCGCCTTTTTCCATATAAAGCCTGATGTCGCCATCACCAACTTGAAAGATATCAGGAGCGTCTCCGCCTGCAATCTGCGTCAGAAGCTTCGTACCGTACTGATCAGGGACCGATTCAATTTCAATTTTCACATTCGGATGTTTCTTCATATAGGAATCGGCGACTTTTTGCTGCAAGGCCTGGCCTTCTCCGCCTTCCCATGTTCCAACTCTCAGGGTGATCTGATCGCCTTTGGCATCCGTACTGGTGTCCTTGCTGCACCCAGTTAACATTAGTCCTGCCGCTAGAGACATGGTTAAAAGCATCTTTCCGGCTTTTTTCATTTTGTTGTTCCCCCTTCAATCCATTTTTATATTGTTAGTGGTTAAACCACGGACAACCGGAAAACCCAAAACGTTTCGGGTTTATGCGTTAGTATAATATGTATAGTTGTCTCGAAAACGTTTCGGATTTTTAGAAGAGACTGCCCCTCATTTAAAGGATGGATGCAGTTGATTCTCTTATAACTAGTTTGCTGTTTAGAACTCTTTGATGAGGCTCCACTTGGTTCTCCAGTATACTGATTAGCATTTCAGCTGCTTGATAGCCCATCTGGTATTTATCTTGAGAGATTGTAGTTAGAGCAGGAGTAACATAGGATGCCAAAACAATATCGTCATAGCCGATAATGGATAGTTCATCCGGCATCTGAAGATTTAATTTTTTTGCCGCCCTTATGACTCCCAAAGCCATTAAATCACTTGCACAAAATATTGCTGTGATCTCCGGATGGTTCTGAAGCATCTGCAACGCCTTTTCTTCGGCTATAACTTCTGAAAAAGCCCCATTGGCAATCCATTCGCTCCGAACGATGATTTCATTCTCAAGCAGAGCCTGCGAGTATCCTTCTAATCGATTCTTGCTGACAAAAGCAAAATCGTGTCCGTTCATGAACCCAATGTTCTTATGGCCTAACTCAATTAAATATTCAACAGCGGTCTTTGCTCCAAGAACACTATCAGTTGTAATAAAGCCGACTTTGTCTGAACGGATGGGAATATCAATGAGTACACATGGGATATCGCTTGTTACAACTTCTTTAAGATAAGTGTCATTGGTTTTTATTCCGGAAATAATCACCCCGTCTACTCTTCTTTCCCTGCAAACTTGAGCATACGTTTTTACTTTCTGTTTGGCGGAACTGGTACTGAACAGCACTAAATCATAGTCATGCTGTCCCGAACAATCATTGATTCCGCAAAGGACTTCATAAGTAAAGTTATCCTTTACCCCCTCCCTGAACATTTCAGAGACGAGAAGTCCGATTGTTCTTGTTTTCTTCATTACTAGGCTGCGGGCAATGGAGTTCGGACTGTAGTTCAAATCTCTGGCCGCTTGCTTAACTCTTTGTTTTGTTTTTTCACTGACATCGTAATAATCATTAAGCGCGCGGGAAACTGTTGTAATGGAAAGTCCGACCCTTTTGGCAATGTCTTTTATCGTGGTCAAGTTCCATTTCCTCCAAAACGTTTTGGTAATGCTACAAAAATTATAAAGCAATATTGAAAGCGTTATCAATATTTATTTTTAATTTTCAGAAATTTTTAATCGCTTGAATCATGAAGACAGATGATTCACTCTTACCGTGTTTCGATACAGTCATTCCCTTTTGAAGAAGTTGTTCCCCGCTCCGTATGATCGAATGTCCACTATCCATATCCGTAACGATGTATTCTGACATTGAGTTAAGCCCTTTGCATTTTAACTTTATTTCTTCCTGTTGCTCATCGATTGAAAAATAGAAGACGAGACTCCTATCCTCATCCGACAATACATATTGAAAGCCACCATAACTTATCTTATTATCATTTTCATCACGGTTGCATTGTTCATTTAAACGATATAGGTCCCCGTTCTGCACAAAGGGAAATACCTTTTCCTTATAAAACTTGATGTTTTTTTTCACTTCCTGCCTTACTCGTTCTTTCCATTCTGGCAATGGATGAGAGAGACCCAAACGATGAATCATAGCTGTCCTCATATGAAATGCTATCTCTTTTTCCGTACACTCATTCAGCCTCAGTGGCGGAAAAGCATAATCACCGTTCATATTCGGTTTGGATTGAGACCAGACAAAATGCAAACAAGCAGAAGGGGGCAATAACAAGCTTGAAGCCCAAAATACCTGAAGCTGGTGGAGCAAATAGTCAGGGTCACTTAAAAAATTCACATGATTATGCTTCATGATTCCCAAATCTGTCCGCAAGCCCCCGGATGAACAATTTTCTAAAATAACATAAGGATGCTTTTTTCGAATCATATCCAATACTCTGTAGTAGCCAAGGTAATGCTCAAACAGTCCATCTCCAGCGCCATGTCCATGATCTGTACGGCTGCATCCTGCGTGAGGATCAAGATTAAAGTCTAATTTGAGCCAATCACACTGATAGTCGATAATTAAACGGTCCAAGACTAAAAGGGCCCAATCTTGTGCTTCCACATTTCCGAAACAAATGTAACCAAGAGGCTCTCCGTCTCGTTTAGCAATAAAATCTTCACGTCTGGAGCCGATTGCTGCCTTTTTCCCCAGTCCTTCAATTTCACACCAGAAACCGAACTTCATGTTTCTTTCATGGACTTCATCACTTAACGCTTTTATCCCTGAAGAAAAACGATCTGTGTTTACCTTATCCCAATCACCCCGCCAATCAAACCATTCTGAGTGGCCATCCGGCGGACCAAACCATCCGGCATCCAATGTGCAGACATCGATTCCAAGAGATTGTGCAATAGCAGCATTCTCTTTAAAGATGTTCTCATTGATTTCACTGTCTTCATAGGTCCACCAATGATTCCATTCCACTAGAGGATTATCTAATTCTTTGTTGGCAGGAATCCAAAACTCCCTTGCCCAGCGGTTAAATCGAACAGCCATCTCATTCATGTCGTGGCAGTCTGATTCAATAGTAAGGATACGAACACTTTCCATATCTTCCTCTGGAAACAACTCTTTGTAAAACTCCCAATCTGAAAGTCCTCCACTGAGATGGACACCTTTCGTGCTGGGCTGAAAACGCAGCACCCAGTTTCCGGACCAGGCGACCGTAACCATTCGAACACTGCTTTCAGTATTCAAAAAAACAAAGGGATGAACGGACGCTGAAGACCGGCCCAACCGATTCTCCAGAATTACTTCTTCATTTATTATTGTTTTAAAAGGCTGATATTCATTTCCCCAACCACTCTTGAAGCAGGTTAGTTCAGAAGCTGTTTGAATCCATTCATTAATACTGTCTACCCTATCAATTCTTAATATCTCCTTTGAGATATTCTTAACGGTATTCCAAAGTTCCTGTACCCCAGAGCCGGTGTATAATTTCTTGAAGTACTCCACTCTGAAGTGCTGAGATTCATACGTAAATGAACGTAAAATAAACGTTTTTTCATGACATTCTTTTTGTTCTACAAACTTTAAATCCTCTAAATGATACTGCTGTCCATCACACGTTACAGAAAAGCCCATCTCTTCATTCCTTTCTTTTCAAATGCAGAAAACTATGTAACATTTTTCTACAAAACTAATAATTCACCACTTATTAAGGATTCCCTTGTGAAAAATACAAATAAAAGGCCTGACTCTCACTCCTACGTCACTTTGAGAGTCATTAAGTTACAGATTTGGAATGATTGTAAGTACACACTTTCGCGTTCCATGGGCATTTTTTATACCGATCAGCCTTTAAGAAAATAGAGGAATTGGATAAGAACGAAAAAACAAAGTGGTTCACCTCATGGTTTTGTATATATTCAGCAATTCAATCAAAAAATTTCGACCTGCCAAATATCCAAACCGAATCGTTGTCGGCCTTTCATTCGGGTCTTCCGAGAGCTCGGTTTGTCTTTTACTACTACCTCGTCGTGTCGAAAAAAACAAGATCAGAAGTATGCTGAAGAAAGAGCTTGAGAACTAAAATCAAAAAGCAGTGATTCCCGATGGTGGGATCACTGCTTTATTAATCTATGGTGTTACCTGCTTTTTGCTGAGTACTTCTTCAGCCGAGGATGAATTGAACATTTCCCGGTCTTTTGCTAGTTTTTCGATGATTTCTTCTTCCAACATGATTTTTTGTGGAGTCAAAAGGTTGACCGCTACTCCAGCAATGAAGGTCCAATACCGTGCTCATGCCCAACAAGTCGCCTAACGAAAAACCTTGTCTAACTTTAAAGGGTCTCTTCAATCGTTACTGCTCCCAATCTTATGAACTACCAGAATAACTGATGGCTATAGCTACATCTTTGGATGTAAATATGGTTATAAGTGTTTATGAAACCATTTGACTACATTTGGATAGATTTTTTCAGTAAACAAATGTTCTTCCTGGTCATACACCAACAAACTTTTCTCTTGGATTGGTATGGAGTTAACTAGATCATAGCTATTTTCTACAGGAACTGCTTGATCCTGTTTACCATGTATGATGAGAAAAGGTTGAGTTATTTGGGATGCTGCGGCCTGAATGTCATATTGAACAAGATCGAGGGCAAAGATAGGGAAGAGTGAAAATTTTTTCCCATAAAAATTCTCGATTACTTCACCTTGTATAGACTTCTCCCAGAGAGTAGGTCCAATAATCGTTTGTCTAAAATTCTGTTCTAAATAAGAAACAGGAGCCAGGGCACAAGCGGCTTTAATTCGTGTATCTATGGAGGCCAAATACGTTACCAAGGCACCTCCTAGACTATGTCCGATGACCCCAAGTCTTTTCGGGTCCACTTGTTCTATCTGACTGGTCCAATTTACCACCGTTCGCACATCTTCTAGCCAACCAGAAAAAGTCGTATCTTGTGCAAATTCTCCTTGGCTTTCCCCAGAACCGATAAAATCAAAGCGAACAACGATATATCCTTCGTTGGATAGATGGCGTGCTATCTTAACACCCATGCGATTTCCACCGATCTTGTCCCCAGTAAATCCGTGTGCAAACAACAGGACAGGAGCAGTTTGGTTCGAGTCCTTGGTTGGTAAGTGAACCATTACTGACATTTTTTTGTTATCCCGACCATCGATCCAAAAGTGTTGTTCCATAATCGCCCTCCAACCATGTTTATGTAGTTATTATACTATCTCTTTCATTCTATTGGGGTAGCGTCAGGAAATACGGATTTACAACGTTAAGAGTTTTTTGATTATTAAAGCCCGATTTTACTCTAAAAAATAGCGAATACAAAGAAAGGTAACTTGCGTCACATTCCGTTGTGTTCAGCACAAAATGATCGGTATCAAAGTAGATTAACAATGATCAGCATACATTGATGGATAGGGAAGTAAAGAACCTGCTTAGAACTGCCAAGGTCTGTTTTGGCTTAATTAGCTTATGCTATTCACGGCCTCAACTTCTGGATTAAGTTCTTTCGCCTTTTTCTTTTGATTACGCTTATACACCAACGTTGTTAGTATAGGAGTTAACAAAGCAGTGATTATTACTGAAGCAGCCACTTGCAGAGTTGCAATCGGGGCTATAGCCGCGAAAGTCGGGTCAGCCATTGCAATCGCTTTCGGAGTAGCCGCCGCATTACCCGCTGTCGTTGATGCCGCAGCACCGGCAAGTCCAGTACCACCAGTTAATCTATCGACTATGATACACACAACACCTGTGATCACTACAGTTGCAAACCCAAGAATAACCCCTGTCCAACCTGCAGAAACCACCGATTTCAAGTTAATATTGTTGCCTAACCCGAAGGCGAAAAACGGAACCAATATTTCTCCATGCTTCGCGCAAAAATTACGGATGTCTTTATCTAAATTCCCCAAGATGGCTCCCAAAGCGATAGGAATGATAACAGAAACCATTGCCATATATGGAATATTAGCTAAACCAGAGCCTGATAATATTAACATCGTAAGAAAAGGTCCTGTTTCAATACTTTGTACCACGTAAGAACCGGAATCGCTTTCATCACCTAAGCTACTGGTTAATGCAATAAACATACCGCCATTTGTATCGTTCATAGCTGCAAGAATCGCCAAGGCCGATAATCCCCAAAGGTCACCGCCAAAGAACTTAGCTACGCATATCGCAATTAGAGAAGCAATACCCACTTTTGCAAACAGAATGGAAAATCCTCTTTTCAGCATTACAGGAGCAGCTTTTAAAGTCATCTTGGTTCCTACGCAAAAAAGGTATGCAGCGATAAGCGTAGGAAACCCTTGTGAACCCAAAGCTTCGGTAAAACCTCCGATTTTAATGATTTGGGGAAAAAAGGTATTGATAATTGCACCGAGAATCAATGGGACGACCATCATACCGCCAGGTATTTTCTGAACGCGTTCTAAAATTTTCATTTTAATGTCCTCCTATTAATCGAAAATTAATATTAACTTTTGTCCTTAAGCTTCGCCCCATTTACAACGAAACGCCCAGCAATCCGCGTGTTAATTGAAAATCAACGTTACCCTGTCGATAGAGACGTGGAGTGTAGTCATGCTCTATGGTTTGCTTGCAACGCTCAAGAATATGTCCGGTCCAAGCGGTGGGATCGCCAGTGAGTACCACATCCAAATCATTGGCATAGGTTTGCTGCACCGTCAACTCCGATGCCACTTGCAGCATAGGTACGAATGGATGTGTCTGCATTGGCTGACCATTAACCAGCGCAATAATTAACTCTACACCAGTAGCTGCTAAGCCCGTGAGGGTCTCCACCCAATGCTCAGTTGGGGTTCCCATGACGTGGAAACCGGTGAGGCGAGCATGTTCACCATAGGCCAATGACGGCTGGACATTGGACGAAGTCAACACTTTCTCCCTGTAAGCAGTGGTTGAAAGTAACCTACTGTTCTCAGGAACCACCACCATGCCACCTGCGCTGACAATCATTTTTGACAACATTGCAAACTGACCGCTAGCTGCATCTGTTACAGAACCATCGCTGATGATTCCAATGCGCAATCCTTCTAGTCCCACCGTTTCCTTCGTACTCGGCCCAGCTACGGACAATTGATCAGCAAACCATGCTTCCACCTTCTGCGATACCTTAGCAATTCCTCCGTCAAGTTGAATACTGGCGAAGCCAAGAAGGCTGCCGTCAACACCCATCTCCTCCATCTGGTGAAGCATAAAGTCATTGTGGGTTTTTTCACAGCCATGTTCCAGTAACAGACAATGCTTGACCAGCGGATGAGTGATATAGCCAATCATAGTGCGAGCATACATCTGCTCAGGTTGGCCACCATTATTGCCGCATCCTTCCGTGTGAGCCAAGGCCACAAAGTGCGAGATCTTCTCGGACCCACCAAGCCCCTGTTTGTTCAGCTGCAGAGCAATCATATTCGCCACTTGCCCGGAACAAAGACTGGTGGGCAGGATTAAGCCGATGCCAGCACTGGCCCGGGTGAAGCGAATAGGGTTGGTGGTTGCGGCGACGTCCGTTCGAATCGCAATAGGTTTCCCCGTTGGCTGTGGTGCATTAAGCAAAGTATCAAGTTGGCTAGCATCGGTTTGACGCCAGTTACGCCAGATCTGCACTTGTGAATGGCCAGCCTTCTCACCAACACTGCGCTGACCGGAGGCAGTCTGTATCATCAGTTCAAAGGCTTGGCTGCCCAACTCATCCATGGACATGCCCTCTTGATACTGACCGGCGTTGATATCCATATCATTGGCCAGCAATTCAAAGCGACGCGTCGTTGTCACCACCTTGAGAGTCGGCACAAAAGGAAAGTTGGTAACCGAACCGTTCCCTGTCGTAAAGAAGATCAGATTGCAACCTGCAGCTACCTGCCCGGCAATACCCTCGAGGTCATTACCAGGGCTATCCATAAAGTAGAATCCGGATTCGTTCATGGGCTCAGCATAGTCAATGGCATAATCGAGGCGAGTATCCGGGGCTTTCTTGCGGGCTGCGCCAATGGACTTGAGGGTAATGTTATATAAGCCACGATATTTATTGCCACCGGATGGATTTCCTTCAGCGCTCGTGCCATGCCAAGCCGCTCGCTCCTTGAATTGTTCTACTAGGGTTAAAAATTTGCGGGCGGTTTCCACGTTACGGACCTTCTGTAACACATAGGACTCAGCACCCATTAATTCATCGGTTTCTGCCAAATTGGCGGCCCCTCCATATCGAACTAATTCCTTTGATATCCAACCCAGCAGCGGATTGGCAGAAATGCCAGAAAAGGCATCTGATCCGCCACATTGTAGGGCAATCTTCAGATGGCTAATGGATTCAGGAGTCCGTTCCATGGCGCCCACCGTTAGTAACCAATCACGCACAATATTTTCCCCTATGGTCAGATTTTCTTGGAAGCCGCCTTTGATGGACAGGAATTGGTGCAACACGTCATCAACTGGATAATGATGTTCGCGTAAATACGCTTCTAGCATCCGGTTGGTCACTGTTTCGTTGCCATAGTCTACGATCAAGACAGCACCTACGTTAGGATTGACGATAAATCCGGCCAGCGTGCGCAGCAATAGCGCTAGGTTATTCGGTTGTTCAACGCTCCCCTCGGTATGAGCCACGGGGACAATCCCATCTATTTTGGGGTAATGCTTCAGTTCTCCTTGCAGACGAGCGGCAAGCTGCTTAACATAGCTCCCAGTGATTGAGGTTGTGCCCAACAGGACAATATTGTTGCGGGTACCGACGCCGCGCGCTTCGCTACGACGATAACCCATAAAGGTGCGCATTTCCGAGGAAGCGGGCAATGCTTGTGCCGGTTGGAAATTCACCTCATCTAGAACATAAGGAGGAATTTGATCAGAAAAATTGGGTGTCGCCGGCAGCGCAAATTCCAGAGAACGAAATGTAAGCGCTTCCAAAACAGCCTTGTTGATTACATAATTGCCAGGCTTAATCGACTTTATGGCCACACCAAAGGGTAAATCCCAGGAAAGTAAAGATTCACCAGGTCCAATCGCTTTCACAGCAAAGCGATGGCCTTCCATGACGGTATAATTCAAGATCAGGGCTTGGCCTTGATAGTTAATAATCGTGCCAGCATCCAGTTGTCGAGTAGCAACGGCGACATTATCTCCGGGTAAAGGAAGTCTAGCAACTTCATCAAAGTGGTAAGGTACGCTCATAGATTTTGAACTCCTTAAAGTAGATTTTACTTGGAACTAGATACCAAGGTTTGGCCAGGAAAATAAGCGGAACTTACGGTCTATCTTTTGTTTTGGGCAAGATCATCCTTCCCTATATAGTTTAAGGCAAGTTTGCTTCGTCCTTTCAAGATGTTGAATCATCATTTGTTCGGAATTTCCTGTCTCGATGCCTTCGATAATCTTTATATGTTCTTTAATGGTTTCCAATCGTCTTGCCGCACGATATAGCCCACGCATTCCTATGCGTCTGGTCATATCCGAAATTTGTTCAGAAATGCCAATGATGCGTTGATTATTGGTCGATTGATAAATCAGGTGATGGAATTCTCGATCCAGTGTGATGAATTTAAAATCATTCTGCATTTCCAAATTCATCGACTCCGTTATCTGCTTCAATCGGTTTAACGTACCTTCGTCGATAAATTCTTCTGCTTTCCGGACGATGGCAGGTTCTAACATGAATCGCAATTCAAATATATCAATGATGTCTTTAAACGTGATGGGCTTCACCTGCGTCCCTTTATAGGGAATGATTTGCACCCAATTTTCCGCTTCCAGCGTTTGCACCGCTTCCCGGAAAGGAGTCCTGCTGATGTTAAACTGTTCTTGCGCACGCCTTTCGGTGATCATTTCGTTGTCCTTTAGTTCACCTCTGATAATAGCTTCTTTTAGTATGGTATATGCCTTCATTTTTAATAGTTTTGAATCAGAAGCCACAGTCTTGTTCATTCCTTTTCTCCTCTCCTGGGGTATCTAAGGTGTAACATCCACTCGTAAAAATATACAATGTTATGAAAACTATATATTTTAATCAAGAGAATTATAAACGATGGGATAGGCGTCATTGGAGAAAAGCCTAGTCAACTCGGGAAGATCTGGGCTTTCAGAATCGAGAGGCTGACAGCCTGCCTCCCTTTAAGCTAAACATTGGTCACCGTACCAATTTTCTCGATTGACTCGGTTATTTCATCCCCTGATTTCAACCATTCCTGCCTATCTTCAGGGTAACCTAAAATGACGCCATTCGAAGTGCCGGAGAAGATTAAATCCCCTGGTTGCAGTGTGATATATTGTAGCTTACGATCGTTGCACAGCTAAAGACCATATCTCTGGTGTTGGCAGATTGACGAAGTACACCGTTGACCATGCACTTGATATCGAGGTTCGTTGGGTCTCGCACTTCATCGACTGTTCCGAGGTAAGGACCTACCGGAGCAAATTGATCCAAGGCTTTACCAAGCAGCCATTGTGGTGTGCGGAATTGCAGATCCCTTGCGATATATCATTTCCGACCATGCAGTCAAATACATGCGTAAGTGCTTCTTCTTCAGCCCACGTTTCATCCCTCCATGTTGTAAACGCTTTAATTATATCGAAAGACGAATGACAACGAATTCTAACCCATCGTGTTATAAATCCTAATACCGGATCTAGCAAGGGTTCTCTACTCGATGTGATGAAAGTCAAATATGATATAAGACTTATAATATGTGATTTATTCTGTATCATATATTATTTTAATTAAATGATATATGGTATGTTTGACTTTGTAAACATAAATTTTCTGTATATTCAGATAAAATAAAAAGAATTGATCTTCACTTTTTCAACTTGTCATGTGTTTCAAGGAGTAAATTGAAATATTTGTAATTATGAGATGTTAGACGACGAAGTATGCTACACTTTGTTTCATCCTTCCTGTTGCTAGCCTTCTTGTAATTTTTCATCATGAGAGTGCCGGATTTTCATTCGGGTCTATTTTGAGACGATGCCCTCTGCGACAAGTTTATCAATGGTTTTTCGAAACATGATTCGGCTAACTGGACTGTTCCTCTAATCGTGTTAATACTGCCCCACCTTTTTCTCATTGAAAGCCATTATGATATAAATTCATTGAGGGATATCAGTACTTTTGTATTCTATAGGCTTACTTTTTTGCCGCGTATACCATTAAAATAAAGGATTTGTACAAGAAGATGTCAAACAAATTAGTTAACACCTGGAAAAGACGAAGAAGTAAATTTTCTTGTAAAGGTGGCCATCTAAATAATGAATACCATTCACGGAGTCCTGGAACGCAACGCGCGAAAGTTTCCAAAGAAAGAAGCCTTCATTTGCGGTACAGCACGATTAACCTATGCAGATATGAACAGCAGAGCCAATCAGTTTGCCCGTTTACTTATGCAAAGAGGCATCAAGAAAAACGAACAGGTTGCCATCCTGTCTAGGAACAACGAAAATTACTTTTTTGCCTACTTTGCTCTGTTAAAAGCCGGAGCCATCCCTGTCCCTCTCAATACGAAGCTTAACGTCAAAGAAGTCTTATCGGTTATTGATCGGATGGATTGCAGGGGAATTCTTTATGAGGGCTTATTTCACCCATGCCTAACCCCAGATGAAGAAAGTTCTCTTCTTTCCTTTCCCATTGAGCAAGGAGTCACAGATTCAAAGGCTTGCTCACCAGTTAATTTAAATCTTTCCATTAAAGCAACCGACGTTTGTGAGATCATGCTAACTTCAGGAACAACCGGCTTGCCTAAGGGAGTGATGCTCACTCATGCCCAGGTTTCCTCTGTTGCCTTGGGGATCGCAATAGAATTCCATTTATCCCACAATGATCGCATCCTTTCACAAATGCCTCTTTCCCATTCCGCTCCACTAAATTGTTTTTTCATGGGCGGGCTTTATTGCGGTGCTTCTCATGTTCTTGGAGATTTCACACCTCAGAACTTTCTCCAAAGGATCCATCAAGAAAAAACGACATTCACCTTTGCCTCTCCTATCGCATATTTGCTTGCAGCCAAAGAACCTTCCCTATCGAATTATGATCTATCCAGCATGCGGGTATTCGCCTATGGCGGCGGAGCCATGCCTCTTGCTTCCTATCATTTTGTGACAAAAGCCTTTCATAACAAAAACTTCTACCAGGTTTACGGCTTAACGGAAGCCGGGCCGAACGGGTCCCTTTTGCGCCCGGAGGAACATGAACATAAACCAGGAAGCATTGGTAAAACCCCGGTAGTAAATATGGAGATGAAAGTCATCAATGATGATGGAACAGAAACTGCTCCTGGTGAATACGGTGAAATTATTTTAGCAGGTGACAGTGTGATGTCCGGCTATTTCAATAACAAAGACGCCACAGACGATATCCTTCGTGAAGGGTGGATTTATTCCGGTGACATTGCTTATCGTGACGAAGACGGCTATCTATTCATCGTCGACCGAAAAAAAGACATGATCATTCCCGGTGGTGTCAACGTGTATCCTCGCGAGATCGAAGAAACTCTGACGAAACATCCGGATGTCCTTCAAGCATGCGTTGTAGGGATTCAAGATCAGGAGTGGGGCGAAACCATCAAGGCTGTTATTGTAAGAAAAGAAGATTCAGAGGTCTCAGAAGGTGAACTTAGAAGCTTTTTGTCTGTTCATCTAGCTGAATATAAGTGCCCACGTACATACAGTTTTGTTACTGAACTGCCGTACAATGCCAACGGTAAAATCTTAAAACAGCTCGTAAAGGAGATGTGACACGTGAAAAACAATGTTAAGAACAATAGCTGTATCGACTATACAAAATGGAAACAAGGAAAGGAAGCCAATTGGTATAATGACGATCCGATACTTGTCCGCTATGCTAAACGTTACCTTTCAGAGCCCATCTTTACATATGTTGAACCTGCCTTTCAAAAAACAGGAACGCTTGCTTCCGGGCCCATTGATCAACGAGCGGTACATACAGATCGTGAAGGCGCTCCGAAACTGATTCGATATAACCGCAAAGGTGAAGAAATCAATGAAGTCTGGTATAACGAGGGATATTTGCAAACGGTAAAGGACGGTTATGGAACAGGCGTCGTATCCTATCGCTATGATGAGAACGCCCCTGAAAAGGTTCCTTTCATGGTGAACTCCATTCTGCTTTATTTGCTGTGTGAAGCTGAAAATGGCTTCACTTGTCCTGTAGGACTTTCACAGTCCGTTGCTTTCGTTCTTGAAAAATTCGGATCCACTCAGCAAAAGAACGATTACCTTTCCCGCCTGTCCTCTACCGATCCTGAAGTACACGCTCAAGGAGCGACATTTTTAACCGAGATACAAGGCGGGTCAGATGTGGGAGCAACCCAAACCATTGCAGTTAAACACGGCGACCACTATCTCCTGACAGGGGAAAAATGGTTCGCGAGCAATTGTGATGCCGAAATTGCCATTGCCCTCGCAAGAGTCAGCGAAAAACCATCTACAAAGGGACTCGGACTTTTTATCGTGCCAAAGACACTGTCAGATGGGACAAAAAACAAGGTAACGATAAGAAGGCTTAAGGATAAACTGGGTGTCCGTGCAGTCGCCAGTGGGGAACTCATCTTAAAGGAGGCAGTCGGATATCTCATTGGTGAAGAAGAGAACGGCTTTAAATACATGGCAGAAGCTCTCAATGTTTCAAGGCTTGGCACCTCACTCGCAGGGCTTGCAGTTGCAAGAAGAGCACTTCTTGAAGCGGCCGTCTACACAAGCCATCGTAATGCATTCGGGGCAGCGGTTATCTCTTATCCCATGGTACAGGAATCATTGACGAACATGATGACTGAAATTGAGGCAGCATGGTCGATCTCCACTCAGATGATTTCTTTATTCGACCGGGTGCATACCTTTAATGAATCCACCCCTGGAAGTACAGCACTCCTCAGGATCCTGCTCTCACTAGCCAAATACCGGTGCAGCGACCTAGGCGTATCTGCTGCCAAGGAGGCGCTTGAACTGCATGGAGGCAATGGATACATTGAAGAGTATGTTACCCCTCGCCTTCTTCGGGATGCAGTCGTTAATCCGGTTTGGGAAGGAACCGCAAACATCCAATCGCTCGAAGTGCTAAAAACGCTTCAAAAGGGCGGAACAGTACCGTTTTTAGAAGATTTGAATCAAACCCTGAACCAAATCGAAAATTCCGAACTTCTTCAGCTCCGAACCCAAATAAAGATGGAAGTTCAACGAATGGAAGAACTGTTTGAACATGTATTAAAACAAGATGGTCAGCAGCAAAGTGCCCTCGCGAAGAAACTGGCGGATTTTATGTATGATGTGTATACAGCCGTCCATCTACTGGAAGAAGCGCAATATGATCTTCAACATACGGGAGATAACAGGAGAATGATCGTCGCAGAACACTGGTACAGAATGAGATTTGATCGTTCTCCTGATCGCGGGATCCTGGGTGATACCATTACCGATGAGAAGTTTGAGAAAATCGTTTGCTTTCATTGAAAATTGAAGGATGAAGGAGCGGGGAAAACTCCGCTTTTTTTTTTTTGCAAAAAAAGAACCGAATCAAAAGGATCCGGCTGCTCAATGAGGGTATTTCATCAGGGGGTGTGTCAAGAGATTGTTTAATCCCAACGATTATACTCCCTATCATACCACAACGCTTTAATAAGTAAATGCTTTTATGCATTAAATTAATAAAATTATTTTTCACACACCTGAAAAAGCCATAAATCCACCATCTACTGGAACAGTAATACCCGTCACAAATCCGGAGTATGATTCATCCGCTAACCAAAGCATCGTTCCTGGTAAATCCTTTGGTTTCCCAAACCTCTTCATCGGAGTGCTTCCTATAATTTTACTTGACCGGTCTGTATAGCTTCCGTTTTCCTTCAAAAGCAGTCCGCGATTTTGTGTCGTTAAAAAGAACCCCGGTGCAATCGCATTCACACGCAGACCTGTTTCCGCAAAATGGACGGCCATCCACATCGTAAAATTATTGATCGATGCTTTTGCCGCACTATAAGCAGGCACTTTTGTCATGGGTGAGTAAGCACTCATGGATGAAATATTGATAACAGCCGGTGATTCTGCCTGCAGCAATGCCTTGCCGAATACTTGAGATGCAAGAAAAGTGCCGGTAAAGTTAGTTGAGAACACGTTGGAAAATCCGTTCTCATCCATATCAAAAAATGATTTTCCTGAAGCTTCTTCGTCGTATGTCTCAAAGTCAGTGATCGCATCGGGATGGTTGCCTCCAGCCCCATTGATCAGTAGATCGATGGAACCAAACGATTCTAAAATCTCCTCTTTCGCCTTTTCTAATGATTCCCGGTTCAAAACGTCAGCGGAGACAGAAAGAGCGGTGCCGCCAGACTGCCGGATCTCGTCGACAACCTTTTGCCCTTTTTCAGCGGTACGGTTCAGAACTGCCACTTTCATGCCGTGGCGGGCGAGCTCACGGGCCATCTCGGAACAAAGGACCCCGCTGCCGCCGGTGATGACCGCTGTTTTATGGTTTAAGGTTTCATGCACGGGAATCATACGCTAACTCCTTTTTTACGCATGAAGTTGTAGCAGATGACCTTTACTCCAAATTCAGTAAGGTTGCGGATCGTTTGCTTATAATTTTCAATATAACTATTGCGTTCTTCATTGCCGAGTTTGATCGCTTCATGGATATTCACACTTTCTACAACCTCTGCATGAAATCCCTTTGATTGAATGTACTCCACTTCAGCCTTTATTTCTTCCTTATCCCATACTTCCCCGACAGGCTTTTGGTGCAGCGCCCAAACGATTCCCTTCACTCCTGGAATTTGTTTAACATGATCCAGTGTGACCGTATCGTTCCCGCGGCCGTACCATCGAAATGTGATATTCATCTTACACCTCCGTATCGTTCAGTGGTTAAGTAAATAGATTAAGAGAGTACACTCTACTTCTTTTGGGACCTAAAGTCAGGATTTCTTTTTAAAGCCGCTCCAATAAGTGCTGCCTTTCCGTCAAGATGGCTTATGAACAATCTGTCTACTGTTCCTTGCTGTTCCGGCAAGACTAAGTCCTTTAAAGAATCCTTGATTGATCGTAACAAAAAGGGGTTTTGGGTTATTACACTACCTCCGATGATTATTTTATGAGGATCAAACAAATTAATAATGGTGTAAATTCCCTTACTAAACGTTTTGATCACATCATCCATCAATACAATGGAACACGAATCACCTTTATAATAGTTCTTGACCCATTCCTTTGTGGAAAAATGCTGACCGGTTTGAACCCTTCCTCTTCTGGAAATAGCTGGGCCACTTGCAAGCTCCTCAATTCTCTGATTGCTTGATGTCACAAAAGATAATCCAAGTTCTCCGGCAAAACCACATCCATTGAGGACTGATCCATTATACAAGGTGCAGCAAGCAATACCGGTACTCCATGTAATATACACAAAAATTTCGTTTGATTTACTGTTAGCATGCAGCCACTCACCATATGCAGCCATAACGACATCATTATCAATCCAGACTTCCGTTTGAAATGTATTTCTTAACCTTTCTGCAATGGGAAAGGACGACCAGGAAAGATTGTTTTGATAGACAGCCATTCCTTTTTCAACATCCACTTTTCCAGGAACACCTGCACCAATACCATGAATATCTTTCCATGAAACACCAGCATCTGACACCACTCTTTTTATGCAATTCACAACTTGATCGAACATTTCTTCAGGGTGATGAGGCTTGCTTTGAATGGTTTTTACTTCCTGGCAACTTCCTTGTTCATCGACCAGACAAGCCGCAATTTTGGTACCGCCGATATCTACACCAATAGAATACATCGATTGACCTCCTATGAAGAAAAGCTAATCTTAACCACCTGATTAAGATTTCTAGGATGGTCGGGGCTTAATCCTAGCGCAGTTGCCCGATAATAGGCTAACATTTGTAAATAAGGCATTAGACACAGTAATGCTGCTTTACAATTGGAACTGCATGGAACGGTAATAACAAGGTCTGCTCCTAATCGTTCATGCTGGTTTCCAATCAGGACTGTCCGCCCACCGAATGACTGAACATCGAGAAGCAGCGATTCTTCTATTTTTCTTGGCAGGTCACCGGTTGATAACAATAATACAACGGTCTTTTCATCTACCATTGAGATGGGACCATGCCTAAATTCAAGGGCAGAATAGGCCTCACATTCGGTTTGTGTCATCTCTTTTAATTTGAGGCAGCCTTCTTCCGCTAATCCAAAAGAGCTTCCCGTTCCAAGAAAAATAAACCGTTGATTCTGCTCAGTCTCAGCAATCTCACGCATCATTTCTGTATCCTTCAACGTCTCTTTTACTATTTGGGGAACAAGCAGTAAATCATGCAGCTCAAGCTGAGCCAGTCGGGCAGAATATAGCTGTAGTGCGTACAGCATGTTCGTGAACGATTGAGTCATGACAACACTTTTTTCTTGTACGTGATTCAATATGATAGATTCTCCACTTAATTGAGTAATTTCGGAATCGGCATGGCAAGTCACAGCAAGGGTTGCAATTTTCTTATTTCCTTTTACCGATTTTAATGCGTGCAGAACTTCTGATGTTGTTCCAGATCGGGAAATAGCGATTAGTTTATAATGGCAATCTTGTGCAAATGTCTGTTGAGGATGTAAAAAAACTTCCGAAGCTGGAACCGCTTGAGCAGCCATTCCTGTTGTTTCTTGAAAAAAACGAGAAGCAGAAATGGCAAGATAATAAGAGGTTCCGCATCCAATAAACAAGTGAACACATTTATTTTCAGGTTTCTTTATTGAAAGATCCAACATAAATTTTTGGGTTGTTTCCAATGTTGCTGCCTGTGAATGGATTTCTTGAAACGTAAATGAGCTACTCATGAATAGTACTCCTTTCCATTACGTAAGATGGTTACACTTTTTTTCAATTCGTTCCATCTTTCCAGCGATATAACTCCAGCTCTTTCTTCCATGGCATTAGCAGCTGCAGCAGCTGCAGCAGCTCGCAATACTTCGGCTGTTTTTTTACCTTCTATCATTTTTGCAATGAGAGCGGCAATGAGTGTATCTCCGCAGCCGACCGTATTTACTGCTTGTAATTTAGGAGGCACCACTTTCCATCTCTCACCATGGATGACGGCAAACAATCCGTTTTCCCCCATCGATACAAAAGGATAAGAGATACCTAGATTTTGGCAGTGTATGATCCAATCAAAAATATTATCCTCTGACCAAGTTGTTCGGTTTGTCATCTCTATAAGCTCCTGAAAATTCGGCTTGATCATAAAAGGCTTAGCTTTAATTGCTTCCTTTAAGGACTCACCGCTTGTATCCACGACCGCCTTTGCGCCTAAAAGTTGAACGATACCTACCAAATCCTCGTAGGTGTATGAAGGCAAACCAGAAGGAAGACTGCCCGAAAAAACAACAAATTCACTTATCTTTGCAAGCTGCTGCAGGCGGCGGCGAAACCCGCCATATTCTTCCTCTGAAATGACAGGTCCTTTCTCCAATAGTTCTGTTTGGCTCCCTGCCTCTTCATCCAATATCGTCATACACAGTCGGGATTCACCTGCTGCAGGTTCAAAATCATGTTTCACTGCAGAGAGATCCAGCATGTTGCATATGCTCTTTCCGTTATTGCCCCCAGCAAACCCAGTGGCAATGACAGGAACATGGAAAGCTTTTAATACTTTTGCCACATTGATACCCTTGCCTCCCGGTTCTTTGTGACATGTTCCTACCCGGTGTATGTGGCCGGTTCTGAAGCTGGAAAGTTTATAAGTAATATCAATAGCAGCATTTAGGGTAACTGTCGTAACAAAGTTCTGATTTGTCATTGTACGGTTTTTGGAATGGACTTCAGCAGCAATAGTTTTTCTTTCACGATGGATTTTACAGCTTCTCTTGATGTCACGAAAACCTTACGCGGATCATTCTGAAGAGGATTTTCATGTAAAAAATGGGACAGCTCTTTAAAAAAAGCCTGCTTTAACTCTGTTGAGAAATTCACTTTACTTACGCCACAGCCTATCGCCCGTTTTAGGTCTTCATCCGGAACTCCGGACGCACCATGCATGACGATAGGAACTCCGGTTTGTTCCGAGATTTTTTTTACACGGTCAAAATCCAGCCTTGGCGCCTTTTTATACTGACCATGAGCTGTACCAAATGCTGCAGCTAAAAAGTCAATCTTCGTTCTATACACAAACTCCTCTGCCATGGAAGGGTCTGTATAATATTCCATGTCTTGTGATTCATCGTCTGCCTTTCCGATAGCACCCAATTCTGCTTCTACTGGTACATTTACATCGTGGCAAACACTAACTACTTGTTTAACCAAATCGATGTTCTCTTCAAATGGGAGGAGAGAACCATCAAACATTATGGAAGTATAGCCTCCACGCACACATTGATGTACGGTTCTTATGCTTTCTCCATGATCCAGGTGGAGGGATACTGGAACACTGACACCGTCAGCTGCGGTTTTAACCATGCTTACCATATGATCCATTCCCATATAATAAATGGTTGCAGGAGTGGATTGTAAAATTATCGGTACGTTCAAATCATCAGCAGCTTCAGTAATGGCTCGAATCATTTCCAAGTTATGAGCGGGAAATGCTCCGATCGCATAATGGTTTCGATAGGCATCATTCACCATTTCCTTTGAGCTAACTAACGGCATTGGTATCCTCCTTTACATCATTGATTTTCCTTTTAAAGCGGTTCTTTTTCACAAAATCATCGTCATTTAAGTGGGGATATTGATGATAGAGCCGATTAATTTCCTCCATTTGTCCCGGTGATAAATCTTCCTTTTGATTTAAACACCATCTTCCTTCCAGCATTCCTTGCCTTCGAAGTATTTCATGGATGCCAGGAATACATCCAGAAAACTGATGGGCAGCATCAAAAATTACAGCATTAGCATCCGTTATTTCTATATTCCGTTGCAATAAGTCATCATAACTTACTGCGTTCGGAGCATTCTGCAGCCTTTTTTTTATGTCCTCCAATAGTTCCACTGCTTTCTTGGTCCAGACTGCCCAATGACCAAGCAGTCCTCCGACAATTCTTTTCTCAACCAATCGGCCATCGATAACAAAACGGTAAGGCGTGAGTAAATCAGCTACAATATTGTCGTCATTCCCGGTATAAAGCGCTATTTCATCTGTTCTTCCTGATTCACAGACTGCTCTTACTACGTCTATTGTTTGATAACGATTGAACGGAGCAATCTTGATTGCCATCACATTTGACAGGTTCGCTATTCTTTTCCAAAACTCATAACTTAGGATTCTCCCGCCAACAGAAGGCTGCAAATAAAAACCAAAGACCGGAATTATGGAAGAGATGGCTTCCATTCGTTCAAAAAGCTGTTGTTCTGTCCAGTCAGACAGCCCACCCATGCTGACCAAACCTAAATCGTAGCCAAGCTCTCTTGCCAGCCTTGCCTCTTTTAACGCTTGATCTGTTGGTCCGCAAATTCCCGCAACCATAACAAACGGCCGGTTAAGGCTTGCGTCAGCTGCTTCCTCTATCGCTAATCTCAAGACCTCTTCAAACATTTTTGGCTGATCGCGAATTTCAAACTGGGTAGTATGCACTCCTACTGCAAGACCACCGGCACCTGATGCAATATAATACCTTGTTAATCTTTTTTGGCGTTCTCTATCCAGTTGCCGGGAAGAAGTAAGGGCTAAGGGGTGGGCGGGTATTACCATACCCGATAAAAGAGCTTTATGCTTTTCTGGGCAAAGCTGTGCATTCATTTAAAAAGCTCCTTCCCGTTGCTGAAAATGAGTCGGCTTGTTAATCATTATTCCGTCTTTTTCGACCCACCGGGCAACCCATTCAATCATCTGCTGAAGCGGCACATTGGGATAACCCAATAATTGATGAGCTTTTGATGCATTGCTTAATAACGCTGTTTCTTTTTCTTCATTTAGAAAAACGGGTTCCTTTTGCAGCAGATTTCCAAACTGTCTGGCAAGCCAGCGGATAGAGATGGTTTCTGGACCTGTTACATTTATAATCAATGGCGGAGAGTCTGCCAATCTTAAACTTCGGATGGCCATTTCGTTGGCATCTCCCTGCCATACGACATTTACATGCCCCATATTTAAATCAATGGGTTTTCTTTCTTTTACTTGCCTTGCCACATCCAGCAGCACGCCATACCGTAAATCAATGGCATAATTTAATCGGAAATGGACGATTTTGATTTGATGCAGGTGAGCAAAATATTCAAAAATACGTTCTCTCCCCAAGCAGGATTGAGCGTATTCCCCTATTGGGCCAGTTGGATGGGTTTCTGTGGCCCCACCTTTTGATACAGGTGTCAGGGGATATACATTTCCAGACGAGAAATTGACAATATTTGCTCCTTTGAATTTTTGGGCCACACATGCTGGCAAGTAAGTATTCATAGCCCATGTATACGCCTCATTGCCGACCGTTCCAAATTTAAATCCAGCCATATGGATAACATTTTCAGCTTCTGGGAGTTGATTCAGCTGATGAGGATCCAATAAATCCGCAGCGATAGTTTCTACTCCTTCTTGCTCTAGTTCTATTCGGGCTGGGTGGCTGCTGAAGCGGGATACAGCAATGATTCTTTTTGAAAGCCCCGCTTTATCTGCAGCCCTTCTTGCCATTTTTGCCAAAGTTGGCCCCATTTTCCCGCCTGCCCCAAGAATGATAATGTCACCGGAAATGCTTCTTATATCTTCAATTAATCTTGGGGATGGTTCCGAAAGCTTTTTTTCTAATTCCGCTATTGTATTCATAGGTCTCTTTCATCTCTCCTTTTTAAGACAAGTCTTTTTAATGTCCCTAATTTTCAAAACCAGTTCCTTACGTTGACAATAAACAAATGTCCACGACTTCATATTCTTTAATTGTCGGCAGTTGGATCCTTGCCCATCCTCCGTGCTGGACAAAGTCTGCGCTTTTTTTGCTTCGTAAAAATGTAATAGAATCAACCTCTTTTGGTAATCGGATGTTTATCGTCAAATCTGGTAAAGGCAGTACTTCAGTAATCGGTCTCGTCATCGAAGCTGTGTAATTGATTACATGAATAAGAATGCGGTTCTCCCCTTGATTTCTCAAGGATACATGAATGGATTCTGTATTTTGTACCGAACCGACGTGGATTGGAATTTCCACCAGTGACTTCACCGCATTCTCCATCAGCTTCCTGTATTCCGGAAGAGCATACGCTTCATAAAATTTGCCTACATTTCCGGCAAAGTAAATGCTTTCTCCCAATCCATAGCCATTTTTAACGACATAGGGGTGCGATGTTTTTCGCGGAAGCTCACAATATCTCGAAATCTGTTTTTCCCGGTAGAACATCACGCTTTCTGCACCATGATTGCTAGCAACTTCAGTTCCTAACCGTGCAGCTGGAATTAACTGCTGGTCAATGGATGTAAGCAAATCATGACGTGAATCACATTCAATATGATCGTATTGGCAGTGGCGAATAGCACGTAACGTTATGCCAAACACTTCTGCTAACAAAGGCTGATTCCTTTTCTGCCCATCTTCCTGATAAAGAGAAGTATCAAATGATCCTATGACCTTCCCTCCTCTATTAACATAAGCTTTGATACGGTTGGCCTCTTCCTCGTTCATGACACTCACATTGGGCAAAATTAAAAGTTCATACTTTGCAAGTGAACCATCTGTTATCGATGCATTGTCTACAATATCAAACGGTATCCTGCTTCTTGATAAAACATCATACCAACCCATAAAGGAACCTCGGGCATCGCTCTTGTCAGGATCTCTCATTTTGTCCTGGCCAGCTGTAAAATCGGTTTCTTCTGCGGAAGATTGATAAAAATTGGCGGTATCATAAGACCACATTAAAGCAACAGATGCCATTGATTTTGTATCGGTATAACACCCTTCATTCTCTTCAAGAAAGGTATTGATTTCCCTCACCGTTTGCATTCTTGGGTCAAGATTATTGTCATTGTAAACTCCATACCACGTATTGGCACCGTGAGAAACAGCCATTGCATGAGTCAGCCATGTTTCAGCTGCCGATAATAAATAACGGGACCAGGGGGCAAGCCGGCCGGCAATCGCTACACAATAAGGTTTGCCAGCAGACTGGGTTTCAAGCAGTTGAGCTGTGGCAGCAGGTTTCCAGATCGGGACCTGTCTCAGATCATCACTTAAAAATCCTCCTTCGGCTAAGAGCATATCTTGATGTTCAACGGTAAGCCGGTTATCCCGGCTGCAATAAATGGTTGGGACCAGTTGAGGGCTGTTCATGTAAATCATGGCATCCGGTTTTTTGCTTTTTAATAAACGGCTTGCTTGTTTCATAAAAAGGGCAATGGACTCCCTTTTAAAACGAAATAAATCCTTTCTTTCTTGAGGCGTTGCTTTTTCCCACACAGGAAGTTCATAATGAAAAGCCTTTTGGAAATCATGTTTACAGCTTCTGCAATAGCATCCTTCAATACGAAAAAAGGGACCATCCAGGAAAATCCCTTTTATTTTATAAGCTGACAGATTTCTTATGACTTGAAAGGCATACTCGCGAAAAGGGGAATTTATGCAAGAATATGCCCCAGATCCATAAGCACTTGGTATGGGCTCACCATCCGGAAAAACCTGCTGATAGTCAGGATGCTGCACAGCAAGCGAGGATGAAAGCCAGTGAACATTGAAGTATACAATAGGGTTAATTTCCAGCTTGTCATACTGGGATTCTATTTGTTCCAAAATATTTTTTCTAACTTCTACAGCACAATCAGATGGATAGAACGTTATGCCGGACTCTCCTTCAGCAATATCATGTACTTCTACGTGTTCACAATTAAAGCCCAGGCTTTTTCGAATGAGAAACTGCTCTTGAAGGTCAAGCCTTTCATAAACTTCAGGCCCGGGTGGAATAAAATCAACAATCCTCAACGGTTTTTTTTTCCATGCTAATGTTCTCATAGGTTACCAATGCTCCTTAGCCTTTAATCGATCCTTGCAGCCCGCTTACAAAATGACGCTGCATGGCAATGTAAAAAATAATAACGGGAACAAGGGAAATAACAACTCCAGCAGCCATTGTTTTTACATCCGTACCAAACGTTCCGGATAAGTAAGCAAGCCCCAAGGAAATCGGGAACAAACTGTCATCTTTTAATATGATGAGCGGCCACATGAATGAATTCCAAACAGAAATAAATGCAAAAACACTTAAGGCGGCAAGCGTCGGTCTTGTTAATGGCAGTATGATACTCCACCACACACGAAAAGGACCACAGCCATCGATAATCGCAGCTTCCTCAATTTCTTTGGGAATTGCCAAATAGGCCTGCCTCATTAAAAAGATAGAAAAACCTCCTACTAGACCTGGTAAAATAAGTCCCCACCATGAATCTACCAATCCCAGCTTTTCCACAATGATATACAAGGGTACCAATTTCCCCTCTTCAGGGAGAAACATAGTTGCGATAATGGCATAAAAGATAAAATTTCTTCCCGGGAAATTCATTCGGGCCAAAGGATAAGCCGTTAGGGCAGTTAAAAAAATGTGGGCAGGAACCATGATGATGATTAATAGAAATGAATTTAACAGATAACGCGGAAAAGGAATAGCCGTCCACGCTTCAATAAAATGGTCAAAGACAGCGGGTTTTGGAATAAAACTTGGCGGAAAACTGAAAACATCCTGGCTGTTCGACTTGAATGCAGTAGATAAAAGCCATAAAAATGGTCCTATGAAGATGCAGGCTACCCCAATTAACAGCAAATACAAGAGAGTAAGTTTACTAACTTTCTTCCAATTTGTTTTTTGTCTATTCATCATTGTATGGATTGCCCCCCTCTTGAAAGCTTGTAATTGAAGATGGTCAGGACCATAAGGATCAGCCACAATACCATTCCCATAGCAGTAGCGTAGCCCATATCAAATTCAACAAACGCTTTTTGATAGATATAAAGAGGTAGAGACATTGTACTGTCCAGTGGGCCTCCACCTGTCATTACGTAGATGCTCGTAAACATTTGAACCGTTCCGAGTGTGGCCATAACAACTGTGACAGCAAAAACAGGCCTTAGCTGGGGTAAGTATACATGCCAAAGAATTCGGATTTTTGAAGCCCCGTCAATTTTTGCCGCTTCGATCAACTCCTTGGAAACCGTCTGCAAGCCAGCTAAATAAATCAGCATATAAAAGCCCGCCGCCTTCCAAGCTTCCAGCATAGAAACCGCCGGAAGTGCTGTATTTTTATTCAACAGCCAATTTATGTCTGCATGATCCCATCCTATTCCATGAAGGGCTGCATTAATTAAACCGGTTGGATGATATAAATATTTCCACACGATGGCTACAGCCACCATCGCTGTTACAACAGGGAGATAAAAAATAACACGGAAGAGAGTGATTCCTTTAATCGAACGGTTTACAAGTATGGCCAAAAATAAAGGGAGGATGACCAGCATAGGGACGGTTATAACAAAGTATTTCATGGAGTTGCCCAGTGCAATCCAAAATTTTTCGTCCTCCATCATCATTTTGTAGTTTTTAAGCCCCGTCCATTCAGCAGGAGATAAAATATGATATTCGGTAAAAGAATAATAGAAAGCGTTCAGAGTCGGCACATATTCAAAAACGAGGAGGAGCACAATTGCCGGCAGCAGGAAAACATAAGGAACATAGTTGAATTTTTTCTTTTTCTTTTGTTTAACTGAAGCTTTGACCGTTTGGTGAATATTTGTTTCTACTTGGTGGACGGCCATTTTACCACTCCTTTCAATCAAACAGTAGCAGCGGACGGGAAACCCTCCGCTGCTCTTTTTAGGTACTAAACGTTATTTTTGATTCTTTAGTGCTTGATTCCAATAGTCTACCGATTTATCCAGTGCTTCTTTTGCCGATTGTTCACCCATCAAGGCAGCACGGATTTGTTCAGTAAAATAGTCTCTTAACTTTTCCTCATCTTTGATCCCTAAAATATTAACCTTTAAATGCGGAGCTGTTTCCACCATAATTTTCCTTGCTTCATCATGAATGGTCTTCCCCTTTGATTCTTTAAAAAACGGGTCTTCCAATGTTTCAGTAGTCGATGGGAATATAGGAACAAGTTTGGCAAAATCCAATTGATTCTTTGCGTTAGTAACAAAAAGAGCAAACTTAGCGGCTTCTTTAGGATGCTCTGATTTCTTTGGTACGACAAAGGTTTGAATGGCTTTAACAGCTACGGTTCCATCTCCTCCGGTTACAGGTTTTGTCACTTTGATCTTCTTAATTTCATTAGGAGCATTTTTTTCCAGATTGAGTAAGGTGGCTGCTACGGACTGCCCAGCCTGTGCCTGCTGCTTATTTTCATAGGTTTGCTGAAGCTGACGGTCATCCTTCGTTACCGCCCCGGGAGCAATTGCTCCATTCTTGTAGCCGTCTACAAACATTTGTACAAATTTCACGTGTTCGTCTGAATTAAATACCGCTTTTGTATGATCATCATTAAGGATGGGAAGCCCTTGGCTCACAAAAACTTCAATACCCGGCAAGTCATTGGAACCATATACTTTTGGAAGTTTCTCATGAATCATTTTTCCGTTTTCCAAGCTTTCTTCCCATGTTTTTGGTGGATTGTTGGGATCTAATCCTGCCTTTTTATACACTTCTGTATTAATGGTGCCAATTGGAGGTCCGCCATAGTACCACGGAAGCCCTTGAAGTTCATCCTGGAATGTTAAGCTGTCAATCAATCCAGGAATATACGCATTCAATTCATCTTTGGAGATAAGTTTATTAAGCGGGGACAGAACATTGTACTGCTGAATCATGGAGATATCACTGCTGGCCAGATTGACCACATCCGGCACTTTCCTGCTTTGTAAGGATGTCAAAAACTTTTTGGACGCATCGGCACCCGGAACATCTACCCATTTAATCTTGATATTCGGATTGGCCTTCTCGTAATCATTGATCATACCCTGAATATAATCATTAAAATTCTTCTTTAAATTAATCGTCCAAAATTCAAGTTCCACCTTTTCTCCGTTTTTGCTGTCACTTGATGCTTTTTCCTCGTTTGAACAAGCTAACAAGGGAATAAATGCAAGTAGAAAGACCAAAAATAGAAACGCCAGTTTTTTCCTTTTCACGTAAGCCCCTCCCCAACCATCAAATTTGATTTAACCAGGTTTATGAAAGCATTTTTGTAAAGGTTTTCATAAACTTGACTTCATTATAATGACCACTTTATTTATAGACAAGTCTTTTAACTGTCTTTAAATATATGATTTTTCAACATTTACAAAGGATTGGCAGAAACAATCCGCTGATATTTAATTTCCTTCCCTACCCCTTTCTTTGAGTCACGGGAAAATGAATCATAAAATAGCTTTTCCTCCTCCATTTCATCCAGTGTATCAATTCGTCCATCAATAAAAGACATAAGCCGATCCCGTACTGTCTCTATCCTTGCCAGCAGTCCGCCATAACGAATATCAAGGATTTCCCATCCAAATGGTTTGTTATTTGTAAACCATTGTCTTCGATGGATCATATGAAGCTCCTTAACGGCTTCTTCTAAAAGGTTCAATTCTTTTATAGCTATTTCCTTTAGTTCTTCCTT
This sequence comes from Fictibacillus sp. WQ 8-8, assembly GCF_024494405.1. NCBI lineage: Bacteria > Bacillati > Bacillota > Bacilli > Caryophanales > Fictibacillaceae > Fictibacillus > Fictibacillus sp. WQ 8-8. The sequence goes on from NZ_JAMXKG010000012.1 coordinate 80,451, forward strand.
CCTGTTTCCATGGTAAAATTCACTTATTTTTAATCCTAATTCACTCTTAATGCTTAGTACCGTACACAGCTTCATCATGAACGAGTAAAGAGATTTCCAAGGAGAAGATGTCCCCAAATATCTTTGCAGTTCGTCTTTAATGTCTTGAAAATGGTGTGAAAATCCGAGGCCATCTATATTTTTATCGAACAATCCGAGTAAAATATCCTGCCACAGCAGGTACTTTGCGGGACTGTCGGGAATCAGGGCATGTATGTTAGCTTGAGGATGCACATCTAACTTTCCCATCGTTAAAAATGCCTCATAATTTCCACCCGTGCAGAATTCAAACCGCTTTTTCAGCTTGTGTTCGTCAACAATGCTGTTATACCCATGTTCCGCAAATAACTGCAAACCTAAAAGGGCAAAAAAGAAATTGCTTTCCGCGCCATTATCACCCCACAATGTCGCAAAAACCTCTCTCACGCCTTTTCTTTTGCATACAGCCAAGGCAGGATTGCTTGTATGAAACGTCTTTTCATAATGAATCGTAGGACCATGCCAGGTCCAGATTCCTCCTGCAAAAATCGGGAGACTTCCGAAAGCAGCATGTTTGTCAATATACTGCTCATAAAAGCCTTCTTCCTCATTGTAATAATCCCAATACACCATTTGTACTTGTTTAGAGACTTGTTTTGTCTCTTCTTCAGGGATTTCAATATTTAAATCATAATAGGCATCCGTTTCAGACCATACTCGAAAGTACATATCACTCCAAATCATGGGACGCAATTTATACTTTTTCAGGATATCTTCGACTAGCTTTAAATGTTGAGTCATTAAGGAATAACGGTTTTTTTTCCCCTTCTGGTCAAGGTAGTTTCCCCTGCCTAGTCCATGTGCTTCGTCCATTCCAATATGGATTCGCTTACTTCTAAAAGGAGATGAAGCTGATACAATCATTTTTTCTATGAACTCATATGTGTTTTGATTCCCGACCAGCAAGACGTCTTCCGTGTCTCTGATCGCTGAAGTGTGAGACCATTTTAAATACGTTGATAAATGGGCTAACGTCTGTATGCAGGGAATCACTTCGATTCCTAAAGAGTAGGCGTAATCATCAATTTCTTGAAGCTCCTCATTACTATATCGTCCGCGCATATAGCCAAAATACGGATCATCATCAATCGTATACGTGTCTTCTGTATACAGCATCATGACATTTAAGCCCATAATGGCCATATAACGAAGAAAAGTTTTGGCCGTTTCGGTTTTCATGACAGCGTTTCGGGAACAGTCAAACATTGCCCCATTCATATCAAAATAGGGCTGTTCTGTTATGTGGAACATTTCTTTTTCACGCGTTGCTTCCACAAATAATCCCAGCGCCCGGAAAAAATGTATTTTATCGTGGTAAACAATCAAACCTTGGCCATTTTCCAGCTGAACATCTAGATGCGAGTTTGAAGATTTTACTACATGAATGGGAAGTCCATCTTCACATATCTCAATGCCAAGCAGTGGAGCAATTTTTTCAATTCCTTCTTGCAATGTCTCCAACTCACCCAGAAATGACACTTTCATTGTCATCCTCCTCCCATGACGGGAAGATGCGACTGAGCGACTTTTTTAACGGCCTTTGCCGCATCATAAATCCCTTCTTCATCTCCCAGCAGCACGGTTTGGGTGATCCACAAAACCTGCTGGTCACCCATTCGTTCAGCAACGGGGCAAGTCTGTATCCTTCTTTCTCCTGTCCATTCCTCAATTGAATTCTGTATGGCGTCGTATTTCGTAAGAGACGTATATCCGCTTGCACATGGAATTCCTTCTGCAGAAAGCCGTTTCATGAACTCAGCTTTATGAAAAGACCTGGCGAACTCTTCTTCCAGATAAAACATATAGAGGTGATAACCGTTACGGGTCACCCGTAAATCGTCTCTAAACAATTGTATCCCGTCAATGTCTTTGAGCAACTGATCCAAAAGAATCGCATTGCGATTGCGCCGTTCCACCTGTTCTTCAAGCCGCTGCATCTGTCCGAGCAATACTGCTGCCTGAAATTCAGTAAGACGTAGATTCCATCCTATCGTGTCGTGCTGGTACCAAGCACCGTCACGACTCCTTCCTACGTTGCACAAAGACCATGCCTTGTCAGCTAGAGTACGGTTGTTTGAAACGATCATTCCTCCTTCACCAGCTGTTAAATTTTTGCTTGATTGAAAACTGAACGTGCCAATATCGCCAATGGCTCCTACTCCTTTTCCTTTCCATTGAGATCCTACCGCCTGGGCTGCATCCTCAATCAATGCAATCCCATGTTTCCTCGCGACAGCGCTTAACCGGTCCAAATCTGCTACCGTCCCTCCGATATGAACCGCAATAATGGCTTTTGTCCTTGGGGTGATGGCTTCCTCCACCTTCTCTGGGTCGAGAAGCATGCTATCTTCTTCTACATCCACGAACACAGGTATCGCTCCAAACATTAACGGGGCCGTTGCTGTAGCTATAAAAGTATAAGGGGGCATGATTACTTCATCGTATGGCTTTACTCCCGCTGCCTGCAAAGCAACGGTGATAGCAACGGTTCCATTTACAACACTGACGCCGTAACCAGCATCTTGAAAACTTGCAAACTTGTTCTCGAAAATAGGAAGTTTTGCTTCATAACCTGCTAGATTTGCTCCTCCTGAACCTCCCCATTTTCCTGAGTCTATCACTTCGTACAGCAGCCGTTTTTCTTCCTCTTCACTAATGGGCCAGATGGGATAGGGTTTGTTCCTGACGGGAACGCCTCCATGTATGGCGAGCTTATCCATGTGATTCTCCTTTCTATAACGTACCGGCAACTTTTTGTTTTTGGTAAAAACGCGCTACTTTCTGAATGGCCGCAATCATTGCTTCGATATCTGTCATTGTATAAAACTCATTGACAGGAAGCCGTATGGCGGTTTTCAGTATGTTTTCAGCTTCAGGGCACAATACCCCTTCATAGGCAGCACCAGTCACGTCAAAAGGAAAGGTACTGTTTTGATAAGCTGAACGCTTTTGAAATAATCCGCTTTTGTAGACCACTTCAGGAATATAGCCTGCTGATGCGGGAATTCCTTCTTCTTTCAAGGCAGCCGCAAATTCATCCCTAGTGCAATGAAATTTGGAAGGTTCAATACGGAACATATAGAACCAATAGGTGCAAACATTGCCAGCATCTACTTTATGTGGATGAATACCATCTAGCTCTTGAATTCCTGCTGTAATCTTGTTTCCATATGCTGTTCGGATGGAACAAATCCCAGGAAGCTTTTTCAGCTGTGCGATTCCAACGGCTCCTTGTAGTTCCGTCATTCTGTAGTTGGGAGCAAGGTAAGAAAGATCTCTATTTACAATGCCACCCAGTCTTAAATAATTCTTGTCAGCAAAAGCATGAGTCAATTTATAATCCTGCTCATCAGCAGAATTTACGGTTACCATACCGCCATCACCTGTGCTGATATGCTTAAAATCATTTGTGCTGAAACAGCCATAATTACCAATGGTACCTGCCAGCCTTCCTTTGTACGAAGCAAGATAGCTCTGTGCACAGTCTTCAATCACTTTTAACCGGTACTTTTTTGCAAGAGCCATGATCTCATTCATATCTGCAGGATTGCCTGCTAAATGAACGACTAAAATCGCTTTTGTCCTGGGTGTTATGCACGCTTCAATGGATTTTGGGTCCATATTATACGTGTGAGGATTTAGATCAGCAAAAACAGGGATGGCATTTTGATAAAGAATTCCAATTAAAGTCCCTTGATCGGTGATGGGGCTCGTAATGACTTCATCACCTACAGTAATCCCAGCTGCACCCAGTGCTGTATGGATAGCTGCAGTACCAGATGAAACTGCCACACTGTAGGAAATCCCGTACATTTCATTAAACGTCTTGAGAAACGTTTTTACTTTTTCTCCGTTATGATAAAAAAGCGTATTTTGTTCCAATGCCTCCACTAGTTCCTTTGCCTCTTCTAATCCAAATCGTTTACCCGTTCCAAACGGCGTATCCTTCACTTTCCTGCCGCCGTGAACAGCCAGTTTTTCACTCATGGAACTTCGTCTCCTTCCCAGGAAGCACCATTTCTTCAGTTCCTGCTTCCACTTTCTGCTTTTTGCAGTAAACTCCGAATCGTTCGATATAAGTACCACTGTTATCTTTTTGTTTTACCGGAATGCAAATGACTGCACCTAAGCATCCGTTCGTATATTCCACTTCTCCTTCTGGCATTATTCCTTGAATCTTCATCCTGGTACGGCGCCTTACCCACTCGTTGATCTGGTCTCCGGTCCAAAAATGGTAACCCATCTCTTTTGCCTGACGTACCACTTGTTTCAGTGCCTCCTTCACCGTTGGTTCCCTGTAAAGATGGATCTGATGAAATAAAAAGTGGGCAACACCTCGCACCTCCTTCGCCTTTGTTAAAAACGGCTCAATGATGGACGTATCTGCTAGTCTTGATAAATCCACGTCCTGTGTTAAAAATCCTATTTCTAATACGTCATAGATACGGTTTTGTTTATCTGCCCATGCAATAGGAAAATAGGGGTGGCATGTGCCAAACAAAAAGCCAACATTCCCTTTTTTACTAGGGCCTCTCGTTTGATCCGACTGGATGCCGATACTTTCACACCATTCAAATAGTTCTCCCCAGTTTTGAAAAATCGTGTAATGGTTCTTATTGGAGACAATTGGCTCTTCACCGCTCACTATATGGAGCCAGTCTAACTGTCTTTTCATTTCCAATTCACTCCAAAAACCACCGTCCTCTTTCCTGGCATTGTAGTGAAGTGCAATTTCATGGCCTTTCTGACGGATAACAGGATATATAGCAGGGCTGTATCCCGGCTCCATCATGCACCAGGTGCTATGAATATCACATTCTTCTAAAATAGCTAGAGTGGTATACGCAGATTCATCGTCATTTACATCACTATCATGAGAGACCATGGCTAACTGCTCTATGCCATCTGGCCAATAATCAAGAAAAGGCAGTGTCAATCCCTGATCAAGGACGGTTTTCATCAAATGAGAAATCATAGCTTCTTTCCATAAATCAGCATAAGGAACAGAAAAATATGGCTGGCCAGTAGAGGTTCGCAAACGATCCATCTCCCAATCCATTGCAAACCCATCGTCTGCCTTTAACAGCCCATCATCTAAATTAGCCGTGCCATCCGGAGCTGGCGGCCCATCTTTTGTTACAGGTTCTCTTCCCTGCTGCATCCCGACAATGGCTCCAATGATATCCACCGTCCAGCGATGAAGGATGCCTTTTCCTATGTCCCATTTCTCAAGCAAGGCGCCAGTACTTCGTCCTTCTGTAGAACCTGATTTGATTTCTCCGGACTTTTGGCAATGAAACAAAGAGGGTGATGCAGTCCAAGGAAATGCGTGAAAAAAACGTAAAAATTGCTGATTGTAAACGCCATAACCACCATCTATTAGGTACTCTTTCAAGCCCATGCGTCGGGCAAACTCCCCTAATGTGCCAAAGGAAATAACAGAGCCTCCCGAGTGGATGTAATCCCATAGATCCTCTGTCTCCTCAAGCTTTAGTGGCGGCAATGCCAGCACAACAATGTCAAAGTGATGTAGTTGTTTTGTTTCTTCTATTGGTGTGAATGGGATTCCCGCATACTGAAATAAAGAACTAAAATAACATTCAAAAACGTTTTCGCCTCTTCCCCAATTATGGATGGCGCGTTCTTTATCCAGGTACACACCTACCCTTGCCATCCTCAATGGCGGGCCATCCTTTCTCCGAGCTGAACCGTTTTACCAGTCTGCCGGCTTTCATTCGCCGCTTCGATAAAGCGGATTAATTCCATGGATTCTTCCATGCCAACCGGAGGTTCTCCGGTTAAAAACATTTTCATTACTTCTTCAAGCAAGCTCGCGTAATGCGGCTTTGTACCTTTTTGGCAATCCACAAATGCCGTACCTGAACTTCGGTGGACCAAAGCGCCAAATTGATTATTTCCTGTACGATTGCCTCTAACCGTTCCTATTCTTCCATCCGCCCACTTGCCAACGATGACATCGTGATCATTATTTACGGTGCAGCTTGCTTGTTCGCACCCTGCTCCCATGACGGTAAACAGCATCTCTACCGAATGAATCCCATACCAAAAGAGGCCGGGCAACGGAGGTTCAATTTTCATGGGACCGTATGTATCTGCCCCGATGATCGAACTTTTATCCATGGCGGCTTGCTGAAGTTCTTCAGAAAATCTCAACGATGAGCTGCTGCTGACTGGCACGTGGTACTGCTGTGCCAGCTCAAAAATCTGACGGGCATCAGCAGACGTACAGGCTAAAGGTTTATCAATATAAATCGGTTTTCCATAACGAACAATTCTTTTAAATTGTTCAAGGTGGACTCTTCCGTCTACTGAAGTTAATAAAATTGCATCTGTTTGTTCCGCTACTTCTTCTGGACTCCCGGTCATTTTCACTTTGTAGTTTTCTTCCAGCTGCCGTGTAATCGATCCTACCCGCGAAATGCTTAGTTCAAAATCCGGCGAGCCCCCCGGATAAGCAGCCACAATCTTACCCCCCTTGATATAATGAGGATTTTTCTCATTATTTAAAAGATCGGTAAAAGCTGGACAGTGAGTGGTATCAAGACCAATCATTCCAATTTTCAGCATTTTGATGATGTAGCCTCCTCCTGAAATTTTCTGAATAATCAATCTCATTATAATGGCAAAGTTTATTTAAAGACAAGTCTATAAAATGTCTTTTTTTCTTAATTTCCTTCAGCTATAATAGGTTCAACATGTCTGATTTTTGGAGGTAAGTAAATCGTATGGCGTCTCATTCTCCCGAGGAAACGGAAAATGGTGTTGCTATTGGTGTGATCGGCCCTTCAGCTTTAATTGAAAGAGCCCGTGAAGCGCTGCACTCTTTTCCATCTTTCATACCACTTTTGCGCAGTTATGAAGAAGAAAGTGAAGTACTGGATCTCACAAAAGACTTACTAGCGAACGTAGAGGTATTGCTTTTCCTCGAATATCACTTGTTCAGGAAGGTAAAAGAGCAGCTTCATTTTCATATTCCCGTCCATTACGTACCTCTTATGGGAACAGGTTTGTATCGTTCTTTGTTTCGAAGTAAAAGCCTGTATGGTTTAAGGATGCTGACCATCGATTCGGTTCCTAACCAGTATGTGAATCAAATTTTAACTGAGCTTAACGAAAAGAACACAGTCCTGCATATATTTGAAGGAAGTCCGTTGGCTACGACGGAAGAAATGGTGAATTTTCATTTATCACATTTTGACAACAGGCCAGGCTCTTCCGTGTTGACAGGTATTGAAGCTGTTTCCGAAAAACTTACCGCTCTCGGAATACCAAATGAATGGGTCACCCCTACCCATCAGGATTTAATCGTATCGTTGGAGCGGGCGTTATTAGCCACCCGTACAAGGAGAAACAAAGAATCTCAAATTGTCGTTGGTTTAGTAAACATTGATCAGTTTCGCAAGATGGTGGACAGCTATCCATCAGAACATGAGGTTCAAAAGCTGAAACTTGATTTACACCGGCTGCTGCTCGATTACGTGAAACTTCTCGACGGCCACTTAACAAGCCTCGGCGGAGGAGAATATTTATTTTTCACTACAAGAGGCATCTTTGAAAGAGAAACAAGAGGTTATAAATATTTGCCTGTCCTGGATGAGGCTGATAAACTGTTGGGCATTTCCTTAAGTGTTGGAATCGGCTTTGGCCGAACAGCCACCGATGCGGGAAACCATGCGAGAGTGGCACTCCGACAGTGCAAGGAATTTGGCGGAAAAGCCTGCTATATCGTCAGGGAGGATCTCAGTGTGATCGGGCCAGTAGAAATTACCCATCCGATGATCTATGACCTTTCCATAACGGATGACAAACTTCTTGAGGAAGCAGAAAAGGCTGGAATGTCGGCTGCTTATATGAGCAAATTGATGGCACAAGTCGCCCGGTACAAAAAAGCTAACTACACTGCTCAGGAACTCGCTTCCATCCTCGGTATTACCATCCGAAGTTCCCACCGAATCCTTGGACAATGGATAGATGCAGGTTTGGTAGACGTGGTGGGAGAAGAAAAAATCTCATCAAAAGGCCGTCCCCGCCAAATTTACCGGCTGTCTTTTGTTGCCGACCATTTAAAAAAAATAAGAGAAGCAGTGGAATAGACTCTATTCCACTGTATAGTTTTGAAGCTTTTCACTACTAACCTTACAGCCTATCCCGTACCGATCACCAAGGTATACGGTTCCTTCTTCCCGTACAGGCCCCTCCGAAACAGGATCATCTGCAAGAAAAAAAGGTCCATTTAAATCTACTGGTGCTGATATTTGCAAGTAATTAAAAAGATGGGCACTCGCTGCCAGACCAAGTGTAGATTCGGTCAAGCCCCCTCCGAGTAAAGCCAGCCCCGCTTCCTTTGCAATTTCCCCGCAAATTTTTGCACGGTACAAACCTGCCATTTTAGTCAGCTTAATGACAGCCGTATCACATGCTTCCATCCGAATCGCCTGTAGTAAATCACCTGAACTCCAAATGCTTTCATCAAGTGCAATAGGAATGTGCACTTTCCTTCGAATTTCCGCGTGTCCTAAGAGATTATTTGCACTAAGCGGCTGTTCGAATACATCCACTCCTAAATTCTCAAGTTTCCTTGCAACATAGATGGCTTGTGCCACAGTATAGCCCTGGTTCGCATCAACCCGGAAAAATAGGCCGGGAGCAGCTTCCCTTACCGCTTCTGCCAAATGGATATCGTGATCAGGATCAAATCCGATCTTAACATCCAGCCCCTTGTACCCTTTTCTGTTAGCTTCTGTGGCTTTTTGAACCGCTTCATTCACGTCTCTTGTACTAATAAGATAAGACAGGCTGATCGTTGAATTCGTTGAACCCATCCATAATTCTCCAATGGTTTTTTTATTCCTTTGTCCGATTAAATCATGCAGCGCTGTATCGATCGCAGCTTTGGCAATCGGTTGGCCAACAGTCAATCCACTCTTAATTTCCTGGTTCATCACTTGGTGCACATAAGAAATGTCGTCAATCCTTTTCCCTATGAGAGCCGGAATGAAATAGGTGTTGATGGTGGTGGTAACTGATTCGATCGTTTCATAGCTCCATCGATGGCTGGGCCGTGCCTCCCCCCACCCGCTTATTCCATCCTTATCCGTAATTTTTACATAAACATGTGGAGCACCTGCTTGCATATCACCTACTGAACCACCTGAAATCCTAAAGTCCTGAAGCATGGGTAATGTTAAAGGAAAAACTTCTATTTTAGAAATAAACATCTTAAAGCTCCTTTCTTGAAGCATGACTAACTTCCTAATTTTTTCCTAAACTATTAATAGACATTTTATAGACGTGTCTTTTTTTGATAACGTTAAGCTACAGAGAAAGCTACAAAGAAAATTGCCTGAAAAAGGAGGATTACTATGAAAAGAAAAATGAGTGTGATCGTACTCTTGTCTTCCATCTTGATGTACAGCCTGCTGACAGGTTGGGCTCCTCTTCCAAGAGCGGCGGCTCAGACCGACGTACAACCCGGTGAGATTTTAGCTGATTATGCTGGTGTTGTCAGGGAAACATCCCCTCGCTCTGATGGGATTTACCACATTGATACCCCGAGATCCATTCAAAAACTGAAAGAACTTCATATCAATACGTACTACTACCTCGTTTGGCATGAGAAAACGGATTGGGACGATTTAAAGAATGAGTTTTTGCCTGCAGCCCGTGATGCCAATATCAATATTGTTGTCTATCTCGTACCTCCCTCTGAATCTACCGGCGTTCGAAAATCTTATCCTTACACCACCGATTACATTGCATGGTCAAAAGCTATTGCCCAACTCTCCCTTGACTTCCCTAATCTTATAGGATGGGCCATTGATGATTTCAACCACAACCTGTCTACTTACACACCTCAATATATGGCACAAATGAAACAAACTTCTGAGGCCATTAACCCAAAACTCATGTTTACTCCGCAAATGTATACCGACTCCTTGAACGAAAGCTTTTTACAAACAAGAGGTGCTTATATTGATGGCGTCATATTGGCTTTCAGAGATGGAATCTATCGAAATACGCAAGTCTATGAATCTGCTCAACAGCAAATTGATACCGCTTACAACCTATTAAGTTCCTATGACCTTCCGCTTTATTGGATGCTGTATGCTTCACAGCTTTCCCTTACCCCGGCAAACCCTTCAGCAAACTACGTAAGAGAAGTCGTGCAAATTGCCTTGGATAACTTGAAAACAGGCAAAATTAAAGGGGTCACTACGTATGTTCTTAAAAAGAACTTTGAACCTGAACCAATAGACGACAAGGCCTTTAATGATACTGGGTATCTTAACTTTTTTGTTGGAGCAGGTGCACCTACCACAGCCGGAGATTATGAGGAAGCTTCACAGAACATCCGTGTGGACCGAAAATCTGATCAATACTCGTTAACATTCCAGACAATGGATCATGGCCCCAATGCGATGGGTTACCATAAAAAACAATTGCTGATCGATAGCCAGGTGGTGTGGGAACAGGACACAGCCGAAATTCTGACGGATTTGCAGTGGAATACCATTCACGTTGATCTTACTCCGTATTTAAGCGGCAAGAAGAATGCCCGGCTCTCCTTTCGTTTTTATGAAGCCCGCCCTGTCAACAATTTCTGGACTTATGCTGGTTTTGATGGTCTGCAGCCAGAAGGATTCTCTGTAGAGAATGGTGATTTTGCAGATAATAGCTCCTGGGCATTTTCCTCTATCTCTGCCGCCATTATTGGTGAGATTATGCATTACGACGAAAATCGAGCCGAGAGAGCCTATGAACAAACAAAAAGATCCTATTTAACCTATGAGTTGTATCACTCTATTTATACTGCAGATCTTAAGACAGAAACAAAGACCGATTTAGCAGAAAAGGCTGAGATGGTAATGGATGAATACTTTTCCGAGAATAATCAAAAAGCGATCATTAAGCTTCGTCAGCTGAAAAACAAAATACGGATTAAAAGCGGACGGGAGATTTCCCTGGAAATGGCAGAGAAATGGGAATCAATATGTGACGAACTGCTAACCTACTATGAAAGCGAGATGTGAAGAATGTCCCTCTGGAATTTTCCAGAGGGTTTATTTCTTATAAATGCTTATTGACGAACTCAAGGGTTTTATCAATATGTTCTTGGCTTCCTGGAGCATTGTGTGTCGAGAAAGGATAAACCTCTATTGATTTTTCGGAAGTTATGTGATTATACACGCCAAAAATCGTTTTTGGAGGGCACACCGCATCCTTTAACGCGACAGATAATCTGACTTTGCTTTTAATATTTGAAGCGAAATTAAGATTGTCAAAATAAGTTAGGTTTTCAAAAACCTTTTCCGTGTATTGGGGATACCTTGCTAAAAAATTCTCGATAAATACGAGAGAGCCTTCTGTTTTTAATTGAATCGCCAGCTCCAAATCACACATATTCGGAACGTCTGCCACTACCAATTGCGGCCGAGGATCCAGAGCAGCCACAGCTAAAGCAATCCCCCCTCCCAAACTTGACCCTATTAAACAGATTTTTTGTGGATTTACCTCTGGACGCGTTAAACAATAATCAATGGCCCGTTTAGAGTCCAGATAGACTTTATAATAGTAGTATTCTTTCTTGTTCATAAGCCCCTGTGTTGCCCAGCTGCCTAGTGTTCCCGAACTATAACAGGAATCATCCCCCGTCTCTCCCATTCCCCTGCAATCCACTGCCAATACAGCATAGTCCTGAATCAGCCACTGCATATACTGGGAAATGGATCCTTTGCTGCTGTTGTATCCGTGAAAAAAGATAAGGCATTTAAGATTCCGTTCCAGTCTTTTTGGTTTTAGAAAAATCCCCTTTATCAGAGATCCGTATGCTCCGCGATAAGCAACCTTTTCACATTGGATTTGTTTAATGGGATATTCCATCATTTCTGCCTGTTCATTTAACTCAATACATTCCAGCTCTTTCAGTGCCTGTGACCAAAAAGAATGAAAATCATGTCTTGCCGATAGAAGTGGTTTGTAGGCACTGTATTCTTCAATTGCTTCACGAACTTGCCTCATATCATCATTCCCTTCTTCGGTAGAATGGAACAAAATTAATAGATTTTAGCTATTCAGAAGAATAGAAACCGCTGCTCCCTTCGCTGGAGAATAGAACTCTTTTGAAAAAACAATCTTCGTCTGAGCAAAAGCGTCGGAAAGAGTACGTTGCTTTGCGGAAGAAATCGTCTTCTCCTGAAATTCATAAATTTGGTTATAAGGTGCTTCTATAACGATTTCTTGAGGATTTAGCAAATGAATCACCTGCACCAGAGCACGGCCCAAATAATTTCCGTATTCTTCTATCTCTTGGTGTACCCTGTGGTCTTGCTTAGCTAACTTTGTAAGATCCATGTCATTTTTATCTGAAGGAGTATAAGAGAGGCTTTGAAGAAATTCCCGAAAAGCTTCCATACTGATTATTTTTTCAAGGCAACCCTTCTGGCCGCACTTGCATATTGGACCATGTGAAGCCACAGATAGATGGCCAATTTCACCGGCTGTCCAGCTGTTGCCATTCATTACTTGATTGTCTGCCACATAGGCTCCTCCGATCCCCTCGCCAATCCTTATATAAAAGAAACTAGATCGCAATTTTGGTTTGACCGTTTCTTTACCTCTTTCCGCTGCAATTTTCACATTGTTAAAAACCTCGACTGGCACTTTAACCTCGGTGCTAAGAATTTTTTTTAAATCCACATCCTTCCAATTCAAATTTGCCGATTGGTATACATACCCTCTTGTCGGGTCAACAATGCCAGGTACGGCAATCCCAATCCCTTTTGCCTTATGAAATCTGCTTGCTAAGTTTTTTGAGAGGTTGATCACTTCATCCAAGACGGATTGGCTTTTTATGGATACTGACCCCTCCTCTAGTTCATTTAATTGAAAATCCAATACGATATATGAGATGTTGTCTTGCTGAACCATTAATCCGATGGTTTGCAGCGCATCTGGCCTTAAGCGCAGCAAAACTTTTGGTCTTCCTGCTCCAATCGGTTCTTTTATTCCCGACTCAGCAATCATTTTTTGTTTCAGCAATTGTTCAACGATAAGAGACACTGTATTTTTGCTTACCTTTAACGCTTGGGCGATCTCCTTTCTTGAACATGGTTCATGTGTCCGAATATAGTCCAAAATATTTTTTTGATTGATTTCCCGTAACAGAGCAGTACCTTTTACCGGCATTCTATATTCTCCTGTCCTTTTCCGTACTTCTTTATAGCTTTTTAATCTTTCCTTTAAACCGATCGATAAATTGGGCATTCCATTCATCCCCTCCTGAGGCGTTTCCACTCATCCAAATGGGCGGCTGAATGCCTTCAGCCACAAGCAAAGCGATCGCTTCAGCTGTCATGGCATTCAACAGATAGGCATTCGCAAATGTAGAAATAGCGGCTACTTTTTGCTCCAATCCGCTGATTTGCAATATCGCATCGCCTACTCCAACCTTGCTGTCCAAAACGACATCCACCAATTCATGCAAGTTTTGCTTGGAAGGGTGACGGGCAGGGTGGTCAGCAGGAGTACTTGATGCATGCTCCACAGAGGTTACACCAATTGTTTTTACACCTCGCAGTTTGGCTTCCAAGGCCGCATCGATGGTCGCTGCATTAATGCCATAAGCATTAACAATGATCAGAAGATCGTCTTTCACAAGTCCATAGTCTTCGATCACAATTTTTCCATAACCCGGTGTCCGCTCGATCGCCATCGAACGAAGAGCTCCTCCACTTAGAAGCGTTCCTTCATCCAGCATAGCACTGATGTGCATAAGACCACCGGCACGAAAAAACAGCTCCTGTGAACCTAAATTGGAGTGGCCGCCAGGACCATAAGCGAAAACAAGTTTATCCTGCTTCACTTGTTGTGCCACCAACTTCGCAGCCTCTGTAATAGCATGCTGCTCTTCTTTGTGTATTTTTTCCAAGTGACGGATAATCCCCTGCAAATATTCAGTCATTAAGGGTGTTTTCATGAAAATAAGCCTCCCTATTCATATATACAGAAACTCCATTTTTGTACGTTTCGGTTATGGTTAATTCATTCTTTTCTGATTGGTGAAGCAATAGAAAATCTGCTGGTGCACCTTCACAGATGCCTTTCTGTTGCGGCAAATTCATCACCGTGGAAGGATGGATTGAGGCCAGGTCCACAGCAAGAGATAAGCTGCACAGTCCCCGCCTGATCAAATGGTTAATCCCCCATGACTGCGTTTGAGCTGACCCTGCCAAAAGATCGGCATTATCATTCATATATAGCCTTCCGCTCTTATCCAGTACAACATCACCGCCAATATGAAGATGATAAGAACCTTCAGGCATTCCGGCTAATGAGACGCAATCACTGACCAGAATGGCCAGCTTCCCTTTCATCCTCAGGATGACCTTTATGACTGAATCGGGGAGATGAAATCCATCAGCAATCATGCAGGCGGCAAGCTCATCGCTTGCCAGCTGTTCCCAAAGGTAGTTAGGATGCCTCTTTAACATGACATGAGCACCATTTCCTAAATGGGTAGACATCTTCGCTCCCGCCTCAATCGCGTTTTGGATGTTTTCAGGGGTGGCAGATGTATGGCCTATGGAAACGAGAACACCATGATTTGTACATTTTTTTATAAACGATGCGGACCCAGGCCATTCGGGTGATACGGTGAGGATGGAAATCCGTCCCCCAGAAGCTTCTTGCCACATCTGAAATTCAGTCCAGTCAGGAGCTTTAACGAATTGTTCAGCATGAGCTCCCCGAGGTCCATCCTGGGGAGATAAGTAAGGCCCCTCTAAATGAATGCCCGGAATGGCTTGATTGACCGTTTTGTTTGTTACTGCTGCTTTTTGGAATACGGACAACGAGTTTATAATGTTTTCCGGGTGATTGGTGATGATCGTAGGATAAAATGTAGTTACTCCCTGGCTCCATAAATGTCGAACGGTAGATTCGATAGAAGCAGGTGTGAGCGTTGCGTCATTATAATCAATTCCTCTATACCCATTGACTTGTAGATCAACAAAACCCGGTGCTATGATCGGTAGTTCTTTTCGCTGTTCATCCTCTTCAATAGAAAGAAACACTCCATCTTCAAAACTCACTTTTACTGCTTTGCCAGTTTTATAGTGAATCGCAGAAACTTGTTTCACTTAACAGCCACCGCCAAATGAATCTTGATCTAGATATAATGTACAATTTTTGTGTTTTCGAAGAACGGAAGCAGGACAATCTTGTGTAATTGTTCCATGAAGCACCGATTGTACAGCATGTGCTTTTGTCTTGCCTGGCACCACACAGTACAGGAATTCAGCTGAAACCAATGCAGGTATCGTTAATGTAAGCGCCTCTTTTGGCACCTCATCGAGAGAAGAGAAACAGGCATCATTCACTTGCTGTCGCCGGGATGCCTCGTCTAATGTCACCACTTTCATTGTTTTTGGATCATGAAAATCTGCAACTGGAGGATCGTTGAAGGCAATATGGCCGTTCTCACCGATACCCAAACAAACAATATCAACAGGTTTTTCTTTGATTAGTTTTGTGTAACGATCACATTCTTCTTCTGCTCCATTCGTCGTTTGAATAAGATGGACTTCTCTTGGATGAACTCGATCATATAACTTATCTTTTAAAAAAGAACCAAAGCTTTTAGAAGATCCGGATGGCAAGTCCATATATTCATCCATATGGAAAACTGTAATCCGGCTCCAGTCAATGCTGTTATCTGCTGCAAGATTATCCAGCAATTCGTTTTGAGAAGGAGCCGATGCAAAAACCATCCGTAGATTTTCCTGAATCGAGAGAAGTTCCTTAATCTTGCTGCTAACATCACTTGCTGCTTGCTGTCCCATCTCTTTTCTCGTTTCAAATACCTTTACATTTAAACGATCTGCTCTACTCGTTAATGGATAAACCGTCATATTCCTCCCTCTCTTTCTTCTGGATAAGGTTATCAATTGCTTCTAATATTCTGTTTTCAACCGTTCGTGAAAACGGGGATGGAAGCGCAAAATAATAAATAGAGTCCTTGGCTTCATAGCCTCCTTCACTCAGTTGGGCTGCTGTTGAAACATAACCAATCATCCCATTGCTGTACGGAAGGGGTATGATTCGTCCTCCATACTTTTCTTTCAGCTTCAGACCATATTCTGTAACCATTTCGGCGTTCATGGATAGAAAGGACAGATCTTCACAAAACGTCATCAAACGGAGCTTTAAAGGTACCCCCGCCTCAAAGTCCGAAACACGCTCTTTCATAATGGTGCACCATTCCATCATCAAAAGGTCTTTAGGATAAGCTGCTGGTTCATAATGCTCGTCAGAAAGTAATTGCTCAAAGTCCAAGGACAAAACGGTGGTTGAAGTATGTACTTTTGCAGATATTACGTCCTTCCAATGCCTTTCATTAAAGCAATCCAATACTGAGCTTGCTAATCGTGAACCAAGTCGTTTTACATCCTCTTCTTCTCCCCTGTAAAAGGCATCACCTTTAATAAGGGCCGGCCGGATGTCACCGCAGCACCCCTGTAAATAACCAGCTATACATCCATTGCCTATTTTCATTTCTACGATCTCAAGCGCAGTTCCAGGAAATTCGGAAGATACATGGTTATTTCCGGTTGTAGTCGGATGGCATGCATAATGAATCAACAAAGCTTTCGTCTTTTGGCAGTGGGTTTCAAAGCGAACGAGTATGACTTCATTGTCCACTAAACCATCAGGATTAGGGGCCATGATGATCTCACCGTTTACTGCCTTTCTGCGGTTAATCCCTATATCAGAGGAAGTAGCTCCTTTTTTTACCGTCACTTCTTCGGCATTTTGTTTTGCAGACTCAATCGCAAGAAGAAGTTGTTTCTCCAAAAAATCAATATAGGAGTTACTGTAAATCCCCAGATAGGAAGTAAACAATCTGCTTGTTTGCGGACCGGAATGATTGTGTGTCGCGTGAAAAATAATGGACTCTGCGGGGATAGAAAATTGTTCAGCGATTTTCTTTTCAAGTTTAGAAACTAGATCTGACCCCCACCAAATTAAATCAGCAATAATTAACAACGAAGGGTTCTTATTTGTTTCTTCAAAGAAACAAAAAACACGGACATACAGCTTCGATTTAATTTCTGTGAAAGGGTCTTTACGATGTGCAAAACCAGCCAAATGAACTGGCTGAAAAGGAGTAATATCCTGTTTGGACGTTCCTAACCATATACTCATTTATTTTCCGCCCTTTTTGTTCATAATTAATCATAGTCTATGACTAAATATCCATCTAAAAAATACCACCTTAATCAATGAAAGTCAATTAATATTTTGAAAATTTTAATTATTTAATAATCATGATGGAAAACAGCTATCTAAATAGGAATGCGGCATCATTCCTGTTTCGGAATCATGCCGCACAAAGAGCGGTTATTAATTAATGGAAAATGTTATTATTACCTTTTTAATCATTGTCTGCCGGCGATGATGCTTTCCGGCTGTTGGGCCACCGCATTTGGAGTAAGCGGTTTTTTGTCACCAGGATACGGTGTATCAAAACCTTTTGTCGCGTACCAGACCGCGTGATTCAGCATGTTTGCATTAATTTCGTCAGGGGATGCATTTTTCCCGCTCATCCATGACTTGTTTTTGTTGGACCATTCCGTCCATTGCTCTGCCAATGCCTTAGACTCTGAAGTACTCGCTTCTGTGTTCGCAAGTGCAGCTGCATTGGCCGTTGGCTGACCGTTTAATGTGTCAAGCGGGATTCGGTTCGCTTCAGCTTCATATGGTGTGAAATCTGGCTTATTCGTAAAAATTTCGCTCATCGG
>NZ_JAMXKG010000013.1:0-92744 GCF_024494405.1 Fictibacillus sp. WQ 8-8
TATGTGAAGACAGCATCATGTTTTCTTACATACCGGGAAAAGTAAAATTAAATGGGTCCCATGCTTTTTCTTTTACATTTTACTTATAACAATGGAGAAAGCAGGCGAGCTCCCTGCTGAATTATCCGATGTGAAAGAGAGCGCTGCTGTAAATCTTCCATGGTCAACTGCAACGAATCACTAAGATCAAGCTCGAATTGCTCTGTGAGATCCCGTGCTACATCGATACTGTAAACGACTTCACACACCTATCGGATAAAGTCTGAAAAGGGGCTGTCCAAGAAGTCTGTAAGCTGTTGATTTCCGTTCCAGGCTGCTCGCTTTCCGCGGGGCGTGCGGTGAGCCTCTTGGTGCAAGCACCGGCGGGAGTCTCACCTGTCACGCTAGTCCCGCAGGAGTCTCGCATCTTCCACTTCAATTAACTTTTCATTGAAGATTTTTCAAGCCAAAAAGGGGCTGCCTGAAGGTCAATTTTCGACTTTCTGGACAGCCCCTTTTTTATTCGAATTCGGAGTATGATTGCTCTCTAGTTTGTTTTATATTTCGAATTAAATCCAAGAAAGAGATTTATCTGGTATTAAGTAGAATTTTATAATTATGAATCATGGAACAATTTCAAAAACAGTGCCTTGGTTAAAATCAGTCACTTTCATAGAGCCATAAACCCCTAAATATAGTCTGGTTTGATCCAGATTCGTTCCCAGATTAACAAAATAAGCTGATTGAGACCCAAAATTATAATCGGTTTTAATAACACTAAAATCATTTAGTTTACAATCTGTTCTTACCCTGGTATAAGCTAAAACCCCTCTAACCGGAGATTGAGATTCTTCTGCCCGGGCAAGATCGGTAAACACAACGCTTCCCATTAAATCGGGGATTCCATTCCCCATATATGCTTGCACTCCTGTAAGTGCAGTTCCTCCAAACTTATCGGGTCGGGGATCTTTATGAAAATAACAAGTTAAGGGCTGAAGACGCCTCACTGAAGTTTTTACTGCTTCATTGTAATAAGCCATTGTTTTCTCATCCAAAGTCGGATTTGCAGAACAGCCCCTTATCATCGAAGCAGGAAAAGCACCTTCCCACCCTCGCCAGCCAAAGTTAATAAATCCTTCTTGGTCAGGTTCAGAATTCATTAAAGAAGCTTGAATAAGCTGAGTAACCGGGATTGGTTTATAATCAACGAATGAAAAAATGGACTCTGCCAAATCCTGTCCGACATTTCCTGCATATTTGATATACTGATTATTAAACCTTTGAAATGAGATGCCTGGTATATTGCGAACCCCTTTGGCAATTACCGTAAGCGTTTCCTGAATAGGTGCGGGAAGTTCATTAAAACGTGTGACTACAGGTGGATTATAGGTAAATGTATTCTTAACTACATCAATTTCAATTATTTTACCGGCGATTTCCATATCATCCTGGCTTAAATTAAATGGATCATTGCCTGATCCACCATCTCCGGTTGTTAAAACAAGTTTTCCTGTTTCAGGTGAAAAGTTTAAGCTATTGACACCATTATGATTAAAAAATGGTCTTCTTAAGTTAAGTAATGTCCTTCGTTTTTGAGGTTGACCATTCGATTGTAAAATCCATTCTTCAACGGTATCAATATGATCATATTGAGTTTCTCTATTTATCCATCTTAGGTTTAAAGTTCTGGGATCACACGGGTTAGGCATAAAAGGTTCAGGAAGAGCACCTGGACCTTGTGTTCCAGCAACTGAATAATGAAGATAAAACAGACCGTTATAATAAAATTCTGGATGAAACGCTAGCCCTAGCAATCCCCGTTCATCATATCCACTACCAGAAACACCTAGTTCAGAATCACCTAGTTTTATGATTCGCGGGCGAATATCTAAAAAAGTCCTTAAACTTGAGTTTCCTATGTAAAAGATCTCTCCTACCTGGGTTGCAATAAATAATCTTTCAATTGAGTCACCCGGAAGTATAGTTGTTTTCAAAACAGTGGGTAAATTTACCTTACTTACAATGGGCCGTAAACTAACCTTAACTTTAATCAACTAACTACACTCCTTCTTATTCTTTTCTTTTATAAGAATATGATTAGAATGTTCTATTAGTACAAAATTAGCGCCGGTGAATCTGAAAAAGCATTGCACCATTTTCCGCACCAGCGTACTTAAACTAAAGGGTTCTTTAATTTAAGATTCAGCTGCCTTTAGATGGTATGTCAACGGTATAAGAATAGATGTTTTTGGAAAACACGCACAGCAACTAAAAAAAGCAAAGGGTGATCTAAAAACCGCCATCCAAAGTTATAACTTGGGTGATGGATTTATAGATTACGTGAATCAAAGAGACGGTCATTACACCAAGGAACTTGCCATAAATTTAATTGTGTAAATAAGGATTGGAGTTATACGTTTTTAATTTGTTACATAGATATATTCAGATGTATTTCAAGTAAGAGGAGGGGTTCTGTGCACGAGCATGATATTGAACAAATAGAATGGAATGAAAGAGTTCTTCATCGACATCAATATGCCACGGAAACGACGATAAATAATGGACATTCGCACAACGTACAGGGAACAACAACACCAGTAAATAACACCATTACTCATGTTCATTACTATGAGGGAAAAACCACTTTTGCAAATGGGCATGTTCATGGATTTTCAGGAGAGACGGGACCTGCTGTCCATCTGGGCGATGGGACACATTATCATGAGTTTTCTGGAACAACCACCTTTAATAACGGACACGTACATTATTACTCGGGAAGGACAGGAAGGAACATAAGCCCTTAAGTTGCAAAATCACTGAGTGTTGAAATTTACTTATGAAACGTTGGAGAACTTACTTACTACACTGTCCAAAAATCAAGTTAGAAAAGTATAACGGCCTTCGGTGGCCGGTAAATGATGAGCATCCTGAAGGTACAACTAGACTATATACTGATTTTAAATTTCATACAGCAACAGAATATATCCAATGCTTTAATGGCGGGTATAAAAAGCCCCAGAACGAGTTCTTACAAACCCTTCTGTTTTTCCTTTTATCGCTTCATTTATACCCGCAGCTTTTCTGCTCTTCAGGTTTGGGTTGTTCATTGTGGGAGTACATCAGTCAAACGGAATGGCAAATATCGTACCTGAACAACGCCATTTGCTATTTTGGGGTTATATCACTGAGTAGTTCTGTTCAACGTATTGTAGTGCTCGCAGGAAAAGATGACGGCATCCCCAATTTCGTGTTTCTCGGATTTCTATCATAATAGCCAAGATAATGGTTTCAAATGTTAAACGGACAGTATTTATTTCTTCCGCTCTATCACGTCATGTTCAAGCTTTACGAGCAATTAAACTGCCAAAAGGCAATAACGCTTTCTGTATAGTTGCTCCACTTCTCTCCAATTCACGATTTCCCACCAATTATCAATATATTTAGCTCGTTCATTTTTGGATTGCAGGTAGTAGGCATTCCCGAACAACTAGAACAAGCAACGGAATAACATCCCATTGAGTCAGATTCTGATGCTTTTCAGCAGTAGGCATAAAAAATCGTGAGGCGTATACCTCACGATTTTTTTAAGCTCCGCTTTCCTTTGGATCACTCTTTGATTTACTACCCTTTTTAGAACGATATTCTTTTCCTTTGTTATCATTCCCACTCACAAACTCACTGCTAAATTCTTGATTGTATTGTGCTTGTGGTGAACCTTGGTTTTGGCTTCCTTTGCTGCCATTGCGACTTGTCATTGCATTCCCTCCTTTATTAAAAAACTTCCTTCTTAGTATTGCTTATACGTTGCCTTTTACTCTTTGTTCATTATGAAGTAGAAAATTATATTGCTTGTTATTGGAGCCGGGATGGCTGATGCTCCTATCCCTTGAATGGCTCAAAAGATAATCCGTTTACCATTTCTTTTACCTAATTTATTTACATGAGTATGATTTACATGAGTATGGTAGGGCGGAATTAAGGATGTCTTCCAACGATCATCCTCCTACCGTGTTGTCCCTTCTCCTTTTTCAGGGACAGGATGGAACGTACCAGCAATGTTTCGAGCTGCTCATCCTTAATCTTTTTTCTGTCGAAATGCTGATGAATGCGTTTTTTTAGCACTTCTCTACTCATCGTTATTCTCCTTTCCTCTATGTTTTCTTTGGGTCCATTTTTTAAAGGGATAATACATCTTCTAACTATCTTCCAAATCAACTTTATGTTAGTATAAATTCACTCAAAACATTAATATAAATATGTTTTATTAGGTATTCTCGCGTGCCGATTTCGTGCCGATTGAGTTTGAAAAACTTGATACCGTTCTGAAAATGAAAAAGGGAAAAACGTTGATTTATCAAGGTTTTTCCATCTCTTTAAAACATTTTGAAAACGGCAATTAATCAAATTCGAGATGGAAGGTTCTATCGGCTAATATAGCAAATCAAAAAGCGAACGCCACTATGGGTTCGCTTTTTTTTACATAATGAAATTTTGGGGAATAGAGAGAGTAACCATTCATAATGAGGAGAAGGACTATGATACTGATTGGAGTAACGGGCTGGGGGGACCACCAGTCTTTATATCCGGAAGGGACGAAATCCACTGAAAAATTAAAGCTGTACAGCGGCTTTTTTCCGGTTGTGGAAGTTGATTCCTCCTTCTATGCCATCCAGCCGTTAAAAAATTATCAAAAATGGATAAAGGACACACCGGACCGTTTTTCGTTTATCATTAAAGCCTACCAAGGAATGACGGGACATTCTCGTGGCAAGATTCCTTTTGAATCGACAAAAGAAATGTTTGATTTATTTAAAGCCTCCATCCAGCCTGTGATCGAGTCAGGTAAGATGAAGGCAGTGCTTTTTCAGTATCCGCCTTGGTTTGAATGCAATAAGGAAAGTGTACAGATGCTAAGGTTTACGAGGGAAATGATGGAGGGCATCCCGGTTGCTCTTGAATTTCGCCATCAATCATGGTTTATGCCTGAAATGAGAGAAAAGACGGTGGAGTTTATGAGAGAAGAACGCTGGATTCATACGATTTGTGATGAACCTCAAGCGGGCCAGGGATCGGTCCCTGCTGTAATCGAACCAACGTCTTCAGCGCTTACCATCATTCGAATGCATGGAAGGAATGTTCATGGCTGGAACAATCACGGCCAGGAAAACTGGAGAGAAGTTCGGTATTTATATCGGTACAATGATAAAGAACTTGCTGAATGGAAGCAGCATGTTGAAAAATTGAGTGAACAGTCTAAGGAGATCGTCATATTGTTCAACAACAATTCTGGAGGCGATGCTGCAGATAACGCCAGGAAGTTTATCGATATGCTGAGCCTTGATTATGAAGGGCTATCTCCGAGACAGCTTGATTTGTTTTAAAAAGGGGTGGCACAACGCCATTTGGTTTATACTGATTAGTAACAGTCATTCGATTTCATAGTGAAAATGACGCATGAAATGGCCTGCTGCTGATAATTAGGGCAGGTTCTTAAGGTTCAGGGGGCAATATGCTAAATACATTAAAAATTTATCACACCAATGATGTACACAGCCATTTTGAATATTGGCCGCGTATCGTAAAGCAGATAAAAACAGGCAGGGCAGAATTTCCCGCAAAAGGACAGACCTTGCTTTATTTTGATTGCGGGGATTTTATGGACCGTGCCAATTCACTGACAGAAGGAACGCTTGGACAAGGGAATACGCTCCTTCTTAATCAGGCTGGTGCAGATGCGGTAACTATCGGAAATAATGAGGGAATCACACTTACAAAAGAGGAACTTTATTCTCTTTATACCGAAGCTGATTTTCCGGTACTGGCAGCAAACCTTTTTAATGAAGAGGGAGAACGCCCTCATTGGGCAAAAATTTCTGAAGTGTTCACGACAGAGGATGGAATTCGAATAGGGGTTACGGGAGCCACGGTAGCTTTTCAGGCTTTTTATCACTCTTTAGGGTGGCGGGTGGAAGATCCGTTCAAGATTCTGCCTGAGATTATCGCTGATTTGAAAAACAGCTGTGATCTTGTCATTGTTCTCTCGCATCTAGGATTAAACTTTGATGAAAGAATGGCCAAGGAAATAAGCGGAATTGACCTTATCCTCGGTGCCCATACACACCATGTGCTCCCAGAAGGAAAAAGGATAAATAGTACTTTGATCGCACAAACCGGAAAATTCGGTCAGTATCTTGGTGAAATCAATATTCAGTATGATGCATCCACAAAAAAAATTGCATCAAAACAAGCAATGCTGATTGAACTGACAGATATAGCAGAGGACAATCAAGGTGCCGAGCTTCTGGATGAACTGAAACAAAAAGGAGAAAAAGTCCTGGAGAGGGAAGTAGCCGTATTAAGCGAACCTCTTCATGTTTCATGGTATGAGCCATCACCTTTTGCACAGCTGATGGCGGACGCACTTAAAGAGTGGTGCAAGACCTCCTATTCCATGGTTAATTCGGGAACACTTCTGGAAAGTCTGCCTGCTGGCCCTGTCACAAAAGGAGATCTGCATCGGATTTGTCCACATCCGATTAATCCGTGCATTGTCGATCTGACCGGTGATGAGATCAAGGAAATTGTCCATGCGGGTTTAAGCCGTGAGATGATCCATAAAGAGGTTAAGGGATTCGGATTCAGAGGAAAGGTCATGGGCCGTATGGCGTTTTCAGGCATCACAGTGGAAGAAGCGGTACTTGAAGATCAGCAGTCTCATGTTAAAAACATTTGGCTGAATGGTGAACCTGTAATAGATGGGGGGATATACAAGGTTGCCGTCATTGATATGTTTACGTTCGGCAAGCTTTATCCAGCGATCGCAAGAAACAAAACAAAAACATTTATGCTGCCTGAAACACTTCGTGATCTGCTCGAATGGAAGCTTAAGAAGATGAATGGGCAGTAGTGGACGCACTCTTTCCCCTCTTGTACATACCATATAGGAGGAAAGGGGGGGAAAGCATGATTGAATTAAACCCGGTAATCATTGACGGCCACCCATTTACAGCGGTAACCGTCCAGCTGCCGAAAACAAGCCTGCTTGCCGTGTATAATGACAAAGGGTATATCATGTGCGGGGCTTTGGATGTCGCCCTCTTGAATGAAAAGCTCTCAGACCGAAAAATTATTGCAGGCCGAGCAGTAGGTGTACGAACCATAGATCAACTGATTAATGCGCCGCTGGAATCCATTACAACAGAAGCGTATGCCATTGGGATCGAGGCAGGAATGTCCGGAAGGGATGCCTTGCTGAAGATGGTATAAAGAAAAACTGTACTCCATCCCTGGGTACAGTTTTTTAGATTTTATAACGGTCCCTCATAAGCTTAAGCGAGATGAGGTTAAAGCAGAGAACTCCGCTCATGATCTGAATGCGCTTTGTATTGCTCGTCAGAATGTATACTAATAATAGGTAGATTCCGCTTACAAAAAAGGCGATTTGCAAGTAATACATCCACTGTAAAAGCCTTCTGAAATCCAAGGTCATCCCCCCTGTATTTCAATACCAAGTTAACTCCACATTCAGTATAACAATGATATGAAGAAAATGGATAAATTTTTTATAATTGTAATTAAATTGAGACAAACTTTTCCGGCTAGAAACACCGAACCATTTAGTGTAGGATAGTAGTAACGAAAAGAGAGGTGTTCGGCTGAAATGAAACAATATTTGAATCTGCTTCAAGATACCCTTGAAAATGGGACAAGAAAAGAAGACCGTACAGGAACAGGAACGATCTCTGTTTTTGGAAGGCAAATGCGATATAACCTTGAAGAGGGATTTCCGGTAGTGACCACGAAAAAACTTCATTTGCGGTCCATTATTCATGAGCTTCTCTGGTTTCTAAAAGGAGACACGAACATAGGCTACCTTCATGAAAACGGAGTGTCAATCTGGGATGAATGGGCAGACGAAAATGGTGATCTGGGACCGGTTTACGGCCATCAGTGGCGTTCATGGCAGACTCCAAGCGGCGAAACGATCGACCAGATTTCCAATCTCATTCACGATATTAATCATAATCCGGATTCCAGAAGGCTTTTGGTTTCGGCATGGAATCCTTCCGATGTTCCAAAAATGGCTCTTCCGCCATGCCATACCCTTTTTCAATTTTATGTTGCTGACGGAAAATTATCCTGCCAGCTTTATCAGCGTTCAGCGGATCTTTTTCTAGGCGTTCCGTTTAACATTGCATCGTATGCGCTGTTAACCCTGATGATTGCTCAAGTATGCGGCCTGAAGCCAGGCGAATTTATACATACGGTCGGTGATGCTCATATCTATTTGAATCATTTGGATCAGGTGAAACTGCAGCTGACAAGAGAGCCTAAACCGCTGCCCTTGATGAAGATAAATCCAGAAGTGGCTTCTATCTTTGATTTTAAATATGAGGATTTTGAGCTCGTGAATTATGAGCACCATCCGCGGATTAAGGGCGAGGTATCAGTATGATTTCTTATGTGTTCGCTATGGACGAGAACCGATTGATCGGTGATCGCAATGGCCTCCCTTGGCACCTCCCGGCTGATCTGCAGCACTTTAAAAGAGTAACGATGAAAAAGCCGATCGTTATGGGCCGCAAAACGTTTCAATCCATAGGAAAACCGCTTCCGGGCCGTGAAAATATCATCCTGACGAGAGATGAATCATTTCAAGCGGAAGGCTGCACTGTCATTCATTCGATAGACCAGGCACTGGAGCGGCCGGAAGAAGAAGTATGTGTGATTGGCGGTGCGGAAGTTTTTTCATTGTTTATGCCGCATGTCCAACGGATGTATATCACGAAGATTAACGAAAGCTTTCATGGTGACACATGTTTTCCTGAATATGATGAATCCGAATGGAAGCTGGTTTCCGAAACACCGGGAATTGTAGACGAAAAAAATAAATATTCCCATGATTTTCTTGTGATCGAAAAAATATAGCAATATGCAAAAGCCACCCGTTTTATACCCACGGGTGGCTTTTTTATTAGCGATGCAATCGTGCTGCAGTCCGCTCCTGTCGTTCCCAGGCTCGGAGGTACGGGTAGGGATCAAAAGCCCATTCCGTATACCCGTTATCTCTGTACATGCCATAGTGCAAGTGAGGCGGGAATTTTCCGGACGTACCTGGCGGGCCATACCCGGAGCTTCCCACATAGCCTACGACCATTCCAGGCTGTACGATTGATCCTTTTTCAATGGATTTGTTAAAACTGGAGAGATGCGCAAAATAATGATAGACGTTATTGATGTCTCGGATTCCGATCCGCCAGCCGCCAAAACGGTTCCAGCCTTTTATCTCAACGATTCCGTATGATGTTGCTTTTACCGGCACACCGTAGTCGGCAAAGATGTCTGTCCCTTCATGAATACGCAGGCCGCCATATCCCCTTCGGTCACCCCAAGTGTTTTTGAAGCTGTAATTCGAACGAAGAGGGACCACGAAAGCATGCTGGTTCAATGCGACTGTTCCATAGGCTTTGTAAATTTGGGCATTCTCCATAATGATGCTGACAGCCTTATCCCGTCTATAGAATTCCCATAATCCAATTTTAAAATTTTCTTGATCAAACCCGTATTTCTGGATAATGTTCGCAAACGTGTACAGCAAATCCTCGTCATTGTTCCTATCGGCGACTCCATCATTATTCCCATCCATCCCTGCACCGCCAAATATTCGAATGGAATCAGGGCTTTTGTCCTCCATGTTTGGATTTAACGGTCCTGACCATTGAATAGGGGAAAAATAAATGCCGACAAGTCCGTAAGCATCAGGAAGATCCCTTCGGGCACGCCGTACGCTTCGTTCGTACTGATCGACACCAGCGAAGTAGTACCAGGGAATGCTCGATACCGTTTCCATCTTTTTATATAGTGCCAGCCGCTGTACATCTTCTTTATTATAGGTTGGTGCGGCCAAGGCCTCCCGCTCAGGAAAAATAAAACCGATCAAGGAAGCAAACAAGAAAAGTCTTAGCCATTTTTTCATGGTGAGTTCTTCAACTCCTTTCCTGAATCATATCCTTAGTTTGGTTGGGAAAAGAAATTTCATATTATATAAATGATGGAAATATCATGGATTGGAGTTTTCCCGCCAGTTATGTTAAAGTTTCTAATGTATCTCTACCTTTTAAAGCACAAGATTTTTTTGTGCAGGACGATGAATTGGAGTGAGGATTTTGGCTAAGAAAGAAGAGCACATCCGTAAACCGGAATGGCTAAAAATAAAGCTGAACACAAACGACAACTATAAAGGCCTCAAAAAAATGATGCGCGAAAAGAAGCTACATACCGTTTGTGAAGAAGCGCGTTGCCCGAACATCCATGAGTGCTGGGCAGTAAGAAAAACGGCAACCTTCATGATTCTTGGTGACGTGTGTACCCGTGCCTGCCGTTTTTGTGCAGTAAAGACGGGATTGCCGACAGAACTGGATCTGCAGGAACCGGAACGCGTAGCGGAATCTGTTGAACAAATGGGATTGAAGCATGTGGTCATTACCGCTGTTGCCCGTGACGATCTGAAAGATGGAGGTGCAGCTGTTTTTGCGGAAACCGTTAGAGCGATTCGCAAGCGCAATCCGTTCTGTTCCATTGAAGTTCTTCCTTCCGATATGATGGGCGTTCAAGAAAACCTGGAAACTTTAATGGATGCCAAGCCTGATATCATGAACCACAATATTGAGACGGTAAGACGCTTGACACCAAGAGTCAGAGCCCGTGCGACGTATGAGCGCACACTTGAGTTCCTGCGCCGTGCAAAAGAAATGAACGAAAACATTCCTACAAAATCGAGCATTATGATCGGCCTCGGGGAAACAATGGAAGAAATCATTGAAACTTTTGATGACCTTCGTGCCAACAATGTCGATATCGTTACCGTTGGACAATATTTGCAGCCGACAAAGAAACATTTAAAAGTTCAAAAATATTATCATCCAGACGAATTTGCGGAGCTTCGTAAAATTGCTCTTAGCAAAGGATTCAAGCATTGTGAAGCAGGCCCGCTTGTCCGTTCCTCTTACCATGCAGATGAACAGGTAAATGCTGCCAACAAAGCGGTTCAAAGCAACTAATTAGAAAAAAAGCCGGATGTTAATGTGTCCGGCTTTTTTGTTTTGGGTGAGTAATTGTAGGTCGTTTACGCTTTTCTTATTTGCTTTTCATTTTTCGCCTTTCATTTCCCCGTTCTGATTCTCGCCATCGCTTACTTTGTATCCTTGCGGAGATTTTTTCATCTGTGCAACCAATCGCTCGATGATGCCCTCGGCGTTTTCAGTATCATAGTTGATGGAGCGGTACTGCTCGAGTTTGCCGATCATGCCTTTTTTATCTGAAACGTAGACATGGTAGTAGCGGGGGACGACGGAAAAAGCTGTTTTTTTAACATTATCCGCCATGGCCATCCGATTTTTGCTGGTTGTTTCGTAAGCCATGAGGACTTCTTCATCTGTAACCAAAACAGCCATATCTTTAATGTTCGGCAGGCGTACAGCCATGTCAGTAATCATGTCAGCCAGTTTTTGGCGATCCATTTTCGGTATTTGATTGGCAGAGAGGGGCTTTCTGTTCTCTCCCTTATATTCATGTCGCACATAGCCGAAGTCCCCGTATCTTCTGTCGGTTCCCATCGTATTATTATCATTTTTGTAATTTTTGTAGCTGGTGTTGGAAAATTTATAACCGCTTGTTGTTTCTTTTCTCGTGTCATCATCCGAGCAGGCAGCGGTAAACAGGGTAAAGGATAGTATCATTAATGCAGCAATTTTCTTGTTCATGTGATTCACCTCCTTATCCTTAGGTTGACCACAATAAAAAACTTTTTACAAAGAAATTGTTGGCTGTATTTTTATGGGACATGGTAAAATATAAAAGTGAGGTGAGTTCATGATTTGTATTGGTGAGCATTGCTACGAACTGATAGAGAATAATAAAGAGGCCTTTGATGAGGAACTGCTCAAATCAAGGTACAGCGAAATTTTACATAAATATGATTATCTTGTCGGTGATATCGGCTATGAACAGCTCAGGCTGCGCGGCTTTTTCGAAGACGGACATGATAAAGCGACATATGACACGAAGATCAGTACGCTTCCGGAATACATTTATGAGTATTGTAACTTTGGCTGTCCTTATTTTGTGCTAAAGAAAATAACCCCCTGATCAACAAGGGGTTATTTATCCTGCCTTATTTATAATTTTGGTATGGTTCTTCTGTATCTTCTCCAGGATCATCATGCGTCGGATGGGCACCGGGATATTGGCGTTCCATGCCGGCGTGAAGATTTTTATATTCATAGTTGAAGGCGCTGTAATACCGCTGATTTTCTTCCCAGGGAGTAGATTTTCCAAGCTTTGCATTAATTGGAGATCCGTATGGTCCTTCAGGCAAGTCTTCAGGCAGAACATAGCGCCTGCGGGTTTCCACATTAGAGAAATCCGTATAGGTTTTTTTATCCTTGTTATACAAAATAACCATTCCCTTCAGGCAGGTTAAGGATAGAAGGCATCTATCCTTTTTTAAACTGCCCATGAAATGGCTTTTTTTGTGTGGGTAATTTTCCCGCAAAACTATAGTGTTTCGTATAGGAACTCCCGAAGCTCCTGTGCATCTTCCTCATTAAGCTGGAAAACATGCTCCAAGTATCCCTCTTCTTCAAGGTCATCTTCTCCTATGATGGAAAAACGGCTTCCCTGCAGATCGAGAATCAGGCTCTTGCCGTAATGTCTTCCTGTTTTTACAATGGCGAGGTCAAATCGGGTATTCGTTCCCATAAAACTTACGAAGCGTGTCTCGGATTTCTCGGTATCGTCATACAGAAAAAAGCGTTCTTCTGCCACATTCAGTCCTCCTTGCCGCAAGGGCTTTCCTTCTTTCTTCCCCATGATAGCAGACAAGCCGGTATAAGAAAATAGGAGGCTCCTTCCGTAATTCTCCTTGAATTTTGTGATAAACTAATAAGGACTATGCAGAATGACAAGGCAGGGTGATACATATGTATTTTGTTGACAGAAAAAAAATTGAACACCATTTAGTATATCTGGGATCATTGCATCAGCAGGCAAAGAAACTGGCCGGCAAGGAAGGCGATGTAGAAAAGCTGGCTCTTGAACGAGCGGCTCACGTTATCATCGAAAGTATGATCGATGTGGGTAATTCGATGATCGATGGCTTCATAATGAGGGATCCGGGCAGTTATGAAGACATATTGGATATCCTTGAGGATGAAAAAGTGATCACCGCGCAAAATGCGAAAGGATTGAAAAAGGTCGTATCACTGCGCAAAATGCTGGTCCAGCATTTTGCGAGTGTCAGCCATTCTGAAATTTCCGAGGTCCTTTTGGAGAATTCTGGATCGATCGAAAGTTTCCCTGCCGATGTGAGACGCTATATTGAACAAGAATTGGGGCCTGTTTCTGCATTTTTGCCTGAAGAGGAGCAGAAGTAAAAGCTGCTATCCCTATTTCTAAACATTTTTGTTTAGAATGTACTTTTGCTAGCAAATGCTGTAAGATAGGGGTAAGGAAGGTGATTGTTAATGGCTATGGCTAATAACACCTCTACCCGTTCTGAAATCATTCATATGCTTAAGCGATATAGAAAATTGACGGTTACTGAAATGGCCAGCCGCCTTGGGATTACCGAGATGGCTGTCAGGCGCCACTTAAATACATTAGAGAGAGACAGGCTCGTTGAAACCACCCTGGTCCGCCAGGCCATGGGACGGCCGCTGAATGTGTATCAGCTCTCCGAAGCTGCGGATGAACAATTTCCGCGCAACTATTCGGGGCTGACCGTTGAATTTATGAGAGACATTCAGGAGATTGCCGGTGAGAAAGCTGTGCATGAATTGTTTGTCCGCCGGGAAAACCGCTTAAATGATAAGTATAAGAAACGGATGGAGAATAAGAGCTTTGAGCAAAAGGTGGCCGAACTCGCCGACATTCAAAACGAAGCCGGCTATATGGTCGAGTGGGAAAAAACAGAAGACGGCCAGTATGAATTAAAAGAATTCAACTGCCCGATTGCCAAAGTAGCAAATGAATATCAGAATGCCTGCTCATGTGAGCTTTCTTTATTCCAGAGAATGCTCGGTACAGACCATGTGGAACGCACAGAATGTCTTGCTAAAGGCGGCTCGTATTGCAAATATTTGATTTCCGAAGAGAAAAACGCATAAACCCTACTGGCTGATCCGCCAATAGGGTTTATTTTTTTGTTGGATTTTTACGATCATCCGCCCTCTATTCTTTCCTTCTGTTGTCGCACGAAGGACGTCAGGTAGAGCTCATCGAGGGTGATCTCTTTTTCCATCGTCTCGCTGGCCACACTTTTTCTCTTACTGGAGCAGGGCAGAAGACCGATATGGTATTGCTGACTGCAGCAGAAAATAAAAAATGCAAAGTTTCGAACATCGGCCCGGGGGAGCGTGCCAAAAACTTTGCCCCTTCCTTATCGTGAAAAAAAGGGTTGACTTCAACATTAAAGTTCAGTATTATTCAAAATAACTTAATATTCAGATGTATCTTATCCAGAGAGGTGGAGGGACTGACCCGATGAAACCCGGCAACCAGCAGAAATGCATGGTGCTAATTTCAGCAGAACACGCAAATGTTCTGAAAGATGAGAGCCGACGGTGAAAACTGCGACCTCTTCTTTTAGAAGAGGTCTTTTTGATTGTTCAGCTTCAGTGCCCAATGCTGAAAATGAACTTAAGTTTTCAGCTAAGGTCCTCGATAGATGAAAAGTAAGATCTTCTTTTCATCCTTAGTCATCTTCGTTCTTCTCCCTCAACACAAAAAACGTGTTGCTTGAGAAGAACTCCAGCGCTTGTCGGACCTTAGCAGGGCACTTCAGCTTTTCTTGTTGGCTAACATTTTACTCAGATCCTTGCCTCTGTTTAAACCACTACATTTTAGAAGGAGAGATTGAACATGAGTGAAGAAAGAGAATATGGTTTTGAGACGGTTTCATTGCACGAGGGACAGAAAGTAGATCCGACAACAGGCGCGAGAGCGGTTCCTATTTACCAGACAACGTCTTATCAATTCAACAGTACGGAGCACGCAGCCAACCTTTTTGGTTTAAAAGAGTTTGGGAACATTTACAGCCGAATCATGAATCCGACACAGGATGCGTTTGAACAGACGATTGCAAAGCTAGAAGGCGGTGTTGGAGCGCTGGCGGTGGCATCCGGCCAGGCGGCGATTACGTATTCCATTTTAAACATAGCGGGAGCAGGTGACGAAATTGTAGCGTCTGGCTCTCTATATGGCGGAACGTATAACTTGTTTGCGAATACACTTCCGAAGCTCGGAATCAATTTTAAATTTGCAGAAGTGGATAACCTTCAATCCTTCCGTGATGCCATTACTGAAAAGACAAAAGCGGTTTACATCGAGACGATCGGGAATCCGAAAATTGACGTGGCAGATATCTCAGCCATTGCAGAAATTGCTCATGAAGCAGGGGTTCCGCTTATCGTAGACAATACGTTTGCAACACCATATCTTTGCCGTCCGATCGAGCATGGAGCAGACATTGTCGTTCATTCCGCTACAAAATTCATTGGCGGACACGGCACATCGATTGGAGGATTAATCATAGATTCCGGTAAGTTTGATTGGACGAACGGCAAATTCCCAGGACTTACGGAGCCGGATGAAAGCTATAATGGCGTCGTTTATACGGAAGCAGTCGGACCGCTGGCTTATATTATCAAGGCGCGTGTCCAATTGCTCAGAGACCTCGGTTCTTGCGTATCACCGTTTAACTCCTTCCTCTTTATTCAAGGGCTTGAAACGCTGGCACTGCGTGTAGAACGGCATAGTGAAAATGCCCTGAAGGTGGCGAAATACTTAAAAGAACATCCTGCTGTGGACTGGGTGAACTATCCTGGATTAGAAGATAACAAGTATAATGAGCTGGCGCAGAAATATTTGCCTAAAGGTGCTGGTGCCATCCTCACTTTCGGTGTAAAAGGCGGGGTAGAAGAAGGAAGAAAGCTCATTGAAAGTGTGAAGTTATTCTCTCACTTGGCGAATGTCGGTGATTCTAAATCATTAATCATCCATCCGGCAAGCACTACGCATCAGCAGCTGACAGAGGAAGAGCAGCTTAGAGCAGGAGTATCGCCTGAGATGGTAAGGCTGTCGGTGGGCATTGAAACGATTGATGATATTATCTATGATCTCGAGCAGGCACTAGCGGTCATCAGTCCGGTTCCAAGCGGCCAGTAATTGTTATGTTCAATAAACTCCCTTTCTACTATACTTAAGACAAATATGAAATTTTCAGGTGAATGAATCGAAATTGGAAGGGATGTTTGGTATGGCTGTAAGAAAGCTTGAGCATGTAGGAATTATGGTTGAAAACTTGGAAGAATCCATTTCCTTTTACCGTGACATCATAGGTTTGGATGTGATCAAACGAATGAAACACTCCAAGCCGGGGATCGAACTAGTATTTTTGGGACTGGAAGGGGAGATCCTGGTTGAGCTGGTAGCAGGCCACAATAGACAGCTGGCTGAAGAAGGAAAAGTGAATCATGTGGCGTTTACCGTAGATGATCTCTCGAAAGAAATTCAGGTGCTGAAGAATCATAGCGTCCTGTTTGTCGAAGATGAGGTGACATCGTTGCCGGATGGTTCTCAGTATATTTTCTTCTATGGCCCTGACCGGGAGAGAATTGAATATTTTCAGCCAGGAACGCCGAAATAAAAAGGGGCTGTCCTGAAAGTCGAAAATTGACCTTCAGGCAGCTCCTTTGACGTGAAAAATCTTCAATGAAAAGTTGATTGGAGTGCAAGGTGCGAGACTCCTGCGGGACTAGCGTGACAGGTGAGACTCCCGCAGGCGCTTGCGCCAAGAGGCTCACCGCACGCCCCGCGGAAAGCGAGCAGCCTGGAGCGGAGATCAACAGCTACCAGACTTCTTGGACAGCCCCTTTTTTGATATCAATGAAAACTTGAAAAGTTGTGATGTCTAGCTACTTTCTTTCAAAGCCGTTGCTCAGCCATCTGTACGAGGCGCTTCGTGATCTCGCCGCCAACCGAACCGTTCTGTCTAGACGTCGTATCTGCTCCTAAAGAAACACCAAACTCCCTGGCAATCTCCTGTTTCATTTGATTCAATGCGTTTTGTACTCCAGAAACTACAGTTTCATTTGTATTTTTAGCCATAAGATGACCTCCTTTTTTCTTATCGCGCACTTCAAATGGAACAATATACATAAAGAGGAAATCGGAGAGTCAAGGGGTTCAAATTTTTGTTAGGATGGCCCCATTTTTGGTACACTAACCTGTGAATGAAAAAAGGAGTTTGTGGAATGAAAACTTATAAAGGCTATTTGATTGATCTGGATGGAACGATGTACAGAGGAAAGGAACGGATTGAAGAGGCGGTGCAATTCGTTCAGGAACTTAACAGGAGAGGCCTTCCGTATCTTTTTGTGACGAATAACTCATCAAAAACGAAGGAAGACGTGGCTTCTGTTCTGCACAACTTTGAAATTCCGGCCACTTCCGATCATGTGTACACGACAAGCATGGCTACTGCCAACTATATTGAAAAAATCAAACGTGACGCAACTGTGTATTGCATTGGAGAAGAAGGAATCCGACAGGCATTATTGGAAAAAGGCTTCACCCTTACCGAGGAGCAGCCTGATTTTGTCGTCATGGGAATCGACCGTTCGATCAACTATGAAAAATTAACGATCGCGTGTCTTGCAGTAAGGAATGGGGCGAGGTTTATTTCCACGAACGGAGATATTGCTCTGCCTACTGAAAGAGGCCTGCTGCCTGGAAACGGCTCGCTGACTTCTGTAGTGGCTGTTTCCACACGGGTACAACCGACCTTTATTGGTAAGCCGGAAGCGATTATTATGGAGATGGCACTCGAAGAGCTTGGCACAGCGAAGGAAGATACCCTGATGATCGGCGACAATTATGATACCGATATCTTGGCGGGAATACGTTCTGGTCTTGATACCCTCCTTGTTCACACGGGTGTAACCCAGAAGGAGCACCTCGGCCTGGTTGATATTCAGCCGAAGTACACGGTGAATGGACTGGATGAATGGAAAGCATTTGAATAAAATGAAAAGAACAGCTTCCGTATGAGGGAGCTGTTTTCTTCTGATTACTCAGTATTGGCTGCACGGTGGGCAAGACGGCTTGAAGCAGCAGCCGCAATCGCACCCACAATATCATCGAGGAAGGTATGCACTTTTCCTGTGGATTTATCGTTCAATTTTTCAAGGATGCCCGGTTTTTGTTTATCGATGAAGCCGTAGTTCGTAAAACCGATGGATCCGTATATATTAACAATAGAAAGAGCAATAACTTCATCGATGCCATACAAGCTCTCATCTCGTTCTAGAATTTCCTGAAGAGGGCCTTCAAGCATCTTTTTCTCGGCGAGCATGTCAAGCTGTACTCCAGTCAATATAGCGTTTTGCACCTCACGTTTGGCAACGACCCTTTCCACGTTCTGAAGGCAGACAGATAACTCAAGGTCAGGATGGTAAGGCACTTGAAGAAAATAAACAAGTTCGGCGATATCCTTTAATGTTACGCCCCGTTCTTTGAGCAGGCGCAGTGCTGTTTCCTCAACATTCTCTACCTTTTTCTCTCTCATAAAGATCTCCTTATCTTTCACGACGTTAAGCTTTTTATAGTATATGTGTCCAAACCTAAGTTATGAGTCCAGCCAAATTTTAATAACCATCAAAGGTGTTGGGTCATAGACTATAATTATTGAAGGAGTTGGGGTGAGGCTATGTTCGAGAGGGACATTTATCATCATTATCAATTATATTGTGATGGAAAAAGAAGCATCAGTGGATATCGCTATTTTGTTTCTGGGGGAGAACAGTACTTAGTCGTTCCGCAGAAAAAGATTACGATTGACCGCATTGAAGAGATAGTTTATTTCAGCGATTATTTAAGGTACAAGGGGGAGAAGGGCATCGCAGGACTTTTTCCTACATTGTCGAACCTCCCTAATGCCAATATTGAGGGTGAACCTATCCTATTATTCAAAATTGAAAAGTCAAACCGCACTGCATCGGAAAAAAGGCCGCTGGGCGAAGAACTTGCCGCCTTCCATAAAAACGGCCGAGAACTTCCTCCGCCGGCTACGTCGGATAGCTTATTGTATGGAAGCTGGGCCGTCCTGTGGATGAACCGTGTGGACCAGGCCAAAGAGTGGTACAGGGAAGTTTTTGCAAAGCCGGTAAAAACAGAATTTGACCAATTGTTTCTAACGACATTTCCTTATTATGAAGGACTTTCAGAAAATGCGATCCAGTACATCATCGATTACAATATGGAAGATTCCATAAGAGAAGAGGCCGGCCCCTCCATATGCCACGAGCGATTTCAGGAGAATTCATGGCTTCAGTTTGATGACGATTATATAAAGCTTCCTACAGGCTGGGTACTCGACCATCCTGTGCGTGATATTGCAGAGTGGATCCGTTCCTGTGTATACCAAAAAAACTTTACTCCTGAAAGCATCACATCGTTTCTCGATGATTACGAGCGGGTAATCCCTCTAAAAAGAGAAGGCTGGAGATTGTTATACGGACGTCTTTTATATCCGGTATGGTATTTTGATCTGCTTGAAAAGCACTATCAAAATGAACGGGAGATCGGCAAAGAATTATCTCAGCACAAATTTACAGAATATCTGCTGAGGGAAGAGCAGAACGAAAATTTCCTGCGCTCGTTTTTTCCATCGATCGGCTTGCCTGCCGACCGGCTTCAGATTCCAATCGTTGACTGGCTTCTCCCCAGCACGTAAAAGCGCTCTTTGTGAAGCGCTTTTTCTTTTGTCTAGGTCCAGCGCTTGTCGGACCTTAACAGGGCGCTTAAGCTTTCCTAAATTGAACTGATAGGACAAACATGAGAAAATAAGGGAAAAAGCTTGGAGTGCTGATATGAAGCCCTATGTGTACATAACGCGAAAATTACCACAAGAAACACTTGCCGAACTGCAGGAAATCGCTGAGGTGGAAATGTGGATGGAAGAAGAAAAACCGGTTCCGCGCAGTATTCTGCTCGAAAAGGCAAATAAGGCAGCAGGACTGCTGACGATGCTCTCAGACCGAATTGATGAGGAGCTCTTGCGCCAGGCGCCGCACCTAAAGGCTGTAGCTAATCTTGCTGTGGGAATCGATAATATTAATGTGGAAGCTTCTTCAAAATACGGAGTGACCGTCTGCAACACACCTGATGTGCTTACAGACACAACAGCAGA
Organism: Fictibacillus sp. WQ 8-8; assembly: GCF_024494405.1. Taxonomy (NCBI): domain Bacteria; kingdom Bacillati; phylum Bacillota; class Bacilli; order Caryophanales; family Fictibacillaceae; genus Fictibacillus; species Fictibacillus sp. WQ 8-8. Next base: position 20,228 of record NZ_JAMXKG010000013.1, read on the forward strand.
TCTGGCATTTGCATTGCTGATGGCAGCCGGGAGGAGAATTACAGAAGCAGCAGAATATATTAAGGATGGAAAATGGAACAGCTGGAGCCCGCTTCTTCTTGCAGGTACTGATATTCACCATAAAACATTAGGAATCGTTGGCATGGGGCGTATTGGTGAAGCGGTAGCTAGACGGGCATCAGGCTTTGATATGAAGGTTCTTTATCATAACCGCCGTCGAAAGATTGAAACTGAAGAAAGGCTGGGGCTCTCTTACCGGATATTCGAGGACTTGCTGAAAGAATCGGATTATATTGTCTGTTTAACACCGCTTACGCCAGAAACAAAAGATCTATTTAATGAAAAGGCTTTTAAGAGATGAAAGATACGGCGCTGTTTATAAATGTATCGCGAGGCGGAGTAGTGGTTGAGGAGGCGCTGGACCGTGCGTTATCAGAGGGCTGGATCAATGGTGCAGGTCTGGATGTGTTCCGGGAAGAGCCGATCAATCCAGACCATCCGCTTTTAAGACATCCTAATTTGACGGCACTTCCACACATTGGGAGTGCAAGTACAGAAACACGCCTTAAGATGGCAAGACTTGCTGTGAGTAATATTGCTCATGTATTGAAGGGTTTAAAGCCTCCTGCAGCTGTAAATACAGGTAATCATGAATAAATGAGGGATTAAGAAATGAACAAGGAATTGTTAGGAAAAGCTGCTATTGTCACGGGAGTAAGCCGGCTGGAAGGGATGGGTGCGGCGTTTTGCCGGACACTTGCCCGGGGAGGGGCTTCTGTCTTTTTTACATATTGGTCGAATTATGATAAGGGAATGCCTTGGGGGAAAAAAGAAAGCGATCCTGAAATCCTCTTACATGAGCTGAAACAGTTCGGTTTGACTCATGGAATGATGGAATTGAATCTTGCGGAGGCCGATTCCTATGCAAGGCTGTTTGATGAAGCGGAACGTACGGTTGGGGCACCTTCTATTCTTGTTAACAACGCCTGTTATTCAGTAAATGACACGATTGCGACGTTCACGGCAGAACATTTGGACAAACACTATGAAATCAATGTTCGCGCAACGTCAATGCTTTGTGTGGAATTCGCCCGCCGCTGGAATGGAGTTTCTGGCGGAAGGATCATTAATATGACGTCAGGACAGTCTAAAGGGCCGATGGCGGGAGAACTTGCCTATGCTGCTACAAAAGGGGCCATTGATGCGCTTACAGTTACATTCAGTGAGGAAGTGGGGGGACAAGGCATTACAGTAAACGCAATTAATCCTGGACCGTCAGACACAGGCTGGATGAATGAAGAGACGCATAAGCACCTGGCTACCCGTTTCCAATCAGGAAGAGTTGGTATGCCCGATGATGCAGCAAGGTTAGTTCATTTTCTTGCCAGCGATCAAAGCGAATGGATTACAGGCCAGATCATACATTCAGAGGGTGGTTTCAAACGCGGATAATAACCTGCTATTTGGCCTCTAGCTAGCAAAAGAGGCTTTTTGTCTCACACAAAAATGTAAGCGCTGCCAAAATCTTTACAATATTTCTGGTTGTTTCAAACCCAAATAGGGTCTACAATTGTCCTTAATATAAAAACATATGTATTTCTAGTGAGGACAGGAGTGTTGGCAATGGTTGAAAGCGTATCTGTAGGATTATTAGGACTAGGAACAGTAGGAAGCGGAGTCGTCCGGATGGTGGAGGGTCACCAGGAGGAATTGCTTCACCGTGTAGGCTGTCCGGTCTACATAGAAAAAGTACTCGTACAAAATCTGGACAAGGAAAGATCCTGTACGATTAAGCCAGAATTATTGACAAGCAATGCTGAAGAGGTTGTGAACCACCCTGGAATAGATGTTGTCATTGAGGTTATAGGAGGTATCCAACTAGCAAGAGAATACATCTTGCAGGCCTTAAACAATAAAAAACATGTGATTACAGCAAATAAAGATCTTATGGCGCTGCATGGTGCAGAATTGCTGTCGGCCGCCGAAGAAAATGGGTGTGACCTATTTTATGAAGCGAGTGTAGCAGGAGGAATTCCGATTATCCGCACTCTTGTGGACGGCCTTGCATCAGACCGGATCACGAAGATGATGGGAATCGTAAACGGAACGACCAACTACATTTTAACGAAGATGGACAAACAAAATTTAACGTTTGAAGAAGTATTAAAAGAGGCTCAGGACTTAGGCTATGCGGAAGCAGACCCGACTTCAGACGTAGAAGGAATCGATGCTGCAAGGAAGATGGCGATTCTGGCATCCCTCGGTTTTTCTATGAACATACATCTTGATGATGTGGAAGTGAAGGGGATCTCCAATATTACAAGTGATGATCTAGTGTATGCCCGCCAGTTTGGCTATTCAATGAAATTGATCGGCAACGCAAGAAAAGATGGTGGAAAAGTCGAAGTGAGTGTGGAACCGACGCTGCTTCCGGATACACATCCGCTTGCTTCTGTACAAAACGAATATAACGCGGTTTACATTTATGGAGAAGCTGTTGGGGAGACCATGTTCTTCGGTCCGGGTGCCGGCCAGCTGCCTACCGCTACATCCATCGTGTCTGACCTTGTAGCAGTCGTTCGCAATATGCGCCTTGGCGTTAACGGAAAAAGTGTAGTGGCTCCTCAATTTGAAAAACAATTAAAGCAAGCAGATGAGATTAAAGGGAAGTACTTTTACCGGTTGCATGTCAAAGATGAAGCAGGAACATTTTCTTCTCTGACTTCAGTCTTTGCAGAAAATCACGTCAGCTTGGAAAAACTGCTTCAAAAACCAGTCGGTGAAGACGGGGTTGCTGAGGTAGTTCTCGTAACGCATACGACAACAAAGCACCAAAATGACCAGATATATCAGCAGTTACGGGATTCAGGGGTCGTTAAAGTAATTAAGAGCCATTACAGAGTAGAAGGAGGAGCACAATGAGCTATAAAGGACTAATTCATCGGTACAGGGAATTCTTACCCGTCAATGCCGCTACACCTGAACTTTCTCTGTTGGAAGGAAACACACCGCTTATTCCTCTTGAACACCTTTCAAAAGAATGGGGTATCGAGCTCTCCGTTAAATATGAAGGAGCCAATCCGACGGGATCCTTCAAGGACCGGGGAATGGTAATGGCCGTAGCGAAAGCGAAGGAAGAAGGAAGCAAGGCCATCATCTGTGCGTCAACAGGTAACACGAGTGCAGCGGCTGCTGCCTATGGGGCGAGGGCAGGGCTCCGGTGTATCGTAGTTATTCCTTCTGGAAAAGTGGCGCTCGGCAAGCTGGCACAGGCTAAAATGTATGGTGCGGAAGTGTTTGAGATCGAAGGGAATTTTGATGAAGCACTTCAGATGGTCCGCAGATTAAGTGAAGAAGAGCCGCTGACTCTCGTAAACTCTGTCAATCCGTTCCGTCTGGAAGGACAGAAAACAGCCGCGTTTGAAATCGTGGACGCGATGGGTTCAGCACCAGATGTGCTTGCCATTCCCGTAGGCAATGCAGGCAACATTTCTGCGTATTGGAAAGGATTCAAAGAATATCACGAGAAGAAGGGAAGCGGGCTCCCGAGGATGCAAGGCTTTCAGGCGGAAGGAGCAGCCCCGATCGTTAACAATGCCGTAGTAAAGAATCCAGAAACAATTGCCACTGCAATCCGAATCGGAAATCCAGCCAGCTGGAACTTCGCGGTCGAAGCTGTACAGCAGTCGAATGGCGGAGTGAACAGTGTCAGTGATCAGGAAATTGTAGAAGCATACCATCTGCTGGCGAAAAAAGAAGGCGTCTTTGCAGAACCGGCTTCGTGCTCATCCATTGCAGGCGTTTGGAAACTCGTAAAAAGCGGCAAGCTCGCAAAAGGAACAAGGGTTGTCGCCGTGCTGACTGGAAACGGGCTGAAGGATCCGGAGACAGCGATGGAGACGGTTTCTGTCAACCCGGTCAAAGTTTCCAATCAAATTGAAGAGCTGAGGGAGGCCATGAAGGGTTGTGTGCTTCAATGACCTTTTCCCCATTTTCCATCCAAGTTCCGGGCAGCACAGCAAATTTAGGACCCGGTTTTGATTCAATAGGAATGGCGATCACAATGTACTTAACCGTGAATGTGTTTCCGTCTTCACAATGGAAATTCACTTACATTGGAAATGAACTGCAAATACTGAACGGAGAAAAAACGAATCTTATACATGATGCAGCTTTGCTGGTTGCAAAGGATCATGGTAAAGAGCTGCCATGCTGCTCCATTGAAGTGGAGAGCGAGCTCCCTCTTTCAAGGGGACTTGGCAGCAGTGCGGCAGCAATCGTAGCTGGTATAGAGTGGGCAAACCGTGTGCTTTCGCTCTCTTTGTCTAAAAAAGAGAAATCCTTATATGCATGCAGAATGGAAGGGCATCCTGACAATGTGGTCCCTTCATTGATCGGCGGCTTAGCCGTCAGCAGCTACGGAGAAAACACGGTAGAAACGGTACAAATCCATGATTTATCAGTGGAAATGGTGCTTGTCATTCCGTCCTTTGAGCTTTCAACGAGCAAGGCAAGAGAAGCATTGCCCGAAAGCTTGCCTCACGCTCAGGCAGTTCAGGCGAGTGCGGTAAGCAACGTGTTAGTTGCTTCTGTGCTTACAAACGACTGGAAAACGGCTGGAAAAATGATGGAAAGAGATCTGCTGCACGAACCTTATCGCCAGTGCTGGTTTCCTGATTTTGCAGCAATTAAACAGAAAGCATACGACCTTGGCGCTTATGGAACAGCCATAAGCGGGGCAGGCCCGACAGTGATCAGCTTTGTGCCGGCAGGTTCCGGAGAACGCATCAGGGAACGGCTGGCATCAGCGTTTGAGGGTTATGTCTGCAGAATGGTTCTTCCTGATTCAAAGGGAGTTCGAATCGAACAGCTTTCTCTTCCGGCATAAAAAACCCCACTCCATTGAGCGGGGTTTTTTACATATCGCATTAATTAAAATACTTGTTCCAATTCAACGACACCAGGCACTTCCTCAAGAAGGGCGCGCTCGATACCGGCTTTTAACGTAATGGTGGAGGAAGGGCAGCTTCCGCAAGCACCCATCAAACGTACTTTAACAATACCGTCTTCGATGTCAACGAGTTCAACGTCACCGCCATCACGAAGCAAAAATGGGCGTAATTTATCTAGAACTTCTTCAACTTGCTCACGCATAGAAATTTCAGTAGTCATAATAAAATGCTCCTTTCATTAAAAACTTACTTTTATTATACGGGTTTTGAATAAAAAAATCCATGTGCGCGCATCACAACATTGAAAAGAATTCACCTTTATTAACGGAGCAGAATCTATTACAATAAAAGAAAGCAGGGGACTTCAAATTGGGGTGAGTAAATGGACATGAGTCAGATCATCATAAAAGTATTCGGCGGGGAACAAAAATGTGCGAGCTGTGTGAATCTCCCTACATCAAAAGAAACAGCGGAATGGCTGGAAGCGGCCATCTCACGGAAATTTCCAAATCAGCTCTTCAGTATAGAATACGTGGATATCTTTTCTCCAACAGAAGGAGAGAACCAGAAATTTGCTCTTCAGATTCTTGAGGAAGATCTGTTCTATCCGGTCGTTGTCATCAACAATAAAATCGTAGCAGAAGGGAATCCACGACTGAAGGATATTTATGAAATTATGGAACAGCACGGCTATCGGGATGTTGTCTAAATTGGTGAGTTAATAATTAGAAATAAAAGGGGCTATTTCGAGACAAAAGAAAATCCATGGTGTGATTGAAGATCATCCCATGGATTTTTTTACGTTAGTTTTGATATTTATAGAGCCAAAGAATTCCGGATTTTAAAAGACGGGGAACACGTCCGATGAGGGAAGCTCCACCCATCGTTCCGAATCCGCTCTTCTTGCCCAGGGATCCCATAACACCTTTCAGCTTGATTTCTTCAAGCTCTGGCATCGGTTCATTTCTCCATTTTTTAAGAAGGATATCAGAAATCTGTTCTGCCTGTTCTTCCGCAAGCTGAGCGCTTGGAGAGAATGGCATGCTTGCACAGTCACCGACCACATATACGTTCTCGTCGTTTGGGAGCTGGTGATACTTAGTCAGTTTGACCCGGCCTTGTGCATCTTTTTCCACATCCAGTTCACGAACGAGTTTGTTTGGCTGAATGCCTGCTGTCCAGACGATGGCATCACATTCAATGGCTGTATCGTGATTGTAGAGTACGTTTTCTTCTACTCGCGTAATATTCGAATTGTTGATAACTTCAACACCATGCTGAATGAACCAGTTTTGTACATAGTTGCTCAGGCGCGGTTTAAACCCGTTAAGTATGATCGGTCCGCGGTCGAAAAGCTTGATGTTCAAATCGGAACGGCTCTCGCGGAGTTCACTGGCTAATTCGACACCGCTCAATCCTGCACCGACAACACCGACAACTGCATTATGCGGAAGGTTATTTAATACCTGGTAGGTTTCGCGGGACTTGTCCACACTTTGAATGCTGAGCGTATATTCTGGAGCACCAGGGACATTATGATATTTATCTTCACAGCCTAAGCCAATGACTAATTCATCATAAGTCAAAGTTTCATCATCTAAAAGGTGGATTTGTTTTCCGTCAAAATCAAGGCCGGTCACTTCTCCGTATTTTACCTTAAGCTGGGGATGTTCAGGGAACGGAACCCGGATATGGTGGTCGGAAATCGTTCCAGCAGCCAGCGCATAATATTCAGTTTTTAAACAATGATAAGGAAGCTTGTCGATTAAGGTAATTTGGACGTCGGATGGAAGCTCAGATGCATTGAGCAGGCGCTTCATTAGGCGCATTCCCCCATATCCTCCGCCAAGCAATACTAGGTGTTTCATTGTCTTTCCCTTCTTTCTATGGCACAATGTGTACTAATCTCATCAATAATAGCAGTAAATCAACGTTTTCTACAGGCTTCAACGGAAGCGATTTCACATTCAAACACTTCTAAGTATAGCATTTTACTATAATTTCTCAACCATTTTAATGAAAAACTGAAGGGGACAAGTTAAAGGGTTTGACTGTCCTGTTCGTACAAGATAGGATAGAAAAGTAAGGCGAGGTGAAAAGATGAAGCCGATTATCGAATTTTGTGTCAGCAACCTGGCCAACGGCTCACAGCGTGCACTAGAGAAATTGGAACAGGATTATGACCTTGATGTGATTGAATACGGCTGTCTCGGATATTGTGGGCACTGTGCCCGTTCTCTATTCGCTTTAGTGAACGGAGAAATTGTACGCGGTGAAACACCGGACGAGCTGGTCGAGAACGTTTATAAATTTTTAGAAGAAAATCCGATGTTTTAATAAAAAACACGATTTCCTCCGCGGAAATGGTGTTTTTTTATATTCAGCGTTAGTTTGGCAACAAAGATGAAGTTCTAAACGACTTATAAATGCATTAACTGGCCAAAACGGGAATTTACTTGCCAAAAAACAGATTTTACTGGCGGAAATGAAAGAAATACTGGCCAAAACATAACATTTACTGTCCGATCAAACTTAATGTAAACTGCCTGGATCAATAGAAAAGCTGGCTCATCGAGTGAGCCAGCTTTTTCTGCATTTTTTAAGAATGCTGATATTGTCTGTTCAGCCAAGGCTGAATCCTTGTATATAACACAATGAATAAAATTGTGATAAGTAATCCTTTGATCACATTGAACGGTGCAATCCCTACTAAGATCAGGTTCAGCATCGCATCACCGGACATTTGCGGTGAGTTCAGGAACCATGTGTAAGCGGGAAGGATCAGCACGTAATTCAATACCCCCATCGCTAACGTCATTAAGACTGTTCCACTGACCAACCCTGCGGATAAGCCCTTCGTAGTACGGTATTTGCGGAAGAAATAGGAGACAGGAACAATGAAGATCGATCCAGCGATAAAGTTTGCCAGTTCTCCAACTGGAACCCCTGTCAGGTTGCCGACAATTCCGTAATGAAGGAAGTTCTTAATTGCTTCAACGGCAATTCCTGCGAGCGGTCCGAAGACAATCGCTGCAAGCAATGCAGGGACTTCGCTGAAGTCAATCTGCAGGAATGATGGAAGACCTGGAAACGGAAAATCCAATAACTGTAATACGTACGCAATGCTGCTTAGCATGGAAACAGCCACCATCTTATACACTTTTCCCTTTTGCATGTTGAAATCTCTCCTTTTGTTGCGCCATCTCTGATTTCAAATGCAGTGCACCCCTGACAACAATAGAAAACCCTTAGCTTTTTATAGAAGCTAAGGGAGAGTGTCAGGCATCATCAAATAAACATTTTAAGAACGGTATGTCCTTAGAATGCAGCTGAGCGAGGGCTCAGTCGTTTTACAATAGATCTCTTTATTGTAAAAGAACTGAACAATGCACCGTCATCTTCTCCCATCCAGACTTTACTGTCGGCTCTGGAATTACACCAGATCAGCAGACAAGAAGCAACGAAACGATGTGTTTCAGCTCTTCTCATGAGCTCACGGGCTGATGAAGAGGGAATCTTCAAATACCGCCGGTCGGGAATTTCACCCTGCCCCGAAGATGGATCGCTATTTTTTTGTAGAATACATTGCTTATTATACTACATAAAAAGGAATTTGGGAACCATTTTGACTTACAAAAGTTTAGTGGGTTTTTGGAAGTTGCTATTTCGTTTTCATTGTTGTACTTGATAGTGGTTGATTTCCGTTCCAGGCTGCTCGCTTTCCGCGGGGCGTGCGGTAAGCCCCACGGCGCAAGCGCCTTTGGGTCTTACCTGTCACGCGACCCCCGCAGGAGTCTCGCACCTTCCACTCCAATCAACTTGTCAAGGAAGATTCTATGCAGAAATGTTCAAAATGCAACAAGCTTTTTGAAAAAAGCCTTGGAAATAGAATAAGGTTATGAACCGAAAAGAATGGGTAAAAGAAATCACACAGATGCTTGGTCTTCTGGTATACAATAGGTAGGAAATAATCTATGCAAGGAGGGGAAATCTGGCTGTTCTGAGAAAGAAGCCAGTGGTTATGCTGACATTTGAGAATTCTTGGCCTTACGATAAAATGATGGACGATATCTATATAAATGAATGCCCGTTCTGCCATAAGTCCAATGTTCTGACGGCATTTTCTGAAGAAAAGCTGAACAGTGCAAAGGAAGGCATCAAGCAGCTGCTGGTCATGCCATGCTGCCACAGCAAGCTGACCATTTTAAACGCAGATGATGATTACTTCTGGACAGAAGAAAAATTAAGATAGGAAGAAAAGCTTCAGCGTCCTCATGGACTGGGGCGCTGAAGCTAGACATTACTTCCGTGAATTTACTTTAAACAAAAACTGCCGGATGCTTCCGGCAGTTTTTGTTTAATATTCTTTGATGATGTTATAGAATGTATCGCGTTCAACAGGTTTCTTGTTGGCTGTTTTTATTAAATGCACCAATTCTTTACGCGTAATGCCTTGAGAAGTGAGGGCACCAACAGAGTGAGAAATTCTTTCTTCAATCAAAGTTCCGTGAATGTCATCAGCACCAAAAGTCAAGGCCATCTGTGTTAATTGTACACCGATGTTGATCCAGTACGCTTTAACATGGTCAAAATTATCGAGCATCAAGCGGCTGATAGCGATCGTGCGCATGTCATCAAAAGCTGACGTACGCCGGGTAAGCCCCATGGAAGCTGTTCTTGGCTGCATCGCAAGCGGAATGAACACCATAAATCCGTTTGTTTGATCTTGAAGCTTTCGAAGTCTGTCCATATGAATCAAGCGTTCTTCTTTTGATTCAATAGAACCGTACAGCATGGTTGCATGAGTACGAAGTCCAAGACCGTGAGCAATCTCATGGGCTTCCAGCCATTGATCGGTAGAAGCTTTATCCGGACTCATTTTTTCACGATAGCGTTCAGTTAGAATTTCTGCACCGCCTCCTGGCATCGTGTCCAGTCCTGCTTTAACAAGTTCCTCTAATACTTCTTTCATGGACAAACCAGATAAGCGTGCAAAAAACTCAATTTCTGCTCCTGTATAGGCTTTGATTGCAGCATTTGGATAATGTTTTTTTAGAACACGAATGGTGTCCAGATAGTAGTCAAAAGGCACTTCATTATTATGGCCGCCGACAATATGGAATTCGCGGATATTATCATTCCATCGCTTTTCAACATACTCAAGCAGCTGTTCTTCGTTCATTGTATAGGCGCCTTCTTCACCAGGTTTCCGCTTGAAACCGCAGAAGCTGCAAGTTGCTTCGCATACATTGGTTGGGTTAATGTACATATTTTCAATAAAATAAACATTATCGCCGTTTTTCTTCGAATTCACTTCATTCGCCAATTGAGCGACACCTAGTATATCGTTGGTTTCATATAAAAAAAGGCCGTCCTCAATTGAAAGTCGTTCACCGTTACGGATTTTTTCAGCAATGTCCTGAATTTTTGTTTCTTGTGTAATGATTGCCATTCCTTTTCCCCCGTTTCAATTAATATGTATATACGTTCTATTGTGCAGGAAAGAATCCCGCGAAATCAAACTTTTTGATTAAAAGCTTTTTTCTAGAGCTAGTAAAAACGCCCGAAGAATACGCAGTCTATTATACGCTCATTTATTTGGGAGGACAAGGAAGGAACGAATTACCATCAATGTCACATTCGTGTAACAAACGTTAAAGATTGTTTACTTTTTAGAAATAATAAAGACAAAAGGGTGAAAATATAGCAGAATACATAATATTGAGTGTCTTATATTGTAAAAAAATTGAAGATGAAGTAGAATAATGGAACCACCAGGTATTGAACCAGGGAGTGTTGCCCGTGATGAATGTAGCTGATTGCGAACGGCTAATCGAATATAATGAGCAGATAGAAGTGCTCCGCCAAGAGATGATTAAAACGGCTGATCTATTTGGTCTGAATCATCCCCAAGTATTGAGCTATAGCCGTAAAATTGATGAAACCCATAACCTCATATTAAAGATTGAAAGAGAAAATTCATTTTAAGGAGCAAGCCTAAACCTTGAGAGTTTTGGTTTGCACTTGTATAATATAGTTATAAAACCTTCAATGAAGGAGAGTGTACAGAGATGATCGTAAACTTTACAGATGCGGCAGTAGGCAGAATTAAAGAGATGCTTGCAGCTGAAGAGGAATCAGGACTTTTTCTTCGTGTCGGTGTAAAAGGCGGCGGATGCAGCGGCCTCTCATACGGCATGGGCTTTGATAAAGAAACCCAGAGCAATGATCATGAAGAGGAGATTAATGGCCTTAAAATTGTTGTGGATGATGAAAGTGCCAAGATTTTAAATGGTACAACTGTTGATTTTAAGCAGAACATGATGGGCGGAGGATTTACAATCAATAATCCGAACGCGATCGCTTCATGCGGATGCGGTTCTTCATTTAAAACTGCAACCAATACTGGTACTCCTGAAGAGTGCTAATCATATAGAAAAAACCTCCTCGTAAGCCGCTGATGGCTGACAAGGAGGTTTTTTTTGTCTAGCTACAGTGCCTGAGGCTGTGTATTGGTTCCAGCGCTTGTACCCACAGGGCATAAGTGCGACATTGGCTCATAAAAACATGAGCCGTGTCTTCTTTACCGGACTTTAGCAGGGCACTTTCGCTTTTCTGTGTGCAATTTTACCGGCGGCAGAGAATATGTTTATACCACTTGAAAAAAATCAACCTGTAAAGGGAGAGAAAAAAGTGGAGATGATGAACCGTAATTTACGATTCATGGGAAACATATTGTCGTGGCTGCTGGCGAGTTTTTCGGTACTGCTCGTTATGGCAGCAGGTTATGCAATGGGTGGATGGCTAGGAATCTTGCTGATCAGTATCCTGTGGGTGCTGCTTTACTGCAGTGTGTCATAAATGAAGTATGTAATCGAAATACGCAGGCAATCCAAAGGGAGGCCAGGTCTTACGGTAGAGATTGAGTTCAATACGAAGGAAGAAGCGGAAGCCTATCTGCAAAAGACATATGAAGATTACGTTAAAGGTCAGGAAGCAATGGTGGATTATGAAACCATAACAATCAATGAAGAACTATTTCAAAAAGAAATAATAATCCGGAAACGAAATGAAAAAGGAAAAAAGGTGTTTAGCTTACTGCTAACCACCTTCATAAAAGATTTTTAGTTGCCCAAATACAAAAGAAAGAACAGCCCGATAAGGTCAGATAAGACGGAAAACCCGATATACATCCACTTTTTTCTGCCGGCATTCCGGCTGCTTGCCATCATTAATCCGGTACCAAGTATAAAGAAAACAATTCCAATGATGATGAATGTGTTCATTTGTAATCTCCTTATTTATGTAGAAAAAAACCCGGTGTGCCGACACCGGGTTATATTTATGGGTTTATGAGCAGAACTTGTCTGCTGATGTCATTGTAGCATACTTACCACGGCAAAACCAAGAACCACTTTATTCCAGTGAGCCTTTGACTTTTTCCAAGAGCTGCTTGAGCTCAGGGAGGGCTGCCTGAACATTTTCAAGAAACGATTCATCTGTAATGTGCAGTGATCCAATCTTACGCTGAAGATCCTGCAGCAGTTCAGCAATGTAAAGTTCATCTTCGGTCCATTGGCGATTCATAAATTGAATTTCCTCCTAAAATAAGCTGCTGCTGTGTTGTGGCTGGGTTTTTGCTTTTGGATCTATATAAGTTTTGGCATTGTTAATAGCGGTAGGTGCTTCACCAAAACCTGCAGCGATCAGTTTTACTTTTCCATCATAAGAACAGATGTCTCCTGCAGCATAAATTCCTTTGGTGTTCGTCTCCATTCTTGAATTTACGACGATGGAGTTGCGTTGAATCTCAAGTCCCCAATTTTTAATCGGCCCGAGTGAAGAAACGAATCCATAGTTGACGATAACGGCATCGACTTCAACTTTTTCTTCCACATCTTCGTTTTCCAGAATGACATGGGTTATCTTTTCGCCGTCATTCACGAGTTCTTTGATCTGAAATGGAGTTTTGATTTTTACGTTTGAGCTCAGCAGCTGTTCTACACTATGTTCGTGCGCGCGGAACTTGGGCCTCCGATGGGTAAGTGTAACTTCATTAGCAACAGGTTCAAGCATGAGTGCCCAATCGACCGCAGAGTCACCGCCGCCTGCAATCAAAACTTTTTTACCTGCAAACGCCTGAAGGTCATTCACGAAATAATGAAGGTTCTTTCCTTCAAATGCTTTGGCATCGTCAAGCTCCAGCCGTCTTGGCTGGAAAGCTCCTACACCGGCTGTGATGATGACCGCTTTGGAATAGTGTTTATTTTTATCTGTTGTCAGTTCAAAATGTTCTTCTTTTTTCTCAACGTTTTGAACGGATTCTTCAAGCACAATTTCAGGGTTGAACTGCTCTGCTTGGACTTTTAGGTTATTCACAAGCTCCTGGGCGAGAATCTTTGGAAATCCTGCTACATCATATATGTATTTTTCGGGATATAAGGCAGCGAGCTGTCCCCCGAGCTGTGGCATGCTTTCAATGATCTTTACTTTCATTTGGCGCATTCCCCCATAGAATGCTGCAAACAATCCTGTTGGACCTCCGCCAATTATCGTAACATCATACAGATTTTCTTCTGTCATACTTCCACCCCCGAGAATATTTTCATTCTTCCCTCCATTATAGTAAGAATGAGAGGGAAAGGAAAGAATAATGCCACCAATGTACGTTCTTTGTCGATGACTGTTCTGTAAGGCTGTATTTATACAATAGGTAGGAGACTGTGTCAACTGATTATGCCTTTTTTTCAAAAAACGGTTGAAATATAAGAAGAAAAGGACTAAGATAAAAAAGGAAAAAACATGGGGGAATTGTGACAGTTTTCGTCTTTATTTTTATCCTACTACGTGAAATACGTCACAAACTTTTTGTCTATCATATTTCCTTATTGGTTAGGTAAAACTATAAAAAATCTGAACTGGAAGTGATCATATGAGTAAGCCAAAAATATTAATTATTGGTGGAGGATATGGCGGGATGATGTCAGCTGTCCGCCTGGAAAAAGAGCTTGGTTTAAACAATGCGGATGTTACGCTTGTGAACAAGCACAACTATCACTACCAAACCACATGGCTTCATGAAAATGCGGCAGGTACGCTGCACCATGATAAAACACGCATCATGATTGATGACATTATCGACACGAACAAAATCAACTTTGTACAAGATACAGTCGTTGAAATCAAGAAGGATGAGAAGCGTGTTATTCTTGCAAATGGAGAGCTAACGTACGATTACCTTATCATTGCTCTTGGATCAGACCCAGAAACATTCGGCATCCAAGGTTTGAAAGAAAATGCGTTCAGCATTCGCAGTATCAATTCTGTCCGTGAAATCCGTGAGCACATCGAATATAACTTTGCTCGTTACAACAACGAAGGACAAAAACAAGAACTAATCAACATCGTTGTCGGCGGTGCTGGATTTACTGGAATCGAGTTTGTCGGTGAACTGGCTGACCGTGTTCCTGAACTTTGCAAAGAATACGATATTCCTCGTGAAAAAGTCCGTATCGTTAATATTGAAGCGGCTCCTAATGTTCTTCCAGGCTTTGACGAAGAGCTCGTTGAGTACGCAATCAATAATCTTGAACGCCGCGGTGTAGAATTCCTTGTAAACACACCGATCAAAGAATGTAGCGAAGACGGAGTTCTTCTTGCTTCCGGTGAAGAAATTAAAGCAGCTACTGTTGTATGGACTGGCGGAGTACGCGGTAACCACTTAGTAGAAGAAGCTGGCTTTGAAACAATGCGCGGACGTGTAAAAGTAGAGAAAGACCTTCGCATGCCTGGATATGACTATATCTTTGTAGCTGGAGACTGTGCTCTTATTATTAATGAAGAAATTAACCGTCCTTACCCTCCAACAGCTCAAATCGCTATTCAGCAGGCTTATACAATCGGCCGTAACCTGAAAACGCTCATTAATGGCGGAGGACAGATGGAAGAGTTCAAACCGGATATTAAAGGTACTGTAGCTTCTCTTGGTAAAGGTGAAGCAATCGGTGTCGTTGGAAACAAAAAACTATTTGGTTCAACAGCATCTGCGATGAAAAAAGTCATCGATAACCGTTACCTTTTCTTGCTTGGCGGAGTACCAATGGTCATCAAAAAAGGAAAGCTTAAATTATTTTAATAAATGACACCATGATATGATGAGAGCAGAAGTCCTTCGGGGCTCTGCTCTTTTTTTGGTTTGGAATTTGATGGAGTGTGATTGAATCGCCATCAGTATGCGATGCATGATAGGAATGTAAATCAACCATAAGCTTTTTTAAAAGGAGATATTTTATGAGTACAATGAAAAAGAGAGGAAGTGTCTGGCTCGCAGCGGCAGGGCTGGTCATCCATGACGGCAAATGCCTCGTTGTAAAAAAGAAGTATGGCGGGCTAAAAGGCAAGTGGTCCATTCCTGCAGGGTTTGTGAATCCGGGTGAAACGGTGGATGAGGCGGCTGTAAGAGAAGTGAAAGAAGAAACAGGGATCCAGAGCAGGGCTGTGAACGTGGTCGGTATACGAACTGGTGTCATAAAGAACGAAATCAGTGACAATATGGTCGTTTTTCTGCTGGAGCATATAGGAGGAGAGATCCGTCCTCAGCAAGAAGAGATTGAAGAAGCAAGGTTTCTCACTCCGGAGGAATTAAGGGATGATCCGGTTACTTCCATGATGGTCCACCATTTTCTCAATGAGAAAAAAGAAACCGTTAATGAGCATTTAAATCCTGGAGATATATTCGGCTATACTTCTTATAAAATTTTTGATAATCGTTGAAATTGTATGGAATTTGGACATATTTAATGATAAATTAAAATGTTTACGCTTACATGGGTGATATGGCCGGAAATGCTCCCTTTTCAAGTTTTTGGATTCTTGATATATTATCAGAAAATTCAAACAAGGAGAGTGTCATCTTATGAAATCGTCAACAAGAACAAAAGCACAGGAAAAGTGTCAATATTGTGAAGGTAAGGGGTATTTCCAGCTTCTTCTAGGTGGCTCTGAAACTTGTGAAGAGTGTTGTGGAAGCGGAAAAAGGGAGAGATAAATAAGGAAGGAGCACCGTGATGCGGTGCTCCCTTTTCTTTATCCTTATATTGACTTTAATCCCCTATTTCAGTAAACTAGCTTTGAATATGGGGGTGAAGGAATGTACTTACCGCAATTATTTATTTCCATGCTATTATTTATCGTTCTTTTCTTTGGAATCGGTTTCCTTTTAAACATGCTTCTGCGTTCAACATGGATTATGGCTGTTATTTATCCGGTTGTCGTGATTATGATTATTGATCATGTGAAATTTTTTAAATACTTTTCAAGTCCCGGAAAAAGTTTTGCAGAACTCGGCGAGGACTTTATCCATCTTCAGGCTGTAGACATTTGTATCCTGGTTAGCGGAATGGTCGGAGCGATTTTTGCCGGCATGGCCATCAAGATGCTGCGCGTCAGAGGCTATCAAATGTTCTAGAATCTTCTATGATTAATAGAAGGTTCTTTTTTTTATGCTCATTGCCGGGCTGAAGCCCCTTCTGCGGTATAAAACTCACTTTTCTTGGAAAATACTACGTTTTAGAGAGGAGTGAAAGTTTGCGTTTTATACCTACTGCCATAAAACGGCTTATGATGACAGCTATGTTTATCCTTGCTCTGCTTACGACCTTGCACTCAATCTCGGGTGTCGAGGCTAATGATGTATCAGATTGGGCATCTTCCGAACAGAAAGGTAAGCAGGATGGATTGTTGCGTTCATTGAACATTGAATTGGCAAAGTATATTGCCGGGGCCCTTGAGAATGTCCCATCATTCTGGGATAGGGAGTTTACTGTAACAACAGAGCCGGAAGCAGAAACAGCAGCATCCCCACTTGATCATTTTGATGTAACTCCCTACCCCTCAGTAACGGTAACAGCTACAGGCTATACTGCAGGGATAGAGTCCACTGGAAAAAATAAAGCTCATCCCGCTTATGGGATCACAAAATCGGGGTTAAAGGTAAAACGTGATCTTTATTCCACGATTGCCGCAGATCCTGCTGTTTTTCCCATCGGCACCATTCTGTTCATTCCCGATTACGGGTTTGGCGTAGTGGCTGATACGGGTTCAGCCATAAAGGGAAAAAGAATAGACCTATACTATGAGACGACGAAAGACGTCTATGAAAAATGGGGCAAAAAGACGTTAAAGGTCTACGTGATTCAAAAAGGATCCGGGAAATTGACCGAGCAGGAGCTCAAAACGTGGAATGAAAAAAAATCCATGCAGTTCTATCGAAAACAATTGTATTAAAAAAGCTTCGAGCCCGCTGGCTTGAAGCTTTTATATTGTATTATGAATTACTTTGCTGTACGAGCCGGCTGTTTCCACAGCACTTGATGCAGTTTCTTCAAACCGTCAATCAGCCTTGGTGACGGCCGGCAGAATAGATGTTCTTCAAGGATATGTACCTTGTTCTCCTTTACTGCTCTAAGATCGGCCCAGCCAGGGCGTTTCTCCAGAAGTTCCGGTTTTACTTTCTGTTTTCTTACTCCTACCCAAGCGATGCAGATCTCGTCAGGATCACGTTTAATAACATCATCCCAGGTTGTTTGAACACTTGCCAGCTCAACGTCTTCGAACACGTTCTCAGCTCCGGCAAGGTGTGAAATCTGAGTAAGCCAGTTCAGCTTTCCTGGTGTGAAAACAGGCTTAGGCCACCATTCCCAGTACAGCCTTTTTTTCTCCTTTATTCCTGCTGCAAACGACTGAAATTCATTAATGGTTTCTTTATATTGAGAAACGAGATAGTCGGCACGCTTCTCCACGCCGGTCCTTCTGCCCAAATCTTTTAAATCCCCAGCGATATCCTCAAGCGTATTGGGGTTGTAAACTACATGCGGAAGATTGCGCCGTTTCAGTTCTTCTATATTCTTTTCCATACCAGGAACACTTAAGGAGGCAATCACGAGATCCGGTTTAAGTTCCTCGACCATGTCCATATTGATGGATAGATCAGGGCCGAGCCGAGGCAAGGTGCGCACTCGTTCAGGCCAGTCGGAAAAGTCATCAACCCCCACCAGCTGTTCAGTTAACCCAAGATAATCAACAAGCTCTGTATTGCTCGGACAAATAGATATCAATCTCATGAATCGTCACCCCTTAAAGAACGAAGAAAAGCCAGTATACAATCAGTGTTTGGATAATTCCGAGCAGTGCGCCATAGAATACCTCATCCGGCTGGTGTCCCAGAAGCTCCTTTAATTGTTTGTGCTTTTCTTTCACGTCAGTTTTTTTCATTGCCTGGCTGACTTCCACATGTTCCCGGAAATCAGTTACTAACTTATTCAATACGGCAGCCTGTTCTCCTGCATGCCATCGAATTCCTTTCGCATCATACATAACAATAATGGCAAACATAGCAGCAACGGCAAAAATAGAGCTGCCCAGGCCTTCTCTGAGAGCAACTCCTGTTGCAAGCCCTGTAACAGCAGCGGAGTGAGAACTAGGCATGCCTCCTGTACTGATAAACAAATCCCATCTCACTTGTTTTGTCTCCAGGTAGGTAATCGGTATTTTCAAGAATTGAGCCATTAATATTCCTAATAAGGAAGCAAGTAAAGGAAAATTGAAAAATAGGTCCATAGATCGTCTCCTCGCAGCCTTTTTCTACAATGTATCGAGATAAGGTTGTTCTAATGCTTTCATAATACCCTTTTTTTGTTGTTTGCAATCTTATAGTTCTGCCATGAATGACGTCATTCGAAAGGAGATAATGTGCCTTCTGTTATCATAATAGGGAAGGGATGGCGGAGAACAGATGGATTATCCGAAGGAATACTATGAGTTTTTCATTTCGTTCAATGAGGGAGATTATTATACGTGCCATGATCTGCTGGAGGAAATGTGGATGACGGATAAGAGAAATTATTTTCTAAAAGGGCTGCTGCAGATGACGGTAGCGATCTACCATTATGAGTATGGAAATGTAAAAGGAGCAAGAGCCATGATGCATGCCGCCCACAACTACCTCCAAGAGTATCGGCCTTTTTATTGGGGGATAGATCTTGAAGAGGTGTATCGTTTTATTGAAGCCTGTTTGAAAAGAATACCTCATGAGATGGACAGTGTCGCTTTTGAGGATGCGGATAAACTGCCGGCTTTGCCAGAATTGATCCTGCTACTAAATGACCTTGAAGAAGAATAAACTGACATTAGCATACCGTGCAAAAGGAGGATGTGCATGTTCACCGTAAAGGCAAATTGGAATAAAGACAATGCGGAAGATGCGTTGTTGATCGGCATCTGGTCCGATCACAAAAAACTGGATGGAATTGCTGCCGTACTTGATGAGGCCTTTAATGGCCATATCACCGAGCTTTTGCGGGAAGGGGATGTTTCCGTGATGGCAAAATCAGTCACAAAGCTCCATACGTTTGGCATCGTGGGAGCCAAACGGCTGTATTTTATCGGATTGGGAAGGCGGGCGGAAGCAACTTATGAGAGCATAAGAGAGGCGTTCGGGAAAGCGGTTCAGATGCTGAAGCGGGAAAAGCGGGAAAAAGCCGCTATCGTTCTGGAAACCTTTGAAAACGACAGACTGTCTTCTGAGAAACTTGCCCACGCTTTTGCAGAAGCAGTCGTGGCGGGAAGCTATGCCTTTGAAAACTATAAGGAACGTTCCAATGAAAGAGATAAAAAGCTGACAGAAATTACGGTATATAGTTCGGACAGCCAGACAGGTGCAGGGCTTTCGACAGGCCATGCTTTTGGTGCAGGAATCAATACAGCACGCAATCTTGTGAACACTCCCGGCAACCTATTGACTCCGAAAGACCTCGCTCGGGCAGCGATGGAGATTGCCATCAAATACGGGATGGAATATGAGATTCTAGAGAGGGAGGATATGGAACGGCTAGGCATGGGAGCGCTCCTTGCCGTGTCACAAGGTTCCGATGAGCCTCCAAAAATGATCACAGTGAAATACAAAGGCCGGGACACGTGGGATCATGTTCTTGCCCTTGTAGGCAAGGGCCTGACGTTTGATTCAGGCGGCTATTCCATCAAGCCGGGTGCCAACATGCATGAAATGAAAAGTGATATGGGAGGAAGCGGATCTGTGCTTGGAGCGATGGAAGCAGTGGGGCGGCTGAAACCAAAGACCAACATCCTTTTTGTTATTCCGTCCAGTGAAAACCTGATTAACGGAAAGGCGATGAAGCCTGGAGATGTTTTTACTTCACTCAGCGGTAAAACGATTGAAGTCCGTAATACTGATGCAGAAGGAAGACTGATTCTTGCGGATGCCATCACCTATGCAAAAGAAATGGGTGCTGACTATCTGGTGGATGTGGCTACATTAACCGGTGGTGTCGTAGTGGCGTTGGGAGATTGTACAACTGGAGCTCTTACGAACGACGAAGTGTTTTTCAAACAGGTGAGCCAGTCTGCAGGACATGAAGGAGAGCTCCTTTGGCTTCTGCCAAGCCATCAGCCCTTTAAGGATATGCTGAGGTCGAGTGATGTAGCCGATCTGAATAACTCCACAGGACGGTTAGGCCACGCGATTACCGGTGGGCTGTTTGTCGGGGAATTCGCTGGGAAGACCCCTTGGGTCCATCTGGACATTGCGGGTACAGCGTATTCCTCCAAGCCTTCGAACCTCGGTCCAAAAGGGGCTACCGGGGTCATGGTACGGACATTGGCCAGGCTGGCGATGAATTTCAAATAATACAGCAAGAAAAAGCATGGCACCTGTCATGCTTTTTTACATACTCTGAAAAGAAAAAGAGGATTGCAGGATTCCAGGAGTTGTATTATAATATAATTATTATTACTTTATAATAATTTTAAAATACATAAAGGAAAGGGGATTGTTCAATGGCTGATTACGATTATCACCATCTCCCACATGTAAAAGTGCAGAGCCGGTCAAAGAAGACGTTGTGGATTACCCTCTTGCTGACCCTGTTTTTTACGATCGTTGAAGTAATCGGCGGGCTGATCTCCAACTCACTTGCACTATTATCGGATTCTGCCCACATGGTCTCTGATGTGCTGGCACTCAGTTTAAGCATGCTGGCCATTTACCTCGCTACCCGGCAGCCGAATGCCAAATTCACTTTTGGTTTTTTGCGTTTTGAAATCATCGCTTCCTTTCTGAACGGGCTTGCCCTGGCTATCATTGCCATTGGTATTTTTATTGAAGGCATCAAGCGTTTTATCAAGCCGGAAACAATCGATTTTAAATTGATGCTGATCATCGCAGTGATCGGCTTCACCGTGAACCTTGTGCTGACCATTGTCCTAAGCCGAAGCATGAAGGAAGAGGAAAACTTAAATGTAAAAAGTGCTCTCTGGCATTTTATCGGAGATCTGCTGAGCTCAATCGGGGTTATTATCTCTGCTATTCTCATTAAATTTACCGATCTATATTTCTTTGATCCTCTGATCAGCTTGATCATCGGCGGGATCATCTTTACAGGCGGCTACAAGATTATAAAAGAATCCTACATGATCCTAATGGAATCTGTTCCAGAAGGTTTGGATCTAGAAGCGATCCGAGCGGATATTTATCAAGTAGAAGGGGTAGAAGATGTTCATGAGCTACATCTATGGACGGTGACCAGTGATCACCATTCTCTTACCGCCCATGTTTTCATTAATGAAAACATTCAGCCGTTCTGTGTCATTCTTGCCATTAATGAGATGCTGAAGGACAAATACAAACTCAAACATACAACCGTTCAGATTGAACACGCTACCATCCATCACCATGGAGAGTACGGCAAGCAGTTTTTAGAAACACATAAATCCTAAATTTCTTTTTGTGAGTTCTTCAAAATGGTGAAGGGCTCTTTTTTTCGGGTGCAAGGAAATGGACATAACTGCTGCATATTGATTAAAATGAGGACAATACTTATGCTACAACCGTAAAGGGGTTCTCTATGAGCGAAAAGAAATCATTGGCAGCACGCATTTTTTGGTACATCATTTTAGCGATACCTATTTTAATTATTGTATTTACTATCGTAGCGTTATTAAGAAACGTATTCTAACCTAGCCTAGGTATGTACTGTATCCCGAATGATGGACACTAAAAAACGTTCATTATTCGGGATTTTTTATGAAGAAAATAGGGACTAAAGAATTTATAATCTAAAAAACCGTATGAGCAAAAGATCAATGCTGGCGATCAGGAAAAAAATAAGGGCCGATTTAGAGTGTCCGGAGGTATAAAGCGCAATGGCACCAGCAGCAAACACAGTGAGCTGAAGCAGGGTACGCAAAGAAATAGGGATCGGAATCGATGCCTTTGGAGAAAGAAGCATTCCCCAAAAGATTGCAACCAGAAGCGGAGCAGCTAGGCAGAGAACATACTTCGAAAATCCGCTGACCATGTGAAATCCCCAGTATCCAAAGGCTCCCAATACAAAGAGCTCTGATAAAAAAAGCACACCTAAAAGAAAGGGCCCCAATATGGCCATGATGATTCCCCGCTTTCTTATTGAATTCCTGCCTTTATACGATAGTCAGCCATCTGTGCTTCGGGATGAAGAACTTTGTCTCCGTGGCAAACCTCAAGACGTTTCGGGTTGAGCTGGCTGACGATGGAGCTGCTCCTGAAGGCTTCCTCCATATCAGCCGTAAACATCGGCATCGGTTTTTTAAGCCTTCCTTTCTTGGAAGTGAACAGATCACCTGCAAGAAGGACCTGATCTTCTTCGTGGTAATAAACAGTGTGGCCGGGAGAGTGCCCCGGAGTCAGGTAGGGTCTTATTCCATCAATGAGTTCCAGTTCACCCTCGTTTCCAGCAGACAAGGGCTGGGTAATGCCCTTTGAGACCGATGCAACAGCCTTCTTTCTGCGGGGATAGGAAAGGTCACCTTCCAGATAAGGAATTTCAAGTGAATGGGCGTATACCGGAACATCATGATCCTTCAGAATGGCTGAAATAGATCCGGTATGATCCGAATGGCCGTGTGTCAGCAATATCCTTTGCAGAGGACCGGCATTCAGCTGATTTATCGTATTCAATATTCCTTTCGCCATCATCGGAATTCCTGCGTCTACAAGAGTGATTCCTTCTTTACCGCGAACAGCCCAGACATGGATCGGTATGATCATCCATGTTTTCAGGCTCCAAATATGAGGGGAGATCTGTTCAACTTTCATGGTTATTCGCTCCTTGTTTTATGATTTCATGAAAACCGAGAAAAAGGGCTTCTACGCTTTGTTCAAAGGTGGGTGATAGACGAACAAGGAGCTCTTGAAGAGGCTCTTTATGATTGAGGTAGGTACTAATAATGCCGTGCAGGTTGTAGAAAAGGATACGGGCAAAGGCAAGGGATTGTTCATTATCAGAAATACCGAGCACATCTTTCAATACACTCATTAACAGCTGGAAAAGTTCAATCCGGACTTTGTTGATCTGCAGTTTTGGATTTTGTTCATCCACTCTGGAAGAACTGGCAGTGATAAATGTGGTGTACATACTCTGATGCAAGAGACAAAATTCAATAAAGGTCCGGCAGATGGATTTTAATTTAGCGGAATCGCCCGCATCCTGGCGATGAGAGATATCCTCCAGCTGCAGTTTAAGCTCCTGTAAGAGCGGCATCGCTAAATGATGGAGCAGCGATTCTTTGTCTTTATAATAGAGGTAGATAGCTGTGTGCGAGCATCCGGCTTCTTTTGCGATTTCTCTTATCGTTACTACTTCATATCCACGCTTGCCAAAAAGTTTTCCAGCTGCTTCAAGGATGTTTTTCTTGGTTTCTTCCGAACGCAGTTCTTGCTTGTTTGCCATAAAACATCACTCCTAACCATTGGTTACTAACCACTGGTTATAATATATTCGATTCATCATATAATTGTCAAAATTTTTTTTTTGACAAAACTTTCTTACTGGATGTTGGGTTAAGCAGCATAAAAAAAGAGGTACCACCCGCATTCAGGAGGTACCTCTTTGTATTTAAGCTGCGTTTGAATTCGATGTGCTGCGGCGGTTTTTAGCGACTGCCTTATAAATTCGCGGTGAGATTACAGCGGTAACTGCAGTCAGGATCACGTCTTTTGGGAGGAACAGAAGCATTCCTTTCCAAGTGCCAAGATAGGTGACACCTTCAACAGCTGCCCAGTTTGTCAGCGCGGCATAGAGAAAAGTAGTGCCGATAAAATAGTTGACGATCAAACCGGCAAAGGAAGCGAGAAAGAAAACCGGCAGGCTTGGTTTTTTCGCCATCTCAAGAATTTTTCCTGCTACATAAGCGGCAAGAATGAATGATAGAATAAAGCCGAAGGTTGGTTTGAAAATGATGGAAGGCCCCCCGGAGAATCCTGCGAACACAGGAGCACCAGCCAGACCGACAAGTGTGTATACGATCATCGATACAGCGCCGAGACGGCTTCCGAGCAGCAGACCGGCCAAAATGCAAAAGAAGGTTTGAAGGGTGACAGGCACTTGCCCAAAGACGAGGGCAGGAATCCATGCTGTAATATTACCTCCTACTGCCATCAATGCCGCAAACATGGCGGCCAGTGTTAGATCAATCGCTCTAAACTTCATTAGGTTCACCTCATGTGGTAATTTATCTATATTGATGGTAATTCAGAGGACAGACTATTGTCAACCTAATTTTTAAATAAGGTTTACATATTGATATTATTGGAGGTGCATCACATGTTTTTTGGAAAAATACCGAAGAAAAAGGATAATGAGAGGGTGCCGCCGAATCAGAATGTTACAACCCGCTGGCCTGTTCTTCATTATGGTAATGTTCCTTACTACAAGGATTTAAGTGAATGGGATCTGAGAATCTACGGAATGGTGGAGAACCCGACAACTTTTACTTACGAGGAGCTTATGGCATTTCCGAAATCATCGGCCACGAATGATATCCATTGTGTCACCGGCTGGTCCAGATTGGATAACGTATGGGAAGGAGTGGCTGTTAAAGAAATTGTAAAAGACATTGGTATTCATCCCTTGGCCAAGTACGTCCTTTTGCATGCAGAAGAAGGATGGACAACCAATCTTCCTTTGGATGATTTTTTAAAGGAAACCAGCTTGCTGGCTCATACGCACAATGGACAAACGTTAACGCCGGAGCATGGGTATCCACTCCGTGCAGTGGTTCCGCATCTCTATTTCTGGAAAAGTGCGAAGTGGCTCCGTGCCATTGAATTTCTGCCGATGGAAACGCCAGGTTTTTGGGAGAAAAATGGCTATCATATGTATGGAGATCCTTGGAAGGAAGAGCGCTTTAGCTGGGACTAAGAAACAATGATCATGTAAGAAAAAAATATCAAAAATATTTATAAAAACCTTAAAAAATACATGTAAATTTTCCCAGATGGACCGATATTGTAATTAAAGGTAGTTTATGCTCTATTCGGTAAGGAAAGGAAAGAAGTGCCCGTGAACTGTAATCTTCAATCCGTCTGTGATCAGATGGAGAAAGTTAAGGAAAAGTTATATCAGTCATGCCGATCGGCAAACAGTTATTCAGACCCTGCCATCGTAAAAATCAGCCAAGAGCTTGATGAACTGATCACTCTTTATCAACGACAATTGAAACCAACCTATAAATAACATAACAAAAGGAAGCAGCTTACCCATTAGCTGCTTCTTTATATTTTGTATAATGAGTTTTTATTCCGTCCGTGTCCTCGTGGATTACCACGATTTCTTTGTTCTCCTCATTCATCATCACTTTAACTTTTTCAGGTGTGAAGCTGGAGATGAATTCATAATCAGCATCAGTTTTAGATACAAGAAGTAACGGGATTGTATATGGAACTCCATACCTTTTTGGAATGGTTAGGAGCCATGTCCTTCCATCCTGTTCAAGCGTTAAAGAGGCATCATTCGTTTTAGAAGAATACGTTCCTTGTGCAGTTGCAGAAATCTCAGTCTCCCTAATTCGTTCTTCGTAAAATACGGGACTTCGTACTTCTTCATGCAGTATTATTTTTGCCAGGTCACGATTGATTTTTGTAATAGGGGTTAAATTAAAATTGCTCATGACGATCACCGTGATCTCACCATCCAGGCTTTTCAGCATTTCAGCACAATATCCGTTCACATCACCAAAATGACAGGCGGCCGCAGTTTGGCCAATTTTATCAAAACCCCAGCCATATCCATAATTGCCTTCGCAGGGTGTGAGCATATTATTTAGCGACCTCTTATTCAATACCTTTCCGGAAAACAAAGCTTCTGTCCACCTAAACAGATCTTCAGTAGTAGAATACATACCATATGCCCCAAGTGGAAAACTCATATCAATATAATCAGGATGCACAAAGTCTTTATTTACCGTATAACCTGATGCCAAATTTTGAACTATGGTTCTTCCGTCCAATACACCGGTGTTCTTAAGGCCAAACGGTTTTAGCAGATTTTCCTGAAGAAAATGGGCATAGGATTGTCCTGAAACCTTTTCTATAATTGCTGTCAGTAAAATGTAATTTGAGTTGCAATAGCTGTATTGAGAACCAGGCTCAAATTCAAGAGGTTTGTCTTTGATTCTATGGATCAGTCCAGTAAGATCTGCGGGAAGCCTCATCTCTTTTGTCCAATAATCCTGCAGGGAGGTAAAATCGGAAACTCCAGATGTGTTGGAAAGAAGCTGATGTATGGTCACTTGTTTAGCATAGGTGAGCCCCGCTATAAAAAGTGCCACGGTATCATCGAGTTTCATTAAACCTTGCTCCTCAAGCAAAAGGATAGCCGCTGCCGTAAAGTTTTTGGTCAGGGAAGCAATCGGAAAGCGGGTTTGAGGTGAATTCGGAATGTTGAACGTCCGGCTGGCCGAACCATATCCTTCATGAATCAAGATTTCTCCTTTATATGCTGCAAGCACAGAGCCATTAAAATAGCCTAATCGGTCATACGCCGTCATATAATTTTTCAGTCTTGTTTTTAATGTTGTTTTGTTTATAAGTCGGGTCATATCCTATTCCTCCTGTATAAGAAGAAAACATTCTGCAAAAAGGAGAGCTTCTCCTTTATTGAACAGAAGGCGGCAAAAGGAGAGCCGGCTGATTTGTGAAACAAATGAAGCGCCTGAAAAACAGATGGGAAAAAGCTGGCTTATACCCTTCTGCTTTTCATATGGCGGTTCAATCACCCCCACTAAAACAACAACATGGATTAACATAGCTTATTTTTTAAAAATAATGTTAGAAGAAGCAGGAATTTTGTCAGAAATATCAAACAATAGTATAGAATAAGCAGTCTTCTTTTTTGAATATACTAGGGGAGAAGGAGGCGGATTCCATCATGGACTTTGTGAACGAAGAAAACCAGCAAGGAGATCAACGGGCTATGCAGTCCGAGCATTGCATGGTTTGCAACAATGAGCTTATCAGCTGGGAAGAAAGACAAATAGCCGTTTGCGACCATTGTGTCAGCAAAGCCATTGGCGATTAGCGTTCCTACTCGGAATGCTTTTTCTTTTGGAATCAGATCCTCCATTTCTTCACACACTATATAGGAATTTAAAAGGAGGAACGATACCAGATGGCTAAAAGAAAACATTCCAAAGATGCTGCCGCCAAGAACAATCAAACCCCGACAGAAAGCATGACAGACGTAGAGTTCTCTGACGATAAGTTCGCAGATGATATTCCAAAGCGCGATACAAAGAGCCCGAAATCAAAAGGCGAAGCATAAAAAGGAGACCCTAGCCTGATCTTCCCCCAATTTTATAGGGGTGAAGTTAAGATCAGACCGGGTCTCCTTTTTTTATTAAAATGAAAACTGCAGTTCAGGCACATATTGGTTCATATGTTTTTTTATTTCACGATACTGTTTTTTCTGCGTTTTTACGTCCTGCATCGGATGAACATGCCATGATCGGTCAACCCAGGTGGGAAGAAATGCAGGGTTTTCAAGCTCAATTTTAACGTTATTTCCTCTTTGAATCTTCTTCACCTTGATATCCATCATACCCCCGATGTTTTTATAAGGGCCTGTCTGTCCGGAAAAAAAGTTGCCAAGAGAATATGCTGCGAATGCCCGCTCTCCGTTCTTTTTCTTTATCCAGGAAACCGGCTGAAGCACGTGAGGATGATGCCCGATGATGATATCTGCTCCTGAATCCGCTGCCATCTGGACAAGTTCTTTTTGTGTCTCATTTGGCATCCTCTCGTATTCGTTCCCAAAGTGGAGACTGATCACCACAACATCAGAAATTTTTTCTGCCTGATGAAGGTCTGCTTTCATCTTCTTCACATCGATCAGGTTAACAAGATACGGTTTGCCCTTAGGTACAGGGATGCCGTTCGTTCCAAAGGTATAGCTCAAAAAAGAAAAGGTGATCTGTTTTCGCTTCAGAATACGGATGATCCTTTGATCCTTGGATGATTGAAAAGCACCTGTATACGGCATGCCAATCTCGTTCCAATGGTTGATCGCGCTTAAAATGGCTTTCTCTCCACGATCCAGTGTATGGTTGTTCGCAATCGTGACCAGATCCACACCGTTCTTCTTCAGTGCATCCCCGACTTCCTGAGGCGAATTGAAGGAAGGATAGGACGATAAACCGAGCTTTTCCCCGCCAATCATTGTCTCCTGATTTGCCACCGTAATATCCGGCTTCTCCAAATAGGGTTTTACCTCTTTCAGCATCGGATTAAAGTCATAGGACCCGTCACGTTTTTTCGCTTTATTGTATACCCGGTCATGAATGAGAATATCCCCAACCGCGCCGATCGTAGCCGTATGGACGGTTTCTTGAGGTTCCGTCTTTTTTGGCGGTTTATCCGTTGTTTTTTTAATGCTGTCCTTATTTTGCCTCTCGCTGCTTGCAGGCTCCGTTTTGCTTTCCTGAGCCGGTTTGTTTTTTAGAACAGGAATAAGGACCAGCAGCAAAATGACAACACAGATACTTGAAATGATTGTTATTTTTTTCATAGTAAGCGTTTCCTCCTACCTCCATACTAGGCGATTGAGCAGGGATTTCAAGAGCAAAATCACATTCGTTCTATAAAATGAACGATTTGTTCTTTAAAAATAACGAAAAATTAAGAAAACGAGCGATTTATGAAGATAACTAGGTCATTTGTACGTTAAAAAGAACAAAAATAACCAAATTTACAGGTTTTTTAAATAGTAAATTCGTTCTATACTGAACACAAGTTGTTCGTTAAAAAGAACTACAAGGTTCTCAGAAACGTCTAAGTCCTTAGGAAAAGGAGGGAGACAACATCAGAAGCAAACGGCTGAGGAAATTCAGAAAAAAGAATTGGGTATTTGTTCTAAGTTTACAAGTTGGCATTATTTTTTATTCACTCATGTACTCCCTTTACGGCCTGACCGGAACTACAAATGCCTACTTTAATGATACATCAAATGTTAGCGGAACTATACAGGCCGGGACCTGGGAGACCGATGATGGGAAGTGGGATAAAAGCTCACTGGAGTTTCTATCTGCCTCTAAAGATTCTTCATGCAGCAACATTAGCGCTGTAATAGTAAATAAGGGTGAAATAATGCAAGGCCCCGTTAAATACGAAGTTTGGTGGGCTGAAAAAGGAAATCCAAAGGGTGGCAATAAAGTCGACACCGGACAAATGGATGCCCTAACGAAGAACCAAAAAGAAACCCTTACATATTTACCAACGAAAAATGGCGTTTATATGTTTAAAGCGTTCCAGAGACCAGGACATCCGGGTAACGGAGAACTTTGGAGTGATGGCATTACTGTAACTGGATGCAGCCAACAAAATACTGAGGAAGATAAAAGTAAAGATGAAAATAAAGATGCCAAAAAAGAAAATGTAGAGAACGAGACAGAAAAGGAACAAAAACCGGCATCTGACGATTCAGGAAAAGACAAAACAGAGGAAAAACCAGCTGAAAAGCCCGCGGAAGCTAAGGATGAAACGAAAGAACCTGACCCAGCAACAGATAGTAACACCAATGAAGCTGAACAGGACAAAGAAAATGTAAATAAAGATGCCGAGCAAAAATCGATAGATCAAAAAGTGGCAGTTCCAGAACCAAAGGAAGGTGATAGTAATGAAGACAATCAAAATTAAAAAATGGCTAAGTAATATTGTTACAACTGTATTATTTGCAACTCTATTGTTTATGGGATTTGTAGTCATCTCGTCAAAAGCATCAGGAGGAACTCCTAACTTTCTGGGATATCAACTAAAAACAGTCTTATCAGGATCAATGGAACCAGGTATCCATACAGGCTCAATCATAGCAGTTAAGCCAGGAGGAGACATGACCCGCTTCAAAAAAGGCGACGTCATCACCTTCAAGGCTTCTGAAGATAAATTGATTACCCACAGGATTTACAAAGTAAAAGGCAGCGGGGCGAACACAAGTTATGTAACAAAGGGCGATAACAATG
Organism: Fictibacillus sp. WQ 8-8; assembly: GCF_024494405.1. Taxonomy (NCBI): domain Bacteria; kingdom Bacillati; phylum Bacillota; class Bacilli; order Caryophanales; family Fictibacillaceae; genus Fictibacillus; species Fictibacillus sp. WQ 8-8. The sequence goes on from NZ_JAMXKG010000013.1 coordinate 50,524, forward strand.
ATGCCCCTGACTTGGAGCCAGTGCTTGCCAACAATGTAGTCGCACAATACAAAGGGTTCACCGTTCCTTATGTGGGATACGGGATGGAATTTGCTCAATCCCAAAAAGGAACCACTTTATTGATGATCGTTCCCGGAATTCTTCTTCTCATCTACTCTGTGCTCACCATCTGGAAAGCCATAAGGGAAGTGGAAGTAACAAAAAAAGAAGATACACCGCCGCCAGCAAGCAATTAATGGTTGCAACTCTGCAGAGAAAAATCTTTGCAGGTTCAATATAAAAAACACTACATACCCATTGAAATGGGGATAGGGAGGAAAATTAAAATGAGTTTGAAAAAGAAATTAGGTTTAGGGGTAGCTTCAGCAGCATTAGGATTGTCTTTAGTAGGTGGGGGGACTTATGCGTTTTTCAGTGATTCAGCTCAGGCAACAAGCACATTTGCAGCCGGTACTCTTGATATCAATACAGACCCTAGTACTGTTATCAACGTTGGTAATTTAAAACCGGGAGATTTTATGATTCGTTCTTTCGACTTAAGAAATGATGGTACTCTTGACATCAAAAAAGTATTGTTAGATACCACTTATTCTGTAGTGGATGCTAAAGGAGATAATGCAGGAGAAGATTTCGGTAAACACATTAAAGTTGACTTCTTGTACAATGCTGACAAAATTAATGATGTTATTTACAGTACAACGCTTGCTGATCTAAAAAATATGAATGATCCAGATGCTGTTGAAAAAGGCTGGTTCCGTGGAGAGAAGAGCGGACTAAAAGCTATGACAAAAGATACATTCTATGTAATGTTTACTTTTGTTGATAATAATCAGGATCAAAACAAATTCCAAGGAGACTCCTTATCACTTACTTGGAAATTTAATGCACAACAAGGTAATGGTGAAGCTAGATAAATAGGTTGGTCATTTGAAAAAAAGGTGAGAAAATCTCACCTTTTTTTTTCAAAATTAATTTTTATTAAATAGTTAATCTAGCCTCTTGCAGAAGGTGGGAGAATATTGAAGACAAACCTAACTGCTTTCAAGCTGGTTCTAATTTATTCCATTATTTTGCTAACAATCGTCATTATTTACCCAGTAGGCAATACAGGGGCTTCTAAGACATCTGTAAAAATTGACCTTGCCACATCCCCTTCCGGATCCCTATTCAATGTTAACAACATGAAACCGGGAGATTCTGCCACTCGAACGATTGTTTTAAAAAATAAAGGCAACGTTCCTTTTTCGTATAGTTCGAGAGCTCAATACAAGAAAGATTCAAAGAAACTCTACAACCAGCTCCATCTTTTGTTAAAAGACAAATCTATTGTTCTATTTGATGGACCACTGAGTCAATTTCATAAATTGAAACCACGAAAACTTGAACCGCGTAAAGAAGAAGAGCTTACTGCAACCATCTCATTTCCCTGGGAATCAGGCAATGAATTTCAGGGGCTGAAGACAGAATTTGAACTTGTCTTGTTAACAGGCGATTCTGATACGAGTCCACCAACCGATCAAGATGACACCACAACAGACAACAACACACCGCCGTCAAAACATACTGATCCGCCATCAAGCAACCCAGACATATCTACATTACCGAAAACAGGTGAAACAAGTCCTTATCCAATTATCATTCTAGGATTCTTTATCTTTTCATCCGGTCTTATTTTGCTCCTCATGAAGAAATCCATCATTCCCAATCCTTTTCAAAAGGACTGAGTGATGAAGTGGATCGCATATCTACTTATACTCACAGGCATCATTACGATGTGTTACCCAAAACTAAAAAACTACTATTATACGAACAAGGAAAACCACTTACTTCAATCATGGGATCACCCGCCAACCAAACAGGCAGTCAGCAGCTATAAAAAGCTGGGTCCTGTTCTTACTGCAACGAAAAAAGAAACCAAACCGGCCAGGAAAGACCCCTTACCGAACAGCTTGCTCGGAACTCTTGAAATTAAAAGAATTCATCTCCGCTTGCCGATCTTGGAAGGAGCCAGCCTATCCAACATGAAGATTGCAGCAGGACACATTTCCGGCACCACTCCAATCGGTGAAGAAGGAAATGCGGCGATCGCAGCCCACCGAAGCTATACGTACGGCAAGCAATTCAATCGGCTGACAGAAGTGAAAACCGGAGACCTTATCACGATTGAAACCAAAAAAGAAAAGCTGATCTACCGGATGATCGCCAAAAAAATCGTCAAACCAGCAGACCTATCAGTCTTACATAGCAGTAAAAATGAAAACATCATCACGTTAATAACCTGTCATCCGTTCAAACACCCGACACACCGGTATATTGTCAAGGCCAAGTTAATTGAGGAAAGGTTGTTAACCAGCAAAGGAAGTCGGTGATCGTGAGGAAATTAGGAACACAGATTAAGAGGATCCGGATGGAGAAAGGCCACAGTGTGACAAGGCTTGCTGAGATGGCTGGAATCTCTAAAGGATACTTGAGCAGCATAGAAAATCATAAAAACAACCCGTCCGCGCATATGATTAAAAAGCTGGCGAAAGCCCTGGAGGTGCCTGTGGAAAAAGTCATTAATCTAGAAGCAGATCCATTGGACCAGGAGTGGATGGAACTCGTCATTCAGGCAAAGGAAATGGGAATTAATCAGGAGGAAATCCGTACGTTTATACGGTATGAAAGCTGGAAACAGCAGACAAAGGATGATGAAGCGAAATGATTCGCCTTGAAAATGGAGTCTATTTATGTGAAGCAGCGGGGAATAAAGTAAAGGTCGTGTACATGGGCCGCAACATCTGTGAAATTTTTATTAATGATGAGCTAAGAGGAAGAGCCCCTTTTGATTATGTAAAAAAACAAATATTGAAGTGGGAGAAGAGAGAACCTCTATCCACTGCCAATATCGGACATTATCAATTTAAAGAACTTGTTCCGATCATCGATGTTTCAGTATGAAAAAACCGGCGCCATAAAAGGCATCGGTTTTTTAGCTTTGATTTTTATTTTTCCATTTGTTGAATTCAAGAAATTCTTTAAACTGGTCTTTGCTGACACCAGACTCCATAGCTTCCTTTACGAGCTCTGCCCATTCATAATCCAGCTCCGCCTCATTGACCTCAGCTTTTTCATTCAGCAATTTTTCAACAGGAATATCCAGGACGGCTGCCAGCTTTTCAAGCAGCTGTACAGAAGGATTGGTTTGTATATTTCGCTCAAGGGAGCTGAGATAGGATTTGGCGATACCTGCTCGTTCTGCTAGTGCGGATAGAGATAGACCTTTTTCTTTGCGATATTTTTTTACAAGTTCACCAATCACGTTAATCCCTCTTTTTTACTACAAATTTTGCTTCTATTATACATTTAGGGACGATAGGCTGTAAATAGACCAAAAGCGACTTCAGATCGATGTCGCTTTAAATATTCGCTCATTTGATGGTATGTACGTTTTTTGAAGATAGCTACGGATTTCCTCCAAGCTTAAACCTTGCTTTTTGGCTTGTAATAGTAATGCTACCCATTCACGATCAAGCTCTGTTTTTTTTACGGTTTCCATGTTTCCCTCCTGAAATTGGTGGTTTTCCAGGTAATCCAGCCATCATAGTTACTCACCTTAGACCTGTGATTTTGCGTCCATGCTTTTCAGCGATGTTTGCCCTTTAACTGGAGGGTGGCATTCCGACAGTCACTTAATAAATACAATTTTAACCAATTACTAGTGCTTAACTCACAATTTTATTATAGTATCTCATTCTTTAGGAATCTGTCATAATTTGGCTGTTACATAACTGTAATATTATTGAAAAGTAAGCGTTTGCATTGATGCTTTCCCCTGAATTGTTTAAGATGAATAGAGAGAGCAAAAACGGGGTGAATGAGTGATGGAACTAGGAAAATGGAAAGAATTGGACGAAAAAGATTTTCTGAAAAACTTTAAGAACGAATTCTATTTAAAAAAAGGCGTGTTATATTTGGACGGCAATTCGCTGGGGCTTTTGTCGAAAAGAGCTGAGAAATCACTGTTGGAGTCGCTAAATGACTGGAAGGAATGCGGTATTGATGGCTGGATGGCTGGAAAGCATCCATGGTATACACTTAGCGAGGAACTAGGGAAGAAATTGTCGCCACTAATTGGGGCAAACCCGGAGGAAGTCATTATTACCGGATCCACCACTGGAAACCTCCATCAGCTCACATCCACTTTTTTTAAACCTTCAGGATCAAAAACGAAAATTTTAGCCGATGAGCTGACCTTTCCCTCAGATATTTATGCACTGAAAAGCCAGCTGGCTTTAAGAAGTTTGGACCCTGGCCAGCATCTGATCAGAGTGAAAAGCCGTGATGGCAGGCTGATTGAAGAAGAGGACATCATCAAGGCTATGACGGATAAAGTAGCTCTTATTGTGCTGCCCTCCGTGCTCTACCGAAGCGGGCAGCTGCTTGACATGAAACGCTTAACGGATGAGGCCCACAAGCGCGGAATATTGATCGGTTTTGATTTATGCCATTCCATTGGGGCAGTGCCTCATAAACTTTCGGAATGGAATGTTGACTTTGCTTTCTGGTGCAACTATAAATATTTGAACGCAGGACCTGGCAGTGTTGCGGGACTCTATATTAATGCTAAACATTTTGGAAAAGAGCCTGGACTAGCCGGGTGGTTCGGTTCCAATAAAGATAAACAGTTTGACATGAACCATGACTTCGTGGCGGCGGATACTGCGGGAGCCTTTCAGATCGGCACCCCGCACGTGTTAAGCACGGCACCATTAATCGGTTCCCTTGAAATTTTTGAGGAAGCGGGAATGGACCGGCTAAGAGAAAAATCTCTTAATCTGACACGCTATATGATGGAGCTGATTGAAACCGAACTTGCTGGCTTTGGATTTACGATCGGAAATCCGAGGGATGATATACGTCGCGGTGGCCATGTTTGCCTGGAGCATGACGAAGCAGCGAGAATCTGTAAAAGTTTAAAAGAGAACGGCATCGTGCCGGATTTCCGTGCACCGAATGTGATCCGCCTCGCTCCTGTTGCACTTTATACCTCTTTTGAAGATGTACATAAAGCGGTTCAGCGGCTAAAAAAAATCATGGTTGAGAAGCAGTATGAAAAGTTTTCAAACGTAAGAGAGGTGATTGCATAATGGCTGGAAAACTGATCGATATCTCCATGCCTTTGACCTCGTCCGTTCCGACCTGGCCGGGGGACACCCCGTACTCGTTTGATTTAGCCTGGACGAAAACAGAATCAGGATCCGTGAATGTCGGTAAAGTGGAAATGAGCACGCACACCGGCACCCATATTGATGCGCCGTATCACTTTGATAGTGAAGGAAAACTGGTACTGGAGCTGGATCTTGAAATTTATGCCGGCAGAGCAATAGTGATAGATGTTACGGGCAAAGAGGTCATCGCTCCAGAGGATTTGGAGGATCAACCGCTGGATGGAGCGGAGCGTGTGCTGCTGAAAACAGGCTCTTGGCAGGACAGAACCGTGTTTCCGGAAAAGATCACCTATCTAGATGAAAAGCTGGCTGCTTTTTTATCAGAAAAAGGTGTGAGGCTTATCGGAGTTGATGTGCCGTCTGTAGATGTCCTCGACAGCAAAGCGCTTCCTGCACACCATGCCTTGCTTCAAAACGGCATTAATATCCTGGAAGGTATCGTCCTTGATGATGTGGAGCCAGGAGAATATGAGCTAATCGCGCTGCCGCTGCCGTTAAAGGATGCGGATGGCAGTCCTGTGCGTGCGGTATTGAGAGAAATATAATGTGAATGAAGAGATGATGGTTGAGCCGAATGATTTTCGGGCTGAAATCGTCTCTTTTTACGTTTTTTCAATTCAGATCGAGGACTCGGAATACATTTACAAGCCGAAATGAAGCATTTACCCGCCAAAACAGGGAGTTTACCCGCCAAATTCTCCTAAATACCCGCCAAAACCTAGTTATGTAAACGGCAGCCAGAGATAACAGCATTACCTGAAAACTCTCCTTTGCTACAACCGCCATCTTTGTTTCCTTTCCTCCGATTGTTTATAATAAAAAAGAAGATAGAGCCAATACGGGGGAACATTATGTATAAGTATGGATTTCAAAATTATTTTGAAGCGGATTTTACCGCTTTTTATCCGGAAGTAATGAAGGGTGAGCATTGGATCAATGTGTACCTGAATTTTGATTTGTCAGCGGAGACGAAACTCCCTGGTGATCTTTATGATCCGAGTGCACTCGTTGTGTTCGATCGTGATGGCGAGGTACAGGATTTTATTGTTCATGACGAAGGGGTCGACTGTGAATACAAGTTTACCGACCGGGAGAAAGAGAAAATGCTTTCGTATATAAAAGAACACGATCTGATATAAGGGGTGAGTGTATTGAAGATTAAAGGCATTGAACCGACACCAAGTCCGAACTCCATGAAAATTAATATGGACGAAGCACTGCCGGGTAACGAGCGCTACAACTACACGAAGGAAAACCTTGATGATGCACCTGATTATATTAAAGAAATCTTTAAGGTGGAGGGCGTGAAAAGCGTTTACCATGTGGCAGATTTTATTGCACTTGACCGTCATCCAAGAGCAGATTGGGAAGATGTATTGGCAGGCGTCCGTGAAGTATTCGGGGATTCGGACGACCAGCTCTCTGAAGCGTCCGGACAGGAGAAAAAGGAAGACGAGTACCTGGAAATTACAGTTCTCATTCAAATGTTCAGAGGCTTGCCGATGCAAGTAAAACTGAAAACCGAAAATGAAGAACGGCGCGCAGGCCTTCCAGAGCGGTTTATGAATGCGGCGCTCGAAGCTCAAAAAGCATCAGATAACCTGGTCATGGAACGGAAATGGGAAGAGCAGGGTGTTCGCTACGGAACATTTGAACAGATCGGACAAGAAGTCGTCGAGGAAATCTCCGCCGCTTATGATGAAGAACGGATTCAGAAGCTTGTGAAGCAGGCTTTCTCCATGGAATCCGGGAAAGAAGCGCCGAAAGAAGAAGTATCTACAACTGAAGTTGCCGAAAAGATGCAGGATGAAGATTGGCAGACCCGTTATGCGGCTTTAGAACGCATGAACCCGACGGTCAACGATATTATGGTGTTAAAGCAGGCACTGAAGGATCCGAAGCCTTCGATCCGGCGCCTGGCTGTCGTTTATCTTGGCATGATTGAAGATGAAGCGGTTCTTCCGCTGCTTTATGCCGGGTTAAAAGATAAAAATGTCGCGGTTCGCCGAACGGCAGGAGACTGTTTATCCGACCTTGGGAATCCGAGTGCGATTCCTGCCATGTGTGAAGCACTCAATGACAAAAATAAACTGGTCCGCTGGCGCGCTGCACGATTCTTGTTTGAAGTAGGGGACGAAACGGCCATACCGGCATTGGAAGACGCAGAAGACGATCCAGAGTTTGAAGTCCGTCTCCAGGCAAAGATTGCGCTTGAACGCATTCAGAGCGGGGAAGAAGCTGCAGGTTCGGTCTGGCAGCAGATGATGAAAAGCAGGGAAAACAACGAATAAAACGAGAAGCGCTCAGACGGAGGTCTGAAGCGCTTCTTTTTCGCTGGAGATGAATTGTTTGATGTCTCTTGCCAAGTCTAACGGTTTTTCCTCCATGATGAGGTGTCCGGCATCTTTATAGACGATGAGTCTTGAATTTTTTAAATCACTGTGAAGTCTTTTTCCCGTAGTGAGGGGGATGACTTTATCATCATTGCCGTGAATGAGCAGAATGGGATGGACAATTGTATTCAGTTCAAATGGTTTTAAATCTCCTTCACGGTGTCGGAGCAGGCGAATCAAGCTGTCAAAAAAACCGTCTTCTAAAAATTGTGCCCGGTATTCCTTGATCATGTCTTCTGTTACGAGATCAATGTTGTGAAGGACACCGCTTAAATTATTGCGAAGATCTTTTTTTAGAACCCATCTCTTTAATCCCCAGGAGAAAAAAGGGAGATAGGAGCAGCAGATCATGGTAGACCGCGCCCGTTTGATGTAACCGCAGCAGCCGAGGAGCACGAGCTTACTGATCAGTTTTCCATCCTGCCGCGATGCATAAAGAGCCACCTGGCCGCCCATGGAATGACCGATCAGTACGACATCTCTCCAGCCCATTTCTTTGATGAATGATAGAACGAGCTTGCCGTAGCTTGCCAGTGAATACGTAAATGTTTTTGACTTTTCGCTCTTACCGAATCCCGGCAGATCAATGGCAACTACATGATAATCTTCAGCTAAATGCGGAATTAGCTTCCGAAAACTGATGGTTGAAGAAAGAAACCCGTGTATCAGGATCAAAACTTGGGCGTCAGGATTCCTGTGTGGGTAATCTTCATAATAAAGGTCGAGTTCGCCTATTCTTTTCCGATATGCCGGAGTAAGCAGCGGCTGAGTTTTCGTTTCCATTGCATTCCTCCATCATCTTTACGTCTCGTTTATTTTGTCCAATCTTATTTCGTTTACAAAAGAAATAATTTCCTTGAACAGGCACAAAATCCGCATTTGCCTCTATTCCTTTTTACCCTGGACTTACATATTTTATTAGTGTGTAGGACGCAACAGATGAAGGAGGTTTGTAATATGGCATATCCTTATGGTGGCGGTTATCCGTACTATGGCTATGGCTACGGCTATGGTGTTGGCGGCGGTGGCGGCGGCGTTGGATTTGGTTGGGGCTGGATATGGGCTGTCTTGATTATCATATTTATACTTCTCCTTATCGTTGGAGCTTTATGGTGGTTCTTTAGATAAGGAAGTGAAGGGCTTGAAGATCTTAAGCTTCAGGCTCTTTCCATGAATAAAGCGGATCAAAAAGGGGATAATGTATCAAAAAATGGAGCGAAAAGCGGATGCATAGCAAACACACCGTATTATATATATGTGAAGAATACTTAAGCGGGAATTGTTATTATTACAAAACCGAGCTGATCACCCATGATTCCTGGAAAAATCCGGAGTCTATTTCGTGGTCCCGTCCCCGTCCCATTTCAAAAGCAACATTCATGAAACAAAAAAAGGCAGGCTTCCGGACGGAACACCGAAAAATTAAAAAATCTCCAGCCAGGGTGATCGCCTTACATAAAAAAAGGACGAACCGGGCATCTTCTGAATAATACTATTGATGTACAAGGTCTCTGCACATGGGAGGCTTTTTTTGTTTGCGTCGTGTATGCTCGGGAGATCTGCCCGAATAAGAAATGGATAAAAAAGAACAGGCATGTGGTGGCATGCCTGCCAAAAGAAAAAGGGGGAATATTGAATGCTGTCTTATCATTATGGACAGCTCCGCAAAAAGATAAACCATAAAAAAAAGGAAAAAAGGGAATACAGAGAATGTGTAATAAAGGTGTCAAAAAAAGGGTCAAAATGCGGGTCAAAAAGCGGGTGCCAGGCACAGCTCTTTGACATGTGTGTAATTGCGGTGCCTGGCACCGCGATAGGCACCGCGATAGAGAGGAGATGTGGTCATGACGGAATATCGGATTGCAAAGGATACACTCGGGGAAGTGAAGGTGCCCAAGGAGGCATATTACGGAGCACAAACGCAGCGGGCGGTCGAGAACTTTCCGATCAGCGGGCAAAGGCTGCCGTTCGCTTTTGTAAAAGCGCAGGCGATTATTAAAGCGAGTGCAGCTGCAGCAAATAGAGATTGCGGTGAACTTGAGGAAAAACAGGCAAACGCGATTATCCAGGCAGCAGAGGAGATAATGGAAGGCAGGCTGAAGGATCAATTTGTCGTTGATGCGTATCAGGCGGGAGCAGGAACCTCTCAGAACATGAATGCCAATGAAGTCATCGCCAGCAGGGCTTCAGAGCTTCTTGGCGGTTCGAAAGGGGACTGGAGCAAGGTCCATCCGAACGATCATGTGAACATGGCACAGTCAACAAATGATACGATCCATGTGGCCATCAATATTGCCGCAGCACAAGAGCTGTATCAAAATTTATACCCGGCACTTGAAAAAACGATTAAAGCGCTCAGAAACAAACAGAAAGATTTTCACCACATTATCAAATCAGGCAGGACCCACCTCCAGGACGCGGTTCCCATGCGGCTTGGCCATTCCTTTGGAGGGTATGCGGAAAGTCTGCAAAAAGTTTATGATGCATTAAAACAGAGTGAACCGTTCCTCTTTGAGATCGGACTTGGGGGAAATGCTGTGGGTACGGGAATCAACGCCCATCCGGAATATGCTGAAAGAGCCATCAAAGAGGTTGCTGACAGATCGGGCCTTCCATTTAAAGCACCGACTGACCGTTTCCGCTTTATGCAGAATAACGGGGCAGCTATCCAGATCAGCGGCCATTTAAAGGAACTAGCCATTCATCTTATAAAAATATCGTCCGACCTCCGCCTGCTCAGTTCAGGTCCGAGAACAGGAATCTCAGAACTCATTTTACCCGCTGTACAGCCCGGTTCTTCCATCATGCCGGGGAAAGTAAATCCGGTCATCCTTGAAAACATGTACATGATCTGTTCGCAGGTCATCGGCAATGATACATGCATCACCACTGCCGGAATCGGCAGCCAGCTTGAGATTAACGTGATGATGCCGGTCATTGGCTTAAACCTTCTTCACTCCATCACCATCCTGTCTTCAGGATTGAGCGTGTTTACCGATCGCTGTATCAATGGACTGGAAGCCAATGAAAGCCGGATCAGAGAACTGATGGAACAGAGCCTTGCGATTGCCACAGCACTAAATCCAAAAACGGGCTACGAAAAAGCAGCCGAGGTAGCAAAAGAAAGCTATAAATCGGGTAAGACGGTAAAAGAAGTGGCTGTGGAAAAGGGATATGTTACAGAAGAAGAAGCTGATTCCTTGTTAAATCCAGAAAAACTGGTCTAATTTTACAAAAAAGTTTCCATTTCATGCAAAATTGGGTATGGGAATGATGCAAATGTCATTCTTATGCCCTATTTGCACGAAAATGAGTATGGTCAGGACGTTTTATCCTGTTTCATACGTTTTATTTTATTTTCTGTATGTGTTATACTTAATAGGTTAAAAAATAGTTAGGAGTGTTTTCATGAATTTTGAAGTAGGTAGCATCGTTGAAGGTAAAGTAACAGGAATTAAACCGTTTGGTGCTTTCGTCGCTTTAAACGACGAAGTTCAGGGATTAGTTCATATCTCTGAGGTTTCTCATAGCTTTGTTAAAGATATTAACGACGTATTAAAAGTGGGAGATGTTGTTCAGGTTAAAATTCTTTCTGTTGACGAAGATTCTAAAAAGATCTCTTTATCCATTCGTCAAACTCAAGAAGCTCCGGCTCAAGCCCCTAAAAAGGAACGCCGTCCTGCACCTAAGAAGCAAGCGGCTCAAGACTCTTCCAAAGGTTTCAACACACTTGAAGCAAAGCTTAAAGAGTGGTTGAAAGAGTCAACTGACCGTCAAGCTCAACTGAACAAACGTCTTAAGAAGTAAATAAAAAAAGGTTCTTCCTATGAGGAAGAACCTTTTTTATTTTTTAATTTCATTAAACACGATTTGTTTCGATGCGGTCCTCACGTTCAACTTCATGTGCTGGAGCAAAAAGAAGAGTCAGGCAATATAAACCGGATAAACCAACCAATCCGTAAACGATGCGGGAAAGAGCTGCATCTTGACCGCCGAAGATAGCTGCCACTAAGTCAAATTGGAAGAATCCAATAAGACCCCAGTTAATGGCACCAATAATAACTAGTGCTAAGGCAGTCCGCTGTAATCCATTCATGGTATTACCTCCTAAGGGAATTAAATAGATAGCAGTAATAGGATGACTTCTTTCTGTTACGATTATACATTTCCACCTTCAAGGCGAATATAAACATTATCTTGAATAAAATTCAATATTTGTTCAATCTTTTGTTTAATATTTGTACATCATAAAAATGTTTAGAGCCGATTTCTTTACTTTTAATTTCACCCTGATAGATAATACTAACGAAAGTAATGGAACATCAAGGAGGGTAAATAAATGAATTCATTTACGTATTATAATCCAACCCGTTTAGTGTTCGGAAAAGGGCAACTTAGCCAGCTGTCTGCGGAAATGAAGCCGTATGGCAAGAAGGTATTGCTTGTTTATGGCGGTGGCAGCATTAAACGCAGCGGTCTATATGATCAAGTAGTAGCCGAGCTCAACAAGATCGGTGCAGACGTTCATGAATTATCAGGAGTTGAACCGAATCCGAGATTAACTACCGTAAAAAAAGGTGTGGAAATCTGTAAGGAGCACAATATTGATTTCATTCTTGCAGTCGGAGGCGGAAGTGTTATCGACTGTACAAAAGCCGTGGCGGCAGGAGCAAAATATGACGGAGATGTTTGGGATTTTGTAACTAAAAAAAGCACTCCTAAAGAAGCAATTCCGTTTGGTACAGTTCTTACTCTTGCAGCAACAGGTTCTGAAATGAACGCTGGATCTGTTATTACCAACTGGGAGACCAATGAAAAGTATGGCTGGGGAAGTCCGCTTGTGTTCCCTAAGTTTTCTATTCTTGATCCGGTCAATACCTTTACTGTGCCAAAAGACCATACGATTTATGGCATGGTAGACATGATGTCGCACGTGCTGGAAACGTATTTGAACCATACTGAAAATGCTCATCTTCAAGACCGTTTCGCAGAATCTATTCTATTAACGGTAATGGAAGCAGCTCCAAAATTAGTAGAAGATCTTGAGAATTATGACCTTCGTGAGACCATTCTATATAATGGGACAATGGCATTGAACGGAACTATTGCAATGGGTGTACAAGGCGATTGGGCCACTCATAACCTTGAACATGCTGTTTCAGCCGTTTATGATATTCCTCATGCCGGCGGTCTGGCAATCCTGTTCCCGAACTTGCTTCGCTATGTACTTGATCAAGGTCCAGAGCGCTTGAAGCAACTGGCTGTTCGCGTGTTTAACGTGGATACAGAAGGGAAATCAGATCGTGAAGTGGCACTTGAAGGGATCGACAAACTGTCTGCTTTCTGGACATCTTTAGGTGCACCGAACCGTCTTGCTGATTATGACATCGATGATTCCAAACTTGATCTAATCGCAGATAAAGCGATGGCAAACGGCGAGTTTGGCAACTTTAAAAAGCTTAACAAAGAGGATGTTTTAGAAATCCTTCGCATGTCTCTATAATAAAAAAGAGGGGAGCTTCCCCTCTTTTTTATTTGCAATAAGTAAGAACATTCCGACTACTTGGAGTAAGCGTTTTCGAGCGGCCGTTTTCTTGATTAACATTTTTTATTTGGTTAAAGTAAAAGAAACCAGAACAAAAAACGGAGGAGTTTAAGACATGGCTAATAAACTGCATTTTGATTACAGCAAAGCTTTGCCTTTCTTAGGTGAGCAAGAAGTATCAAATTTATCTGCATTAGTAAAAGCATCACACGAGCAAATCCATGATAGAACTGGAGCGGGAAGCGACTTTTTAGGATGGGTTGACCTTCCGACCGCATATAATAAAGAAGAGTTCGCCCGTATTCAAAAAAGTGCTGAAAAGATTAAAAGTGATTCTGATGTATTGATCGTTATTGGAATCGGCGGATCTTATCTTGGAGCAAGGGCAGCAATTGAAATGCTCAATCACTCGTTCTACAATATGCTTTCTAAAGAAGACCGCAAGACTCCTCAGGTTATTTTTGCAGGCCAAAACATCTCTTCTACTTATGTTAAAGACTTGTTCCAAGTACTAGAAGGCAAGGATGTTTCCGTGAACGTCATTTCAAAATCTGGAACAACAACAGAACCTGCAATCGCGTTCCGTATTTTCCGCAAGTTCCTTGAAGAGAAATATGGAAAAGAAGAAGCACGCAAACGTATATATGCAACAACCGACCGTGCAAAAGGTGCACTGAAAACGCTGGCGGATGAAGAAGGCTATGAGAGCTTTGTTATTCCTGACGACGTTGGAGGACGCTATTCTGTATTAACAGCTGTAGGTCTTCTTCCAATCGCAGTAAGCGGAGTAAACATTGATGAAATGATGAATGGAGCAGCAGAAGCAAGCAAGGATTATTCCAATCCGAACCTTGCTGAAAATGAAGCATACCAGTATGCAGCTGCACGAAATGCTCTGTATAACAAAGGGAAAACCATTGAATTGATGGTGAACTATGAGCCAGGATTACATTATGTTTCTGAATGGTGGAAACAGCTGTTTGGTGAAAGTGAAGGAAAAGACAACAAGGGGATCTATCCTGCGTCTGTAGACTTTTCCACTGACCTTCACTCTATGGGACAATATGTTCAGGAAGGACGCCGAGATCTGTTCGAGACTGTACTGAATGTAGAGAATACACGAGAAGAAATTAAGATTGAGGAAGACGATCAAAACCTTGATAAATTGAATTTCCTTGCTGGACAAACAATGGACTTCGTCAACAAAAAAGCATTCCAGGGAACTTTGCTTGCACATACCGACGGCGGAGTACCGAATTTAATTGTTACTATTCCAGAATTAACGCCATATCATTTTGGCTACCTTGTGTATTTCTTTGAAAAAGCATGTGCCATCAGCGGCTATCTTCTCGGAGTGAACCCGTTTGATCAGCCTGGGGTGGAAGCCTATAAGAAGAACATGTTTGCGCTTCTCGGCAAGCCAGGCTTTGAGAAAGAAAAAGAAGAATTGGAAAAACGCCTTTAATCCATAAAGACCCAGACAGGAGCTTTATTTTTTATACTTTTGGAGATGATAAAAGGTAAACCGTTACTCTAAAAGGAGATAAGCATGATTCCATTACAAAGTAAGCTTGAGAATGAAGTGTTTGCTTTTAATGAACTGGAGGACAAGCTCAAACAACTCGGGTATACCATTGGAGGCAACTGGGATTATGATCACGGATATTTTGACTATAAACTGGATGATGAAGTCGGATATACGTTTGTCAGAGTTCCATTTACCGCTTATGAAAAAGAAATCGGGGACCAAGGAGCAATGGTGACCTTGGGAGAACCGTTTCTTCTGGCTCATAAATATCAGATTGGCCTCGATGACAATGTCAGTGTAGGGAATCTGTCGGGAAGCTTAAATCAGTTTTCAGAACCCCAGGACCCTGATGCGTCGATCGATGACAAATGGATTGGGATTGGCAAAAAGCTTATTGAAAAAACAGAGTCTCAATTGTTGGCTGATTAGAAGGGTAAGGACATGTTCCTTACCCTTCTCTTATGGATTGAAGACTAATCTGGGCCATACAGTCACTGGCAAGAGATGTCGTATTAATTAATTCATCAGCACCGGCTCTCAGGCTGTTGTTCTGCTGCTCAGGCGTCAATATTTCAGCCATAACATGTACAGTAGGGTTGAGTCCTTTGACCGTAATAATGGAAAGAATGGTGTGCATGTCGGCTTCTGCTTCTTTCATGTTTTGGTCGGCGGTCAGAAGGACAGCTTTTGCCTGTTTAATGTTGGCCATCTCCCATGTTTGGTCTTGCGCCGGGCTGCCTTTTATAAAAAGAACACCCTGATTCGATAAGGGATTTTCGTTCAGCGATGAATCTATAAGAATAATCGTGAGTCTTGTCGGTTCTTTGGCAAGGGTGCTGATGGTCTGCTTAGCCCGCTCATTCCATCCGACAATACATAAATGTCCGGTTCCGTTAAACATTAATTTCCCTTCTTTGTATTTATTTTGCCTTTTAATTACAGCTGAAGCGGCGTGGACAGTGAAAAAGGCGATAAAAGAACCGCCAAAAAAAACAAGGAGGATGGCCATAAACCGGCCTATAAATGACTTTGGAACATAATCTCCAAATCCTACAGTTGCCGCTGTCATGACGGACCAATAGATTCCCTCAAATACAGTAGGGAAATTTTTCGGCTCTAAAAAATGGATGAGAACACCAAACAAAATCATCAGTGAGCCGATGATGCTGAACAAGCGAATCAGCATTGGAAGACGCAAGTATGAAAAAAAGAAATCCTCGAATTTCATGGAGCACATCCTTGAGCAAGATAGTACAAGTATGTCCCAGAATAAGTAAGGAAAAACCAAGCTGGCCCAGTATGCTTCCGAAAAATGATAAAAGACAAAAAAGCCAATCGGAAAATTCCCAATTGACTTTCTTTATCTTAAGCTGCTAAATTACAGTGAGCTGAGGCTTTTAATATGCTTAGGAAGAATGCGGTGAATTTCTTTTTCACCATACACAACGACATAGCCGCCGACATACTCTGTTAGCATACCTTCAATAGCATCTGGACCGCCACGGTTGATTTTGACTTTTCTTAGTTTTAAGCGGTCAAAAAGATCGTTGAATCCATACTCTTGATAAAACTCTGGATCTGGAGCGATTGTGTTAGCGGATTGGCTGCTGCTCTCGCAACGTTGCTTGCCAGATTGCTTGCCAGATTGTTTTCCGCTCGCTTTTCCAGTCTTTCCTCCAGAAGCTCTGCCGCTTGCTTTTCCAGTAGACTTTCCAGAAGCTCTGCTGGTCTTTCTACCGCTTTCATTGCTGGATTCAGTATCTCCTTCTCCGTCCGCTTTCCGTTGAACGACACTCACGCTTTTTACATGTTCGGTCTTATAATATACAGCCCCTTCTTTTTCAGTTGACAGGACGATATAATCATAAGTGCTTAAAAGAAGTTTCCCTTGTCTTGATTCAGGACCGCCTCGGTTAATCTGGATGTTCTCGCCAAGCATGTTATCCATAATGGCTGAAAAGCAGGAAGGTTTGAAATAATCCCATGTGCGAAGGGCATTTTCATCGCCGTTTCCTGTTTCATTGTCACTTTGGACTACCTCTCCAAAGCTCTTTAAGTGACGCGTCGCATAGTAAACCACGCCATCCTTATCTGTACCTACAACAACATAGTTATAGCCGCTATAAAGCAATTCCCCTGCCTTGGCTTCTGGCCCCCCTTTATTAACATTTATCCTTCTGCCAACCAACGATTGGATATAATAGTCAGACATTCATGTTCTCCTTTCAGAACTTTAGATTCATTTTTGTTGTTGCATAGTATGTATATATGTAAACAAGCATCATTCGGCGCTGGTACAAGCGCCTCTTTCTATGAAAAAGAAACATTTGCCTACTATTCCCGGGATAAAAAGAAAGATAGAGCTCAAAGCTCTATCCGTTATAATTAATAGTATTTTTAGTGGCAGGAACTTGAACGCTTCTTTTTTTTCTTCACTTTTTTGCAATCTAAAACGTGAGAAGACGAGCTTTGTTTGCAGGTCTTCTTATGAGAAGAACGCTTTTTGGAAGAGCTGCGCTTGCAACAGTGTTCGGAAGAAGATGAACTTCTTTTGTGTGATCTCTTGTGTGATCTCTTGTGTGATCTCTTGTGTGATCTCTTGTGTGATCTCTTGTGTGATCTCTTGCTTGATCTCTTGCTTGATCTCTTGCTTGATCTTTTGCTTGATCTCTTGCTTGATCTCTTGCTTGATCTCTTGCTTGATCTTTTGCTTGATCTCTTGCTTGATCTCTTGCTTGATCTTTTCCCAGAACGTTTCCCAGAACGCTTCCCGTGACGCTTTCCGGAACGTTTTCCAGACCTTTTGCTGGATTTTTTCCCAGAACGCCTACTGCTTCTTCCACTTGAACTTTCAGACGGGTCATTACGCCATACGCTCATGCTTGAACCTCCTCTATCCTTGTGTAGGCGAAAAGAAGATAACTGAGCAATCTCTTTTCAAACATAGTGTACGTTGATTTTTAATTAGTGCTTGGGCGTTAGTAGAATTCACCAGCCCCATTTTCACCTTGGAATGTAGCGCATGCATTCTCTTCATCATAGAGATAAGTATCAACGATGGGGAGAATGAAGAAATGCAAAATAACGCTATACCGGAGTACAATATTTCTGTTCCCTTTAAGGGAGTAAAATGGATTCAGAAAGGAAAATGGGCAAACGAGGCTGTTGCTGGTGTCATTAAAGCAGGGGATAAACCATATGAAATGCTGATTAAGTACAGAGGTGCCCATATCCGCTCATTTCCAAAAAAATCCTATGATCTTTTGTTTATGGAATCTCAATCCTTTTTTGGAGCAAGAAGGATTCATTTGAATGCAGAATACAATGACCCGTCTCTCATAAGAAATAAGCTTTCTTTGGATTTTTTTCGTGATATCGGGGTCCTGTCACCTGAAGCACAGCACGTTACATTGTATATTAATGGGCTTTATCAAGGAGTTTATCTTCAGCTTGAGTCAGTTGATCAGAAATTCTTAAAGAAACGGGGATTGCCGGCAGGAAGTATTTATTATGCGATCTCTGAAAACGCAAACTTTTCGAAGTATAATCCGACGACTGGAAAAGAAAAGAGATCAGTAACAGCAGGTTATGAAATAAAATTTGATCCGAACAAATCGTTCAAAAGCCTCCGTGAACTTATGCATTGTATTCTAAATTCATCTGAAAAAGAGTTTCCTTCGCGAATTGAACCCATCCTGGATATCGATCAATATTTCAGGTGGCTTGCAGGTGCGGTCTGTACACAAAATTTTGACGGCTTCATCCATAATTATGCGTTATATAAAAATGGAGAGAACAAACGCTTTGAAATCCTGCCTTGGGATTATGATGCAACTTGGGGAAGAGACATCCACGGTGATGTCATGGGAAATAAATATGTACCGATTGAAGGCTATAACACACTGACAGCACGGCTCTTGCTTCATAAGCCTTATAAACGCCAGTATAAAAGGGTCATGGAAGAGGTACTGGACGATGCCTTTACTTGCAGGGCTTTGGAACAAAAAATCCTTGCTTTACACCAGTCCTTGCGGCCGCATCTCGTGAAAGACCCATATAAACACCGGTCTTTGTCCATTTTTGATGAAGAGCCGGAATTTATTCTAGCCTTCATCAAAAACAGAAATAATTATTTAAAGAAACGGCTTACGCGTCTGCAATAAAAAAATCCTGCTGAACAATAATGTTCAGACAGGATTTTTTTAAGCAGCAGCCTCAGTGACGGGAGGGGCTGCCGTTTCAGCTGATTCTTGATTTAGAGTTTCATCGCTATGCTCTGAAGTTTCAGCATCTGCAGGCGGTTCTTCTTGAACGGCTGGTGGATTAGCTGGAGCTAAGCTGTTATCTTGTTCCGCAGCTGGTGTTTCCGTTGCTGCATGCTGTTCTTCTTGAACAGCGGTATCTGTATCCTTTATTGCAGGTGCTGTTTCATGAGTATCGGCCTCTGGTGAAGAAGTTACTTCCTCAGCTGAAGAAGATGGCTCATTTTGATTGTCTTTTTGCTCTGCTTCTTGGGCTGGCGCTCTGTAAGCGGATAAGCCTGATGCTGCATAAGACTGGACAGCGTTTGCAGGTTCTGCGGCAGGTTCAGAATCATGATTCGGGTGCGCTGACTCTTGATGGTCATTGGCTGAGTCAGTACCCCTGTTTTCGCCTTTATCACATTGAACTTCCGGTTTAGGTTCTTCTTTAGGAAGACCGGCAGCTGGAGGAAACTCAGCTTTTGTCTCTTTAGGTACCGCTGGTAAAGGAAAATCAATTTTTCTCACCTTGGGTACGTCCGCTGGAGGTGTTGTGTTTTTGGTTCCCTCTTTTTCCCTTGCCGGGACTGTAACAGGGGCAGGATCTTTATCTTCGGTGACCGACTTGCTGTTCTCTTTTTCAGGTGCTGCAGGAATAACATCCGGCTTAGAGTTTGCAGCAGGCACTGGAACAGTAAGTTTGGAAGATTCTACGGCAGGTGCAAATGGTTTGGCAGGCTCAGGTGCTGCCGGTGCCGTTACTTGCTGCTCAGCTGGTGCAGAAACATTTCCTGCAGAAGGATCTGGCGTGCTGATTGCTGCCGGTGTCTGATTTTGATCTGAACTTCCACCAGATGCAGCAGCTGGAAGGCTTGCAGCCGTTGCTGGTACTGGAACTTTTACTATGTTTGGAGCAGCTGCAATGGTAATGGAATTCGCATAGACCGGCTCAGCATTCTCTTTCGCTTGTCCTGCAATCGTTTCAATATGAACAAAAACTGAAACATGGTGATACTCACGAGATTGTGCTGTAGAAAGAAGATCACTGATCGGTCCTACCGCTTCTGACAGTTCCTGAATGCTTTTTTGCTTGATATCCGCTTTTGTAATCTCGATTCCTGCTTCTTTTGCAGCGATGAAGATCGCATATTTCCCTGGTGAAACGCCAATTTTCTTAGCGCGTTTCCGTTCTTGGTTTGACATGATTAATGAAGTCATGTCAATTTTATTTTCCTGCGCTTTTTTTTCCATCAAAGAATTGATTTTTTGTTCGATCTTTCGCTGTGTTTCTTTTGAAACATCTTTATTGATCGTGGTCGTGACGATTACTTCCTGATTGGGTTTAATAAAGCCTTTTGCTCTGCAGATCTCGAATATTTTTTCGGTAACCTCTTCTATCGGCTGGTTCTGCCAATCTTCAAGAATAGCAAGAAGCTTTTTCCCGTCCGAATTATAAGCAGTGATATTTTGAACGAGCATGTCACCATCAATTTCAAGCTCGATGCTCGGATTCATTTCAATTCCTACATACGCGTAAACCCCTTGTCCTGTATAAGGAGAAAATTGAAAAAATAACAAAATGAAGGTCATCATAAACACTGTCGTTGTTTTCCAGCTAATTGTGGGAAGCCGGAACGTCCGTTGTTTTTCCAGTTCGTTTGGTAAGTAAATATCACTGCCTACTGTATATTGCCTATTTGAAATTTTAACTTTACGAAATATTCCGCCCTCTGACAGAACGATCAAATGGCGACGTTTTACTTCTACCACAATTCCCTTAGTCATCGAAAGGGGCCTCCTATTCTGGCAAATAGCCTTTAAGATAATGATAGTCTTCAATCACAATAAGAGCCGTAGCGATAATATAGGGGGCATATCGAGTGATGCTCTTCTTTTGAAAATTTTTTAAAAGCTGGGAGGTTGGCAGACTTTTTTTATTAAGAAAAAATGATCGCAGTTCGATGTCGTTAGCTATATATGAGGCGATGATGAAGGCTTCTTTTCTTCTATTCTTGGTTTGGGGTGTCCATTTCGGCATCTGGCATATATCAATCCCAAATTGCAAAAGCCTGCTTTTATAGTGTTCAACTTCTTTGTCAGGTGAAATGGTTTTGGGCTCAAGACAAGCTGCCGCTGAAGATCTGGTAGCTATGGGATTGGCATTATCCGGCAATGTGTATGTATTTGAAATGAATATCCTTCTTTTAAGCCAGCTGATCATAAACCACCCTCCATTTCTCCATTCTTAACATTTGTTGTTCTCGTCTATAAACATATATTTAGAAAATATTAACTATCAGATTATAGTATGGAAACCATGAAAATAACAGGTACAATAGTCATACTTTGTTGATTTGTGAGGGGGAATAAAGTCTAATGTTTTTAGTAGATTAAAAGGCTATTAAACAAGAAAGTTATGGGAAAATAGGAAATGGAAAAATATAGATCAGGACCTTCGCGGTATGGCTTTTTTAGTATTACGTTGCTACCCTTTATTTAAAGAAGTGAATATTCTGAAAATGGAGGATTTACAATGTTAAGAAGATGGAAACAGCCAGCAGCAGTTCTGTTGGGAATCAATCTTGCTCTATCTGCAGGGGTGCCTGTAATGGCTAAGGAACAAAGTGCAAAGCACGATCATCAGCAAAATGACTGGAACCATCCTGGCCCTTCTTCACCAGTCATCCATAACGGAACTCCGAGAAGTGCAGGGCTTCACCCAGAATCGTTAAACATCATCGATGCGACCATGAACAAAGCGATGGAAACGAAGATGCTGCCTGGCGGAGTTGTATTGGTTGCCAGAAAAGGGGCGATTGCTAAATGGGATGCTTACGGCTATGCCGCCCGCTATACCGATGATAAATTCACAGAAATGGAACATCCGGTTTCAATGACAAGGAATACAATTTTTGATCTTGCATCCATCAGTAAAATTTTCACGACCACAGCCGCTATGAAATTGTATGAACAAGGGAAATTCAAATTGGATGACCGTGTGGCTGATTATATTCCTGAGTTCAAGGAAAATGGAAAAGAAAACGTGACCATCCGGCAGCTTCTTACTCATACTTCGGGATTTGAGCCGTTCATTCCATTATATAAGATGGGAAGCAACAGAGAGGACCGTCTCCATATTGCGCTGACGCATCCTTTAAAGAATGCGCCCGGTACAACCTATACATACAGTGATTTGAATATGATCACCCTGGGCGTTCTTGTGGAAAAGCTATCAGGGAAACGATTGGATCAATACGTAAAAGAAGTGATCACAGACCCGCTGGTAATGAGGGACACGATGTACAATCCTCCTGCATATTTAAAACACCGGATTGCCGCCACCGAATATGAACCTTATATTAACCGGGGAATTGTGTGGGGTGAGGTGCATGATGAAAATGCATGGTCACTTGATGGTGTTGCTGGCCATGCTGGCGTCTTTTCCACAGCACATGACTTGGCTGTGTTTGCTCATATGATTCTGCAAAAAGGAAAATATGGACATAAGACCATCCTAAAGCCATCTACTGTCGAACTGCTTGAAGAAAATCAGCTTCCGCAGTTTCCCGCTGATTCACATGGACTAGGCTGGGAACTGGATCAAGGCTGGTACATGGATGCTCTTTCTGACGCTACCACCCTTGGGCATACTGGTTTTACTGGAACAACAATGGTCGTCAGCCCGAAAAACAAAATGATTGTGCTGACCCTGACTAACAGGGTACATCCGACGAGAAACACACCATCGTTGAATCTTGTCCGCAGGGAAGTGGCACGTTCAGCCGCTGACTCCATTTCAATTCCATTAAAAGGCAACGAAAAAGCGTGGTTTGCCGGCTATGGTGACTCCCTTTCCCGTCCACTAGTTTATGAACTAAGCGAACCGGCAGCAAGCATAAGCTTCCAGACCTGGTATGAGATTGAAAAGGGAAGCGACAACGGAATTGTTGAAGCATCGGCAGACGGTGTTACTTGGCAGAAGTCAGAAACGACATATACAGGCAAAAGCGTCGGATGGAAACAGCAGACTGCAGTTCTTCCATCGAACAGCAAATTTGTCCGTTTTCTCTATAAAACAGATGCTTCTGTCAATGGCCGAGGCTGGTATGTGAAAGATCTAAAAGCTATGAGCAGCTCTGACAGAGAAATTCACAGCAAAATTACAGAAAACCAATGGTCACAGCGAAACTATTAATAGAATTAAAAGAAGAACCGCCCTTTTTTGGCGGTTCTTTAGTTGTTGCGGGGGATTGGCAGTTTGTGGTGAGGGATTTGAGCGGAAACAGATGTTTATTGAGCCTTAATCGGCGTGAATTGATCCGTTGAAAATTCGAACTATTTACTCGTGCTCTGCGGCGCCTTCCCACTTCAGAAGTCCAGCAGGCAACAAGTTACGTTGACGTCAACGTAACACAAAATGTATACTTTTTTAAGGGAGTGATACGGGTGAACTGGATTAAGATCGACGAAGTTGCAAAGATTACCGGGATTACCAAAAGGGCAATCCGCTATTATGAGGAGATTGGGCTCATACAGCAGCCAGAACGCAGTGACGGACAGGTCCGTTTATACACTGAAAAGGATGTTCAGCAGATAAAAAGAGTAGTTGATGCGAAAGAAGTGCTAGGGTTTTCTTTACAGGAGCTTCAGCATTTTCTAAGCATTAAAGAACGCATATTGGAACATAAAGAACAGTACGAAACGTCAAGGGACAAGACCTTTCAGCAGTCTGAATTAGAGGAGATTGCAGTCGGGCTTATAGAACAGCGGGATATGCTTAAGGAAAAAATGGAAAAGATGAAGTCCTTCCAGGATGAATTGAAAGATTTAAACCAAAAAGTCGAAAGCCTTCTGAATGTCTAGCTTGGGGTGCCAGGCACCGCCATTACACACTTGTGTAATCGTGGTGCCTGGCACCTCACTTTTTTAAAATTGCCTTTTAAATCCTTTCAGCTATGGTGATACTGTAGGTACTTTAATAAAAGAGAGGAACTCTTAATGGAAGTATTTCCAGTTATTCATACAAATTTCTGGGACGGAGTATTGGCTGTCCCGATTGTTCTTATCCTGACGCAGCTGATTAAACTGTTTACACCTGTACCGCGGGCGTTCATTCCCACGACAGCGCTTTTAATCGGCCTTTTGCTTTCCATCCTGTACAGCCACCGCCACCATCTGATCGCTGGAATCTTTATGGGCTTTTTTTACGGCTATGCTGCCATTGGAAGCTATGCGGCTTCCAGAAACTCGTGGTGTGCATTCAAAGCGAAATTGCGTAAAAAAGAGCATTTCCGCTGATCGGGAAGTCCAGTTGCTGGGCAGAAAGATTAGTTCTCTTGTATGATACAGGAAGAAACTATTTATTTAGGTGGGATTGGAATGAAGATTGCAGCAATCATAGGAAGCTCCAGAACGGATGGAAACACCCAACAGTTGACGGAAATGGCGCTGGAAGGTATAGAATACACACCGATCATTTTAAAAGAAAAGCAGATTACGCCTATTGATGATTTGAGGCACGCGGATGGCGGTTTTCAGCCGGTTGCAGATGACTATGACCGGGTGATCGATATGGTGCTTGAGCATGATATTCTGATCTTTGCCACCCCGGTATATTGGTATGGCATGTCAGGACTTATGAAAAACTTTGTAGATCGCTGGTCACAGAGCCTTCGGGACAGCCGTTTTGAATTTAAAAGGAAAATGAGCCAAAAGAAAGCCTATGTGGTCACGTGTGGCGGCGATCAGCCAAAGATTAAGGCATTGCCGCTGATCCAGCAATTTCAGCATATTTTTGATTTTATGGGAATGTCTTTTCAGGAATATATTATCGGAACAGCCAACGCACCCCATGACATTTTAAAAGATGAACAAGCGATTGCAGAAGCCAAGCGTTGGAATGAAACGTTTTCTTCTCTTAAATAAAGGCTTTGTTAAAGCATATTGTTGATTTTTTTTCATAATGGGCCTCGCATACTGATGCTTAAAAGAGACCCTCAAGTCTTTTTCCCCAACTAAGCAAAAGTGAGGTTTTTTGCCCGCTTTTGCTTATTTTTTATGAAATTCTGCATATAATATTGCGAAAATACTTAAGTTTACTTATAATTACTTAGCGAGGGGTGAAAAAGGCATGTATCAGGATGAACGGATGGAAGCAATTGTTAACTATATAAAGCAGCATGACCGGGTAGATGTGGAAACCATCTGCAAAATGAATAACGTATCCCGTGATACAGCCAGAAGAGACTTGGTGAAGCTTGAAGAGGAAGGGAAGATCGTCCGAACGAGGGGCGGTGCTAAATTTCCGACCTTTTATCATGAAGTGTTTAACTATGACCAGCGCCTGAAAAAGGATTCTGATGCAAAAAAGCGAATTGGCAGCTTTGCAGCTGGATTGATTCAGGATGGAGATCATCTGCTTCTGGATGTATCTACAACTGTACAGTTTTTGGCTGAGAACCTGAAAACAGAGCGGAATGTTGTCGTAACCAACTCTATCGACATTGCTGGAATCTTGTCACGTAAAGAAAAGGTATCGATCCATCTGCTTGGAGGATTGCTGAACAATGAACACCGGTCGATTTATGGAGCAAGAACGATCCAGCATCTGTCGGACTTCAGAGTCAACAAGCTCTTTCTTGGAGCCTGTGGCATCTCATCTAACGGGCTGACCATACCTTTTGAGGAAGAAGGCTTTTTATTGAAGGAAATGATAAAGCGTTCTGATCAAGTCATCGTACTGGCTGATTCTACGAAATTTAATCGCAGTTACTTTCAGAAGGTATGCGGGTTGGAGGATATTGACATTTTAGTTACAGATCAGGAAATGGATTCACATTTAACCACAATATTAGAGCAGTATGAGGTAGAAACGATCATTCTGTAAGAGGAGGAAAACATGAAATTAATCGCAATTGATTTGGATGGAACACTATTGATGAAACAGGGGACGATCAGCAAAGAAAATGCTATGGCTATAAAAGAGGCTCAAGCCCAGGGGAATACAGTAGCGATCTGTACGGGACGTGCGGTGGAAGATGTACTGAATCTGCTCGAGAATGCCGGGCTCCAATGTCCTGTGATCGGGGCGAACGGAGCTGTACTCTATGATGAAGGGAAAATTGTACAATGCCATCCTCTGCAGAAAGAACATGCTTACCACATCCTTACCCAACTGGAGGACATGAACGTCTTTTACCATCTTCATACGAATAAGGGCATCTATACGCCTGATTTTGGCGAAAATGGAATCCAGGTTGAAATTGATATCGTAAAGTCAGCAAACCCAGAGATAAACTCAGAAGAATTGTGGAAAGCCGCTCAAGGATATCTGAAACAATTTGGGCAAATTTCGATTTCTTCCTTCCAATCCATATGGACAGAAGATCTGGTGATCAATAAAATTCTTCCGTTTTCTTATTCTTTAGAAAAGCTTGAGGAAATCCGTGAATCAGCTTCAGCATTTGAAGGGCTTTCCATTACGAGTTCAGCGGACCATAACCTTGAGATCAATCATGAAAATGCCAACAAGGGAAATGGATTAAAAGGGATGGCTGATCATCTTAGAATACCTTATCAAGATACTGTGGCCATTGGCGACAATATGAATGACTGGCCGATGATGAAGTTTGCGGGCACGAGTATTGCAATGGGCAACGCGCTGCCTGAAATTAAAGAAATCTGCCATTTTACTACATTGGAAAACGATGAGCATGGTGTAGCTCATGCCATCAGGGAATTTATTCTTAAACAAGCAGTATAAATACAAAAAAGGCCTGCCGGCGTAACCGCTTGGGCGTAACGGCAGACCTTTTTTAGCATGCAGACTTGAGTCAGGAGACCTCTGTCTTAGGAAATGTGAATCCTTCCCCGAAAACATCCCGAACATCATGGATGACCACAAATGCTTTTTCGTCTATGCGATGTACGATTTTTTTCAGTTCAAATAATTCCTGTTTATTAATGACTACATATAAAATTTCTTTCGATTCCTTCGTATAGCTGCCATGGGCGGAAAACACCGTTACACCTCTGTCCATGTCGTCGTTTACCTTTTTTGAGATCTCCTCGGCATGCTGAGAGATAATCGTGACAGCTTTTCGGGTATCAAAGCCTTCAATAATGTAATCGAGGACTTTTGTAGAGATATAGATAGAAATAACGGTGTACATGGTGTTTTGAGCCCCGATAACAAAATAGGAACTGAGCACAACCAACAGGTCAAATCCCAGCATGGCCCCACTGATGCTCCAGCCCAAATACTGATTTGCCATTCGCGCCAAAATGGTCGATCCTCCAGTCGTTCCGCCAGAACGAAGAACAAGTCCTAAACCAATTCCGATGAAAATACCGGCAAACACGGTACCAAGAATTGTATCCTTAACAGGTGTTCCTAATCCTTCTGTCATATGAAGGAAAACCGAGGTGAAAACAATGCAGAAAATCGTGTACAATGTCACTCTTTTGTTAAGGAGCTTGTACCCTATAATCAAAAGAATGCCGTTCATAATAAAGTTCGTATAACTTGGCGACCAGGAGAAGAGATAATACAAGATCATAGAAATACCGGTAACTCCGCCTTCTCCCAGTTCATTTGGGATAGCGAAACAGTTTACACCAAGCGCGAAAAAGAATGAGCCAATAATAATCAGGATCAACTCTTTCAAATAGCTTTTCATTTTAATCCCCCTTTCATTGACAATAAAAATTCATTCAAATAAACCAACCACAGGGGCTGGCTTTATTTTTGCGTCCATTTTACAGGGCTTGCAGGCCTGTAGGGCTGCAAGCCCTGCTTATACAAGAAATCAATATACCACGGCTTTACAGGAGTTTCAACATTTGTTCGTCTTTGTTTATGTTTTATGTAAAAAAGCCTGTATACCATTAACATTTGGTTACACAGGCCTTAAATGTGATCAGCAGCAAGGAGGTGCGCCGCATGAAATGTTTTGGTGATGCTCTTGGCAGGTTTGATATTCAGAGACAGGATACTCATGGACATGCTGGTACAGCATGTGATTCACATGCTGAATCTGAACAGGATGGACGTGAATAACCTCTTCAGTGTGATAATACTGCTGAACACAGCACTGTGTAGGGTGAACAACGACATGCGGACGATGACAGCCATAACCGTAATACATTAACGATCTCTCCTTTGTTTGAGATTAACAATTACTTCACTTTTCAATTTATGAAATTTTGCCGGAAACGGACAGGGTAGATGACTATAAAAAATGATTTAGGCATAAAAAAAAGGAAATAATGAGAACAGGTGATAATATGAAGCTTAATAAAAAAAGCAGAAAACTCTACAGCGATGCCATCGACAGCATGCAAGAAGGGCTTGAAGCCATGATTGATCTCTATAATGAAGCGGAAGAAGATATCCCTTTGATCAATTTTGAAAAGGGAGTGCAAGAGGAGATCGAGAAGGCGAAAAAGAAGTATGGTTCATCTTTTATAGACGGCAAGATCAATGCTATCGTAAAAGAAGTTTTGTCTTTTCTTCCTATTGATGAACCGCAGGCAGACCAAGTGAAAAAGGACTAGATGCATGATCTGTCATTCATCGAGGAAGTTCTTACTATTTTCATAAATTCTTCTATTTTTTTACCTTTTCTTACAAAAAAACCTTTATACTGAGAGAGTATAAAAGTTATGTAAAGATAAGGTGATGGAGCGGTGAGAGGATCTTTAGGGGAAGCAAGAAAAAGGGCCGGCAAAAGAGAAGCTGCGGTTGTATTAGTTTTGTCATTATTTACTTTGTTTGTGATTTTTGGAACATGGCATGTCAATAAAATAAAGGCAACCGCCGTGGTTGGGCAGTATCATAAAGAAGAAACTCAGAAGAAATCCTTTTCTCCAAAAACTTCGGCATCCCATACATCACAACAAAAAACTGCAAGTGAGAATAAGAGCCTGAAAAAAGTGAAAACATCCAGTTCGATTGCAGAGGTGGAAAAGAAATCAACCAGGCAGCCACCTTCCCAGCCATCCGCTTCAGAACAATCACCAAAAGAGAAATACAAGGTTGCAGCAAAACATCAACCAGCAGACAAATCTGTTCAAATATCACCTAGGAATGAGAACAAAGAACCAACCAAAGCTATTTCGCACCCTGCTATACATAAATCTATACCACCACAAAAAGAAGGTGCCGCCGAGCCGAAAACGGTCTATTTAACGTTTGATGATGGTCCATCCAATGTATCCGGAGGCCTCATGGACGTGCTCAGCAGCTATAATGCCAAAGCAACGTTCTTTATGCTGGAACCAAATATTTTAAGATTTCCGGAAGCGGTTAAACGGATGGATCAAGAAGGCCATGCTCTTGGGCTTCATGGTGTTACCCACGATCCAAAAAAGATTTACCGAACAAAAGAAACCGTGGTCCAGGAGATGGATCAAGATAATGCAGCGCTGCAAAAGGTGACAGGCAAAAAAACGGTCCTCATCCGGACTCCATATGGCAGCGCTCCTTATATGAAATCTCCTTATCAGAAAGCGGTAAAAGACCATGGTTACCAGCTGTGGGATTGGACGATCGACAGTATGGACTGGTCGTTTCGAAGCCCGAAATATGTGGAGAATTCCATAAACCAACTAAAGAAAATAGCTCATCGGAAAGAGCCTATCGTAATTCTTATGCACGAACGAAAAGAAACATTGGAGAGCCTTCCGAAGCTTCTGGAATATCTTCAGAAAAATGGCTACCAGTTCAAACGAATTGAACCTGACATGCAGCCAGTCACTTTCCATTGCAAATAATTTAAGAATTGGTGCCAGGCACCGCCTTTACACACTTGTGTAATCACGGTGCCTGGCACCAATTTTATTTTCGCTTCCTTGACACGGCGAGATATCTTAATTACATGTAAAGGACTTGTCTAAGTACAGTGAGGCAGAAGCATTATTTCAAGAACTGCAGCAACAGCAGATCACAGTCGACTTTTTAGTGAATAACGCTGGATATGGCTTATTTGGAGAATTTACGGAAACGGATCTACAGGATGAATTATCCATGATCGACATTAATATAAAAGCACTCACGACCCTAACTAAATTATTCCTCCCGGGAATGAAGCAGAGGAGGAATGGGAAAATATTAAATGTCGCTTCAACGGCCGCTTTTCAGCCAGGACCTTTAATGGCTGTATATTATGCAACAAAAGCCTGTGTTTTGTCATTTTCAGAAGCTCTCGAAAATGAAATGAAGGGCAATGGGGTGACCGTTACGGCATTATGTCCAGGTCCAACGAAAACAGGTTTTGAATCACGTGCAAATCTGGGACAGTCAAAGCTCTTTAAGAGCGGCGTAATGGATGTAGAACGTGTAGCTAACATTGGCTATGAAGGATTAATGAAAGGAAAATCCATCGTGATCCCTGGTTTTAAAAACAGGCTGCTCGCTAACTCCATCCGGTTTATACCGAGGAAGTGGGTAACGGCAACTGTGAGAAATGTCCAGGAAAAATCATGATCCACTTGAAAAAGAACAAGAAGTTATCTATCATGAGCATATATAGGTTTATGAGATTAAACAAATAGACGCAGAGGGGGATGGATATGGGACAGCAGGCAATAGATGTTTTTCGTTCCTGTATTCCGCTCTTGCAGGCATTAAGTGATCCCGCAAGACAAGATATTATTTTATTGCTTGCTCAGCATGACCGGCTGACGGTCAATGAAATTACAGAGCATTCTACTTTATCAAGACCGGCTATTTCTCACCATTTGAAGATTTTGAGGGACATACAGCTGGTGACGATTGAGCAAAAAGGAACACAGCGCTTCTATTCATTGGCACTTGAGCCTTCCATTGGCTTATTGAAGCAGCTGATTCATACCGTGGAGCGTACATGTGATCTTTAGCCCGCTTAAGATCCTTGTTTTTTGCATAAATAAGAACAAAACGTAAGAAAAACCCTTCGCTGAAGGGTTTTTTAGATATCAAAATTATTGCTTTGCTGTGTGCTGTCTGTATTACCCTGCTTGTCCCAAGCAATGAGTACGACATCCAATTCTTTCTCCATATGATCCAATTTAGCTTTTTGCTCACTCGTTAATTGCGCCAAATCAAACTGTTTCAATTCATCCACCTCCATCTCTAATAAAAGAGTTCCCTAGTGTATAACGTTTTATCCCGAATATGTAAAAGACCCCCTGTCCACTATGGGACAAGGGGTCTTTCATTATGGGAGCACTTGGACCTTAGTCTTCATAATCCCAATAATGTCCGTCATTCATATCACTTTGGACACTAAATACATCGCCTCTTGGACCGGAAGACCTCCAACTGCAATCATCATTGTCGTCCATGCTGCCCATGGTATTGCCCTGGTTGCCGCGGCACGCCAAACAATCTGCAATACACTGTTCTCTGTTCCTTCCAAACAAGGAACGGCATACGTTTTGGCAGAATCGACGGCATCTAGGCCGTGCTAGAGAAGGCTGCTGGTTATTCTCCATTGCACCCATCACCGGGCTTTCAGTGGACTGTCGTCCGCAGTTACAGTTCTGGACGACCTGGATCGGCCGCTGGTTTCGGTTCCGGTTTTGTTGAGCACCTTGTACAGGCATCTGTACAGAAAACGGCATTCTAGATGAACTGCTGCTGGAGCTAGAGCTAGAGCTGGAGCTAGAGCTAGAGCTAGAGCTAGAGCTAGAGCTAGAGCTAGAGCTAGAGCTAGAGCTAGAGCTAGAGCTAGAGCTAGAGCTAGAGCTGCTGGAACTGCTTGAAGATGATTCAAATCTCATTATTAATGAGCTTGAGCTGGACTCGCTTCGTCGACTTCTTCTTGAGGATTCACTTCTCCTGCGCTGGGATTCACTTCTTCTTGGCATTTATTTCACCCCTTTCGAGATACTGTATTCATTTCGTGTGTTGCTAGAAAGGGACAAGAACCTCTTTTACGAAAAAAAGGCGCTGTTAAGCACTTTTTTAAAAAAATAGGAATAAAGACAATTTATGTAAAAGAGAGATTATGCTATGATGGATGGAAAATAGAGAGAAATCTTATAAATTTAGTTAAGGTTGATTTTATGAAAATAATAGATAATAGCACTGGAACAGTTTCTTACAACTATAATGCAGAACATATTAAAAACCTCTTTGATGCTGTGGCAAGCGGTATTCTCATCCTTTCATCCTCAGCGATGATCGAGCATATCAATTCAGCTGCCTGTAAAATGCTGGGCCTTTCCGATGCTGACTTGGAGGGGCAGTCATACGATAACGCAAAATTTATGGCACTGGATGAATCGGGGTCTCCTCTTGATTTCTACAGCTATCCTTCTCAAATTACATTCAGGACAGGCGAGTCTGTAAAGGAAAGGATCATAGGTATCGTTTTATCCGATAAAATGTCATATAACTGGTATGTTGTAAGCACCAAACCTTTGTATATTGAAAAAGGAAGTCCTCGCCAAGTAGTAGTTACCATCACTCCTATCACAGGTAAAGGAGAGATTGAAGAAGCTCTTCGTAAAAGCGAAGAGAAGTTCAGGTCACTCGTAACTTCTATGGAGGATACGGTATTTACACTCGACAAGGACCTGGTTCACACTGGAATGTACGGAAAATGGATGAAGAAGCATAATATAAATCCAGATTTTTATATCGGCCGAAGTATACGCGAAGTATTCGGTGAGTTATCTTCAGGACATGAAGAAGTCTGCTATGAGGTTCTGAAAACAGGAACCTCCAAGTTTTTTGAATGGATCAGGTCAAGAGAGGGCAGTACATTTTATTATCAGGCACTGATCTCCCCGTTAAAAACCTTCGAGGGAAATGTCTATGGAATTGTTGGCGTCTCGCGTGATGTGACCGAGCAAAAACAGATGGAGCTTGGTTTGTTGGAGAGCGAAGAGCGTTTCCGCCAATTTGCTGAAAACGCGAATGATGTCTTCTGGATGAGAGATTCAGCTACATGCGATTATATTTACTTAAGCCCTTCTTTTAAAAAACTATGGGGACTGGATGTCAGTGATATTTTTGAAAAGCGGAAAACATTTTACGATACGGTATTTCCAGATGATATGGACCGGATATCTGACACATTTGAATCCGTCCCAGAAACTGAATATGAAATAGAGTATCGGATTGTCAAGCCGGATGGAGAAATAAGATGGGTACGCTCAAGAGCTTTTCCCATCTTCAATGAACAGGGAGCGGTCTGGAGGGTAGCTGGAATTGTAGAAGATATTACCGATTTAAGAGATAAAGAAGAGCTGCTGCGGAAATCTGATAAGCTGGCTGTTGTAGGAGAACTTGCAGCAGGTATCGCTCATGAGATTCGAAACCCGTTAACAAGCATTAAAGGTTTTATTCAGCTGATCAAACCAGACATTAGAGAACACATAAGCGAGATTATCCTCTCAGAACTGGACCGCATTGAATCGATTATTAATGAATTTCTAATACTTGCCAAGCCGCACAGCGATATGGACTATAAGTGGAATGACATCAATCAATTTATCCGGCAGACCATCGTTTTACTGGATTCGGAGGCAAACTTGAACAATGTCCAGTTTGATCCATGTCTTACCGAACATCTCCCTCTTGTGCGAAGCGAAGGAAACCAAATTAAACAAGTGCTGATTAATGTGATCAAAAATGCGATTGAAGCGATGTCACAAGGCGGAACGATTAAAATAAAAACATCCATGCAAAAAGAAGAATTTGTCTGCCTGACCATCCAGGATGAAGGGATCGGAATAAGCGAAGAAAGGCTTAATCGCCTTGGAGAACCCTTCTATTCCAATAAAGAAAAAGGAATTGGACTCGGTTTGATGGTCAGTTTGAAAATTATTGAAAATCATAAAGGAACCATTACATTCTCGAGTAAAATAAATGAAGGAACAACAGTAACCATCTTGCTGCCTGTCGCAAAAAAGTAGAGCAGCTGCAAAAGGATAGAGTAGTAAAAAGCATATTCTGAGAAGAATATGCTTTTTTGCTGTGTGAAAAAAAATCTCGCAGAATACTTAAAAAGGTTGTCACATAAGTTAAATGAGAGAGGTGAAATGATAGAGAAAAGGAGAAATGGCTGTGATCTGTTTATGTGAAGTTTTAAAAGAAGAAACATATCATGAGCGTATAGCGATTATAGAGGATAAACAAGAGATCATGAGGACCTTTGGCCTGGAAAATGAACAGTGGCTCCGCCTTTGGAATATTGATAATAGAATTTTAACATTGTGTTTTTCCTCCTTGGATCCCGAGTTTGACCGGTTTATTGTAGTGTACGATTATTCGCTGTTCTGCAAAGATCAGGACATAAAGCAAGCTATCATTTGGCATGAGATCGGCCATTCGCAATATCCTGTTTTGGAAGGGAGGATTGATCTGCATTCAGAAACGAAATGTGATGAACTGGCTTTTACGAAAGGATATAAATCAGGATTGGAAAAGTTTCTAAGACTAACTTACAAAATGGCAAAGACACTCAATAATCAATTGCTGCTATCCATGACGAAAGAACGGATGAAGGCATTGAATCTTTTATATAAATATTAAAAAGCGAGTGGAATCAACGAAATTGATCCACTCGCTTTTACATTTAAGGAATAAGCAGGAGTTTTCCTGTGCTTTTCCGGCTTTCCAGAAAACGGTGGGCTTCTTTACCATCTTCAAGCTTAAATGAAGTGGTTTCTGGTATCTTAACAGAGCCCGAACGAATCATATCAAACAACTGATGAGACCTGGACACCCTTTCTGAATGGGAGGTGATAACATTCCAGAGATCACCGCCTGTCAGTGTTTTTGAAGTGTCCATCAGCATTCGTGGATCAACCGGCAGTGGATCTCCGCCTGCCATTCCATAAAATACAGCCGTTCCGCCGATTCTTACCGCTTCAAAGCTATCCTTAAGGGTACTGCCTACAGAATCATAAATGACATCTGCTCCTTTATTTTCAGGAGAAACTTCTTTTACTTTACGCTTCCAGGCTTCATCATAAAGAAAAACATGATCGGCTCCAGCGGACAAAGCAGCTTCTTTCTTCGCCTCAGAAGATGTCAGCCCAATTACCGTTCCGCCCAGTGCCTTGGAAATTTGGATGAGAAGCTGGCCTACACCGCCTGCCGCAGCATGGACAACAAGAAGTGTTCCGGGTTTTACGGGATAGCTGTCACGAGTCAGGTATTGAGCTGTTAAGCCTTGCAGCAGCAGAGAGGACGCGGTTTCAAATGAAATGTCATCAGGCAAAGGAATCAGGTGATCCTCCGGTACAGCGACAAGTTCAGCATTAGCATACGGTACATCGGCAAAGGCCACCCTATCTCCAGGCATCACCCCATTTACCCCTTCTCCGATCCTTTCCACGATTCCAGCGCCTTCATAACCGGCAATATACGGAGGGGTGCCCTTCAAGTGATAGTTCCCTTTCCTCCGGTACACATCCGCAAAGTTAAGCCCGATCGCTTTCATGCGAACAAGTATTTCATTCTTTTGCAGCACTGGATTCGGAACGTCCTGATATTGTAAGACATCCGGTCCCCCAAATTCATTAAATGTTAAAGCCTTCATCGTTTGTATTCCTCATTTCAAGTAGTAGTCATACTATCATTGTAAACAAAATGGAGAAGTTTCACTAGAAAAGATAATTAAACAGGAAAAAGGTTTAAATCGTTAAATGTTGTGGAAACTGTGGTTGTAATGGAATATTTATCTATTTTACTTGGGAGGTCATTTGCATGATAAAAAAGATTACGTTCGTTTTAGGAATCGTTCTGGCTCTAACAGCCTGCTCCTCAGGCGGGGACAGCGGAGGAGGAAAAGGAGGCTCAATGGATACCGCTTCTGCGGAGAAAACGTTTAAACAAAACTGTGCCAGCTGCCACGGCAACAATCTTGAAGGCGGTACGGGGCCGGCTTTGAAAGACATCGGAAAAGAACATACCAAGGCGGAAATATTAAAGCAGATTAGAAACGGAGGTGGAGGTATGCCTGCTGGATTAATCCAGGGCAAGGAAGCGGAGAACGTTGCTCAATGGCTGGCCAAGAAAAAATAAAGGGAAAAAGAGGCTGAATTCATTCAATGGAATGGATCCTGCCTCTTTTTTATGCCTTTTTTCATGAAACGTTGGTGGTCTTCTGATGAAGGGATGCCGATGTTTTTTTGTCCTGCACAAGAACTGCAGCTGAGATAACCAGCAGAATACCGATGGTCTGCAAGAGAGTCAGTTCTTCCTTGAAAAGGAAGAACCCGGTGAGTGTAGCAACAACGGGCTCAATGGTTGAAACGATGGCAGCCCGGCTCGGTTCAACCTGTCGGAGTCCTACGGTGTAAAGGATATAGGCGAAGACAGTCGGAATAATTCCAAGTCCTGAAATATAAAGGAATACTTTTCCATTCTCGAGTAAATGTATGGATGTTGCCAGCCCGCTAACAGGAAACAGAGCCAGACCTGCAAAAATAAAAGTAAATGTCGTAATCGTAAGTGTATGGTATTTGGCAGATGCGGCTTTGCCAAAAATACTGTACAAAGAATAACCCAGTCCAGCTCCTAAACCCGTAAGAAGCCCGGACAAAGTAATGCCTGCCTTAGCAGATGGCATGTAGCCGACAACGAACAGACAGCCGAGGAACGTGACACCAAGAGCTGTTAATTTCTTTCCTGTGATCAAGTCATTGAAAAAGATACGCGACAAGATCAGTACAAATGCAGGTGCTGTATACAACAAGACGGCTGCAACGGACAGAGACATTTCTTCCATCGCTTTAAAATAGCACCAGTTAAAAAACGCGATACTGAGCAAGCCGGTCCCAATAAAATAATGAGTATCTCTTAATTTTATCCTTAGCAATGAGCGGTCCGTAAAAAGCGTGATGATGATAAACGCAATGGCCGCTCCTAATGCACGCAATACTACAATCTGAATCGGGGTAAACCCTAATGAAGACAGTTCCTTAATGAATATACCTATTGTTCCCCATAGAGCCGCACCGCTTGCAATCCATATATAGGGCCATTTCATTCATTGCCCACCTCGTTTCTCCTCATCTTTTTTCAAGCGTATCGCAATTCAACCTATTTTTGAAGACCCTGTATAGAATCGGCTGAAAAACAAAGAAGATGTATGATTGTCCGGACTTGCTGGACCCCTTCCAAAAATTGCTCCCTGTAACTTCGTATATCCGCCTTTTCAGAAAGGAAGCATAAGGAAAAAAGGAGGTACACCTTTGAAGAAAATTCTCGCAATAACATTTGCCCTAACGCTGACCCTGGCAGGCTGCGGCAGTATAAAGGGGCAAGAACAAGGTGCTGCTGATGCAGACAAGACAGGGAAAGAACACCCAAGGCTGCAGCAAGTAAAATACAATGGCAGCAAACAAAAAGATATAACACCGTCACAGACCATTCATAAAAAAACAAAAATCACGACCATTGGTTTTTTAGAGCCTGTTGACCAACGGGCTGCTGTCAAAGAAGTTAAAGATGTGGGCAGGCATTTATCATATGTTGCTTTTTTCAGCTATCGTGTAAAAGCTGACGGTAATTTAATCGGCATCAAGGATGATCAGGCACTGGCTGCTACAAGGAAACAAGGGGCCGTTCCGATGCTTGTGCTGACCAATTTTACAGAAGGGAATTTCTCTCCTGACGTAGCACATAAAATCTTTACGGACAAAACGGTATCCGAGCGATTAATCAAAAACGTTATCCAAACGATGAAAACAAAAGGATACAAAGCACTCAACATCGATTTTGAACACATCCGCGCTAAAGACAGAGATTTATACAACGGATTCCTTGAAACGATTTTGCCAAGAGTGAAAAAGGAAGGATTTATCACTTCAACGGCGCTTGCACCTAAAACGAGTGATGAACAGTCAGGACCGTGGCACGGTGCCCATGATTATAAAAGACATGGGGAGCTTGCGGACTTTGTTATTTTAATGACGTACGAATGGGGTTGGTCTGGAGGTCCGCCGATGGCTGTTTCTCCTGTTCCGCAAGTTCGCAAAGTTATCGATTATGCTGCCTCGGTCATCCCGCGCAAAAAAATCGTTATGGGCGCTCCGTTATATGGCTATGATTGGATACTTCCATATAAGAAGGGCAATCCTTTCGCCAAACGGATCGCTCCGCAGGAAGCCACGGAACTTGCCATCAAGGAAGGCGCAGACATTAAATACGACAACAAAGCTCATTCTCCATATTTTAACTACACAGACGACAAAGGTAAAAAACACGTGGTTTGGTTTGAGAACGAAGAAAGCGCTCAAGCAAAATTCAATCAGGTAAAATATTATAACCTTCGTGGAATTGCCTATTG
The DNA here is from genome assembly GCF_024494405.1 of Fictibacillus sp. WQ 8-8. NCBI lineage: Bacteria > Bacillati > Bacillota > Bacilli > Caryophanales > Fictibacillaceae > Fictibacillus > Fictibacillus sp. WQ 8-8. Next base: position 88,730 of record NZ_JAMXKG010000013.1, read on the forward strand.
GGTGCTTGGTGAACCGTTCCCTCATAACTGGAGCATGCTTGAAGATCAATTTAACGTAAGAAAGGCAAAATAAAAAATGCAGGGAGATTCTATTAGCCGGCAGTTCACCGGATAGGGTCTCTTTTTTATCTAATTAAAATGGACAAAAAAGCTTTTTCGCAGGAGAGAACTTGTATTATGAACGAGGGAAAATACCTGAAGCTGATCTCTCTTTAGGTAATGGTAAAAAATATTGGCATTGATCTACGGTAAAGGCCTTTTGTGAACAAGAAAAAAATCGATTGAAATCAATATAGACCAGGAAAGGAAGAAGAGGACCGCCAAGAAATATTAGAATGGAATGAATCCGCGGACGGTTGCACAACAGACTGATCAGAAAGCAAAGAACTCTTTCTGTCATTCTGCATGTGTCGCTTCGGCACTAAAGGGAGCGATAACCACGGTCTGTATGGCTGAAGCCTACATGCCGTAGGTTCCTGCTCTCTTTACGGCTGGCGCCGCCATACCGAACGATCCGGAATATACAAAAACGAAGATTAAGAGCCACAAGAGTAAAGAAAAAAGGGAACCAGGCTAACGCCTGCTTTGATTGGTCTTTTTCCCTTTTGCCTTCCGAATCGTACAAGCACGTAATCCGAACTAACCTTTCAGCAGCCGGAGCCTTCTAGGCTTCGCGAAATTATAAAATATTTTTATAAGTTAGTAAGAGAATACGAATCATTGCATCTGAAATAACAGGAAAAACTCGTCTTAAATCTTAAATTTAATAAGGGAAAAGCTTAGAAAAGAAGAATTGATGTCGTTAGATCTAATGAAAAAGGTAAAGGTAACTAGTATTAGTTATAACCTAGAACACCTTCCTTTCACTTTTTCATTAACCATAACTTAAACGTTAAGACGGCAAATTATTTTTACAATCCATAACTCTACTAATGCAAGGACTACACATACCAGTCTTATGATACTGTAATAACAATCTTTCCTACATGATTTCCGGCTTCAAGATAACTGTGTGCATCGATAATGTCTTCGAGTGATGCGAAGGTTCTATCGATTATAGGCATCTGGATGAGCGGACATTCGGCATCAGGTGGTTCTGTTGAGTGGTTGCGGCAAATCCTTGGAGAGGGAAAGCTAACCTATGAAGAGGTCAATAGCCTATTAAAAAAAGCTCCTAATGATCCCACCGGTATTATTTATTTTCCTTATTTATCGGGCAGCGGTGCGCCATATCCGAATCCAGATATGACAGCCGCTTTTATAGGCCTTATGAGGAAACATAACAAGTCTGATCTTTTAAAAGCGGTGTTAGAAGGTAATGCCTATCAAATGGAGATGATCCGTGAGGCAGCTGAAATCGCGACGGAAACACTGGTAAATGAAATGGTTGTGATAGGCGGTGGAGTTCATAATTCTCACTGGATTCAAGTGAAAGCGGATATATCAGAGATCGGCCTTATCCTTCCTAAGATACCTGAAGCGGCAATGAGGGGAGCAGCTTTGGTAGGGGCTACTGGGGAAGGGATTTATTCCTCATTAGAAGATGCGGGGTCACAAACAAGGACTGACTTAAAACGTACCATACGGCCCAATGATATACAGCATCGCATTTATGGCGGCCTTTATGAAAACAAATATAAGCCATTGCGGAGAATGTTAGAAAACGGTTGAATTCAAGGATCCAACTATCGTTTTAAGATGAAAGGACTCTATGAAAGTTTCTTGCCATTTAATTACCGAAATGCATTCAGATCCTGAATGGCTATGACAGTGGGAGGAAGTCTTTCAGGAAACGAAGGCTACATTTCGTCAGGCACAGTTTCAAGGATTCACCTGGAGGAATAAAATAATAACCATTTACTTGATGATGCAAAAGCGGAGAGCTGCCGCTCGCGAGACACCTAGTGAGCAACTTAAACACATTATCGAAGGAGCGATTGATAATATCCATCAAAGTCCAGAAGTCCATCGATTCTATCTGCACCTACAAACTCAGCCCGAGGCAGACGAAGAGTTGATTAAATACAGTAAACTACTTATTAAAGAAAACGCTAGAATGTTTGAAGTACAATGTAAAATGTTTGAAAGGCTGGGAGTAAAGCAGCCAAGGAAACGGTCGTTATATTTTTCATCCGTCCTACAAGGTATTATGTTCATGATATCTACCTATCCACAAGAGTTTCCGATAGAAGAAATAAAAAAACAGATCATTCAAGAATTTTGTTCCGCCTAAAAAGGTAAGTGAAAATATTAACTATAAAATAGATGAACCCTTCTTAATTTAAAAGGTCTTTGTTGCCAGGTTGGTTGTAGATCGCAGGCAATACTCACACCTTCGATGAAATATGCAGGTATGAAAATGAAATAAGTCGGGTTTAAAATGGCGAAGCCCACCCTAGGAGATGAGCGAGATGGAAACAAAGGTAAATGAAATTGAATTGAATGGACTCACTTTTCAATATCGAGAGAGTGGAAAACCTTCAGCACCGCCGCTTATTGCACTTCACGCGTTAGGAGAAAGCTCAGAATCATGGGATAAAACGGCGGCTGTATTAGGAGAAAAATACCACGTCTTAGCTTTAGATCAACGGGGGCACGGTGGGAGTGCGAGATCTAATACATACACCATTGAACTCATGTGCGAGGACTTGCTTCATTTTGCTAATGCCATGGATTTGGGGCAGTTTACACTAATGGGTCATTCAATGGGGGGAATAGTATCCTACCTATTCGCAGAAACATATCCGTCAAGAATAGAACGTTTGATTGTTGAAGACATTATTCCTCCTTTTGAAGATAAACCAAAAGAAATTCCTTCCAGGCGGTCTCATTCTCTACCGTTTGATTGGCTGGTTATTCCCTCGATACTAGGGCAACACAATGAACCCGAATGGTGGACACGTCTTACCGACATTACCATGCCGACTCTTATTATAGGTGGTGGATCTAGTAAAACTCCTCAAAACAAAATGCAAGAAGTTTCTGAGCTTATCCCGAATTGCGAATTGGTGATGATAGAAGGTGCGGGACACTTTGTTCACGATGATTATTTACCAGCCTTCTTAGCTGCCGTAAGAAGGTTTCTCAATACATGAGGCTTCGGATGCTTTCGATTTCCTAATTCCTATGTGTTAAAAAGAAAATATAGATCTTTATACTTAAAGTGAAATAATCTCATGATCACAGTCCTGATTTTTTGATCACGTGGTCATGGGCGTTCCGATGACTCGGGGAACGGATACGACTTCGATACCCTGGCAGACGATCTCGCTGCACTGATTGAATACTTGAATCTTCGAAATGTCACGCTTGTATGTCATTCTATGGGTGGTGGTGAAGTGATTCGATATCTAACACGTCATGGCAGCGATCGGGTGGACCTTGCCGTGCTTGTCGCTGCCATTGTGCCTTTTTTGATGAAAACAGAGGATAACCCGAACGGAGTGCCCAAGGAAGTTGCTGACATGGTGCGAGACACGTGGAAACGGGATTTCCCGACTTGGTTGATTCAGAATGAATTGCCGTACTTCAATCGTGCTGATACTTGCGCAATGGGTGACTGGACCCGGTGGGATATGTTGCAGACATCGCTAAAAGCAGTGATTGAGTGTAATAAGATTATCATCGAAACGGATTTTCGCGAGGAGATGCGGTCCATCACCGTACCTATACTCATTATCCACGGTGATAAAGATCGATCAATCCGGGTAGAAATCTCCGGTCAAAAATCAGCAATGCTGTTACCCAAGAACCGGTTTATTTTGTATAAAGATGCCCCGCATGGACTATACATCACACATTCAGACCGGCTAAATAATGACCTTTTAACATTTATTAAAGGTTTAAAATGATAATTAATTTAAAAAATAGTAAAAATTCCAATATTTATAAGGAAGAAATCTATCAACTGAAAATAATCACTAAGCAATCGTTGTAATGATCGGTTGATCTCTTGTAATAATTATTGTGTGCTCGTACTGTGCACAAAAACCCTTATTAGGTAGCCTTACAGTCC
>NZ_JAMXKG010000014.1:0-86437 GCF_024494405.1 Fictibacillus sp. WQ 8-8
AAGTAAAAAACAACGGTTGATTATTAGTGCCATAGGCTTAGATAGGCTACTTTTGTAAATTGGTTATTACAGTACAGAGGATCAACTAAAGCACTGCTTCATTTCTATATTTTCGGGTGCTTTACTTGAAAAAATATTTCAACTGTTAAGCACACAGGAATCTAATAAAAGAAAGCAACCTGTTGTGGTTGCTTTCTAATTATTATTCTTGATTGTCTGCTGTTTTTGATTCTATGTTAGATCTGTCAATTGACTTTGTATATTTTTCTTTGTTGCCAGATTGGTCTGCATCTGTTCGTGTATTCCATATACTATATTTAAATGTATTTTCAATTGATTCATCCAATAATCTTTCCCGATTAGGGTCTTCATTAATATCTGTATCCATTTCCATTTCTTGTTTAAATATGCCGTATGTATCATCTTCTTTATTTTGATTACTATGTTGGACTGGTTTAGTTCGATTATCTTTTTGATGTGTCATAATAATCTCCTTCTGTAACAAGTATTTTAATTTAGTATGAACAATTGATCCAATATAATCCAATAAAGGGCAGGTCATTCAGGAAATTAGAAAGGGAAAAGGCGTTTCTAACAGGTGGAATGCATTTATTTCTATTTTGATCGATATCTATTCACCACAAACAACACAAAAAATGCAAATGTGATCCTTGCCGCCAAATTGCCCGAGCATAAACTCTTGCACAATCGTTTTTAGAAAATTAAGGTTTAATAGGTACACTTATGGTTTCACTTTGTTCTGAAGAAAAAATAAGAAAGACATTTGAATCAATTGTCTTGAATGGAGCTTGGAAGACGTAAAATAAGAACCAAAAAGGAAAGCTCAAGAGCGATCCTTTCTTGTAAAATTGGTTTCAAAATGTGTCTTATGTCTTATGTATTCTACATACAATCTCTTTTCGGTATCAGTTAGGACATAATCTTTTGAATTACTCCATGTATGATTTAGGACCTCATCTGGTTGACTTTGTTTAAAGTTAAAAATCTTTTCATCCTGAAGAGCTTTTTTTGTTTCTTTGTCTCCATTAATCAACCTTTAATCACCTCCAATTTACAATTAATTGAAAATTTCGACTTGAGTGGACAAATTCCTGCAAATGATATCCATCATTTGTAAATTATTTTCAGTGTTAACCGAACGTATATTCGCATATAATGAAAGTAGGAAGGTGATGAATATGCTTCGTGACCGCGGAAAGATGAAATGGCAAGGAATGTTCATGCCAGAACGTGTGAAAAGCTTGCGAGAATTTGATTGGGACAACAAAAAGAAAACGAAACCTGAACTGGATGAGCAGCAACTAGAGATTATGGAGGAAACAATCTGCGAGGCAATGGCTGAGAATTTGGATTTGTGCTTTACTTATTTTAGAGATGGGGATTTTCATTTGCTGATCGAAAGGTCCATTATTCAGTTGGACCGGATAGTGTGGGATATCGTCTGCCTGAAAAAAGCTTAATTTTTGGAGGAGATACCTTAACCACTACGGATGTAGCCGTCGCTCTTGGTAAGGTAAATTTAGGTGATTCCTCCAAGGTTGCTCATCTTGATAAGGAACTTTTAAATAAAGTTTATCTTAAGATGGTAGATCTTGTAGAAGAAGCCATTGATAGGATGAAAACAAGTGCAGCACCTGTACCCGTCATACTTGTTGGAGGCGGCAGCATTTTACTACCAGAAGAATTAAAAGGTGCATCTGAAGTTATTCGTCCGCAGCATTCCGGTGTTGCAAATGCTATCGGTGCGGCTATCGCACAGGTCAGCGGACAAATTGAAAAGGTTTATGCTTTAGATGGTGTTGGAAGAGAAAAAGCTTTGGAAATGGCCAAAGAAAAAGCGAAGTCTGAAGCGACAAATGCTGGTGCGGATCCAGAAACTCTCGTTATTGTTGATGTGGAAGATGTTCCGCTTGCATACATGCCTGGCAATGCGACTCGAATTCGTGTGAAAGCTGCCGGGGATTTAGCGAAAGAGGAAGTCAATGAGTGGGTCTGAGCCTTGCCAGTCGTGCTCGACTGACTCTTAACCTAGTATGTGCAAAACACCTCCCTCAATGCTATTTAGTGGAGGTGTTTTTCTTGTGGAAAAAAGTCGAGTTGAAGAGTGGTTTCCAGATTTTTTATCAACAATAAGGATTATTAAGTTTACGGGCAGGATAATTGGACTCATTAATGTAAATGGAGAATGTTATTTGAATGAAAGAAAAAAAGCTTGAAAACGAAAAACAGAAGGGTTCGTAAGAACGCCTTCTGTTAAATTATATCCGGCCTTGACAAAGGGATAACTTTTTATATTGGTTATCAATATATAAAGAATTGCAAAAGTGGGTATTATACAATGAAGTATTTATCGACTTTCTTCCGGTAACTTTGTATCCATTTATGTTGTCTTTTAACTACTTCATTTACTTTGACTTCATTGATGAACTTTTCAAACTGGGGCCTATCGTATCTATCTGTATATCGTTCTTTTAGATATTCCACGGTCCCAGCATTAAATTTTATAGTATCAAACACGCCCTCGAAGTCTTCATCCTCTTTTGGAACACCTACTATCTTTTTATGGATAGAGAACAATGGTGCCGTTGACTCTACCACTACCAAAATCGCATTTTCAAAATCAATTTTGGCCGTTTTCTTTTGACCCTTTCCATCTTGGAATTCTGGTTTTAATACATTTAATCCGTTTAGGTCAAATTCATGATGTAGGGGCACCTTTAAACAGAAGTCATATTTTATGTCTGATAGTTCTGTTCCTTTTACATGAGCAGACCTTTTAATGTCGAAAATTAGAAAGTGCTGCTTGTTAAACTCAACAATGTTCACCCAACGATTTTTTAAAACGCTAAGAATATTAATAAGTTCTAATTTCGTTAGTTCTAAATTGAGACTTGTAGAGTCTTTCTTTATTTCTTCCTTTTTTTGAAATAACATATCCCACACCTCCGTGTGCACATTGTATCATTCCTAACCCCTATTTAAAGGAGTAATATATAGGTATATTCCCAGTTACCGGTTATTCTTCAAGATGAAGGTTTAGAGAAAAATTTGTTTTGAAATTTATTATCGCACATTAAAGTGTCATATACTTAAAGACTACAAGCAACTTGAGCTGAATATAATTATTAAGAAACATATATAGAGGTGACTTCGTTTTGGAATGGAAACCTGACCGGTTATTATATATAATTCTTTTTTATGTAATGCTTAGTGGTTCTTTCATGCTTATGGATTATTCGTGATATTAGAGCAACTTTTTTTCTCCACTTACCCTCATGGAAAAGATTAACGTCAACGTTACCGTTGCAAAGATTGTGGGAAAACATTTACTGATGTGACGAATATTACGATGGGCAAAGGCGGTGTGGGGAAAACGTCTGATTTTTAGGACATTTTGCCTGATGCAGATTTGGACCTTGCGATTACGAATATTATCGGTGCAGCTTTCGGTTCCGCGGGCTGGAGCAATTCATGCAATCTTAACCAGAAGCACAAAGTTAAAAAAGAGGATAAGGCCATGTGAATGATGGCCATATGTATCACCTCTCTTTTTTCTATTCATAATATATTCTATTTTTTCCTTATAACCCCTTTTGACAACCTATTTTCTGCAGATACGTTAAAGGTATAAGATTTAGCACGGAGTTAATTGAGTGGCTGAAAAAGGATTTAAGGAGAACAGCTTTAGCAAGCTCTAAAAAGACTTTTCTCTATGACTAGGAAACTTTTAGGGTACTGCTGACAATGAATAACAAATGAAGCGGTGGAACGAGCTAGGAGCAATAAGAAAAACAGCTTGAAGGTTGTTGTATATCCAAACGGCTCGCAAGAAAACTAACAGTAGAAACCAAAATCCTCATAGATTAAGAAGAAAGATGATGCTTGAAACAATCAAGCGGTAGCCTGAACCGAGAGAACGGGTAAGGATCATTATAATTGAGTTTTTAATATCCAGTTTTCTTTGATCAGATCAACCCGCGGAAAACCCCCTAAATTATAAGCAGGCTGTCCGCAACATATCTGGCTTTGGGGAAAGGAAAAGCCGTTCGAGTAATTCCACTCTGGCTTTTCCTGCATTGCTCTGGAACATGTCAATCAGGCAGGTTGCAAAAAGGCTTACTTTCATCTTTCACCTCTCCTTGAAATCGTTCTATCTCTTTTACATTTGAAGCTGAATCGATAGATGACTAAGAGTATATAGCTTGACTAGAACAGGTCATCAGATGACCTATACACATATAGAAACAATATTCTAAATAATTTGATTAAATATTATCTCTTATGTGTGTGTTAATTAAATGTAATAATCTTAATATTTATAAAATTCTTAATAATGGTTGAAAAATATAATTAAGGCTGTTTTAATAAATGTAAGCGAAAACTAATCAGATACGCGAAAGTTTAATAAAGAGATCTAATCAGATAATGAATTTTACTTTTTATTTTGAAAGAAGTTACTTAAACGAATTTTTTTAAAATAATTCTGAAACGTTGTTTGTTATTACGAAACAAAAGGAGGAGTCAGTTTTGATCACAACAGATCTTTTTTCAGACTTAAAGTCTATGTTAGCTGAAGAAAGAATAGGGGAAAGCCAGGGGCATCCGCTTGGGAATGGCGGCCGAGTAACGGTTTACCCGGAAACAGAAGAAGAAATAGCAAGTATTCTAAAGTATGCAAACGATAATGGAATAAAATTAACTGTTACCGGGGGAGGAACGAAGAGAGGTTTTGGCGGACTGACTGAATCGGCTGATATCTTACTTTCATTATCAAATTATAAAGGCATTGTCGAACATACTGTAGGAGATATGACCTTAACAGTTAAAGCAGGTACTCCATTTAAAGAATTACAAGAGTACCTGGCACAAAATAATCAAAGAATTTCGCTGGACCCGGTATGGCCAGAAAACGCAACAATTGGCGGAATTATCGCATCAAATGAAAGCGGTCCCAAGAGACTGGGTTACGGCTCTTCCAGGGATGTGGTCATTGGACTCCGCCTTGTTTACCCGGATGGCAGCATAATCAGGGCCGGAGGGAAGGTAGTAAAAAATGTTGCTGGATATGATATGAACAAACTTTTTATAGGCTCCATGGGTACACTCGGCATTTTATCCGAAGTGACTCTGAAGCTAACGCCACTTCCAAAGTACGAAAGTCTTGTATTATTGGCTTTCCCTCTTGAAAGCCTTGATGAAATTCGGTCATTTGTGATAAAGCTGTTGGACTCGGTGATGGAACCAATCTCTCTTGAACTGTTAAATCCGGCATTATCACTAAGGTTAACAGGACAACAAAATGTTTATACCCTGGCGATTGCCTTTGAGGATGTGGAACCTTCTGTCCGCTACCAGGAGGAATATGTGAAGAGCATTCAACCTTCCAACTCAACGATGGCAGTGCTTCGACAAGACGAAGCTAAAACCTTCTGGGATAGATTTAGTAGAATTTCTCCAAATGGGACAGGACCTGCTGGTGGAGATCAATCAAAAGCAGCTTTGAAAATAGGTGTTGTTAACCTGGATGTTCTAAAGGTTATAAAAGAAAGCCACATATTGCACGAATCTAGCAAACTTACAGTAGAAGCGCATGGCGGGCTGGGACATGGATTATGCCAGGTAAACATAAAAGGTGCTGAAGAAGACATAGAACTGGCAATAAAACAGATGAGACAATTTGCTGAATCGTTGGGTGGCTATGCTATTGCAAAGCATCTCTCTTTTTCTCTGCGCCAAAAGCTGGATGTGTGGGGTGAAAAACCATCGCATTTCTTCCTATTAGAAGGTATTAAAACAAAAATTGATCCGAACAGGGTGCTTAACAATAAAAGATTCGTAGGGGGGATTTAATAGTGAGTGTAAAAGAAATGGATATAAAGCAAGATCCATCATGCACGAATAACAGTTTAAGCAACTATCTTTGGAAAGATGCGCCCGATGAAAACAAATGGGCAGATTGCGTACATTGTGGCATGTGCTTGGAATCATGCCCGACATATGAGCTGACCGGTCAAGAACAGCATTCTCCCCGCGGACGTGTCCATATTATCAAATCAGTAGCAGAAGGCAATCTTGAAGTGAATGAACAATTCATGGATCCAGTGTTTGCCTGTCTTGACTGCCGTGCTTGTACCACTGCCTGTCCAGCGAATGTCGATGTAGGTGGCTTGATTGAAGAGGCACGTGGACAAATTCGCCAGGCAATGCCATTGACAGGTGTGAAAGGAGCAGTTAGTAAAGTATTTCTTGAAGGGCTGTTTCCGTATCCAAACCGATTGAATGCAATGGGCGGGTTATTAAAGTTCTACCAAAAGAGCGGATTGCAGAAGGTTGCCCGTAAAACCGGGCTAATGAATATCATGCCACAGCATTTAGTTGAGATGGAAACCATTATGCCTGAAATTAAAAAGCCTGTACGCAAAAAATACAAGAATGATAATGTCGTCAAAGCAAAAGGTGAATCAAAGGCTGAAGTGGCATTTTTGACAGGCTGTGTGATGGACGTTATGTTCAGTGACATCAATCAGTCCACAATCAATGTTTTAACGCGAAATGGAAATGATGTCGCGATTCCGAAAAACCAGACCTGCTGTGGTGCGCTGCATGTGCATGCTGGTGACCGTGAAACAGGAAGAAAGCTTGCAAAGCAAAATATCGAAGCGTTTAAAGATGCCAAAAAAATTATCGTGAACGCGGCTGGCTGTGGCTGCATGATGAAGGAATATGAGGAATTGTTTCGTGAAGAGCCGGAATGGCATGCGAAAGCGCAAGAGTTCTCGGCCAAGGTAGAAGACATTTCGAAATATCTTCATGACACGGGCTATGAAAGACCGCAAGCGGAAATGAACACTCGTATTACGTACCACGATGCTTGTCATCTAGCCCATGGGCAAGGAGTGCGGGAGGAGCCCCGCAACATTCTGCTTGATATTCCAGGGGTAAAAATGGTCAACATGCCAAACTCGGACCGCTGTTGCGGAAGTGCTGGGATATACAATATTACCAATCCTGAAATGGCTGGTGCTGTGCTGGAAAGTAAAATGGAGAACGTACCCGAAGATGTGGAAATGATTTCAATGGGAAATCCTGGATGCATGCTCCAGATGGCAATGGGTGTAAATAAGTACGGAAGAAATCAAAAAGTCGTCCATACCATTCAGCTCCTGGATTGGGCTTATCAAAAAGAAGATACTCTCAAGGGGGGACAGTAATGTCATTAAAAAAAATCAAATCGAACGATCCTCATATAAAGAACCTGGCTGAAATCGTAGGAGGTGCCAGTTCGATACTGTATCACAAAGAGGATTTGCTTGCTTATGACTGTGACGGCTTTACGCTTCACAGGCATTTGCCAAAAGCCGTCGTGTTTCCGAAAGATACAGAGGAAGTGGCAGCAATCGTTAAGTACTGCTCCGATAATCAACTTCCGTTCCTGGCCCGTGGAGCAGGGACGGGATTAAGCGGGGGCGCAATACCATTGAATGAAGAAGTGATCATCAGTCTGGTCAGGATGAAGAAGCTATTAAGCGTCGACCTTGAAAATAGGCGAGCTGTTGTACAGCCAGGATTTGTCAATCTAAAACTGACAAACTCTATCTCGGATAAAGGCTATTACTATGCTCCCGATCCTTCGAGCCAATATTGCTGTACAATAGGAGGCAATGTGGCAGAGAATGCCGGAGGGGCACACTGCCTTAAATATGGAGTAACAACAAATCACATTTTAGGGTTAGAAGTTGTCCTGCCAAACGGTGAAATCATTGAAATTGGCGCCAATGGCATTCCTGACACACCGGGATACGACTTGCTGGGTCTGCTGACTGGTTCTGAAGGAACATTGGGAATCGTCACGAATATTACTGTGCGTATTTTAAAAAACCCGGAAGCGAAACAAACTGTACTTGCCTACTTTGATAAAGTAGAAGACGGAAGCCAGGCGGTCTCTGATATTATCTCAGCAGGAATCGTGCCAGCAGCACTTGAAATGATGGATAAAACAGCGATTGAGGGAGTGGAAGCCGCTGCATTCCCGGTGGGTCATCCACGGGATATTGAAGCTGTGCTGCTTATTGAAGTGGATGGAATCCTCGCAGGGATTGATGAGCAAATCAATCAAATTCTTGATGTATGCAACAGCAGAAATGTACGTGAAGTGAAGGTCGCCCAGGATGAACTCGAACGTGGGAGATGGTGGGCAAACCGTAAAACAGGATTTGGTGCGATGGGAGCCATTTCGCCGGACTATTTAGTGCAGGATGGCGTGATTCCTCGAAGCAAGCTGCCTGAGGTTTTGAACAAGATTAACCGGATCAGCGAAGAATTTGGCTTGCGGATCGCTAATATATTCCATGCAGGTGATGGGAATTTACATCCGCTAGTCCTATTCGATGCCAGGATACCTGGCGAAAGTGAAAAGGCGCTGGCTGCAGGAAGTGCCTGTCTCCAAGCGTGTGCGGATGTTGGGGGGACGATTACTGGCGAGCACGGAGTCGGAATCGAGAAACGGGAGGAAATGCGCTTTGTCTTTACTGATGAAGAAATTATTGCCCAGACTGATATCCGGGAAGTATTCAACCCTCATAACCTATTGAATGCGGGTAAGCTGTTCCCAATGCCGGGACGCTGTGTAGAAATTAAAAAAGATCTCAAAGAAAAAGAAGCGGCCATATCGTAAGAATTTTTGGAGGGACAGAGCAAATCACAAGGGATTCTTTTACATTACTGCTCCGTACCCTCCAAACGATGCAAAGAAAATGAAATAAAGTAAATTTTGTGAAAATTGTTGAAACAACACCTGATATTATGCTATCATTTTTTAAACAAATAGTGAAACATCGTTTCGTAATAACAAACAATACATCATGACATACATAAGTCGATCTTAGAAGAAGGAAACCCAAAACCTAGGATCTGTTAAAAAAGAGAACAAACAGATTATCTAAAGATTACATTGATTCCTGACCTAGAGATTTTTTACGCTAGATCGCTACAACTAACTGTTTATTAACAAGGAGGAAATTATAATGACAAACTATGTAAATTCAGGTAATCTTCAAGTTGCTTCAGAGCTATTTGAATTTATCAATTCAGAAGTTTTGCCAGGGAGTGAAGTCGACCGTCAGGAATTCTGGTCAGGTTTTGAAGAACTGATCAATGACTTGACACCGATCAACAAGGAGTTATTGGCACATCGCGATGAGCTACAGAACCAGATTAATGCCTGGTATCGGGAAAACATGGAAAGCTTTGATTTTGACAAATATAAAACATTTTTAAAAGATATTGGGTATCTTGAGCCGAAGGTTGAAGATTTCATGATTACGACTGAAGGTGTGGATGCTGAAATTGCTACTCAGGCTGGACCGCAATTGGTTGTTCCGGTTAATAATGCCCGCTATGCCATCAATGCAGCCAACGCCCGCTGGGGAAGCTTGTATGATGCCTTGTACGGTACAGATGCAATAAGTGAAGAAGATGGTGCAGATCACCAAGGCGGATATAATCCATTCCGTGGGAATAAGGTTATTGAGTTTGCAAGGGAATTTCTTGATCGTACGGTTCCATTAAAGGAAGCCTCCCATAAAGATGCTGTAAAATACAAAATTGAATCCGGAAAGTTGAATGTTGAACTCCGCAATGGAGAAGTAACAGGACTGGAAGACGAATCAAAATTAAGCGGCTATCAAGGACAGCCAGACGATCCGAGTGCGGTGCTATTAAACAATAACGGGCTTCACTGTGAAATTCAAATAGACCGTAATCATCCAATCGGAAAAACAGACGAAGCAGGCGTAAAGGATATTCTATTGGAGGCTGCTGTAACGACGATCATGGATTGTGAAGATTCAGTAACTGCGGTGGACGCCGAGGATAAGGTGTTGGTTTACCGTAACTGGTTAGGACTCATGAAAGGGGACTTAACCGCAACCTTCAAAAAAGGTGACAAAACAATGACACGGACCCTTAATCCTGATCGCACTTATTCATCTCCAACTGGAGAAGAATTGACTCTTTCAGGGCGCTCCGTTTTGTTTGTTCGTAATGTAGGGCACTTGATGACAAATAATGCAATACTTGATCAAAATAATGAGGAGATCCAGGAAGGAATTTTGGATGCGGTCATCACTAGCCTTATCGGAAAACATACTCTTTTAGGCAACGGTCGTTACCAAAACACCTCTGAAGGATCGATTTATATCGTTAAACCAAAAATGCATGGATCAAAAGAGGTTGCTTTTGCTAACCTGTTATTCGATCGAGTGGAGGATTTGCTCGGATTAAAACGCAATACTTTAAAAATAGGTGTTATGGATGAAGAGCGCCGCACATCCTTAAATCTGAAGGCTTGTATTAGCCAGGTTAAGGAAAGGGTTGTATTTATCAATACAGGATTCCTTGACCGTACTGGCGATGAAATCCATACTTCAATGGAAGCAGGCCCAGTGATTCGCAAAAATGATATGAAATCATCAACATGGCTGCAGGCTTATGAACAATCAAACGTTATTACAGGCCTTGCAAGCGGATTCCAGTCACGTGCCCAAATCGGAAAAGGAATGTGGGCTATGCCGGACTTGATGGATGATATGCTGAAACAGAAAATCGGTCATGTGAAAACAGGGGCTACAACCGCCTGGGTTCCATCACCAACTGCAGCTACACTGCATGCCCTTCATTATCATGAAGTGGATGTAAAACAGGTTCAAAATGAAAAGATCAATGCTCAAGTAAACGATTTAACGGATGAAATTCTGCAAATCCCAGTCGCAAAAAATCCTGAGTGGAGTGCCGAGGAAATCCAGGAAGAGATTGATAACAATGCTCAAACTATGCTAGGTTATGTTGTCCGCTGGGTAGAACAAGGCGTAGGCTGCTCCAAAGTCCCAGATATCAATGATGTCGGTCTTATGGAAGACCGTGCAACGTTGCGTATCTCCAGCCAGCATATGGCGAACTGGCTGCACCACGGCATTATTACCAAGGACCAGTTGCTTGAAACGCTTAAGCGTATGGCAAAAGTAGTAGATGAACAAAATGCTGGAGACCCTGCATATCGGCCAATGTCCTCGAATTTTGACGAGTCAGTCGCATTCCAGGCGGCCTGCGACCTTGTTTTTGAAGGCTATAATCAGCCAAGCGGCTATACGGAGCCAATCCTGCACCGCCGCCGCATCGAAGCAAAAGCTAAGTTTGCTGTAAAACAATAAGTATGTTGAGGGGACATTCTATTTTTTAGAATGTCCCGTTATACAACTTTGCTAATTTAATAGAAAGATTATTCTGTTGAAACGGAAAGAAAACATAATTACCGAAGACATCAGTTTCAACAACCGACATTCATTAAATAGAATGATAAGAATTGACAGGAGGAGTTGAAGCTATGAAAAACCTTCAGGAGCAATCACTGGACCTTCATAAAAGGTCTAAAGGAAAAATAAATGTAAACGTAAAAGTGCCAGTAGAGAATGCATTTGATTTGAGTTTGGCATATTCCCCTGGAGTGGCAGAACCATGTAAAGAAATCTTCCAGAATCCAGAAAAGATTTATGATTACACACTGAAAGGGAATCTTGTGGGAGTTGTTTCTGATGGATCGGCTGTATTAGGGCTTGGGGATATTGGTGCAGCCGCATCGATGCCTGTAATGGAAGGGAAGGCAGCATTGTTTAAAGCTTTCGCAGACATTGATGCTTTTCCGATATGTTTAAATACACAGGATGCAGAAGAAATAATTTCCATTGTCAAAGCGCTGGAACCAACTTTTGGAGGAATCAATTTAGAAGACATATCAGCTCCGAATTGCTTCATTATTGAGGAACGGCTAAGAAAGGAAATGAACATCCCTGTCTTTCATGATGATCAGCATGGAACTGCGATTGTTTCAGCAGCAGGGTTAATTAACGCATTAAAAGTGGTCAATAAACAGATTGATGAAATCCAAGTGGTTATCAATGGTGCCGGTGCAGCCGGAATCGCCATTACTAAGCTGCTGCTAAACTTGGGTGTGCAGGATATCATTATATGCGATACAAAAGGAGCGATCTATAAAGGCCGCGAAAATAGAATGAATCCCATTAAGGAAACCATTGCTGATATCACGAATAAAAACAGGATCACCGGCTCATTAGAGGATGTTATAAAAGGAACTGATGTTTTTGTCGGTGTATCAGTTGCTGATGCCGTTACAGTTGAAATGGTACAGTCCATGAATAAAGACAGCATTATTTTTGCAATGGCAAACCCTGTTCCTGAAATTATGCCTGTTTTAGCGAGGGAAGCTGGCGCAGCCGTTGTTGGTACAGGGCGTTCGGATTTACCTAACCAGGTTAATAATGTGCTTGCGTTTCCTGGGATTTTTAAAGGGGCACTTCAGGTGTTTGCCTCTGAAATCAATGAAGATATGAAGGTGGCGGCAGTTTATGCCATTGCCAATTTAATAAAACCAGAAGAACTCACGCCTGACTATGTTATCCCAAATGCTTTCGACGATCGAGTAGCTAAAGCTGTCGCAAATGCTGTCGCAGAGGCAGCCATACAATCGGGTGTTGCGAGGAAAAAAACGGAATTAGTAGTCTGAGAGGAGCAAAATACAATGAGATTTACTAGATTTACAGTTAATTCTTCCATTCATGCAGGTGTTATTGAAGAAGACACAATCAGAGAGATTTCAGGGGATATCTTTGGTGAATGGGACTATACAGGGCAAACATTTTCTGAGGGCGAAGTAAAGTTACTTGCACCATTGGAACCAAATCAAATCATTGGGATTGGTGCGAACTATGTATCGAAAGTGGAGGATATCCCGGAACAGCTACCGGAGATACCAGTATTCTTCTTCAAGCCAACTTCATCAGTCATCGGACCTGAAGAAGAAATTGTTATTCCAGAAGGGATCGATCAAGTAAAGTTTGAATCCGAATTAGCGATTGTTATTGGGAAAGAGGCAAAAAATGTATCTGAATCCGACGTTTTGGATTACGTATTTGGATACACAGTTGGAAATGACGTCACAGCACCACAGTTTTTCCACCAGGATGGCCATTGGACAATCGGCAAATCGTTTGATTCGTTCACTCCATTAGGCCCTGTTATTGAGACGGAGCTTGACCCTTTTAATGTAAAAGTCGAAGCAATACTCAATGGTGCTCAAAAACAAAACAGTGCAACAGAACTAATGATTATTCCAATTCGCAGAATGGTTTCCTATCTGACAAAAGTCATGACACTTAAACCAGGAGATGTAATCTTAACAGGCAGTCCTGTTGGTGCAGAACTCGTTGGAGCAGGCGATGTTATAGAATGTGAGATAAAGGAAGTTGGAACACTTCGTAACACGTTCGTTACCGCTAAGGAAGCGGCTAAAGTGTTTTAGAAAACGGTCGAATGCCCGGCAGAAATGGTGCTATAATAAAAGATATGATAGAGCACAGAGGTGAACAATTTGGAAAGAGAGAATATGGTAAAGTCTGTTAGCCGGGCATTAGATATCATTACACTTGTGAGTTTAAAAAAGGGTGGTTTGGGTGTAACAGAAATTGCCAATCAAATAGATATCAATAAAAGCTCTGTTTATCGAATCCTTTCAACACTTGTACAGTATGGATATATTGAACAAGATAGTGAAACAGGGCGTTATAAACTGGGTTACAAATTGCTTGAAGTTAGTTCCAAATTGCTTGAATCGATTGATCTGCGAGCAGAAGCTAGGCCTTACCTGCAGGAGCTGGAGAATCTCACGAATGAAGTAATCCATCTAGTTGTGTATGACCAGGGTGAAGTGGTCTATATTGAAAAGCTGGAAGGAAACGAAACACTGCGAATGCACTCAAAAGTTGGAAAAAGAGCACCCATGCATTGCACATCAGTGGGGAAAGCAATTCTCGCATATTTACCTACCAATGTCGTACAAGATATTCTTGATCGCAAGGGAATGCCTATGAATACTGACAAGACGATTACGAATAAAGATAATTTTCTTCAGGAATTGATAGAAGTTAGAAAAAGAGGCTATGCATTGGACATAGAAGAAAATGAATATGGCATTACTTGCATTGCAGTACCGATTTTTGATCATTTAGGAAAGGTAATTGCAGCTGTCAGCATATCCGGTCCGACAATGCGTATGACTAAAGAGCGAATGGAACAGCTACAGTCACAAATGATCCAGATAGGAAAGAAAATTTCGAAAAGGCTTGGGTTTGAAAGCAGGGTCATTTGATTAATCTTTATTGAAATTTGCCTGATTCTTTGAAAAAAGATATAAAAGGCAATTTTTTTGTTGAATTTTCAATTTTCTAAAAATTATTGAAATAATAAGAATTATTCGTATAATAATAAATAGCTTAGTGATGGTTGTATAACCATAAACCTATTGTTATACAACAATGTTGCTTTGTCGCAAACAAACAGAAACAGTGTTTCTTATTAAGCAACGGAAGGGGGTATTATTTTATAAGGATAAAGTTGGTAGGAGATTTTTGAAAAGAGCATAAGCTTAAAAGTTTATTATATGTTACATATCTAATGGTAATTGTTTTTCTAAATGTGAACCAATATCAACCAACCTATGAATTGCTAGTCATACACACTGCATGGTTCTTCAACACACCACCAATAGAAGGTCATAAACATCTGGACTCAACTACACAAAGTTGTATATATTTTCAGCAAAATTTAAAAGTATAACATTTAAAAAAAGCAGTATAGACACTGACGAAATTGACGTATATATACTGAGAAAAATGTAAGCGGTTACTTTTGGGAAACTTAAGTTATTTTTAACTTTTTATATTGGGGGTTAAGTTTATGATTTTTACACAGAATTTTAATGCTGTAGGAGATAGCCTCGTTCTATCCGCTCTAGTGGCAGTAATTCCAATCCTGTATTTTTTCTGGGCATTGGCAGTAAAGCGTATGAAAGGATACATTGCGGGGCTCACAACACTATTAATTGCTTTGGTGCTTGCGGTTGTTGCATTTGGAATGCCTGCACAAATGGCATTCATGTCTGCGACACATGGGGCAGTTTATGGGGTCTTGCCGATTGGCTGGATCATTATCAGTTCAGTTTTTCTTTATAAACTAACGGTAAAGACAGGTCAATTTGATATTATCCGTAACTCGGTTGTTGCACTTACTGAAGACCGTCGCCTTCAAGCACTATTGATAGCATTTTCATTCGGTGCATTCCTCGAAGGAGCTGCCGGTTTTGGTGCACCGGTTGCAATTTCTGCTGCGCTTTTGGTAGGTCTTGGTTTCAATCCTTTATATGCAGCGGGTTTATGTTTAATTGCCAATACAGCCCCAGTTGCATTTGGTGCGATTGGGGCACCAATCCTAGCGTTTGAAGGGCCTACTGGAATATCTGCTCAGGAAATTTCAAAAATGGTCGGGCGTCAATTACCGTTTTTATCAGTAGTCATACCATTTTACCTAATCGTGATTATGGCAGGCTTTAAGAAAACAATGGAAGTCATGCCTGCGATTTTAGTTACCGGTATTTCATTTGCCATAACTCAATTCTTGGTCTCCAACTATCTCGGGCCTGAACTTCCGGATATTTTGTCAGCACTTGTTTCATTGCTTGCTTTAGGTATCTTCCTTAAATTTTGGAAACCAAAAACAATTTTCCGTTTTTCGGCAGAATCAGAAATGGCTGCAGCTCTGGCTGCAGAAGAACCTGAACAGAAACCAACTTATACTGGGGGACAAATATTTAAAGCCTGGTCACCATTCCTGGTTTTAACAGGGATCATTTCCATTTGGGGGATTCCGTCAGTAAAGCTGGCCCTTACAGGACACTATGAAGGGACTAATCCAGTTTTAATAGCAATTAATTCAATCGGACATGCATTATCATTTGTGCCCAATGTACCTTTACTGAATAACAAGGTCATAAATGCTTCAGGAACCCCTGTGCCTGCCTTTTTCAAGCTGGAATTACTGGGAGCTGCTGGTACGGCGGTCCTGATTGCAGCTATCATTTCTAAGTTTATTGTGAAGATTTCATGGAAGAATTGGATTGCTACATTTGGTGAAACATTGAATGAACTTAAATTTCCGATTATCACAATCGCCTCGGTTGTTGCGTATGCGTATGTGACAAACTCTTCAGGAATGAGTACATCCATGGGGATGACATTGGCCAAGACAGGATTTTTATTCCCTTTCTTCTCCCCAATCCTGGGGTGGCTGGGTGTGTTCATTACGGGTTCTGATACGTCTTCCAACTTGCTGTTCGGAAACATGCAGAAGGTTACAGCTACTTCCATAGGCATGGATCCGGTTCTGGCCTTGGCAGCAAACTCTTCAGGAGGAGTTACTGGAAAGATGATTTCACCACAATCTATTGCGGTAGCTTGTGCCGCAGTTGGTATTGCAGGGAAAGAATCAGACCTGCTGCGCTTCACCTTCAAGCACAGTATTATACTGGTAATTTTAATTGGAGTCATGACATACTTGCAGAACGGTGTGTTATCCTGGATGATTCCTTAAGGGACTATATGTTCCGCACACAAATCCATCTTTGGGTTCGAACAATTTTTAACCATTATTCAAATTCGAAAAGGTAAATAGGCTTTTAAGCATCCATTATGGGTGCTTTTTTATTGCTGCCTAAAGATAGTAAGGATCGTTGCCGGAGTAAATACCATAAAGGTATTTAAATAGATATAGTGCAACGTTGATTGCGGGTATGAGTTTTGGGATAGAAATTCCACTAAAAAAGAGTCTTATAACCAACTCTAATGATCCATCCCAAAAACCACCGTTTATGGTACGTGGAACAATAGAGAGCACGCATAGCGGCCATGTGGAAGTTGTGAAAGCGGAGTTAAACAGGTACAAAAGTTCAATAACTACAAACCGGACTATAGGATACAAATATTTTGGTATGCACAAAGGTAGGCTCTTAACCCTTTAACTCGCCCTTAAGTTATATTAGGGGCAGAGGTTGATATTTTTAAGGGAGGGGAGTTAACGTGACCAATCAACAATTGACAGAAGAATTGAAAACGCTTATAGATCAATATGCAAATGGTAACCTGAGGGGTGAGAAATTACGCTTGCTCAAAAACATGCTCTTTGTCCTGGGAGACAAAGTAAGTGATGATATTGACCTTCATCGAAAACAAAAAGAAGAGGAAATGAAATAAGTTACTAGATAACCCTCCGAACCGACCACCATACAAAAAAGGAAAACTGAAATGGATTGGTTAGACAACGCCTTTAACAATACACAATGTAAAGTGCCCATTTATTATAATGCAATTATATGATTCCGAGAATGGGCATTAGGCCGTTATACGAGCCTTACTTGCTTAAAGCGTAATCTAGAGTAGTTGATTTTACTGAACATGTTCATTCTTAACTGTATGGCAAAAAAGAGGAGGGCATGCGGACGCATCCCTCGCTTTCTTGGTTTAGGGTTAAATCTAAACAGAGATTACTAGTTCTTCCCTATTTTAAAGTCGTAAGGAACTGGATTAAGGTTCTGCCAAAAGAGGGAGCTGTACATGTTATGGAAACTGTTTACGAGATTCAACGCATTAAGCAAGTGATTTCGGAACTTGAAGGAGGGGAAAAGTATTTGGTCCTTTTTCCGCAGGATGGCGCGAGAGTCGCTGCTTTATTCATCGGGGAGGATGATCGAGAAATGTTCTTCGTCATGTGCCTGAATACCAAGAACCGAGTAATTGCCATTCATCGCTGCCATGTCGGTGCCCTGAATTCCAGTATCGTTCATCCAAGGGGAGTCTGCAGCGATCTTGAATAATGCCTCTTCCATTCTTGTATATCATCAACATCCGAGCCAGGACACGATGCCTTCCCGTGAAGACATTGAGGTCACAGGAAGACTCGCAGCTGCCGGGAAACTCATCGGTATTGAAGTACTGGATGACCTATCATTAATGCGAAGGCGGAATACACTAGTCTGAAAGAAAAAGGCTATTTGTACATTTACAGGAAGGGAAGGAGATCTCCTTTCCTCTTTTTTTAGGGAGAGGCGAAAAATGATTTGTTTCGAAATTGAAAACACAAACAAATTTGCAAGCGGAAATGATTGTGTTGCCATTGAAAGAACATCCACACAAATTGTATGAAGTCTTCATAGATTATCTCACTTCAGTATTCTGCGGAATGGTCTGTTGTCTATATTTAAACATTATACTAAAGATTTTTTTCGTCACTACTTGCTGAAGAAGATGAGGACAACCTATAGCAGGCAAACGCTAGGCCAAGATAGAGACTGACTTAGAAAAGGAGGAGAGAGCTTGGAGGTAAGAAGGCATGTACTTATTTTCTGCAAATGGGTGTATGGAAAACAAGAGACGGAAGGCGGCTTACTACATTAAGGCTGGATGAATTGGAATTCGAATACTCAAAAATGTTGGACAAGAAAGATGAAAGTGTTTAGAGAAATTCTACAAAAGAAGGGTTCTCAATAAACCAGCTTTTGTATAGTTCCGGAATTTCA
This sequence comes from Fictibacillus sp. WQ 8-8, assembly GCF_024494405.1. NCBI lineage: Bacteria > Bacillati > Bacillota > Bacilli > Caryophanales > Fictibacillaceae > Fictibacillus > Fictibacillus sp. WQ 8-8. Next base: position 18,497 of record NZ_JAMXKG010000014.1, read on the forward strand.
CTTTTGCTTTTATAGGATCGGTACTTTTCATATTTGGAACTCTCTGCCATACTATACACTTTCTGGCGTGCATGAGAAGGGGCGAATTCAAGTGTGCCGGCTGGCAATCCGGTGTCAAAATTAAGGATCCACCCAAATTTAGATTTACGGTAACCGGTGATCAGCACATCCTCGAAAGAGTAATTGATTACTTTAAGCCAGTTTTTTGAGCGTTGACCAACCGTATAAGCAAAATCTTTCCTTTTGAGGACAATTCCCTCTAACGATTGACTACAGCATAGAGAGAAAAGCTGTTCACTGTTCAAACCTGAAAGCGACTTTACCTTTGCGATGGTTAGCTATATCTAAGTCTTGTACTTTATGTCTTATTCAGTTAATTCGTCTCCGGTTACAATCTTATCCTAATCATCCTCAAAACTAGTAAAAAACCACCGTCTTATTAGCATAAGGCGGTGGTTGTGGTACGACTATTTTTGTTTAATTACGATGATCCAAACGACACCTCTCAGGGTATTTAACTTAGAAAATCAACAGCCAGTTTGATAGAGGACCAAAGGGCAAGAACGGTACAAGCGACTAACAGCACATTTTCATACCATTTGTTGACATACTGCCCCAATGACTTTTTCTGATTCGTCATAATCAGAAGGCCTACGGATATTACTGGTAAACCAACCACGGATAGTATATTTATAAATACGACCAAACTAACGAACCCAGGCATACCTGGAATCGACCATATGACCGGAGTAATAAGGATAAAAATACTAAACCATTTGAACAATGGATCGTTTTGGGGTTTGTCACCGTATTTTTTCTTACGTTCTTTATTCGCGGTATGAAGGCCATCAATCGCGACTTTCGGAAATACCGTAGCAAAGGCAATCGCGCTACTAAATAACCCGCCGATGACACCAAGGTAGAACACAACAAATCCGAAAGTGCCTAGATGAACAGCAAGGGCTTGAGCGAGATCTTGAAGACTAGTGATTCGAATTCCGTTTGGTTTTAATACCTCCGCTCCAACCACCCATACGGCCAGGTCAAGAACGATAGCCACACAAATCGCGAATAACAAATCTCTACGTTGAAATTTTAAATGAATAGGTTTCGTCCATCCTTTTTCCTTAAAACCATATGGGTAGATAAAATTCGCAATAGAGCCAGAAACAGCACCTACAAGTGAAATCGCCATTAGAAAGGCACCGTATACACCAACGTCGTTAGGGATGCTAAAACCAACTGTTCCTTTTGCAATGGCACCCACATCCGGTGTCGCCATAATGGCTACCAGAATTAAACAAAAGGTTTTGAGTGCGAGTAATAACTTCATCCCATTTTCAAGCGTATTATATATACTACGTCCAATTAGAATAAAACCAGCAAGAACGACAATAATGGCCCACATAAAGACATTGCCAAAGCCTAAAAGATGAGTTAATCCCTCAGCAGCACCCTTGATCATGTAAGAGTTAAATAAATGGCCCATAATGAGGGCATATCCCCCAAGGAAATAAGGATAGAACTTGTGAAGGCGGCTGAAACCTTGTATAAGAGTAAGGCCTTCTACGTTACATAGTGTGTACCGTGACATGATGGAGACGATTACATAACGAATGATTAAAGAAAGGGCGAGGACCCACATGAGGGCATATCCGTAGTGGGCTCCAGCAATGGAAGAGTCAACGAGGTCCCCGGCTCCAAGCCATGCTAGAACAGCAATAACGCCCGGTCCAAATGAAGCCAATAATTCTTTAAATCTTTGTAATCTAGATTTCGCTGGAAATGCGGTTGACGTTTCAGGCGATAACTCAAGATTCGAATTTGGCTGATTTTCCATTCAACTAATCCTCCCTAAAGTTGATGTTCTAACCATATTTTTTCCAAACTCTTGAAACCGCTTTCAATTTTCAGGTGTTATTAAAATGAATTTGACCTACTCAGCTCTACAATCTACATTAACAAAATAGAGGCAATTACAGAGCCAGAAAGAAACTCAGCAAGCCAAAAATGGTCAGCGTATGCAGATACGGTTCGTTTTGGATATGAGGTTAAACTTCTTCTGGAAACGCCTTACGTTCATTCTCATTGCTTTCTATTTCAAAGTGGAGAAGAGGTAAAACAAGAATGCAAAAGAAACTACCAGGAAGAAGTTACAATATCTATGTATGTTCTAAAAAGAGTGATTGATAGATGTACGCTAAGTCAAGCCATTGCCTGGCTTGTACCCTTTCGTCTGGAACGACCATTTTTAATTATGATGTATAACTTCTCTTATTTTTCTTCAATATCTGATAATATCCCTTTTTACTGAATGGTCACAAAGCTAACTTGGACCCCTCAACCCCTTTTCTGTAACCCCCTTTCGTCTAAACATACGAAAACACTGAGCTTACGAACGTTTCTACTTCCTAAAACAGGGTGTTAGAGTACGTCTTCGCAATCATGACAGTTACCCGTCTTCACTGAAGTAGTAAGCGTTTACATAAACCATTGCAAATACTCGTGATGTCTTGTATACTTGTACTCAAAGTTTATTTTATATTCAGAATATTGTCAAATATTAATATTTTTTATGGAATTTTAATGGTTGAGTTCAAGATATTCAATAGCAGATTTAGAAAAGGTGGGAGGAAGCTCACAATGACGAACAGCCCTTTTAAACTGAGTTATAAAGAAGACCTTAATCTGGACCCTTTAGATCATACTCAAGCGTTTATCCCCCTTGGTGAAGCCGTGTACCAAAAATTAAAAACAGCCATTGTACAAGGTCACTTAATACCAGGACAGCTGTTAAGCGAAAACAAGATTGCAGAAAAGTTAGCTGTGAGTCGTACACCTGTCCGTGAAGCCATTCGGGTATTGGGATCTAAAAATTTAGTTACGTTTCTGCCAGGGAGAAAAGTTATTGTCTCGATCCCGACGGTCCAAGACATTAAAGAAGTTTTCGAAATTCGCCTACTTTTAGAAACAGAAGCATTGAGGAGAATAACGACCCAACATACAAAAATCATCGAACAAATGGAAGAGTCCGTCCAACTTGGGGAAGCGTACCGTAAACAAGGGGATCTCGTAAAAATGGGTGAGATGAACACTTGTTTCCATCTCACCATTATCTCTGCCCTTGAAAACCAAAGAGTGCAACACTTTATCGATTCACTTCATGAAACCATATCCCGGTTACGTTCTTATTCGCTAACAGCAGAGTGGAAGATCGATAGGGAAAAAGAACATAAGGAAATTGTTACGCTCGTAAAAAAGGGCTTTACGGAAGAAGCAGTATCCGTCTTAAAGCAGCATTTAACCACTTCTCAAGAAAATTTACTTACTTTATTTGCGCAGAAATAAGAGGAAAAAAGCAGTTTTTAGTTGTATACATGTATACAAAATAATATAGAGCAAAGGAGAATAAAACATGGATGATGCCATAACACTGGAAAAGGAAACCTTGGGCAGCCTAGCCAAGACTGCTGTAATCGATTGTGATGTACATAATGCCGTTCCTTCCATACAGGCTCTTTTCCCCTATCTACCAGACAGGTGGCGCGATTATGTGGTGGAACACGGAATTAAAAGCTTAGAACCCAATTATTACCCAAGGGGGGTTTCCTTATCTGCAAGGCCCGATTCGGTATTGCCAAACGGCGATCCTCCGGGTTCGGATCTTGAGGTTTTGCGACGACAGGTGCTGGAACCCTGGAATATGCAATATGCGATCCTTAATTGCCTTTACGGCGTACAGATGATCCACAATGAGGATTGGGCGGCAGCCATGGCCCGCGCGGTTAACGATTGGCAGATCGCTGAATGGTTGGATAAAGAACAAAGGTTGCGTGCCTCAATCGTCGTTGCCAGTCAGAATCCGGAGCAGGCGGCGGAGGAAATTCACCGATTAGGCCAACATCCCGGTTTCGTACAAGTTCTTTTGATGGTCCGTTCCGAAATGCTCTACGGAAAAAAACATTTCTGGCCGATTTACGAAGCAGCCCAGCAGTATGGGTTAGTGATCGGAATTCATGCCGGTGGAGTTACCGGTTATCCAACGATGCCTGTCGGTTGGCCCTCTTATTACCTTGAGGATTACGTCAGTCAATCACAAGCCTTCCAGTCGCAAATCGTCAGCCTGATATGTGAAGGTACTTTCCAAAAGTTTCCTCGCCTTCGAGTTACGCTTCTCGAAAGCGGTTTCGCCTGGATGCCCGCACTGATGTGGCGATTGGATAAGAATTGGAAAGGCTTACGCCGAGAAATTCCATGGGTGGACCGATTACCGTCAGAGATTATACGGGAACATTTTCGGTTGACGATCCAGCCGCTAGATGAATCACCAAAGCCCGAACACTTGCTGCAAACGATGGAACAAATGCGTTCCCAAGACATGCTGCTCTTTTCCACCGATTATCCTCATTGGCACTTCGATGAGAAAGAAGAGGCTCTCCCAGCCAATCTCCCGCCAAGCCTGGAGAAGAAGATTCTATCGGAAAACGCCCGCTCTTTTTACCGTTTTGATTGATAAATACAGGGATAATCCCTAGTGAGGAGGAACATACATGCCCATTGTAAATACTAAGTCGATAGAGGCCAAGCCAAAAACCGGAATCCGTTTCATCGACTGTGATATTCATAATGAAGTTCCGTCAAACGAGGTGCTTAAACAATACCTTCCGACACGTTGGAAGAATTATATGGACATGGTCGGCCTGCGAAGCTACCATGGCTTTGTTCAAAATATTCCATATCCAAAAGGGAATCCGGGTGGGACACGGGCAGACGCCTGGCCGTCGAACGGTCAAATACCCGGCTCCGACCTAAAGTTCATGAAAGAACAGCTATTGGATCCTTTGAATATGGAGATCGGTATCTTAAACTGCCTATATCGTGTCGGGGAACAGCTGAACGATGAATACGGAGCAGCACTGGCCCGCGCGGTCAACGATTGGCAGATGGCCGAATGGCTGGACAAAGAACCGAGGTTGCGCGCATCCATTGTCATCCCGTACGAGAACGCCGATCTGGCGGTAGAAGAAATTAATCGGCGCGCTAGCCATCCTGGTTTTGTGCAAGTGTTATTCATGCCCCGTACCCGGGAACCGATGGGTCGTCGCAAATATTGGAAAATCTTTGAGGCGGCGGAAAACCACGGACTACCAATCGCGATTCATTTTGGAGGTTTGGGCGGAAACGCAATCACCTCTTCTGGATTTCCTTCGTTTTATATCGAGGATCACACCGACATGGCTCAGGCGTTCCAATGCCAGGTCATTAGTATGGTTTGTGAAGGGGTGTTTGAACGGTTTCCCAACCTGCAAACTGTGATGCTCGAAGGCGGGTTTGCTTGGGTGCCTTCCTTGATGTGGCGGCTTGACAAGCACTGGAAGCGACTGCGTGAGGAAGTCCCTTTCTTGAAGCGAAAGCCGTCCGAATACATTCGAGGGCATATGCGATTTACCACCCAGCCGATAGAGGAGCCGCCAGTTCAGGACTATCTCCTTCAGGTAATCGATCACCTGGGATCCGATGACATGCTCATGTTTGCTACTGATTATCCGCACTGGGATTATGATGCACCCGATCATACATTTCGTGGAAAGTTTCCAGAAACCTTAAAACAGAAAATCTTTTATGAAAACGCTCGTTCTTTATACCGATTTCCGGAGAAGGAGTGATGAATCTATGAAAAAATACTTTGTGGCAACTGTCGATGAGATCCCACCCGGTCACCGAAAGATCATTTCTATTGCCGGAAGGTCTATCGGTATTTTTAACATAAACGGTGAATTTTTTGCCATTCGAAACCGGTGCCCTCATGGAGGGGCCCCGCTTTGTGAAGGAGAATTGTCCGGTTTTGTTCATTCCCCAGTCCCGGGGGAATACACCTACACTCGAAAAGGAGAGATTATCCGCTGTCCATGGCATCAATGGGAATTCGACGTCAAGACCGGACAATCATGGTTCGATCCAGTCAAAACCCGTGTTCGTTCTTACGACGCGAAGGTCGAACAAGGATGCGCTATCGCTGAACCTACAGGGACCAAATTGGAAGAAGGGCCTCACGTGGCGGAAACCTTCCATGTTTCCCTGGACAAAGATTATGTAGTGCTTGAGATGTGACCTTCAATGTTAAAGGTGAAATTAAGGTTCCATCACGTAAACCGTGGGGTTTGGAGAGATTTTAGTAAGGAAGGTTATACCGGCTTATTAGTATACTGTTTTGAAAATAAAAAAGGAGGTCTCAAATTATGTTGGACATGGATTGTGATGTATTAGTTATTGGAGGTGGCGTAACAGGCGTAGCCGCGGCGACCGCTGCCGCACGCAATGGTGCCAAGACGATTCTGCTCGAATCCAAACCGTTTCTGGGTGGTAATGCGACAACAGGACTTTGCTTACATAATTTTATTACACGATACGGTCGTCAAGTTGTGTTCGGAATCGCGCAGGAAATGGTGGATCGATTGATTAAAATGGGAGGCGCTGTCGGACATATTCCATATGGGGGGTTTGTTCATTCTGTCACTCCAGTGGATGGAGAACTATTCCGAATCCTATCCACTGAGATATTAGATGAAGCAGGGGTCATTGTATTTTTAGGGGTGAATGTAGTTGGAACTGTGCGTGACCGAGGAAATGTCACGGGCGTTCAAGTTGCGGTAAAGGGTGGGATACGAACCATTAGAGCCAAAACGTACATTGACGCAAGTGGAGATGCTGATGTTGTAGCAGCTGCCGGCGCAAACTATACGAAGGGCGATCGAAAAACTGGAAAAATGCAGCCCGTTTCGATGGTCCTTCGCTGTTATGGAACCAACAATAAGGAGATCGCTGAAGCCATCGCCGTCTCTACACCTGCAATGGCCACACGAGCTGACCATCCCGAACCGATTCCTGTTTACTTTAATGGGGCATTCAGTCAATGGAATGATATCATTCGTGAGAATCAGATCTTCCCGAATGAAGATCACAAAGTGTTTTTTAATACGGTTTGGCCGAATCACATCAATGTTAATACTTCTGCGGTGGTGGGTATTGATGGTACGGATCCCCTTTCGTTATCCCGCGCTACCGTTGAATTAACAAAACAAGTATATCGAATTAGTCAATTTCTAAAAGAAAATGTTCCCGGGTTCCAAAATGCCTACTTTGTTCCTTCGGCATTTGCAGGTGTAAGGGAAACACGAAGAATTGAAGGACTCTATGAGATTACGGACGAGGATGTTACCATAGGGCGAAAATTCGAAGATACCATCGGACAAATTTGCTTCCCTGTTGATATTCACGATCCCGATACGGGTCAGGCTTCTTTTTACCAAATCGGAGACGATGGAGCATTTGATATTCCATTCCGGGCATTAATTCCAAAAGGCCTACAAAATATCCTGGTGGCAGGGAGATGCGTTTCAGCTACATCTTTTGCCAACGGAGCCACTCGAAATATGGCGCCGTGTATAGTAATGGGTCAGAGTGCCGGCGTCGCAGCCGCTATGGCATCTCAGCAAAACCTGACTTTTACACAATTGAACATTCATAAACTTCAGGAAAAACTTGAGGAACAAGGTGTCTATTTAGGAGAACGAAGCAATAAAAGAGTCACACATCCCACCATCTGACTTAAAAAGTAAAAAAAGGAAAATAGGTAGTCTGTAAAAGACAAAAAGGATAGAATTGAGGATGAATCACACCATCTTTTGTACCTCTTTTTTTGCAAGTGGTAGATGATTACAATGGGAGGCCACTAAAGCCGTTTTTACAGAAGAGGGAGGACAAGCTGATTGGAAGGGGAAAAGGTCCTGCATTTTTCCAGCCCAGCATATCCGAACGATTAATAGATACTGGCTAAACAACAATCGAGGAACCATTATTGGTTCCTCGATTGTTGTTTTGTAAAAGAATGCGTACAGTAATTTCATTGATTCAAGCACCTAATTGTTGGGCTAAATCAATGAAATCTCTTGCTACCACATCATAGTTTTCTTCAGGCATTAGATTAGGGATTGCCTCACATCCATACTCCAATGGTCGAAAAACATAAGCTGTTTTCATCCCTAGCTTTTTGGCTGCCTGTAAGTCATGTTGATGCGCCGCAACCATCATGACTTCATTGGGTTGAAGATCAAGAAAGTCGATCGCCATGTGGTAAACGTTTGGATCGGGTTTGTAACTTTTGATCATTTCAGGGGACAAGATCAAATCCCAAGGTAGTCCACTATGTTTTGCCATATTGGTGAGTAAAGATACATTCCCGTTTGATAGTGGACTGATTATGAATTTTTGTTTCAAGCGTTGAAGACCTGGGACGGCATCACCCCATGGCTCCAAACGATGCCAGACTCGATTGAGGTGAATAATTTCTTCCTCTGTTAGATGGTTGATCTCAAATTCATCAAGAAGCTTTCGTAATACCATCAAATGCAATGAATCCAAATTCATCCACGAAAGCTCGCCGCTTAGAATACGATCCAAGTTGGGACGATAAGCCCCTCGCCAGGCATCAGCAAACTTCGGCGAATTCAGCTCAAGGCCTTTCATCTCATTCAATTTTTCGCCTTCTTTAATGATCGATGATCGATAGTCTACAACCGTTCCAAACACGTCAAAGGTAAGTGCTTTAATCCCGTTAGTTTTCATGTCATCATCACCATCCTTTTTTATGAATAGGATCCATACATTAACAAGAAGTATAGAGATATTTCACTCTATTACCTACGCTTTTAATAACTGCACCTTTGCTTTTCGTAAATCCTCTATTGTAGCGGAAACTGAAATTTGTTCCGGGCTTATCGCCACTTCAATAATGGAAGGTTTACCTGATTGGAGTGCTCGAGTAAACGCTGCCTCAAATTCTTCGTTAGAATCGATGTACTCACCATGGCCACCAAACAATTTAGCCAATTGGGCGTAGTCAGGATTTGTGAGCAACGTCCCGGAAATTCGCTCAGGATACTCGCGTTCTTGGTGCATCCGAATGGTGCCGTACATATTGTTATTATAGACTAACGCGATAACAGGAACCTTATAACGAACGGCTGTTTCAAATTCTTGCATGGTCATCATAAAACCGCCATCACCGGATAAGGAAACCACAACACGATCGGGATGTGCTAATTTAGCTCCAACTGCAGCGGGAAAACCATAACCCATGGCACCATTTGTCGGGCCAATATATGTTCCAGGTTGTTCAAACTGGTAAAATTGGTGTAACCAGCCACAAAAGTTTCCTGCATCGTTTGTTATAATGGCATCTGCAGGCGTTAGACGCTGAAGATCGGCTAGGAGTTTCTTCATATTTAATTTGCCACTTTGATCTAATTCGACATGAATCCATTGATCGTACAAACGGCGACGCTCGGAAATCCAATCCAGACGTTCTTGTTTAGTTTCTGGTTGATATTGGTTAGAAGCTTCAACTAACGCATTTAGTGCTTCTCCTGCATCTGCTACAATACCAAGAGCTGGATTATATACTTTGCCGATACTATTTGGGTCAATATCAATATGAATCATCGTTTGCTCCGTTGAAAATAACGAGTACCCTTGTGTCACAATTTCTGAAAAACGCATCCCCACTGCCACAATCAGATCAGCAGTTTTCACTGTTTCTAATATATTCTTAGGCGTACCCAGTCCAATATGGCCTAAATACTGCGAATGGTGGTTTGGAAATACATCATGGCGGCGGAAAGACGATAAAACAGGTAAAGCCATGGATTCCGCAAATTGAATCAATGGTTCGTGTGCGCCGCTACGAACTACACCGCCACCAGCAATCATAATAGGATGCTTGGCCTCAGAAATGAGAGAAAGTGCCCGAGCCACTTCATCTTTGCCTGGAGCTGGCTTTGGAATAGTGATGACTTGGCCAATGTCCATTTCCACTTCTGCATCGATGACATCCACTGGCAATCCGACCACAACCGGACCCGGTCTACCGCTTTTAGCAATCCGGAAAGCCCGTTGAACTAGCTCAGGAATTCGATGGGTGTCCGTAATTTCAATGGTCCACTTTGAAATCGGTGCAAAAAAGTTTTCTTGATTGACCTCCTGGAACCCTTCCCGTGTCCGAAAATGACTATGTACTTGTCCTAAAAACACCACCATAGGGGTTGAATCTTGCATGGCGGTATGGACACCGATAGAGAGGTTGGCTCCACCTACACCTCGTGTAGCCATACAAACGCCGGGCTTATTGGTTGCCTTCGCATATCCTTCTGCCATAAAACTGGCCCCGCCTTCATGGCGAGCGGAAATCAGGTTCATTTCCTCCGTTTCATAGATGGCATCTAATACACTTAAATAGCTTTCACCGGGCACACAAAAAACATGATCAACGCCTTCTCTACGAATACATTCAACAACCGCTTGAGCACCAGTCATTTTCTTTTTCATGTTTCGTTCACTCCTTGTTTGTTCTCTTTACAAAACGAGAGGGTACGTCGTATATGGTTACGCATCGCTTCTTCAGCACCATCAGGATCGTTTAAAGCTATTTTTGTAAATATTAAATGATGCTCTTCATAGGCACGGTCTAGTTCATTGACATTAGCTAACGCATGCTTTCTTACAACATTAGCAAAAGCCTTGAGGGAAGTTACCTGTTTTTCGATATAATCATTTTTGGCTGCCTTTATAATGTATTGATGGAATGCTTCATTACTTTTGCTTAATCCATCGCTGTTTTTATCCACCGTATAAACTTCCATTTGTTCTATGATGGTTCCCAGCTGTTTTTTTTGCTCCTCTGTAATCTTGGACGCGGCAAGCCGTGCAGCTACTCCCTCAAGCGAGGATCTCGCTAACGTGATCTCTTCCACCGACTTCATAATTTGGGTGGAAACAAAGGTGCCTCTTCTTGGACGTGTATAGACCAACCCTTCCAATTCCAGCCTGCGAAGCGCTTCTTTTATAGGGGTTGTACTAACGCCCAATTGTTCCGATAACGCCCGTTCTTTTAACTGCATTTTCGGGGTAAGTTGTTCCGACAAAATGCCTTTTTTAAGCGTTTCATAAACAACGTCTCTCACGGAACGGGTTTGTTTTTGTATCGTTTCATTCATCATGAAATTGTCAGCTTCCATGTTTATCTATCTCCCTTTTAAAGTCATTCAACATTCTAAATCCTTACCCTTACCTACGTTGCGAATTTCATGAAAAACTGACTCAGTCTGGAGGATAGTGAAAGTCTTTTAATTTTAAATAACGGTGTTAAACTCTCTTCTTACTTAAATTTTGCCTGTTTAGTTGTTTTCACCCCTTATCAAGAAATTTGAAGTCTGATATATCAGACTTTTTATTATAATGGTAAACTTAGTAAAGTTACGATGTCAACTAAATATTTTATATTTTTAAAATTTTCTGAACATGTTTGAGTAAGTTACCAAACAAAAAAGAGTTTACGAATGAACGATCTCACCCCAAAAGGCTATAAACAGTCTTAAAGGTCATGATTATCACCATCGAATACATCAGGCATACTAAGAGATACACAACGTCTCCACTACAACCGTTTGAAAAAACCTAGCTTCCGCTCCTTGTAATACTTTTATTTGTACAGTGGAATGAAATTACATAACTAAAACACATGAAAATCATGCAAATAATAGATTTGACAATTTGTTTTGGTAATCTTTATGATTAACCTTGAAAATCATTTTTTAGAAGTTAGGTAGAAATAATCCTTTTTTATTAAGACTGAAGGATATTTTTTCGCCAATGAATTTTTTTAGCAGTGGTCATTATTCTTTGAGAGGAACACTTATGATGAACTATGGAAATCGATTCAGAAAACGGCGGGTGATGAAATCATGAGTTCTATCAAACAGGGGACATCCGCGTTTCGCAAGACCAATCTCGCTTTATTTACGGGTGGCTGTATCACGTTTGCCAACTTATACTGCTTACAGACACTTCTTCCCGAGTTTACGAGGGAGTTCCACATCTCCCCAACTTTGGCTAGCCTTTCGATGTCGCTAACGACCATCGCCTTGGCAATCAGTATGTTGCTCGCAGGCTCCTTTTCCGAAGTGTGGGGACGCAAGTCAATAATGACATTTTCTATGTTCGCCGCATCCATTCTGGCCGTACTAATGGCATTTACCCCCAATTTTCACTTCTTACTAATCGTTAGGATCCTCCTCGGGATCGTTTTAGCAGGATTGCCTTCGATTGCGATGGCTTATCTTGGTGAAGAGATCGAGCCGAGCAGTTTAGGAGTGGCAATGGGCCTGTATATCAGTGGCAATGGGTTAGGAGGTTTGGGTGGTCGTATCATAACCGGAATGTTAACCGACTTCTTCAATTGGCGAATCGCGCTCGCTGGTATTGGAGTGTTGAGTATCGTTGCCAGTTTCATATTTTGGTTAACACTTCCACCATCCAAGAACTTTCATCCACGTAAGCTAGAAGTAGGGAACCTGATGAAATCGATGATTCGCCATCTTAAAGATCCTGGCTTACTTTGTTTATATGGCATTGGCTTTGTGCTGATGGGCAGTAATGTTACCATGTTTAATTACATCGGGTTTCATTTGATGGTACCACCGTATTCTTTAAGTCAAACGTTAATCGGTTGGATTTTTATTGTTTACATTATCGGGACATTCAGCTCGGCCTGGATGGGGCAGATGGCGGACAAATATGACCGGCGCAAAGTTTTGTTGATTTTACTTTTGGTACTATTTCTGGGTGCATGCATCACTTTGAACCATAACCTGTGGATTAAAATTGTCGGAATTGCCATCTTTACCTTTGGTTTTTTTGGTTGTCATTCGATAGCCAGCAGCTGGGTAGGACGTCGTGCCACCCACAACAAAGCGCAAGCCTCGTCGCTCTATCTGTTCTTCTATTATGTCGGATCAAGTGTGGTAGGAACTGCTGGAGGAACGTTTTGGACTACTTTTGGATGGGGAGGCGTGATCAGCATGATCGCGAGTTTCTTAGCAATCGCCATTCTCTTGTCCATTCTCCTGTCTCGCTTACAAGACGAAAAAATGATCGTTACAAAGCTGGTTAAGCACAGAAATAACTGATGACTCCGTTATCTTAAAAGTTACTCACTTCAGACATCCTTTCAGATTAGGATGTCTATTTTGTTAGGAGTAACGTTTCAATCGTATGAAATCCCCCCAAAAAGCAACGCCCCCTACATTCCGATATTTATAGGCAACGATTGTTAAAACCAAGTAGTCAAATATATTTGTTATACATATTTAAAGAAATGGGTTCAATTTTTGTATTTTCAATTTTGTAAAAATATTGTATTTTTCCTCCTTTGTGGTTATAATTAACACAAAGAAAGCCCTTACAAATAAAATGATACTTACGGGAAGATTGAAATTTGTTATACAAATTTAAGAAGGTTGCTAGAGAAATTGATTTCTACTGCGTGCGAGAAGCTAAAAGATTGAATGGAGAAAGAGTATGACCAAAAAAGAACAGATTTCACAAATGATATCTCGTGAATTATTAAAACTGATTGAGACCGGGCAATACCCTCCAGGATCAAAATTGCCAACCGAGATGGAACTGACTGCACGTTTTGGCGTAAGCAGGATCCCTATCCGCGAGGCGTTAAGTGTATTGCGGGCCGCGGGTGTCATTTCCTCCCGTCAAGGAGGAGGGAGCTATGTGGAAGAGGCAGCAGGTTCGGCATTATTGCAGCATATACGGATTGAGAGCGATGACGTGGAAGGTATCAAATATCTATTTGAGATGAGAAAGATTTTGGAACCTGAAGCGGCATATTTTGCGGCACTCAGACGTACGCCTGAACAGCTTACACGAATGAAGCAACTATTGAAACGGTTAGAAAACGAATCGGTTGATGAGGGGAAAAGCGCAATGAAGGCTGACGTCGAATTTCACCGTTCCATTATTTTGGCTACGCACAATCCCATTATGATTCAAATGCTGGAGAGCTTATCCTCCCTTTATGAAAGGGTATTAAAGATTACCCTTCAGCCTAATTTGCGATTAAAACAAAAACGCAAAGCAGTCTACAAAGAACACCAGAATATTCTATTGGCCATTGAAGCGGAAGAACCAGAACTGGCTAAAATCCAGTGTGTTATACATTTGAAAAATGCGGAGAAGAAATTAAGCCTGTTCTTAAAGGATTATCCGATTTAGCCAAAAAGAAAGGGAGGGTTCACATGAAAGTGATGATATCTGCTCATATTGAAGAGATTACAGCCATCGTAAAGACCGGCCGAGTCCTAACGGATGAAAGTGATCGTTTTAGTTATTCATTTGATGGCTCTTTCGGTACATTCCTGCCGGATGCAGTGATTCAGACCAAAAGTGTCGAAGAACTGGCAGCTCTTGTGAAACTAGCTAATCGGGAGAAAATTCCCGTTTATCCACGTGGCCAGTCCACTTGCTTAAGCGGGGGCCCGCTTCCGGTTAAGGGCGGTATGGTATTCGATTTATCAGTAATGAACGAACTGCTTGAAATTAGTGAAGAAGACCTGGTTGCCGTTGTTTCACCTGGTGTTTTAACCGGAAATATTCATAAAGCAGCCGAACAAAAAGGATTACTTTATCCTCCTGATCCAAGCAGTTCACACGTGTCTACCATCGGTGGTAACCTGGCTGAGAACTCTGGCGGACCCCGAGGGTTAAAATATGGGGTGACCAAGGATTATGTGATTGGTTTAGAAATGATTACACCCGAGGGAGAAATCATTAAAACCGGCGGGCGTACGGTGAAAAATGTAACGGGTTACGATTTAACGAAACTGATTGTCGGATCGGAAGGGACGCTTGGCATTATTACAAAAGCGGTACTGCGCCTTCTTCCGAAGCCGCCCGCTTCGGAAACTGTGATGGCTGTATTTGATAGCTTGCTTGACGCTTGCAGTGCGATTTCAAAAATCCTCTCCTCAGGTATTTTGCCGTCCAAAATGGAGTTGATGGATCAGGCGTCGATTGTGGCGGTTGAGCATTATGAACCGCTGGGTCTGCCTGTGGATGCGGGAGCAATTATTTTAATCGAATTAGACGGTCATCCTGCCGCGTTGAAGGATGAGGTTAACCAAACAGCTGCACTATGTAAAATGGTCGGGGCGCGTGAAATACGCATTCCTCAAAACGAAGCCGAGAAAGCGGAAATATGGAAAGCCCGCAAGTTGGTATCTCCAGCCATTGCCCGCATTAAACCAACTAAAATCTCCGAAGACGCTACCGTTCCGCGCAGCAAGATACCACAAATGTGTGCAAGATTACAGAAAATACGGGAAAAGTACAATGTTCATCTTGTGGTATTCGGCCACGCGGGTGATGGCAATCTTCATCCGAACATCATTTGTGATAAAAGTGATAAAGAAGAGATGCGTCGTGTAGAACTGGCGGTGGCCGAAATCTTTTCGGCGGCGATTGAACTTGGCGGAACGTTATCTGGTGAGCACGGTATCGGAACGATGAAAGCCCCCTTTATGGAAATGGAATTGGGAGCGGTTGGCTTGGACATGATGAAACGCATTAAACAAGCGTGGGACCCGAACAACATCATGAACCCGGGCAAAATTTTTCCGGAAACCGGACAGAAATTGGAGTTGAGTTAATATGACCCCGTCTCTTGAACAACTCAAGGAAGAATTTAAGTATGAAAAAACAAACAATTGTGTCCAATGCGGCTATTGTTTGCCTGTATGCCCCACCTATGCCACGATGGGGAAAGAAACACATTCTCCGCGGGGCCGGATTAATCTTGTGAAAATGGTCGGCGAAGGAAAAATCACCGATTTATCAGTGCTTGAAGAGCCATTTGATTTGTGTCTTGGGTGCCGTGCTTGCGAGACGGCTTGCCCAACGGGTGTTGAATATGGTTCCATTCTCGAAGCAACACGGGCAGCGCTGGTCAAACGAAAAAAATTATCCATCCCTGTTCGCCTGCTGCGTAAGACCATGTTTCGAAATGTATTCCCAAGTAAACGCATTGGAAATGCCTTTTGGCTCTATAAAAAAAGCGGTCTGCAAAAAGTGGCTCACAGGTCTGGAATCATGAAGAAATTGCCGTACCATCTAGGTGATTTCGAAGCTATATCACCTCCAGCAGTTTCGCCTGCGGAACGGTATCGGACGCCTACCCAAGTCAAAGGAAAAGGAGTTACGAAATATACCGTTGCGTTTTTTACGGGATGTATTATGGATGCGATGTTTCAGCGTATTAATCAATTGTCGATTCGGCTGCTCGCAGAAGCGGGTTGTGATGTGGTGGTCGTACCAAAACAGACATGCTGCGGCGCACTGCATGCGCACTCTGGGGAATTAGATGAAGCAAAGCGTCTTGCCAAGCAAAACATCACCGCATTTGAACAAGCAGAAGCCGATTTCATTGTGAATAATGCCGGAGGATGCGGTGCTTTGATGCATGAATATGGCCACCTATTGGCAGATGAAAAAGAGTGGGCTACCAGAGCGTCCGCATTCTCTGCAAAATCAATGGATATCAGTCAGGTACTTGCGGCATGCGGGGACGTTCCCAATCTGCAGTCGCGTGAGGGAGAACGGGTGACGTACCAGCGTTCCTGTCATATGACCCATGTCCAAAAAGTCACAAAAGAACCGGTGCAGCTGCTGTTAAGCGTGCCCGGAATCGAGTTTGTAGAGATGGAAGAAGCGAATATGTGCTGTGGTTCAGCGGGCATTTATAATATTGTTCACTATGATGAATCCATGGACATTCTTGATAAGAAGATGAAGGATGCGAAAGACACCAGGGCTTCCGTCATTATTACCACCAACCCTGGATGCCTGCTACAAATGAAACTCGGCATTGAACGCGAAAATCTTTCTGGTTCAGTACGGGCCTTGCATCTAATTGAGTATTTATCGGAAGTAGCCGGGATTTCATAAAAATGTTGTTCCATTAAAAAAGCCGATCTTTCCTTAACAGGGGAATAATCGGCCTTTTTATGTTGGAATACAGATTCTAACATGGCTAAAACCATTGAAGAAGTTGTTTTGCAACTACTGGACACTCATTCTTTGTTTACTAAACTTCACGAAATAAAGTAATTAATGATCGTTAAGAAGGTGGTGCTAAACAGCATGAATCCAAACGCATAGCCTGCGTTCATAAATAAACCGATCCGGACCGGTTTAACATTCACCAACCGGCTTATTATCATATTAACAGCGGAAAAGGGAGAAATCATGGATGCGAGGGACCATGAAATTAGGATTACCATTGCATAAATGACCGGTTGAATTCCAAGCTGTTGCCAGTGGACAGAAGCAGTAAAAAGCGTAATGGTCACCAAATGATGAATGCCAAAAAATGCAATAAACACGACAAAGAAAATAAAGAGAAAAATAAACAGCCAAATATAACCGAGGGATACACTCGACCAGGCGGGTAATTGTACCTTCCAATTGAGCCATATAAGAGTATGAGAGAAGAAACCAACCGAAATAAATAATAAAGCTTCTACGCGTATAGTTGGTAAATCTCGCTGAACAAAATGACGGAGTCCACGTAAAAACTCTTTGACGGTTCCCTGCATCAATGACCAAGAAGTGGAATAGAAGATGCTTAGGAGACAGATGATGGCAATGGTGTTTATGGGCGTTATATACTCTATGAGCAACAAACTGCCTATTAATAAACCGTAAAAAGATAATAATTGTATTATTTTATGGTTAAATGGGGTTCTGTTATATGCAGGCAAATCTTGTTGCTGTTTCAATTTGGTTAGCCCGGGCATAATGGTAGCAAGAAAAATAATACAACATAGTGTTAAGCCAAGTAAAATAACCGATCCTGGATTCCCTTTACTATAGGAAACGGCTACCGAAAAAGCAGCAAAGTAAGGGGTCCAACAAACTGCCAAGTTAAATGAACGATTCAAGTATGCAGCATATTTGTTTGGGTTCTCATTCATTCGGCTATCTTTAAATTGGTCTACGAGCCGTATAGAGCCTAAATTTAAAAAAGAACTTAGAAAAAAATTAACCGCAGAAAGGGCATAAATAAAGGATCTCTTGTTTTTTAACGTTAATAAATTCCTAATTTCCTCTAAGTATTTTCCTTGATCAATAGGTATTTTAAGAAGCGGTATACAAACAAACAAAGCAATAAAAATAGTATTCGAGTTTAAGTGGTCAACCGCATCTGAATAAGGAATATGATAGATCCAGGTTAAAAAAATACTCAAGATAAAAAAGAAACTATAAACGATCCTAGGTAATCCATTTGTACAAAACATGAGAATGACAAACATAAAAAGAATGCTAACCCCTAACATGATTTTAATAAAATAAAGATCAAATAGGGATAATACAATACTTAACACAGCGATAATCAAAAGGAAGCAACTATGTAGTTTACTTACCATCATTCCAACTCCCTCAATTTAAACAAACGCATGAAGAAAAAAACAAGGAATGCCATACTTAAACAACCATGGATTCCCTGACCGTCGCTGCTCTTTCTAAAAACAGCCCTTGATAAACAATTTTACCTGCTCCAAATGAGGATTGGCTTCTTCTGGAAGATTGATGGTAACCGGAATTTTTTATTCCTTGAGGAAAACCTGTTTGTTTTTTTTCCATTCTTAAGAAATAAATAATACGGGCACCGTGAACTTGAATAGTTATGCATGTACGATAATAGAGTTCTTGTGTATCGTAACAGGATACGTTTCTAACTGAGAAAGGGCCATTTCCGATTCCAATACCCCTACGGTTACTTTATACGTTTTTACCAAGCATCCATTTGGATCAAATATGGATTTCCCCGTTTTAATATCAAATTCCCAACCATGCCAAGGACAACGAAGAATTTCACCCTTCTTAATAAACTCAACCTCACCCCAATTTCCTGTTTCTTTTTCTCGACAAACCGTCATGCCTCCAACACTCCCTGAACACACCGGTGCTCCTTGATGGGGGCAAACGTTCCGCAATGCATAAAACTCCCCATTCACATTGAACACGGAAATCGAACGTCCTTCTACTTCGACCATTTTGCTCTGGCCTACGCCAACTTCGTCAATGGACGCCACAACATGTGCACTCATTTATCATCTCACCCTTCACCCACCGAATTTTATTTGTTAATCCAGGTTATACAATTCCCTTGCATTCTCGAAAAAAATACGCCTTTTTAAGTCCTCCGGTAATTTAGGAAAGGACCTGGTCGGAGAATCGAAATCCCAATGCGGATAGTCTGATGAAAACATAAGAATATTTTTAGCGTCCATCATTTCAAACATCTGCAAGAGATGCTCTCTATTATCCGGGTTTTCTAGTGGTTGAGATGTGATTCGTACGTGTTCAAGAATATATTCACTCGGCCGTTTTTTAACCCATGGAACTTCTTCCCTCAACGGTTTCCACTCCGCATCTAAACGCCAGAGAAGGGGAGGCAACCAAGCGGATCCGCCTTCCACGAGCACGAGTTTTAAACCTGGAAAACGTTCAAATACCCCTTCAGTAATAAAGCTGATGAGATGGGCTTGAAATGAGAGCATTAAGCCGGTGTGCCATTCTATGTAAGTAGTAGGGTATCCAGGTGTCATTATTTCATTAGGACCGACACCTTCGGTTCCGGGGTGAAGGGCGATGGGAAATCCATTGCGTTCACATGCCTCGTATATCGGGTAATATTGTCTTTGTCCAAAAGGTGCGCGAGCTCCGGAATCCATCATCACTTGTACCATGTGGGGGTGTCCTGCCCAACGATCAATCTCTTTAGCCGCAGCTTGGGGATCTTGGTGTGCAACTGTGATCGACCCTTTGCAACGGCCATCTTCGTTGTTGTTATCCAACCAGACATCTGCCAGCCAATCATTAAAAGCGGATGCCACCACCGTGGCAAAATCCGGACTCGGGTATTTTGTCGCAAACGCGCGAGGTAATAATATGGCATAGTTTATCCCATATTCATCCAGTAACTGTTCACGCATATATGATGGATCAGAACATGGATATCCACCGTGGGGTGTTACTGAATCTAATCGGTTTACATGTATGGGATTATCATATATGCCCCTTTTCCCATTCCCATTAAATCGGCTCCGCCAGGGTTCTGACATATACGATTTTATGACATTATAATCGCTAGGATGTGGATGTACATCACAGTCAATAATTCCCTTTAATTTTTTCTCCTTCTGTTTATCCATAAAGCACACCTCCTGAATTTTGCAAAATAAATGACGTACTCATGCCTAGTTGACGGTATTCGTTATGAAAATAATTGAAATTTGAAGTCTGATATTTCAGGTTTTATGTTTTCATCATAATTTTGGAAATAGGATAAGTCAACAGAACATTCAGTATTTTTAAAATTATTCTTGTAGTGTAATGTTTATTTTGTAAGCAGGAGAAAGGGAAAAATCCTAAGGTCAACTTTCTATTGAAGAATAAATATGTTTAATTCCAGTGATAGGAAGTGGATGAAATGCTCTAAAATAAAGTATTTATCT
Organism: Fictibacillus sp. WQ 8-8; assembly: GCF_024494405.1. Classification (NCBI taxonomy): domain Bacteria; kingdom Bacillati; phylum Bacillota; class Bacilli; order Caryophanales; family Fictibacillaceae; genus Fictibacillus; species Fictibacillus sp. WQ 8-8. The sequence continues at coordinate 38,920 of NZ_JAMXKG010000014.1, forward strand.
TTAGGATTAAACTCTTTACGCGTGTTATTTTGATATGACACTTTCATTTACTAGAGTTTTGGGAATGTCGCCCAATAAAGCTGCCAGTAAATTCTCAGCGGCCAACTGGGCCATCTGCATTCGGGTGTGAAAACTTGCGCTTCCAATATGCGGGAGAGTTACGACATTAGACAAGGTAAGTAACGGATGATCAATTGCAACTGGTTCTTGCTCGAAGACATCGAGTCCAGCCGCCCAAATTTCTTTTTTTTTCAGAGCATCATACAATGCTGCCTCATCGACTATGCCTCCGCGAGCGGTATTAATCAGCACTGCGGTATTTTTCATAAGAGACAGTTCCTTCCGTCCGATGAGGTGGCGGGTTTCTGAGGTGAAGGGTGTCAAGATACAGACAAAATCTGATTCCTTCAAAAGCGTTTCCATGTCTGTATATTGGATACCTTTCTTTTCTTCTGCTTCTAGTTTGCGACTGCGATTGTGATAAAGAACATGCATCTCAAATCCTTTGGCGCGTTGAGCCACTAATTCTCCAATCTGACCTAATCCGATAATTCCAAGTGTTGAGCCATATACGTCCTGTCCCGTGAGAAGCATAGGAGACCAGGTTTTCCATTCACCTTTGCGAAGAAAATCGGATGATTCCACCAATCGGCGAGCTGTGGCCATTAATAACGCAAACGTTAAATCAGCCGTGGTTTGCGCTAAAACTCCAGGTGTATTGGTGACCATGATTCCCCGTTGGGAAGCTGTCTTGATATCAATATTGTTATAGCCCACTGCCATATTGCTTATCACTTTGAGTCTAGGGGATTTATCAAGCAAGTCACGGTCAATGTTTTCAGTCAAAAGGCAGTATAATCCATCGCTTTCAGCCAACTCCTTTTCCAGTACGTGTCTAGGGACAGGAATGTCTTCTTCTTCCCACATTCTCACATTACAGACTTCAGCTATCTGTTTTACCACTTCTTTGGGAATTTTCCTCGTTATATATACTTTAGGTTTCATTTTTTTAGCTCCTTTTCATCCATTATGAGATAGATTTTCAGCATGTTCAAAGAGAGTTTCATTGTTGGATCGGATAAGTCTAATTTTGTTCATGGGGTGAACCGTCCTTAGTAATCATAATGAAAACGCCGCCACTTCGACATAATCTTCTATACGCGTTCCACATCTCCTTTAAGCAATCAATGAAAAGTATTGATTGAGGCGTATTCATTACAACGGGAAATTGGAGAACCACAAATTGCTAGATACCTAATGTCTAATCATATAAAACATGTTTTTATGAAGAACCCCATAATGGGGTTCAAGCGTAACCGTTGAGGCCTATATACTGGAAAAACTCATTAAAAAAGAACAGATTATATATAATTTAAACGTTTGTTTAACCGTTTGATTGCTTAGGTTTAGAGTGTTTGTGAAATTTAGATGTAAGGAGGATAATTTCAAGTTATTGAAATGTCTATCAATAGAAAAGGAGGCTTTTTTCTTTGGATACAAATCTAAATTTCAGACTTTTTAAAAAAACTTGTTGTAATTGAAAGAAAATTGTGAATATAATAGAGGTAGGACGACCATCGTGGTACGTTGTCTGAATTTATTATAAGTGGTGAAAAAAATGAAGTTGGCTAACAGAAGTTTGTACCTGCAAGCACGAGACATGATTATGGAATTGATTAACGACAACTTTGAACCGATGCAGCAAATTCCATCCGAACAAAAGCTATCCAATCAATTGGGGGTGAGCAGAAATACAATCCGGGAAGCCATCAAGACGCTTGAACAGGAAGGTTTTTTGTTCAGCAGACATGGAGTTGGAACCTTTGTGATCGGATCCAACAAAAGTTTAAAGACCAATATTACGACGCTGGAAAGCTCCACAAACATCATCCAGTCTCACGGTTATGAGCCTGGAACCATCAACGTTATTTCCTATAAAAAAAATACGCCTGCCGAAGTCGGGAAGATGCTTTCCATCGAAGGGGAGGAGGATGTTTATTACATTGAACGTGTAAGAACAGCGGATGGGGAGCCTGTCGTATATGTGGAAGATTACATTCCCTATTATCCTGGCATGGAGGATGAATACGAGGAAAAATATTATGAATCTCTTTTAAATTTCATGGAGCAGTTCAACCTGAATGTGTCTTTTGCGGTTTGTACGCTAAAGGCAGTCATCAGTGATGAAAAGATAGAATCGAAGCTTCACCTTAAAGAGAAAAGTGCATTGCTTCTCTTAAAGCAAACCCATTACTCAACCAATGGCGTACCTATTCTTTATTCTGACAGTTATTACTTAAGTGAAAAGTTTGAGTTTAACGTTATCCGAAAGAGAGTGTAAAAGGGATATGCAAGATTAAGAGTGAATAGGGAGGGTTTTGAAAATGGAAAGTGCGTTGCAGAATGTCTCGAAAAAGAAGAAGAGATCGACTAAGCTAACAACGGTTGATATTGTGCTGATGGCCATTCTGGCGATTGTTAATGGTGTGGCGATGACATATCTTGCCATGCTGAATCAATTGCTGACCGCATTGGGAGGACCTATTCTTACTTCAATTACACTGGGGCTGTATAGTATTTCAGGTGTTCTTGCGGCCTATATCATACGCAAACCAGGTGCTGCTTTTTTTACCCTCACTTTATCCGGAGTCGTTCAAATCATATCAGGCAATCCGAATGGCCTGATTGCCATTACACCCGCAATGACGGACGGGCTGGGGGTAGAGCTTGCGTTTATGATGTTCCGCTACAAAAAGTGGAACTGGACCAGCACCGCATTATCCGGACTGTTTGCGGTGCCCATTTGGTTCATTATCGCCTCATTCTGGTTTGGTTATTACAAGTGGGGGATGGGCGTTCTGCTCGTGGCCTTTGTCATCCGCTGTTTGAGCGGAGTGGTTCTGGCAGGCTGGTTAAGCAAAATCATCGGTGACATTCTTGTAAGGACCGATATCCTTAAGGGATTCAATATTGCCAAACAGCGCAAGAAGGAAGAGGGGAGTCTGGATGGAACCAATCATACAGCTTAAAAATGTTACCTACGTGTATGAAGATGAAACTGAGCCGGTATTAAGGGACATTTCACTTGATATTTACGAAGGGGAATTTGTATTGATTGTGGGTCCGAGCGGATGTGGGAAGAGTACCCTTTGCCAGACATTCAACGGGATTATACCGAATGTGCTGGAGGGGGAAATAGGAGGATCCATCACTGTCGACAAAAAGGATGTCCTTCAATTGGAGCTGAAAGATCTGTCCACAAGCATGGGGCTAGTCTTTCAAGACCCGGATGCCCAGCTCTGCAATATTTATGTAGAGGATGAGGTAGCATTTGCTCCCGAGAATTTAAAGGTGGATCCTGAGGAAATACACCGGAGAATCAAAGACTCTCTGCAAAAAGTCGGCATGTCAGGCTTTGAAGACCGGAAAGTGTTTGAATTGTCGGGTGGCCAAAAGCAAAAAGTCGGAATTGCTTCGGTTCTGTCCATGAAACCCAAGATCCTGGTACTGGACAATGCGACAGCCAACCTTGATCCTCAAGCGACAAAAGATATTTTTGACCTGCTTCAGCTGCTTCACCAAACCTATGGGCACACCATTATTGTTGTTGAAAACAAGATTGACGATATTATGCATCTGGTGGACAGGGTGGTGGTTATGGATCAGGGAAAAATCATTCACAATACCACCCCTCGCGACATTTTGGAACACTCCATGGATGAGCTGGTAGGCATGGGAGTCTGGGTTCCGGAAATCTCTGAGCTTGCTCAGCACTTAAAAGCAGAGGGATATCAATTCGGTCAATTTCCCATATCCGTAGAAGAGGCTGTCCATGAATTAGAAGGAAGATGGAGTTTTAGCATGGATAAAGCTTCGGATGTTCTGCCTTCCTCATCTGTACAAGAAGAAGCCATAAGAGTGAAGAATTTGAGCTACCACTACCCTAATGGCACAAGAGCATTGAACAATGTAAATTTCACGATAAAAAAAGGAGACTTTGTCGCCATCCTGGGTACAAATGGATCTGGAAAGACAACACTCGTCAAGCACCTGATGGGAATCATTAAACCTCCCAAAGGCAACGTTTATTTGAAAGGAAAGGACACTTGTAAAAGAAATCTTCTTTCCATGACGGATGATATCGGTTATGTGTTTCAAAATCCGGAGCATCAATTTGTCGCTGATAACGTTTTTGAAGAAACGATCTACAGCTTACGTGTTAAACACCAACTGGACCAACAGGATGAGCTCCCTGAAGAAATTATCAATCAAGGAATTAAAGCATTAAAACAGATTAAGCTTTTTGATCAGAAAGATAAGCATCCATTTATGTTAAGCGGAGGAGAAAAACGGAGGTTAAGTGTGGTGGCGTCTCTTATTCTTGGACAAGACATCGTGATCCTCGATGAACCGACAACCGGACAGGATTATGCAAGCGCTTCCAAATTATTGGAGTTGTGTGCCGAGCTTCAGGAACAGGGCAAAACCGTCATCATGATCACACATGATATCCGCCTGGTCTGCAAGTGGGCGAGCTCAGCGCTCGTCATGCATCAGGGAGAACTCATTTTTGACGGAAGTGTAAAGTCACTTTTCATGCAAGAAGAAGTGCTTGAGAAAGCTTCACTGATCGAACCGCCCATTTCACAATTAACGAAAAAATTGCAGCCCGTATGGCGAAAGGAAGCCATTATTACGATTGATGAATTTTTGGCAGAAAGAGAGAGGGTGAAACAAGTATTATGAGCCTTGCCTTTCAGTATCACCAAAAAAAGTCATTTATGCATGGGATCGACCCCATTACCAAGATTATTTGGATGATGTGCATATCGATTCTGGTCTTTATTTATGAATCGGCAGTTCCACAGCTGCTTCTGTTTGTGGCAGTACTTGGGACAGCTTTGATTCTTGCCAATCTCGGACTGCTTTTTGTCTTACGGGGTATTTGGATTATGCTGCTGTTCAGTATTGGATTTTTTATCCTTCAAGTGCTTCTTGTTCCGGGTGAAACGCTCCTCTATTCGTTGGGACCGGTGAACATTTACAGTGAATCTCTGGATTTTGCGCTTGCTATCACCATTCGTATCCTTACGATTTTTACTTCGTCTCTCGTTTTTGTCGCAACCAGTGACCCAAGGGACATCGTGATCTCCCTGACCCAAAAGCTGAAAGTTCCCTATCGATATGCCTATTCCATCTTTGTTGCTCTCCGGTTTGTTCCGACCCTGGAACAGGAGGCCAAGATTATTGAAGCCGCCCAAACCATTCGGGGGGTAGGCAAGCAAAAGGGGTTAAAGTACAAGATGGAAAACATGAAGAGATTCAGCCTGCCACTGTTGATGGGCGCGGTCCGAAGGGTGCGGGTGACTGCCAACACAATGGAAGCCAAGGGGTATGGCGCCTACAGTGACCGGACCTATATCCGGACAATCCAATACAGCTCCAAAGGAATTGCCTTTCTGTTTGCCTGGGTGGCTTTGACACTTTATTTGCTCGTGATGAAAATACTCTAAAAGGAGATGCCGGATGAAGGAACTAAAGTTTGAGGTAGCCTACATACCTAAGGAAATCAAGCAAACAAAGCAGCAAGTCTGCGTGCTGGTGGATGTTCTCCGTGCCACCACCGCCATGGTGACCATGCTCGATAAAGGCTGTTCGGAAATCGTACTGACGATGGACGAGAAGGAAACGATGGAAGCCTGTCAAGAGTTCAATGAAGATGGGACGCTTGTTTGTGCAGAGGATGTGTTTGGCAATGTATCCGAGCATGCGCAATTCAGCCCTTCGCTTATCTCGATACATCCCATGGAAATCAAGGACAGACGGGTGGTGCTTCGTACAACAAACGGCACCCTGGCCGGAATTACCTTATGGAATTCAGGCATTGAACATATTTTGGTAGGGTCGATGCAAAATGCACAGGCTGTAATGGATAAAGCGGTTTCCACAGCCATTGAAAACGACTGCAGTGTGACCATTGTATGCGCGGGCAGGGAGAACGGGGAAATAGCCGCTCTCGATGATGCCTATACTGCGGGAGTACTCCTGAAATACGGTACAGAGGCGGCCTTTTCGCATAACCGAGTACCTTTGCTGAAAGATTCCGCTAAAATGAGCAGCCATCTCCTTTCCGTTTATTCAGATGCTGCTCAGGCATTTGAGGATTCAGGAAGCGGAGAAACAATGAGAAACATTCAGTGTGAAGGAGATATCGCCATCTGTGCCCAGGAAAATGTTTCAACCACTGCCCCCATCCTGTATGTAACGACTGACGGCAATTTTGTTGTAAAAAATACTAATGAGGTGATTGCTCTATGACAAATTGGAAATCGAACGCATCAAAACCGGTAATGGATGAAGGTCTGCAATACCATATTCGCTGCAAGGAAGGCGATATCGCCAAGTATGTTTTACTGCCGGGAGATCCTGACCGGGTGGATATGATTGCTGAAGAATGGAATGAACCGCGTAAGATTGCCAACTATCGGGAGCATCGCACATTCAGCGGGAAAACAGGGAATGTTGACATCTCTGCGTGTTCCACGGGAGCAGGCGGGGGTTCAACGGCCAGTGCGTTTGAAGAATTAGCCGCCCTTGGAGGAGAAACATTCATACGGGTGGGAACAACGGCTGCCCTTCAGGAGCATATTTCACCGGGAGATCTCATCATTTCCTCTGGAGCAGTAAGGCACGACGGGACAAGCCAGTTTTATGTGGATGACCGGTATCCGGCAAGTGCCCATTATGAAGTGACAGCTGCGCTTGTGGAAGCGGCTGAAAAACTGGGCTACACCTATCATGTCGGAGTTTCATGCTCTACCGCCTCATGGTATTGCGGACAGGGCAGAACGGGATTCAAGGGCTATGAACAGTCGTTTTTTAAAGATAAAGTTTCTGATTTGAACAAAGCAGGTGTTCTGAACTTTGAGATGGAGGCAGCGACCATTTTTACTCTTGCAGGATTATATAACTTGAAGGCGGGTTCCGTCTGCACGGTTGTCGCCAACCGAATTAGGGATGAATTTACCTACGGCGGCGTGGAAAAAAGTGTCCAGACGGCGAACCTGGCTGTACAGATTCTGGCGGAATGGGACCAGGTGCGAAAGGAACGGGACAAAAAGTACTGGTTTCCTTCCATTGGGAAAAAAGAGCAGGTAGAGGAGTGAGAATATGATCGTTGATACAGTGACTGGCATCTTTGTGAATGGAAAATGGAAGACTTCAAACCATGGTAAAACGTTTGAAGTGAACAATCCTGCTACGCTGGAAAAAATAGCAGAACTGCCGTATGGAGGAGGAGAGGAGACACGGGAAGCTATTGACGCAGCCAAGGCTGCTTTTCCGGCCTGGTCTGAGCTTACGGGAAGAGAACGCTCGACTTACCTGTACAATGCGTATCATCTTATGCAGGAAAGAAAAGAGAAACTGGCCCGTCTGTTAACGGAGGAACAGGGAAAACCGCTGAAGGAAGCACGAGGTGAAATTGAATTTGCGGCCAGCTTTTTACTGTGGTACGCCGAAGAGGCGAGCCGCATCTACGGGGAAATGGTTCCGGCCACAAAGAGAAACAAAAGATTGTGGGTCGTGCCAAAGCCCATCGGAGTGGTAGCCGCGATTACACCGTGGAATTTTCCGGCAGCAATGGTTACCAGAAAAGTGGCTCCCGCACTGGCTGCCGGATGTACGGTCGTACTCAAGCCGGCAGAGCTTACTCCATTAAGTGCCATTGAGATCGTTAAAATCTTCGAGGACGCAGGACTTCCTAAAGGCGTTTTAAATATGGTGGCAGGAAATCCTGAGGAGATTGGTGAGGCATTAATGGAAAGTAAAGATGTCCGGCTCGTAACCTTTACCGGTTCAACCGAAGTAGGAAAGCTACTGATCGAAGGCAGTGCGAAGACCGTTAAAAAGCTTTCTCTGGAGCTTGGCGGCCATGCTCCATTCCTGGTTTTTGAGGATGCGGACTTAAACCTGGCAGCTGAACAAGCGCTGGCCAGCAAATACCGAAACTGCGGCCAGACATGCATTTGCACTAACCGTATCTATGTACAATCCGCCGTTAAGGAGGAATTCACCCGTATTCTAGAGGAGAAAGTCAGCAAACTGAAGATCGGCAATGGGCAGGAGGAGGATGTGGACATCGGTCCTCTGATCAATGAAAGCGGCTTGAAGAAAGTTAAGGATCAGGTGGAGGATGCCCTGTCGAAGGGCGCAGACCTGTACACGGGCGGCAGCCAATGGTCAGGGGAAAATGGCTATTATTATGAACCTACCATTCTCGCAAATGTAACAGAAGAGATGAAAATCATGTCACAGGAAACGTTCGGTCCGGTGGTTCCGGTCATGGCATTCGAAAACGAAGAAGAAGTGATTTCAAAGGCGAACGATACAGATTATGGGCTTGCTGCCTTTCTGTTCACCAACGATTTAAACCGGGCGATTACGATCATGGAAAAGCTGGACTATGGGATCATCGGAATCAATGATGTCTTCCCCGGAACCGCCGAAGCACCGTTTGGCGGGATCAAGGAATCAGGTATGGGAAAAGAAGGCGGGCATGAGGGCATACAGGAATTTGTTGAAATGAAGTATGTTTCCATCGGTCTGCAGAACGGAAAACAATAGACCATGAATTTGCCAAAGATGGCATTGGTGAAACAGCAGTTTTCAAGCCAAAAGATACAAGATGTAAAGAGTCATCTCATTCAGGAGCTAACCGATCATCTTCCTCCGCTGGCTCCGGGGTCTTCGGTTGCGATTACGGTTGGCAGCCGGGGAATCACCAACAGAGTGGAGATGGTCAAAACGCTCATCGAATATCTTCAATCCAAAAAGGTTTCTCCTTTTATTATCGGGGCGATGGGAAGCCATGGCGGAGGAACACCGGAAGGGCAGATGGAGATTCTGCATAGTTTAGGATTTTCAGAGGAAACCATGGGCTGCCCGGTGTTAACCTCTTCTGACGTAGTGGAGGTGGGAAACACCCCAAATGGCCATACGCTATATTGCGACAAGCTGGCATGGGAGGCGGATGGAATCATTGTGATGAACCGGATCAAGCTCCATACTGCTTTCCGGGGGCCAAATGAAAGCGGCCTTTTGAAAATGATCACAGTCGGGCTTGGCAAGGCAAAAGGAGCCAACCAGCTTCACCGCCAGGGACCAGAGAAAATGTCGGAAACCGTTCAGAAAGTGGGCGGCAGCTTTTTAAACACCGGTAAAATCTTTGCCGGCATAGGTATCGTGGAAAACAGCTTTGATGAAACGGCACACATTCATGTGATCCCGCCTGATGAGATTATCGAAAAGGAAAGAGAGCTTTTGAACGTTTCCAAAGACTACTTTCCGCGTCTTCCGGTTGATGAATTAGATGTACTCGTTGTCCGCAGCATGGGAAAAGCGTTCAGCGGGACAGGAATGGATACAAACGTACTCGGACGCACCAAGATTTTTGGAGTACCTGAACCTTCCACTCCGTCCATAAAGAGGATTGCCATTCTTGATCTGGATGACGGTTCCCATGGTAACGCGACGGGAATTGGATTAGCTGATTTTACGACTGAAAAGCTTTACCAAAAAATAGACCGGAAAAAGACGTACTTGAATTGTATGACGAGCACCTACGTACAACGGGCGATGATTCCCATGATACTGAGTACGGATCAGGAAGCGATAACGATGGCCGTTGAAAGCCTTGCGTCAGATCAACCTGAGCAGCTGCGCATCGCTGTGATCGAGAATACACTGCATCTGGAAAAGCTTTACCTTTCTGAAACGCTGCTCTCGGAGGTTGAGCATAACGTCAGCGTGCAATCCAATCCTGAATCTTTCACATTTGATGAGCAAGGAAACCTTACTTTTTTTACATAAAGCCGAAATGAGGTGGAGATATGGGGAATTCACAAACATCCTATGGAGATGCCGGGTTTAGTGCCTTTATACGCCGGGCGTTCAGCCGGCATCTGGGGCATGGATCGGAAGACTTTGATAAGCCGGTCATCGGCATCGCTAACACGTTCAGTGAAATTAACCGGTGCCACAGTCATGTAAAACCGATGATTGAAGCGATCAAGCAAGGTGTGATTATGGAGGGCGGAACCCCGCTGGAATTTCCGACAATCTCGATCGGTGAGATGTTTACAAGCCCTACAACCATGCTTTACCGGAACTTGGTGGCCATGGATACAGAAGAAATGATCACCGCACAACCGATCGATGGCACCGTGCTGATTGGTGGTTGCGACAAGATGGCCCCTGCCCAGCTCATGGGGGCGGCAAGCGCGGATAAGCCGGCGATTCTATTCACTGGTGGTCCAATGAACAATGGAGAATACAAGGGGAGAACGCTCGGTGCTTGTTCGGATTGCCGCCATTTTTGGCAGGAGTATAAAGCAGGAACCGTCAGTGAAGAAGAGATAAATGAAATCAATGAAAGGCTCGCCCCAACGGCAGGCCATTGCATGGTGATGGGATCGGCGAGCACAATTGCCGCATGTGCAGAAGCCATGGGCATGATGCTTCCTGGAGGCGCTGCCACACCCGCGACCGCAAACGAACGGATGCGGCTCGCCAGAGAAACCGGGCGCGCCATCGTCAGACTGGTAAAAGAGAACGTCCGGCCGTCTGATATCTTGACCAAAAAAGCACTGGAGAACGGTATTCGGACCCTTATGGCGGTTGGGGGATCAACCAACACCGTGATTCACTTGATTGCGATCGCAAAAAGGCTCGGCCTGTCCCTCACGTTAAAAGAATTTGATGAGCTGAGCAGAGGAACTCCGTTTATCGCCAATTTGCGGCCAGCAGGGAAGTATCAGCTGCAGGATTTGTTTCATGCGGGCGGGATCAACGCGGTGCTGAAAGAACTTTCCCCGCTTCTGCATCTCGACCAGATTACGGTCACAGGAAAAACCTTGGGTGAGAATATCACTGGGTTCGAGCTGTCAGAAGAATACAGAGACATTATCCGTTCCTTTGAAGATCCTCTTTTTGAAGAAGGAGGGATTGCGGTATTGTTCGGAAACCTGGCGCCGGACGGAGCGATCATTAAACCAAAAGCGGCCTCCAATCAGCTTCTGAACCACCGCGGTCAGGCTGTTGTCTTTTCATCAATCGAGGATATGGAAAAAAGAATCCATGATCCGGAACTAGACGTGACGACTGAAAGTGTTCTCGTTTTGCAGAACGCGGGGCCAGTCGGCGCACCGGGAATGCCGGAAGCCGGTGGAATTCCGATTCCTGAAAAGCTGCTGAAACAAGGGGTCAGAGACATGGTCAGACTGTCCGACTGCCGCATGAGCGGGACAGCATCAGGAACCGTGATTCTTCATGCAGCACCCGAAGCGGCTGTTGGGGGAGCCATCGGACTTGTGCAAAACGGGGATTGGATTGAGCTTGACGTGGAAAACCGATCCCTGGAGCTGTTGGTTTCCAAAGAGGAACTGGAAAACAGAAGGCGTCTGTGGAATCCAACTACATTTAAAACGTATCTTCGCGGATACCCGCTTTTATACCGGCAGCATGTTCTTCAGGCCAATGAAGGGTGTGACTTTGATTTTATGCTGCCTGTTACAAAAGAAGAAAGTGTCAGTGAGAAAGTACTGGCAGACGGAGGGGATATGAAATGAAGGAACTTATCCTTTCCCTGGTCAGCGGGATTATCGTCGGAGTCATCTTCAAGCTGATCCGCCTTCCCATTCCTGCTCCTCCCGTTCTTTCCGGTGTGATTGGCATTGTTGGCGTCTGGCTGGGAGCCTCCTTAATTTCGTTGGTTTTGGATAAGGTACAGGGTTGAATGATGGATGAGGAAGACACGATTAAAAAAGGAAGGAATGGTTGGAATGAAGCTGGGGATTATTGGCGGCACCGGATTCTATGGACTTTTGGATGACATGTCTGAGGAGTCAGTCAACACAGAATACGGGGAGGTTACGGTGTTTCAAGCTGTCCATGAAGGAAAGGAGATTATTTTTCTTCCGAGACACGGAAAAAATCATGATACACTAGCGCCTTTTGTTAATTACCGTGCCAATATGCTGGCCATTAAAGAACTGGGCATTGAGCGTATCCTGGCTTTTTCGGCTGTAGGCGCCATTCACCCCGACATTCAGGTAGGCAGCCTGTCATTGCTTGAGCAGTTTGTCGATCTGACGACTAGAGTGAAAACCTATGGGCGTTATTCGGTGGATATGACAGAACCATTCTGCCCGGAGCTCAGGCATACGTTTATGGAGGCAGCAAACGAGATTGATGAACCGCTGAAGACAAATGCCACGCTGATATGTGTGGATGGGCCCCGTTATGAAACAAAAGCAGAAATTCAGCTGTATGCGGCCTGGGGAATGGATGTGGTCGGAATGACCAATGCCACGGAGGCTGCTTTGGCCAGAGAGCTCGGCATGTGCTACGCCGTTGTTACGCTCGCAACCAACATGGCTCCCGGCATTACAGAAAAAAAACCATCATTGAAAGCTCACAAGGCGGTCAGTGAAAGCAAAAAACACAGAGTGCGGGAATTGATGCTGACAGCGATCGAGCATGCCCGTGAAAAAGAGTCCTGCACCTGCCATGCTGCATACGAAAGTGCACTACTGGCCCAAACCTGAGGTTAACCATAAAGCTTTTATAAAAGGAGAGCTGTGAAATGGAAATGGAGGAATTAAAAAAATCGCTGCAATATGTGTCCCACAAGGTCTATAACCGAGGGCTGACTCAGGCTACCGGAGGCAATATCAGTGTGCGGCTTCCGGAGCGTGATGCCATCTTAATCAAACGCTCAGGAATCAGTCTGGGAGAGGTTGCACAAGAGGATGCACTGGTTTTATCCATGGAAGGAGAAGTTTTGGAAGGAGAGGGGTTCCCTTCCAAGGAGTTTCGTTTTCACCTTGGGATTTACCTTGAGAGACCGGATGTTCAGGCCATTGTCCACTGCCACCCTAATTATGCCATTGGCTACGCCTGTCTGGGAATGGAGCTGCCGCTTCCTACCGTGACGGCCCAAAAGATTTTGTCTCATGTTCCCGTGGCAAAATCAGCTTTATCCGGTTCCCTGGAGCTGGCGGAGTATGTGACAGATACTTTTCGCCAGAATCCCGGCATAAAAGCTTGCCTGATGGAAAATCACGGAATATGTGCCGTGGGCAGTGATTTGGAAGAAGCCTATAATATAGCGACCCTTGTAGAGGACACAGCCAAACAAGCTTATATAATGTCACAGATTCTGGCCAACCGGACGCTGGAGAAGGCCAATTCCTGAAAAGAGGAGTGATCAATTGTCACAGCTGCAGGATTTAGTACAGGACTTTAAGGAACGGGGATTATTATTACCCATTTGGTTTGAAGGGCGTTCTCTGAAACTGATCGATCAGATCAAACTACCCCTTTCGGAAGAGGTATGCCGTGTGGACAGGGTTTCAGATCTTGCCATGGCCATTAAGAACATGACCATTCGGGGATCCGGGGCTATAGGAACTTGCGGAGCCTGGGGGCTTTATTTGGCAGCTGTTCAATCCGAAGGGAAAAAAGAGGACGTACAGGAAGCTGCAAGGCAATTAAAACAAACTCGCCCAACAGCAGTTAATCTTTCCAAAACTATTGATGAAATGTTGGGTGCTGCAAGTGGCAGCGACGGGGTAAGCCTTATCGTAAACCTGGAAAACAAGGCTGTTGAAATTTTGTCGAGGCAGCTGGAGTTCGAATACCGGCTGGGAGAGCATGGTGCCGCCCTGATCGAGGATGGTGACCGGATCCTTACTCATTGCCATTCCGGGGCATTGGCGGGCTCAGGGTATGGAGGACGTGCTTTGTCGGTCATTCGGAAAGCTCATGAAAACGGGAAACGCATTCACGTTTTCACATCCGAAACAAGACCCTATCTTCAAGGAGCGAGAATTACTGCATATGAACTTAAGAAGTTTGGCATTCCGCATACCTTGTTGACCGACGGGATGTCAGGGTATTGTATGAGCCAGGGAATGATCGACAAGGTGGTTGTTGGTTCTGACCGGGTGGCATCCAACGGAGATCTGGCCAATAAAGTCGGTACCTATATGCACGCATTGGCAGCCAGAGAGCATGATGTTCCTTTTTACACAGCCACATCGAGCCATACCGTTGATTTTGATTGTCCAAGAGGACAAGACATTGAAGTGGAATACAGGGATTCTCGTGAAGTAACATCGTTTCTTTCGATAAGAACTTCACCCAAGGGGACGAAGGCACTGTATCCTTCGTTCGACATTACTCCCCATTCTATGATTAGCGGAATCATTACAGAAAAAGGAGTGATTCAGGCTCCTTACTCCACAAACCTGCAAAAACTGAATCATGCTCCTGTAAGCTGATCGAATAGCCCTTTTCCTACTCGGAATAAGGGCCTTCTTTTGTGTTCGGGTAATGCAGCTTTTCCGAATGCTTACTTTTTAAAAAAACAGAGGAATACCCATTATGGTCCAAAAGCTTGAAGCTCTACTCAGGAGACTTCCTGCCAGTCACCCAAGGCGCCAAGAAATGGCTGATCAATTGGCAAAAAGGATGGCGGGGTACAAAGGGGAACTGTCGATAGACTATCATTTGAGGCCTCTTTTAAAGAAGGGTTACCTTATCCTCCAAGCGGTTGAACTCATCGCGCAAAACTTAACGGTCGCCGTCCAGCAAGGTAGTAATTTAGAAACGCGTTCCAATATGCTGCTGGCCAGTTTACTTGCAGGTATCGCCTTTTCAAATGCCGGAACAGCGGCAGCGCACGCATTAGGGTATCCGATTGGTGCAGTCGGCAAGTCACCGCATGGCGAATGCCACCCACGAGGGTCAAATTGTGAGAAAAATATATGGAGCAATTAAGTCTGGGAGACGAATGTACTTAACTTTGTAGAATTGACGACATGCCGCAATGCCAAAGGCACATGGGTAGTGGTCCTATTTATGTCATTGATGGACCATTTTAATGGCAAGAGTGGACTAAAAAACATGGCAACGGTGGAATTATTCAATGGCTGTAGTCAATGACATATGCATTGGTGTTAATGTTGAAGTTGAAGTTGCATTATATTTTGTTGTGATTTCTTGAAACAGTTCCTAATACAAACTTTCCTCCTTCAATGGATGACAGCGAAGAGCAGGGCAGGATATCTACTACTAGGAAAGAAAATTTAATATATTGTAAAACATTCAATTCACAATGTACAAATACAGGGAATAAGATCGGAAACAAAAATCAAAACGGTAGATAAAAGATCCTTGATGATAAATAGCTTTAACTTAACTTTCTTCTTTTATAAATAGGGGAGAGAAACCGTCCATAAAGAAAAAAAGTTAGTTTACATAAGATAAATTCTAGGAAGCTATGTGAAACTAAAATAAAATGTCTCACTATCTTAAGATTCCTCAGGATAGTGAGACGAAATAGAAAATTTAATTATAATTTGGTCAATAAATGTTGTGCCTTAGAGTGATCTTCTTCCTTAGCATAAAATTCATACATTTCTGGTGTCTGATAATCATGTGCCACAAAATCTATGCCTGGCGTAGAACTGTGATTAGACAGCCTTTTTACTCTGTAAGCAATATTGTTGTTTTTTAGTACATTAACAGCCGCAAAATAAATTTCCTTGCCAGTGGCAGTATAAGCTAAACATTTCTTTCTACCTGAAAATAGCTTTTTAAAGAATGACACATGATTCCTCCTTACCGTTTATGGAGTTACAGAAGTTCTAAAATTATCATACTTCTTTACTCCATCATACCAAATATCGCCACGAATGTAAGACCCTGCACCACCAGCTACGGGATCATAGTATGTATATTCACAATTAAAGTAATCCGTGTATGTAGATGTTTCGTTGGCATAAAAGTCAGGGGTATTAATATCCCAATCACTTAGGCATGAAAGTGATTTCCCCCCTTTAAAGCCTCCTTGATCGGCAATGTCATTAAGTTAAGCCCAGAGACACCACCGGGAATAAAATGGAATCCGAAACGGCATGGGAAAAAGCCCTGTACCGTTTGTTTTTTTGTGCAAGCAAGGAAAAAGCGTACAGCAAACAAAGCGGATGGAATATCCGCTTAAAAAATGTTCATGGGAACCGAATTATGCTACTCTGTAGACGAAGCTACTTCAGAGATGCGTGAGGATGTTTCCCAATAAGTAAAATAATCCTAATGTAGCTGGTTTCATACAGCCATCTCTGTCGACGTCGCCCAAGGGTAAAATCTATCCTCTGGTTTCAACCACTACCGGTAAAAGGCTTACCTAATAAAGGTGGGTAAACGGAAGTTAAAGTAAACCCGGCTAACAAAGATCATGGAGAAATAGAAAGAATGGCGATTACATATGATTATGGCTTAGGACGTTTTTTTAATTTCCTTTTAATTTCACGATCTTATGTAAACTAAATTTTCTTTATGGACGATTTTTCTCCCTTGTTTATAAAGGAAAAAACTATGTATAAAGTGTCTGTCTTTTTTAGACATCATAAATACACCACCTAAAATTGTACAGTTCAAACCCAGGGGTTTAACGTATCTAAGGGGTGCAATTCAGATTTCTTAGGATTTTTTCTATAAAAGATTTGTTTTTGCTGTTTGAAGTTTGTATGGTATCCATTAAAACACGCAAAGAAACATAGCCTACTATTTCCTCTGCAACATAAATAAAGCAATGGAGCTATTGTTTTTTATCAGCTGCTTTAAAGCCAAGGAATTTGTTAGTTCTTTTCCTAGTTTGATTGTTATCATTTTAAGTAAGTCCCTCCATAAAATCACCATCAATTCCCCCTTGCAAATAACTTGATTTGTACATTATCGCCTTCCATTTTAGGTTGGGAAAGAATGCGTATGGAGGGATTTTTGTCAGAAGATCTCTTTTATCGGTTTAATTTGAATATCATTCTTAGTCAGTGCTTCACTAATTTTTCGAATGAGAGCCGGGGCTCCAGGCGTATCTCCGTGTATGCAGATTGTTTCAGCTTTTAGAGATACTTCTTCATTTAAATGGGTTGTTACTTTTCCTTCTTTAACCATCCTTACAACCCTGTCAGCCATGGCATCATAATCCTGTATTTGAGATCCCTTTCTTGTTAAAACAATGGATCCTGAAGCCGTATGTTCACGGTCTGCATAGGTTTCCAATGCCACAGGGATACCCATATTCCTGCCGATTTCCTCAAAAGCAGAATTATTAAGAGCAAACACAATCATGCTAGAGTTGATTTTGGCTAGTCCTTCTAAAATCGCCCTTGCAATATTTTCATCCTCCATTGCCATCATATAAAGAGCGCCATGAGGTTTACAATGCTGCAATTCTACATTGTAATAAGAAGCAAATTCCCTTAGCGCGCCTGTCTGGTAAATCACATAATCTCGTATTTCATTGGGCGTCGCTTTCAAATAGCGCCTCCCAAAGCCCATTAAATCCGGAAATGCAGGATGCGAACCGATTCCCACCCCATATTTCCTGGCCAGCTCAACAGTTTCCCTCATAATGTGAGGATCCCCTCCATGATACCCGCAGGCAATATTCGCGGATGTAATATACTTCATCATCTCTTCATCATTGCCCATCTGATATAAGCCGAAGCTTTCTCCCATATCACAATTTAAATCAACTGCAAGCATGGTAATCTCACCCTCTCCTCTTACACTTTTTCCTTGCTTAGTGGTTTTCAACAAATTTCGTTGTGTTTCCGCTCATAAACGATACATAAATGAAGGAACAGGCATTTACAGAAGGGAAAATCACCGCTTTATTGAAAGATAAAAAGGCATCGTTTAATGCCTTTTTACTTCGTACATTATTTACCCACAAATTCTCTTTGAATATCTGGGGCCTTACGTGGGCTAGCATGATGTTCAAATGAATAAGCAATTTTGAGTAAAGTTGCTTCATCGAAGGCTTTCCCCATGATTTGTACACCTACAGGAATGCCATCCTTTGTAAATCCACCGGGCATTGAAATGGATGGAAGTCCTGATTGTGAAGAAATAAGGGTATTCGTAGGAAAGGTTAATACTGTCCATTTTTCTTTATATAATTCTTTTTTTAGTGGTGGGAGGATTTGAACATCGGGAAACAAAATTGCATCAAGCTGGTGCTGGGCCATTACATTTTCTATTTCTCGACGAAATTTCACTTGGGAGAAAAGTTGTTTATAGTACCCTGGATAATCTTCTGGATTGGTTGGCCCTTTAACTATATCCTTAAGCAGATCCAGCAGTTTATGATATTGATCGTTGTTGAAAACCTCATCAATAGAAGATACGGGAGCATCCGGTCTCTGTTGAATAAATTTATTAACATCATGTTTGGATTGAACAAGGTACATAGCGGTATCGTCAATATAATTTTCGAGATTAGGTATGGAAACAGGATCAATAATCTTAGCACCAGCATTCTTCATCGATTTAATCGCTTCATTCACAACTTCATTCACTTCGGAAGACTCCGTGTTTTCTTTTGGCCCAAAAACCTCACGAAGAATGCCAATCCGTGCTCCTTTTAGTGCGTCCTCTTGAAGCTGATGTGCATAATTGCCTGCGTCTTTTGCATGCAACGCTGCTGTTGTAAATGCATCTTTAGGGTCGTAACCAACTAATGTATCTAGAAGAATAGCTGCATCTCGTACAGAACGGGTCATTGGTCCTGCAGTGTCTTGAAAATGTACTAATGGAGACATTCCACTTCGGCTAATTAGTCCGGTAGTTACCCGTACGCCAAAAACATTGTTAAATGAAGCAGGAAGCCGTATGGAACCGCCGGTATCTTCCCCAATGCCCACTGCACCAAAATTGGCGGCCACTCCAGCGGCTGTTCCGCTGCTCGAACCTCCTGGATCACGATCTAGTGCATATGGGTTTTTGGTTTCGCCAGCAGCTGAAGAAAAGGCAAACCAAGACGTCGCAAAGTCTGGAAGTGTGG
Source organism: Fictibacillus sp. WQ 8-8 (assembly GCF_024494405.1). Classification (NCBI taxonomy): domain Bacteria; kingdom Bacillati; phylum Bacillota; class Bacilli; order Caryophanales; family Fictibacillaceae; genus Fictibacillus; species Fictibacillus sp. WQ 8-8. The sequence goes on from NZ_JAMXKG010000014.1 coordinate 57,833, forward strand.
TTTTGGCCAGTATTATGGCGCCTGCCTGTTTAAGTTTCTGGATAGCAGTAGCATCCTCCTTTGGTTTATAGTCCTTGAATGCTACTGATCCAAACGTTGTTGTAATATCCCTTGTTTCTACTTGATCTTTAACGAGTACTGGGATTCCATGTAAGGATCCTATAAAGTTACCTGATTCTTTATACAGACGATCAAGGTAATCCGCTTCTTCAAGAGCATTGGAGTTAATGGTAATAACTGAATTGATTTCTGGCCCATTTCTATCAAAATCTTCAATTCTTTTCAAATACATTTCAACAATTTCTTTACAGGTAACTTGTCCAGATTTAATCGCTAAATGAATGCTTTCAATCGTTGATTCTTCCAGTTTAAATGACATAAATTCCATCCCTCTCTTAATTATTGTTGCCTCTTTGTCTATATTCCTCTTATAAGTCAATTAACCTCTAATTAATTTCTTAGACACGAAATAGAAATATGGTGTAGAGGTTTATTTCTCTTTAAGGCAATTTAAAACTTATCGTCATAATCTAGTAATAATTAACATTACCTGTAAGATCTCTCAAATAATTTGTAAAAGTGGTCTGCTTCTTGAATTAATTGCGATTCAGTACTTTAAAAGAAGAATCATGAGAGTGATCGTAGGGAGTATCGAAGCTACCAATGCATTCAGCATGCCTGGGATCGATAGCCTATTTAGCCGGCCATTTTAGTAGCGATTGGCCCTGGCAAGGCGTTTCCAAGGGCTAAGAAGTCGATGAATTCTTCAGAATTCATCCTTTTTTACTTATCGACCATTTCTTTATGAACGAGGGGAATGGAAGAAGGCGACCCGCCATAGCCAAGCATGCCGACTCTGAAAAAGGCAAAGAACATGTCTAATTGCTTCATGTTAGTCTCACCCCCCTTTCCATAAGAAAGAAGAGGAAATGACATGATCGGCTCGAAGAGAAAAAAAGCTGCAAGGTCAGCCGAGCAGCTTCTATTATATTATGGTAGTTTTACCTTTTCGATCATGTATGTTCTGGATGGATGCATCCAGAATCCTTTCACATTTTTACCGGCAACCGCCATGTTTTCCTCGTTGCGAAGCAATACTAAAGGTGCCTCTTCTATTTCAATTTCTTGCGCATCTTTGTACAATTTTTTCCGTTCTTCTTCATCCGTTGACTGGTGAGCTTTATTAATCAGATCATCTACTTTAGGGTTACTGTAGAATGCACGGTTCCTGGATTTCCTCTTGCGTCGCTGTGGAAAAGGAAATACTGGTTATAATCGGCATCCCCTGTCATAATCCAAGGACAAACATGTCATGTTCACCTTTTGCAGTGGCTTCTAAATAAGCTCCCCACTCGACCACTTTTGTCTCAACTTCAATTCCAATGCCTTTTAGCTGGGATTGAACAACTTCGGCAACATCAATACGTTCTTTGTTGTCATTTGTCCAAATCGTTGTTTTAAATCCATCGGGAAATCCAGCTTCTTTTAATAGTTCTTTTGCCTTTTCGATATTATATTTATACCCTTTTAAATCTTTGTTATATCCCCACACACCAGGCCCCATTGGAGCTGTTGCCACGGTTCCAACATTATTATAAACTCCTTGAATGATTGCTTCCGTTTCAATAGCATAGTTGATTGCGTGGCGGATTTTTACGTTATTGAAGGGCTCCTTCTTGACGTTAAAACCGATATAATCAATTCCAAGTGCGTCGCTTCTGATTAATTGCATGCTGTCACTATTTTCAGTTCGCTCTACTTCTGTAACAGGAATTGGTTCAGCGATATGAGCATCCCCTGTTTCTACCATTGCAATACGTGTTGAGTCTTCCGGTACCACTTTAAATGTCACACTGCTAATAGTCGGTTTTTCTCCCCAATATACTTTATTTGTTATTAGCTTAATTTCCTGTCCAGGATTCCAGCTATCAAACTTAAATGGACCGGTACCGACTGGTTTTTGTCCAATTTCTTCACCTGAATCGATTGATTTAGGGCTAATAATTCCAGCAGAGTAATGGGACAAATTTGCTAATAATGGAGCATAAGGATACGCCGTAATTAATTGAACCGTATGATCGTCGACCACTTTTACTTCAGAAATCATTTCATATAAATTCGCACGAGGAGATCCCGTTTTTTCTGCTTGAACACGCTCAATCGTTTTCTTAACCGCTTCTGCTGTAAAATCAGTACCATCATGGAACTTGACTCCTTTACGAAGTTTAAATTCCCATGTTAATTCGTCAACCTTCTTCCAATCGGTTGCAAGGCCAGGCTGTACTTCCATGTTTTCATCCTGCTTGACAAGCCCTTCAAAAATCTTCCCGTGATAAACGTTTGCTGAAGGAATGTCTGTTCCTAAATGCGGATCTAATTTAGTTGCATCAGATAACACAGCAATAATTAGATCTTTATTGCCAGAATCCTCCTGATTTTTGGAAGCCGTTTCTCCCAGGCTGCCCGGGTCACTGTTCCCGGAACAACCTGCTAATAAAAGGGCCGCCATTAGCACAAAACTAAACCAAGTAAAGACACTTTTCTTCATCTTCATCCCTTTATACCCCCATTAATGATGGAATATTTTGCAAATCTTTTGTTGATTTTGTTAAATTTTCATGCCCATGTTTTGTAATGACAACAAGGTCCTCTATTCTTACTCCGCCGAAACCTGGAATATAAATTCCCGGCTCTACGGTTATCACCATACCCTCTTGCAAAACGGTATCATCCGTAGATCGCATTGCCGGCTTTTCATGGATCACTAGTCCAAGGGAATGTCCAAGGCTATGCCCAAAATTGTTGCCATATATAACAAAACAGTGTTTGGAGAACGGTCGGGATAAACCCGGGGATTTTTTCAATTTACATATTCCGTGATTAATTACATAGTTTAGAAGGCTTTGTTATAAATCCGTTTTTTTGAATTGACAGACTTTTCGTAATTGATAGTCAAAAAAGAATAATATATAATTATTTTTGACTAGGGAGGTTTTGTAAAATGGTCTCATCTAAAACTAATGAAGTATTGCTTCAAAACATCATCAACTATTCCTTTGATGAAATTTTTATCACCGATGCTTCCGGAACAATAATCCATGTTAGTCCTTCATGCAAAGAAATATACGGAGTATCAGCTGAATATTTGATGAATCAAAACGTATTCGAATTAGAAAAAGAAGGAATTTTAAACCCATCTGTCACGGCATTAGTATTAAAAAGTAAGAAAATAGAATCCTTCGTACAGGAAACAGTGACAGAACGAAAGTGCCTAGTGTCTGCTTATCCTATTTTCGATGAGAATGGAAAAGTGATCAGGGTTATAAGTTTTTCAAGGGATATTACAGAGATTGAACATTTAAAAAGACGAAATGAGGAAGTAGCTAAAACCATCGATTTATATAAAAAAGAAATTGCAGAGCTTAAAAGCAATAACTATAACTCCATTTATTTCATAAATGAAAAAATGAAAAGTATCTTTGACATCATATCAAAGGTTGCCGATTTGGATGTTATTGTTTTATTAGAAGGAGAATCGGGTGTAGGAAAAAACCGTGTTGCGAAAATAATTCATGAATTATCAGAGAGAAAAAAAGCCCCATTTGTGGAGATTAATTGCGGTGCCATTCCAGAATCATTAATTGAATCAGAGTTATTTGGATATGAGGAAGGGGCATTTACAGGTGCAAAAAAAGGAGGAAAAAAAGGTTATTTTGAATTAGCAGAAAGCGGTACTCTGTTTCTCGATGAAATCGCTGAACTTCCTATAAACCTTCAAGTAAAATTATTGTCCGTTTTACAGAATCAAACCATCACAAGAATAGGCGGTAGTAAAAAGATTAATTTACATTGCCGGATTATTTGTGCTACAAACCAAAACCTTGAGAAATGCATTGAAGAAAAAAGATTTAGAGAGGATCTATATTACCGGATTAATGTAATAAAGATAGTGATTCCTCCATTGAGAGAACGAAGAGAAGATATCTCTTTTTTAATAAATGAAATCGCTGAAGAATTTAACGTGAAGTACAAAATAAATAAAAGATTCTCTCCCAAAATGATTGCATGGCTTATTCAGCAGGATTGGCCGGGCAACGTAAGAGAACTTCGAAATTTCATTGAAAAAACATTTATTACCACGAATGAAGAGATTATCTCTATGACCAATGTTTTCATTAGAGATCGTATTGAAGATAATGAGGCCGAACTTACCTTAGCCAGTTATATCGAAAGAGTAGAAAAAGAATACATAAAAGGACTGTACAAAAAATATCCAAGCAGTATTAAACTTGCGAAAATTCTGGGTATCAGCCAGTCAACAGCAAACCGAAAAATACAAAAATACATTCGCTAGCCTCCTAGTCATTTTTAACTAGGAGGCGGCTATATTTTCGGGATTTATTTGTTGGCACAATTCTTGCATCTATAAATTGAAAATTGTAAAAGGAGGAATCAAAATGTCCAAAAAATACGAACCGATCGATTCACTTCATTCTCCGCGCTTTTCAGGAATAAAAACATTTATGCGCTTGCCTTATGTCAAAACAGAGAAGGACATAGATTTTGCAGTTATTGGTGTCCCTTTTGATACAGGAGCCAGCTTTGCAGTAGGAACACGTTTTGGCCCGGAAGCTGTAAGGTCCATGTCCTCTCTTCTGCGTCCTTATAATCCAGGCCAGGAAATAGATATATTTCAGTATTGTTCTGGCGTTGATTATGGGGATCTTGATGTAAATCCCGGCTATATAATGGAGTCCTATGATTTAATTGAGAAACAACTTGAATCATTGATTGATCATAGGGTGATACCTATTTTAATTGGCGGCGACCATTCCGTTACATTGCCTCACTTAAGGGCTGTATCAAAGAAGTATGGAAGGATAAGTTTAGTTCATTTTGATTCTCATGGAGACACGTGGGACTCCTATTTTGGAAAAAAGTATACCCATGGCACCGTTTTTCGCCGGGCAGCAGAGGAAGGAATCGTAGATCCTTCTCGATCAATCCAAATTGGAATGAGGGGCTCTCTTTATAGTGCAGATGATATAAATGATGCAGATAAATTGGGCTATCAAGTACTTTCTACGGACCAATTAAAAAAATTAACGCCTATTGAATTATATGAACTAATTCATCTGCGAGTTGGCAATCAGCCCGTCTTCTTATCATTTGACGTAGACTTTTTAGACCCTGTTTATGCTCCTGGAACCGGTACGCCTGAAGCAGGCGGATTTACAACCTATGAAGCCCAGCAGTTCATTAGAAGCCTAAAAGGGCTGAACTTTGTTGGTTTTGATATTGTTGAAGTTCTTCCCGACCGAGACCCTGCCCGTGTCACCTCCCTTGCGGCAGCAAGTATGGCTTATGAGTTTATATCTCTTGTGGCTTGGAAGAAACGAATTACACAACCAATGAGTGAAATGAGTGCGCCTGTACAAACTTAATAAACATAAATTAATGTTTAAAACCAATAAATCATAAAAATCTAGTCTTATCTGAAGAGATGCGGAGTTGATAAACATGACAGAAAAGAATGTTTTTATTACAGGTGCAGGAGGAGGAATCGGGAAAGAAACAGCTCTATTGTTTGCTGAACACGGAGCAACTGTTTTTTTGAATGATTTACCGGATTCTAAAGGTGTATATGAAGTTCAATCCATCATTGAGGACAGAGGTGGAAGGTGTGAACTTAAATTAGGAGATATCTCTTCTTCTATAGAAGTTAGAAATATGTTTAAAGATATCGAAAGATTGGACGTATTGGTCAATAACGGCGGGATCCTTCAGGAATCATCATTTCTAGAAATAGAGGATGAAGACTGGGACAGAATGATGAAGGTTCATTTATATGGGACGTTTTATTGTGCCAGAGAGGCCCTTCGTATCATGATGAAATCAAAATGTGGCCGAATTATTAACATCTCCTCTGATCTTGGACAAATTGGCTGTGAAAACCTTGCTCATTATAGTGCAGCCAAAGGCGGTATTATTGCACTCACAAAAAGTTTAGCCCGGGAATTTAGCTCACAGGGTATACTTGTTAATTCAGTAGCTCCAGGAGGTACGCTGACGCCTATGGTAACAGCGTTAGGAGAAAATTATATAAAAGAAGAAGCGGCACGTTATCCAATACAAAGGCTTGCGACTCCATGTGAAATTGCGGAGGCCATCTTTTTTCTTAGTACGGAAAGTGCATCCTTTATTACGGGTCAGGTTCTAGGCGTAAATGGCGGAGGGGTTATGAACGGGTAGAAATACAATTGAACGTTAAGGGGGAAGAAAAGTGAAGCTAACTGAATTTATCGGTTATGATAGAGAAGGCAGTATTAAGGAACTTCCAACTACACTTAATAAGGGAAAACTGGGAACGTTTGATATAACAATCGCTGCCCTTGGATTTAATGCACCCGCATGGGTAGCTGCCTCCTCTATGTCCATTCTTTATAGTATAATGGGTCATAGTGCTCCACTCACTATTTTAATAGCCTATTTCTTTCCGATGTTAGTGCTTGCACTTAGTATGGTTTATTTAACTAGACAAGCCCCGTCCTCTGCAGGTGTTTTTACTTTTGCCTCCAAATTCATTCATCCAGACGCCGCGACTGTTCTTGGGTGGACATATATCGCTGCATGCGCGACTGTTGTGCCTATGACTACTCTTATTGGAACCGCTTACATACAAGCCATGATTCCAAGTTTGCAAGGAGTTGTTTTAGCCAAAGTGATCGGTACCATTATGCTCCTTTTCTTTTTCTTGATCGCCTTGCGCAGCATAGAAGTGACAGCAAAATTAGCCTCCATCTTTTTAATATTTGAAATTTTTGTTGTAGCCGGTCTTGGGGTTCTTGGAATTATTAATCCGCATGTAGAGAATCTTTCACTGTTATCGATGTACACGCCCTCCGAGGGTGGATGGTCCGCAATTGGTCCTGGTGTTCTTTTTGGAGTGTGGATGCTTGCCAATTTTGACTCTACGATTAATTTTATTGAAGAAGCAAAAGTACCTGTTCGAACCATTCAACGTTCGTTACTTCTTGTTCTTTCTTCCGCATTTCTTATCTATAGCTTAGCAGCGATTGGCTGGCAGTATGCGGTGCCGGTAGAAACACTATCTGCGATTGTTGAAAATGGCAATGGAGGGCCGATCGCTGCAGTGGCTAAAGAATATCTCCCTTCCTCTTTAACGTGGATTGCCTTGTTTGTGGTTATCACGTCTGCGGCAGCGGGTATGCAAATTTCGATGTCATCTGGAACACGTACAGCTTACAGGATGAGCCAAGAAGGCCATATGCCTTCTTTCTTTGGAAAAGTTAATAAAGCAAAGGCCCCTTGGGTTTCTTCGGCCATTATTACAAGCTGGTCCATTGCCATTATATGGTTCAAACCAATTGTAAAATTACAGTGGTATTATGATGTAATTACCATAACACTGGTAATCTCTTATATTACCGTTCTGCTCTCTTTTATGATCGCCATGTTTCGCCGTTTTTCAGCTGGGAAAGCTGCGATGGCTTCTGCTCTTCCTCTTCTTGCAATGGGAGTGCTGGGTTATATAGGATATACGGCTGGAGCGAAACCTGTTAATCCAGATGACTTATATAGTGCTTGGTATATCGGTGCATTTGTACTCTTTACCGGCCTTCTCTGGGTACTTTACGGAAAAATGAAGATGAAAAATCGAACAGAAACGACAAACAGTTGGAAGAAAGAAACGGAGATAACTCCAGAATAAGGTTTGATAAATCCTTCTTTCCTAAAAGAAGAATATGTAAAGAGTTGTTTTATAGTTTCTTGCAAGCTATATTTGCACTTGTTTACAGAATCAGAAATGAACGTAAAAAGACATAGAAAGTTGGAATGGAAAATGAAACCATTTTCATTGCCGAATGGAGCCAAGGCTGCAGTTACCTTTTGTTTTGATGTGGATGCTGAAGCTTCCTGGATTTTAGATGAGGAAAATAAAAAACGATTATCATTATTATCCGCCGGTGCTTACGGACGACGCAATGGTGTCCCTAGGATTCTAAATCTATTAGAGAAGCATGAGATTCCTGCTCAATTCTTTATTCCTGGTTATACAGCAGAAATCGATGAAGAACTGGTAAAAACAATCTCAGAAAAGGGCTACCCGATTGGCTGCCACGGGTATAACCACGAACGCACCGATACTCTTTCTTATAAAGAAGAAGATATCATCATAAGATCGAAAGAAATCGTAGAAAGAATTACAGGACAATCTCCTCGGGGGTATCGGGCACCTTTATGGGAGATTACGCCTCAAACAATCGACCTTTTGGTTAAACACGATTTCGTCTACGATAGCAGCTTAATGGGTGACGATGTTCCTTATGCTATTATGGCAAAAGAAAAATGGCTGCTTGAATTTCCTGTAACTTGGATGCTTGACGACTGGGAACAATTTGCTTATTCTGCGATGCCGCAGGTAGGGGCGGTCATTGAAGAGCCGGATAAGGTGCTGCGTATGTGGAAAGCGGAATTTGAGGCCCTTTACGAAGAAGGGCGCCATTTTATACTTACCGTGCATCCTGAAATTATCGGCCGCCCTTCCAGAATAAAAATGCTGGATAATCTTATTACTTACATAAAAACATTTGACGGGGTAATGTTCTGTTCTTTAGATGCACTTTACGAGGAATGGCAAAAAGGAACGTTTTCGGTAGACGTACATCCCTATTAATTCTTTAAGGGAGACAACAATGATTGTTTACTAGAAAACTTGAGGAGGTTCTGCATGAATATTCTTGTAACTGGCGGTATGGGTTTTTTAGGGAATGAGTTGGTTCGCCAGCTTCGTGAAAAAAATTATCATGTAGTAAGCTACGATCGGAGAGTAAAAGAAAATAACGAAGATCCACAACTCTGTTATTTGCAAGGAGATCTTAGCGATTTACCTCTGATGCTTGAGACCTTACGAGCACACCAGATTGATGCCGTTATTCACACAGCTGCCATTTCACATCCTTATTTCTCAAGAGAAATTCCGTATCAGACCGTTATGACAAATGCAGTTGGCACTACGAATGTGTTTGAAGCTTGCCGGTTGTCTAACATTAATCGTATTATTAATTTCAGTTCAGAGTGTGCGTATGGAAATAATGCGGATCTTGGTGTTGTTACAGAAGAGGCTTCACTTGAACCTACCACGCCATATGGCGCTACAAAAGTATTCACAGAAAAATTAGCAGCTGTTTATTCAAATTTGTATGGGATGGAAATTTATTCGTTACGGCCAGGGTGGATATACGGACCCGGTCAATTCATGCAATGTTATATGAAAACCTTATTACGAAATGCCATTGATGATAAACCAACCATTGAAGAACGCGGAAGCGACTACCATTTCCAATACGTTCATGTAAGTGACGTAGCACGTGCGGCATTTTTAGCAGCTACTGTTCCCAATCTCCGTTATAACGTTTATAACATTACAGGCGGAAACCAAATTTCATATACTTATCTGGTTTCCTACGTAAAAGAATTGTTTCCGGAAGCAGAAATAAAGATTGGGCCAGGAACGATTGATGTACTGGATGCCAATGCCATGTTCGATATTTCTCGCGCAAATGAGGATTTAGGATACCATCCTGAAGTTGAGTTAAAAACGGGGATACGTAAATACGCACAATGGTTAAAAGATCACCCCTACTAGTGGTGGGGAGAAGGTATAGCCTTTTTCAAGTATGTCCTCGCCCAGCCAATGCGATTGTGATACACGAGTTACTTTCTACTTGGCAGCATCTGTTCTTTATCTACTTGAGTAAGGATAAAGTACTTCTGCAAGAACGATATATGCTTCTTGCGGAGTATGGTACTTTCCGTTTGGATTGTCAACACTAAACTAGACAGTTTTTTTAAGGTGTCCAAGTTTGTATTCGATAGGGCTTATGTATCCTAAAGTTCCGTGAATTCGAATGTGGTTGAACCAGTGAACATAGTCATGAAATTCTCTTGTTAAATCTTCTAAACTAGCGAAATGGTGACCTCTAACGAACTCTGTCTTGATAATTTTAAACGTGGCTTCTGCTACCGCATTATCTTAAGGGCAGCCCTTCATACTTAATGATCGTTTGATGCAGAACGTCTTTAAAGCTTCGTCAATTAGCTTGTTTTTAAATTCACTGCCTCGATCGGTGTGGAAATACTTGATTTTTCGGAGATCTTTTTTGATGGACGATAATGCCCGATAAACCAATTTCGCATCTTTATTTGGACCTGTGCTAAAGCCAACAATCTCCCTATTAAAGAGATCGACAAAGACACATATGTAAAGCCATGTTTGATTGACTCTCACATATGTTAAATCGCTTACTACGACGGATAATTCTTCTTCCTGATCAAATTCTCGATTTACTTCATTGTTTTCATCGGAATCGTTACAGTTCTTGGAATGCGGTTTATATTGGGCGACAGTATACACGGATACCAGTCCTTGTTCACCCATAATCCGGCCAATACGGCGTCTGGACACCTCATGCCCAAGCTTTTTCAATTCCACCTTTATTTTTCGAGTTCCGTAGTTTTGTCGGCTGTTTTGAAAGATTTCAATGATGTGAGACGTCAAATCGTCTTCTGAAGCCCTTTCTTTTGCCTCATAATAATACGTGCTTCTGGAAAGTTGCAGGACTTTACACATTGCTGATATCGAGTATTTGTGTTGATTGTTTTTGATCACATTTACTTTCGTCCTAGTATCAGCGCAGCTTGCTTTAAAATGTCATTCTCCATTTGAAGCTGCTTGTTTTCTTTCCTTAATTGGACAGTTCTTTTTCTTCTGGAGACAAATTGTCTTTTTCCTTGAACGAGCCCGAATTCAAGCTTTGATTCACCCACTTATCCAATGATGAAGGCGTGAGTTCATATTCCCGAATAAGATCTTTTCTTGGTTTTCCATTTTGGTAAAGCTGAACGATCTATTTTTTAAATTCCGGAGTAAATGTCCGGCGTTCTTTCTTAGTCATCGTAGATTCTCCTCTAACATAGACTGTAGTCTACTTGACCTTAATTTTTCTGTCCAACTTAGTGTAGCCTTTCCAATATAGAATTGGCGACACCATGTGGAACACCAGCTAGACCACTTATAGGATGCGACTTAGCATGAACTAAGCCTAAACGTGAAATGGTGGAAATACCTGCCAGTGTGCTGGCGTATAACATTTGGCTAAGATCTGGTATATTTCCATTCGCAGTGGAGGTCTAATCGCTTTTCCTATAAGACGGATAGCTTACAAAGCACATGAATCAGTGTACCAATTTTGCGTATTATTGGTTAAAGATTCGATCGCGTGAGTTAGAGCATCCATTCCTGGGATGCCACTAACTTAGGTGCAAGATTAAGGAGTAAGTTTGGATCTAGAATCGCTACCTTGGGAATGAAGTAGGAAGAGACAATAGGCATTTTGATGAGTACTTTTTTTAATTCAATGCTCATCCAACTAACCCCTCCTCCAAAAATAAAATTCAATTGAAAGAATGCCTTTTTCCCCTCGTAGGCGATCTGCAGTAAAGCTTTACCATAACACTATCATTGTTACCCTCCGATGCAGTTAACTTTCGCAAACAAGGTACAACGTACTAAAAGTAACATAAAAATTTTAGCAACTTTCCCTCATTTGTTTACCCCGATAAAAGTCTCATGAAAGTTCTATTCGAATGAACAGTTTCTATTGAAAATGTTAGCAGGAAGGTAGAGCTTACTTATCAGTTCACTCATCAGCAACAATGACTTTTTTCATCCAGCTATTGGGTCTTGGCCAGTTGAAAGGATCCCAACCCTTTTAATTACTTTTTAACCTATATAAGTCAACTTTTAATGGTTTGATACCGGCGTACACGTAAAAGCGCTTGTTCCCTATGACCCATAAAATTTTCTAATTCACACAAACGAGCAGCATATTCTCCAATAAAAACACTTGCTTCTGGTGTACACTTTTGATAGGTACAAGTTTTTATAAATTTACCTACCCAGAGTCCTCCTGTATAGCGAGCTGCCCCCTTTGTGGGAAGAGTGTGATTTGTTCCGATCACCTTATCCCCATAGGCAACATTTGTTTCCTTGCCAAGGAATAAAGCACCATAATTTGTCATGTTGTTCAAATAATAATCCGGATTCTCAGTAAGTACCTCTACATGCTCATAAGATAACTTATCAGCTTCGAACACTGCTTCTTCTTCATTTTCAACCAAAATTATGATTCCGTTCTCTTCCCACGCAACTCGAGCAACTTCTGCCGTTGGGAGAGTTGTTAATTGGCGTTGAATTTCCTCAAGGGTTTCCTCAGCTAATTTTTCAGAAGTGGTTATAAGAGCTCCAGGAGAAGTCGGTCCGTGTTCAGCTTGACCCAATATATCACAAGCAACCATTTCCGCATCTGCTGTATCGTCCGCAATTACTAAGACCTCAGTTGGTCCTGCAAGCAGGTCAATTCCAACTCGTCCGAAAAGCTGTCTTTTAGCTTCGGCCACGTATGCATTCCCGGGACCTACAAGCATATCGACAGGAGCTATGGTGTCTGTTCCTAGGGCCATAGCCGCCAGTGCCTGAACTCCTCCAAGAATATATATCTCATCTGCACCCGCTAAATGCATGGCAGTAACAGTAGCAGCAGGAATTTCGCCGTTAATCGGGGGCGTACAGGCAATGATACGTTTAACTCCAGCCACTTTTGCTGTAACTATACTCATATGGGCGGATGCGACCATAGGATACCGTCCCCCTGGGATATAACAACCCACACTGTTGACTGGAATATTCTTATGACCTAATGTAACCCCCGGGAGGGTCTCCACTTCAACATCCCTTATGGAAGACCTTTGTTCCTCGGCAAATCTACGTATTTGAGCTTGTGCAAATTTGATGTCATCTATCGTTTTCTCTGAGACTGTTTTAATTATTTCCTTAATTTCTAATCGGGACATTCGAAAACTCTCAGGAGACCATTGATCGAACTTATTAGACAGTTCTCGTATAGCCTTATCACCGTTACTTGTTACATTATTAATGATTCCGCGTACAGTTTCATATACTTGTGCTTCTGCCCTTTGCTGTTCTTCCATATTCTTGCCCGTTTTTAAGAATCTCGCCAAGGTTAATTCCTCCTCTTATTTATTTGGAATTATTCTGTTATATCTTTAGAACTCCTTTACTCTGTTTAATCCGGTTGTCTTACGTATAATTAGTTCTGGTTGAAGCACAATCTGTCGGGGTTGACTGACTGTTTCTCTTTGTTCAATCATATCAATCAGATTATCAGCAGCAATTTCGCCCATCTTAAATTTAGAGTTTCCAACAGTAGTCAACTGAATCGCATGATGAGAAGCCATGCCTACGTTATCCATCCCTGCCAGACTAATGTCCTCTGGAATTCGAAGCCCCATGGATAGTATTGCATCCATACAGGAAAATGCTATCGCTGTTGAACCGCAAATAATAGCAGTAGGCCGTTCACTCATGTGCATTAACTTTAAGGTTACCTTTTCTATATCGTCTGGTTTTGTATCAACAATATGGAACAATCCCGGATGAATAGGAATTTCCTCCCTGTTCATTACGCTTTCAAAACCAAGTTTTCGTTCGTAATGAGTCGAAACATGGATATCCCCTGAAATGTAGGCAACTCTTTTGTGTCCTAATTCCAAGATATGTTGGGTAATGATTTCTCCAGCTAAAATATTGTCCAAAACAACATAATTACCCCCGCTTTTCGGTCGCCTGTTAAACAGCATATATGGAATGCCTGAGTTCTCAATCTCATGGAAAATAGGGTCTTCCAATTTAATTGATGACATCAGAACGCCTTCTAACTTGTTCCCTCTGATCGTATCAATTACATCACGTAATGGCATCGCCTCTTCAAAGTAAACCATCGTTTTAAAACCACGGCTTGTTGCTAAATTAACAATTGAAGTTGTAGTTTCTACATAAAACCCGTTATAAAGCGTGCCAGTGATTAGAGCTAACGTCCTTGTGCTATTGGTAACAAGGCTGCGAGCTATTAGGTTAGGCTGATAACTAAGATCCTTCATAGCATGTAAAACTACATTGCGTGTTGCTGGTTTGACACTTTCAGGGTTATTTAGTACCCGAGAAACAGTAGATTGAGAAACACCCGCTATCTTTGCAACATCTTTTGATGACACCATAATCCAATACCTACCCCTTGCCATTCATATATAAATACGTAACCACATTTACTTATTAAGTATAAAAATAACTATTCATTGTGTTCAACAAAACCGCCCAAAAAATGAGCGGTTTCCATACAAGAAGTCAATCTTAAATAGGATTATAAGTAGTTTCTGGAGTTCCTAAAGGAATGTTATGTTCGATCAGTCCTCTCTGAACTTCTTTAATTGGAACCTCTCGCGGCAATAAGCTATTTTGAACCGCAATTGCGGCGGTTACAGCAGCAGCTTCACCTGTTAAAGCACATGCAGGAACGTTTCGAGTTGAACCAAAAGCTATTTCGTCTACCGAAATGCACCTTCCGGCAACCAGAAGTCCGTCCACTTCTTTCGGAATTAAACATCTTAAAGGAATGCCATACCCTTTTCCGACGTTATCCATAATTGCTTTTTCTCCGCCGGGTTCATGCACGTCAACAGGGCAATTACTGAGTCCGATTGCATCTTCAAATCGGGCTTCACTTCTCACATCATTTTCGGTCAATATATATTCTCCCACTATTCTACGAGTTTCTCTAATGCCAAGTTTCGGCGCAACTTCAAGAAATATGGAGGTTTCAAAGCCCCGTACGTATTTTTTTAGAAAATCAAATGCACTATAAGCTTGTTTGCGAATTTCGACCTCCGCACGGCTCAATGTGCGCTCGTCTAACCCGTTTCCATGGAACCTTGTGACATTGATATTTAATTCACCCGGAATAAGTCCCGCTTTAAACGTTATATGGTTTTTGGGGATAATCCAGTTGAAGCCGTCTTTCTTGGCTTCCTCAATACGCTTCGTCAAACCTGTGGCAAAAAAGACGATTGCATAATCTTCGTTTGTTGCTCCCTCTTTATCAGGAACTACAAGCTCCCACATATCTTCTTTATTTTCTTTAAAATCCTGAGCTACGGCAGGTATGTCTACGTTTAATACTCTAAAATAGGAAGTAATAGGTTGCGTTAGTCCATCCTGTGGCCGGCCGAGCATGAATTCAGCTCCCGCTAAGCTGGCTACATCACCATCCCCGGATGAGTCGATTACAACTTTAGCCAATACAAGCTTGGTTCCTGACTTCGTACGAATCTGTATCCCCTTCAATTGTTTACCTTCACGGACTACATCCGTGACGTGGGCATGCAGCAGTACTTCCACGCCTGCTTCCTCCACCACATCGATAATCACACGTTGCATGACTTCAGCGTCGAAAACTCCAGTATAACTTCCCCAATATGAACGTCTAGTTTGGTTGTCTGCCCCTTTATACTCCGCTGCGCGATTAATCAATTCCTTAAATACTCCACCGTTAACCAAACCGGTTGGCTTTGTCAATCGGCCTCCGGTAACAAGGCCTCCTAAAACTCCACTTCCCTCAACCAGCAAGGTTTTCATGCCTTCACGCGCTGCCCGGATAGAAGCTACAACACCAGTTACCCCTGCACCTACAACCACCACATCATATTCACCGAATAGATCCATTTCTATCACTCCTTATCAAATTTAATCAAATGACTTCAAAGAGGTTTCGCTTTACCTTATGAAAATTGTTTACTTGTAAACCTGTTTGAATGCGTATTCATAAATTGTGAAATAACTCTAAACGATTTTATATTTCCACATCATGGGCAAGAATTGACCTTTTTTTCTTTATTTCGCTAAATAGACTAATAACGATTATGAGTAATGTGACCGTAATAAGAATGGCGGAAATTGGTCTATCAAAAAAGATCAGAAAGCCGTCTTCTGAGATAGTTAAAGACCTCAATAAAGAAGATTCAATTTGTTTTCCCAGAACGAATGTTAATACAGTAGGTGCAAGTGGAAAGTCCATTTTTTTCATAAAATAACCAAGAATCCCAAATATGATCATAGCACCAACATCCCAAAGGCTGTTTTTCACACTATAAGCTCCTACCATAGAAATAATTAAAATAAGTGGAAACAATAGTTTATAAGGTATCAAAGCGATTTTTGCCCAGACTCCCGCTAATGGAAGATTCATAATAAGGAGAAGTACATTACCAATCAGCATGCTGGCAATCACCGCCCATACAAAATGTGAATTGTTCTGGAATAGGGCTGGGCCCGGTGTTAAACCATGCATAATAAATGCTCCTAATAGCACAGCCACAGTAGGCGAACTGGGTAAACCCAACGTTAACAACGGGATTAGAGCAGCTCCACTGTATGCGTTGTTTGCCGTTTCAGGACCTGCCACACCTTCTATTGCACCTTTCCCAAAACGGGACGGATCTTTTGAAAATTTTTTCTCAGCTGAATAAGATACAAGTGACGCGATCACGGCATTAGCTCCAGGTATCAGTCCCAAGAAAAATCCAATGGCAGTCCCTCTGGTAATTGAGATCATTGAAGTTTTCCATTCATCTTTTTTAGGGAACAATCCCTTAATTTTTGGTACTTTCTCCGATTTTGCTATATTCTCGGCACCAATTAATATTTCAGAAACACCGAACAATCCCATAGCCACTATGACAAAATCAAAACCATTCATTAACTCCATTTGACCAAAGGAAAACCGCGCAACACCTGAAACTGAGTCAGTTCCAACCAAGGATAGAATTAGTCCAATAACCGCAGCTATTAACCCTCGTAGCAATGATTTCCCCATCAGTCCCAACAACATCATTAAACCTAGGGTCATTAGGGCAAAAAACTCAGGAGGACCAAAACTCAAAGCGAATTTGGCAAGAGGCGGTCCTATAAACGTAAGCCCTATAATCGCAATCGTTCCTCCAATAAATGAACCGATTGCCGCAATTCCAAGAGCTGCTCCTGCCCTTCCTTGTTTAGCCATTTGATGTCCATCTATACAAGTGATAACAGACGCAGCCTCCCCTGGTGTATTGATTAAGACTGATGTTATTGTCCCACCATACATTGCACCGTAAAATATCCCCGACAACATTATTATTGCAGACACAGGTTCCATTCCAAACGTAATCGGTAGCAATATCGCTGTTCCTGCAGTTGGCCCAAGTCCAGGCATCACACCTACTAGCATTCCAACTATAACTCCGAGTAAGCAATAGAGCAGGTTCCACCAGGTGAGCGCTGTCTCAAATCCTTGTAATAATTGAAGAAGCGAATCCATTCTCCTCCCCCCTTTTATTTTTTAGAAGCCAAAATTGTTAACCGGCAGAGGAACACTTAGAAGTCCATGAAACACCCAAAATAACAAAATGGTTACTCCAATAGATATTAATAAATTTATATACCATCTGTATTCACCTGACAGGAGAATAAATAGAAATATAATCCCTGTCATAATAAAACCAATAAACGATACAATCAGAATAAATCCCACTAACGCTGTAAGTACTTTCAAAAGTTGTTTTGAGTCTTTCCCTTTAGGTAAGATCTCTGCAAATGTGATTCTTTCTTTTCTGATTGATCTGATGATATAAAAAAAAGAAAAGACAATTAGAATACCACTTAACCACAACGGAAACATTCCTGGACCAGGTCCCAACTTGCTTGAATATTGATAAGAAAGAGACTGAACAAACATTAATACTCCAAAAATCAAAATAACTAAACCAGCCCATACTCCTGCATTTTGGCTTCTCATTTTCCCCCCTCTTTCATAAGGAAATTTTGTTAAAAGAAAAAATAATTTACTGCTCTACTGTTTCTCGGATAACCCTGATTTTTTCATTATCTCGGCACTTGTTTTTGTAGATGCTTTTATAATCTTCTTGAATTCTTCGGGGCCAGCGTAAGTCGGTTCTGTACCAATTTTTTTAAATTGAGCCAATACTTCTGGCTGTTGTAATGCTTTTTCGAATGCCTTGTCTAAGGCCTGAACAATATCCTTAGGCGTGTTTTTTGGTGCCAGTATACCAGTCCATGTATCAAACCCTGGATAACCTTTCTCTTTCAAGAACGGGGCATCTTTATAAACATCTGTTTTTGATGAACCCAAGTTAGCTAATACTCTCATTTTGCCTGCATCTGTATGGGGTTTCGCTTCCTGTACCCCTACTATTGCTCCCATGATATGTCCTCCTAGTAGAGCGGTTATAGACTCCGCGGAACCATCAAAACCAACATGCTTGGTTTTAACTTCGTAAGTAACATTTAACGTCTCCATGGCCACATGCTTTGTATCCCCTGTACCTGCAGTTCCATAGGTGAATTTAGACGGATTTTTCTTTACGTAGTCCAACCACTCATCAAATGTCTTCCATGGAGCATCACTTTTTACCACTAACAGATTTGGAGCGGAGTTTAACAGTGATATCGGTGCAAAATCGTTAGACTTATATGGTGTATTTCCCATATTTGGTTGGATAATAAGATTACCCGTTGTCACTGAGCCTAGCTTGTACCCGTCCGGATTTTGTTGAAAGAGTTCCGCTAATTGAATGGATCCACTTGCCCCAGTTTTGTTCGATACAACAATGGACTCCTTGTTTGGGAGATATTTACTGGCAGCTTCTGCCACAATGCGCGTAACAATATCCGCTTGCCCTCCCGCCGCAAAACCGACAGTCATTTCAATGGGCTTTTTCGGATAACCGGTATTATTGGTTTCAGAAGCATTTGACGTTTTAGATTGCGAACATCCCACTGACATAGAGCTAATCAATATTAACGCAATGATAACAGTTAATAGTTTTTTACTTGCTTTCATCCTGTAAACCCCCTCATTAAATTGGTAGCGCTCTCATAAAAAGAAACATCAATCTTCCGAATAAGAACAAACTTCAATTTAAAATGATCAAGCTTGGTCCTAAAAACTTAAAGATCACCTCTTATCGGTAAAATTTTGTAGCAATTATGCTGACTGGGGCTTTGAATACGTATTCATAAAACAAGTATATATTTCCTGTTCATAATTTGTCTAGTATATTCTGAAAATTTTGTAAAATATAAAAAACCATTTCCAAGCACGCTTTTCTCTTGTGTTTTTGTAAGTTTTATTTCTGCTTCCTAATACTGCACTTCCGGGTTTGAAACTTCAGGGAGCAGAGGTTGTGATGTAACGACCGTTTCAGCAATTACAGTTCTTCCTTCTGCTGCAAGGATTGCTTGTTTGAATTCCTTCTTTCTCATTTGGAGAAAATCTGACGCTCTGCAATCCAATATTCTTTTCACTTCACTCACACCTCTTTCGAATATTCTTAAACTTCTTCCTCAATTATCTTCACAAACTTATTAGTAATCTTGTGGCCGTGTAATGGCTGAACCAACAACTACTGACCAGGCCCCATTCTTTAAACAAAAAACTGCTTCATTAGGATAGCTGATCCGACCTTCAGCAATAATCGGGATAGAGATCCTTTTAAAGAGATTCGCAATCAAATCATGATCTGGCCTGTTCTTATTTTCACTGTATGAAGTATACCCTGACAATGTCGTAGCCACGATATCACTCCGTACTCAGCTGCCTTTATGCCTTCCTCTGCAATTGAAATATCGGCCATTAATAAAACATTGGGAAATTTCCTTTTTACTTCCTCTATAAAAGATTCTAATGTATCCCGGATCGGTCTTCCCGCTTTGTAGATCAAATGCAACTATGTCGGCACATGCTTGAACGGCCTCTGATACTTCGTAGAGAGTAGCTGTTAAAAAAACATCAGAGCGATCATACTGTTTTTTTACTATTCCAATCACTGGTAGATTCGTTATTCTTTTAATTGAAAAATGATCTTTTGACCAATGAAAATGTCAGGAAAGAAATAAAAGAAGCTCCCCATGTTACTATTGATATTGGCGCAAATGACTTATTTCGCAGGCTTCTTACTGATCCAAGTCGTGCTGCAGAAGCTATACCTGTTGTAAGTGTTAATTTGCAAACGATACTTAGTACTATTTATCAACTTAACCCAGACGTTGAGGTTTATGTAATGGGGTATTACAATTCTTTTGCATATTATCCACCGGATGTTCAAGCGTTTCTATTGCCGCTATTAGACGCGTTAAATAAACAAATTGAACTTCGATCTAAAGCAAACGGTGATACTTATGTATCCACTCAAAAAAATTACCAAACATTATCAAAAATACATGCCGAATCCCCAAGATAATCATTTGAGTTTAAGTGGCTATCAAGTAATAGCAAAGGAATTTTGGAAACTGATATTTATCAATTCGGTTTTGGCTGATCGAAGGTAAAATAATATAATTGATAATAAACAGGCCCAAGACAGCTTCATATAGTTTAATGTGTAGCCTTATTCCGATCGCTTCGGACTAAGGCTGTTTAGTTTTTATGGTTGTGGTTTCTTCTGTTGTATAGTTGATCGATAGCCATTGTAGAAACTGCCTGTATTTTATACATTGTTGCAATTAATTACACATCCGCATACACATGTGTATATAAAAACGTTTATGACTATGTTTTTGTATGTAAATGTATGTTTCCTTCTATTGCCTGGTGGAAGATAGTTATGTACCTAGCAATTTTATATCCCATTTTCATCAGCATCCTAGGGAGAGTGAGATGAGAAATTTTTAATTTTTAATACGGTACGTGAAAATTAATTTCCTAAACTTGCAAGCAAAATGAATAAAAAATGGATATATTTTCGGTATATACGAGTCCACGGGCCAAGAAAGTATTCTGCAAAACCATATCTTGATGAAGAAACCGAGAGCATACCGTTTGGTTTTTTGAACATCCTTTTATGACGGATGCAAAGGGACCATTCGGAAAAAAATTTAGACTGCTTCTTTTCTTTCCATCATAAAAATTGCCCCTATAAAAAGAACTTGTATCGAAAGTACGATACAAGTTCTAAAATGCCTATTGAATTGTGAGTACCCCTGTAATAGGAAGTCTTATTACATCCCTATTTAAGAAGTAACGATCTCATTTTTCTATTTCGTTCTAATCTTTCCAATTCATCAACTAAATCATATTTTTTGAGAAGATGAAACATCTCATTTAAGGTGGGTTGTGAGTTATTCCTGTTTAAAAAATCATCAAATAACCCACAAATATCTTCTGGAAGTTCTTCCTTCCGTGCCTCGTATTTACGTTTGACATCATCTTTTGAGTGATTCATGTTACACTTGTTCATAACATCCTCCTCTTCCTCTCACTCTCTTTATCTTAATATGATTGAACTATTCTTACAACGTGAAACAAAATGACCTTTTAAATGAGAGAAAACAACATTATTGTTACCATACGTAGTTAAATTTTTCCTCATTCTGTTCATGCTCTATTTTTTGTATTAATTGGATGAGACGACCTCCTATGTTAGCCAAACATGCTTGCGACGATATTTGTTTTCTTCCACTCACGTATGGGGAAAGTTTAACCACTCCAGAGCCAGAAAGTTGTAATCAGGAATTTTTAAAGAAATTACTGTTATATGCAATCTCTCCCACATAAGCTTTTCACCACATCGTGTATCCGCTTTTCTACAACGATCAATCGGTGATTGTTCAAAATGAACAAAAAAAAGGGAATTGTCGAAACAATAGGACAAAATAAGGGTTAATTTTTGTTAAAAACGTTATTATAATTGTACATAAAGTGTCTGATCGGTTAGAAAGGAATGGTACAGATGACTTTAGACAAGATGTCTAACAAGTCTCTAATGAAGGCTTATGTTGAAGCAAAAAAACTAATGTTAGCCCAGGATTTTATTGACTTACTCGCTAAAGAATTAAAAAAAAGAAATATAAAAAAGGAATTACAAAGGATTTAACTGGATGTTTCGTCATCTCGTTCATTGGAGAGAATGTCCTTTAAGAAATCGACTTCTTTTGGGAGTAACTCCCTTTTAAGTTTTTCCTCAAAGTCCTTTATCAGTTCCCTTAAAACGATCTCTACGTTCATGATTTCCCTCTTTCCTCCTTATTTCCATAAATTTCATTTTGCTGTTGTTTTTTGGTACCACTATGTTTAACTACCGATTTTGAATCTTCTTGTACCTCTGATACCATCCAAATCGTTGTATCTATTACAACCACATTTTGTCATACATTCCACTGTGATATTGGCTCTTAACGATGGTATTCTCTTCTTTGTATATTCTTTAGTACAAGCCAATATAATAGATTCTTGTGTAAAAATATAATTTTTTTTGATATGTGGTGATTAAGTCCCTTCTTGAATATTGGGGGATACGCTTTTATTATAGATTTGTGTCTATTTAAATTTTATAAGAAGCGCTTTCATTCATCAATAACCTTCTTTAATAGAATGGAAAATTCAGATTAAAGGGAGAAAGTTAAACATTCAACATGTAATAAATGGCGTAAACTCTTGACATCAACTATCATCGTCACAAGCATAACCAGTCTCGTGATGGACAGATCAATTGTTAAATGCCAAAGAAAATAGGTTAAGTTAACAACGCCAATGAAAAAACTGGTTCCATCAAATTGTTTGATTGTGCTTAACGGGTCATTTGTAGATGGCACACATGCCCATTATTTGTGGGAGACAGATAATAATTTTAAAATTAGTTGATCCCATTGAAATAGCTCCCTCTATTGGGAGCTTTGCTTTTATCTTCGTCTTTTAAATGTTGTTATTTTAATTGATCGTCGTACATCTAAATTCCCGACTGTCGAGCCTTACCTTACCACAGTAATTGTTTGGTCGCTCGATGCCAGTTGTGACGAGGCTTTTCGGTATTTATAAATCCAGTTTAAAAATTTTTTGTTCAAAACAACGATTGTTATGTAGTAAATTTACATTTATTTAACACAAAAGATGGATATTTTTTTATCCTTTTGTTGATGTTAATGATTATTGGGATAACATTCAGTCTGCTTCGCCATTGTAGACCTCCTCTTGTTATCCCTTTGCTCTTTTAAAAAAGGAGATCTAGTTTTGAATCGAAAATACGGAAAGGCTACCTATTTTTAGGTAGCCTGATCCATTTATGTTTTGTTTGAGAGAAGTAAAACTTATACATTATTACCTACAATTAACGAGATGCTCCACCAGAACCTCCAGAAAGTTGCGATTGTGCTTGAGCAACAAGACGTTTTGTAATCTCACCACCTACTGAACCGTTAGCACGAGAAGCTGTGTCAGCTCCAAGTTGCACACCAAATTCAGTTGCGATTTCATATTTCATTTGATCAAGTGCTTGTTGTGCACCTTGTACTAATACTTGATTACGATTACCACCACTACGATTTGCCATTATGTACTCACCTCCTTTTTTACATAACATCTCAATTTAAACTATTTTTTATGCAATAATTTCTAAAATTTTTCCTATTTTTTATTAAATGGTGCGGTAAGGGTTTACCTACAATTGCACTTTTCACCTGGGGTTTTCTTTGTTGTTCGCAAAGTTTTGTAAACCGGTATCAGCTGCATACCAGGCAGGAAAAAAGCAGGCGGCTCTGTGTCCAAGAAAATACCTACTGATTTTTAATTTGTAAAATACGGCTTGACAAGCTTTGAATACTCTTATTCAAAATGGATAGTATAAAAAAATGGAACAGGCCAAGGTGAATCTGAGGAAGTAATAAAGGATGGACTTTGAATTTAAAACAAGCAGTTTTTAAGAGAGGAATATGAATGATGGCAAACAACTTATATCAAAGGGAAAACTTACGTCATCTTGCTAAGCTGGGCGAATTAGCTCCTGCACAACAGCAAGCGTACGAAAATTTTAGTAGAACCGTAATGCAAGAAGGCGTTCTTACAAAAAAGGATAAAGAAATTATTGCTGTCGCTGTGGCGCACGCAACTGAGTGTCCTTATTGTATTGATGTGCATACCCGTAATGCCAAAACATCGGGTGCATCCCTTGAAGAATTGGTAGAAGCAGTGTTTGTAACAGCTGCACTTGAAGCCGGAGGTGCAGTTACTCATAGCACTCATATGCAAAATGCCCTTGATCAAGATGCCAATGATACCCTCTATCGCCGATCCAATCTTAAAAAGTTAGCCAATTTGAAACAATTAATCCCTAATGGTTTTAGCGCATATTCCCGTTTCAGCACTGAAGCAACCAAAGAAGGAAAATTAAATGCAAAGTTAAAAGAATTAATAGCAGTTTCAATAGCCCATACCACAGAATGCCCGTACTGCATTGACGTTCATACAAAATCTGCCCAACGAGCAGGATCAACAAAAGAAGAGCTATCAGAAGCTATTTTAGTTGCAGCTGCTCTGTTGGCAGGTGGTGCCTATGCCCATATGGCCAACCTGATTGAAAGCTACGGGGAATAATTAGAATCACTCAATAAAAAAGAGGCATTTATAATCTTTAACAAACTGGTTGTGGAACCGTCATAGAGGCATCGAACATTACGGCTCCAATAATGTGTCGCTGGGTGTTACTGCCTATAAACAGGGATTACAGCATTTTTCTTCCACTAAATAGAAATCATTAGCAACAAAGGTGTTTTCCACTCACATCTCGAATTTGTTTCTATAGCAAAGAACGGGAGAAGATGGAATGAAAGCAAAAACGTTATGGATTACTTTAGGGATACTACTCCTTACAGGGTGTTCTTTATTCGCGAATGGACAAGAGAAACTCACTTAGCATGATACTTCCTATGATGCCATCCATAAAGGGGCGAAAGAAGAAGGAATAACGGAAGATGAAATAATGGGAAGAACTGAAATAGCGAGATGTTTTTATCTTTTACGAGAAGAAGGTTAGCGATGGAGATGCTGTAGGTGTCGTCAATATTGGCAAAAAGAATGGAAAATATACTTGGTATCGTTCTTCCAATGAGATTCAGATAAAGAACAAAAAAAACAACTCCTCACCATCTGTTCATTTCAAGGTAGAATCACTGACCAAACAAAAGTATACGGTATATCTAGGAAGAGTAAAATCGAACCTTCATGGGATTGACACGGTCAATGGAAATAGAGTTGCGCCTACCATTGATAAAAAGCGGCAGATCTATTACTTCATGGAGCCCATGCAATAGCTGACTACATATATTAGAGATGGAATGTATCCTTCTGTAAGCCATCAGTCGGAATTTTTCCTCCCATCCCAACTTATTCAAATGCTTTCTAAATATCTTGTTAAGATAATGTGCCAAATACATACCTAAGATGATAAAGGAGATGATGAGTACGCCTTAATGCTTTCACCCGTTTGAAAAACATATTAATCCCGGAAGTAATAATGCTGCCCGAGTACAAGTGGACCCTCATCCTTATTATTTTCATTTATATTGCCAAGAAATCTTGTTTAAGCTATCTCTTGTTTTGACTTCACCCCATCAGACTAAGGTACCATCAACAACATCCAACCACTTCTAAGTTTAATGTGACCAGTGTATGGCCACTTTTTGATAACAAATACCGAACCCTATTATGACCCTGAATCCACCAAACAAAATTACGAGCTAGAAGAAAAACGTTCCTATTCCTTTCGCGTTTAATAGGGACGTTTTTTCTATTGGTTAATGTAAAATTGCATGAAATGTATAAAAAAGAAGCCTATCACTAAAAGTAAGCGTTATTTGTTTCAGTGAAAAAATAAAGCTATCCGGTGGTTTTTGGATTTGTTTCTATTTCTCTTCTATTACTTATTTTCGTAGGATTGGTTAGCTTTCATAGCGGCCCTTAACATAAAATCAACTATAAAAAAGAACCATTTTTACTCCGCGGTCAGAGCCTGTTTCTGGCAATTAATGATGTGTGTTTTGGCAGTATGTTTATTAAAATTTATGAATCAATACTCAAGGAAAAATTGTATAAATGCTTATATTTATAAGTTTTGTGAAGCTATATTTACTGCACTAACGAGCAGTTTAGTTGAAGAATTAAGTCATCATTCTTAATACATAGTAGACTTATACTATGCATTAAATAATTTTGTTCATAACGAAAAGTGTTTTTTTAGTAAAGGGGTTATACTTTTTGGTGTAAGATTTATATATTTCTTAACAGTATCATCTAATAGCTTTTAATATATGTTAAAGGTGTTTTAAATTATTTTGTATAGAGGATCTGATAAAAGTATTGATGCATAGTATTGTATAGGTATTGATTGAGTTTCCTGTTACCTGATAGAAAGTACTGTTAAATGCAAAGAAATTCAAGACAATATGTCTAAATAGGTTAAACTATTTAGACATATTGTCTTCTTCTATACCCATAACCTCCCTTGCTGTTTCTATGAAAGATAATATTATCGGTGAAAGCCACTTGTCTTTATGCCATAACATCTGTGTATATACATCCAAGTCTAAAATTCTCCAAGGAAGAGCAACAAGTTCACCACGTTCAACTTCGACTTCAGTTACTATTTCAGGAAGAAAGGCAATACCGATTCCCGAGATTGCACACTGTTTAATGGCTTCGGCACTTTGAAACTCTAAAGGAGAAATACTATCAACGTCTCCTTTCTTAAATGTTCGGTCAAACATGGTTCGATAGGGACAACCCTTTTCATTAATGAGGAAAACTTCTCCCCGGAAATCTTCAAGTTGTAATATAGTTCGTTTCGCAAGTGAATGATCTGGAGCGACGAAAAAGTGAAAAGTTTCTTCTGTCAATGCTTCCACTGCAAGTCCCGTTGATTGAATGGGTTCATCTAATATAAAGACGACATCTGAGGTACCCTCAAAGAGCGTTTGTTTGAGTTGTTGATTTGGAACGGAGCGAAAGATAAGGCGAACTCCCGGATACCGCAAACGGAAAAGTTTAAAGACCTCTGGAAGTCGATAGGCGCAAACAACCTCGTTGGCACTGATCGTTAGAGTACCACTTAGAATTTCATTGTCATCAACGGAGCTGCGGGCTTCGTCCAATTTGTTTAGAATGTCCTGGACATGAGTTAAAAAACGTTTACCCGCAGTTGTGAGAACGAGCTGCTTTCCCAAGCGATCAAAGAGACGAACATTAAGCTCTTCCTCCAATGCTTTTATTTGCATCGTGACGTTAGAGGGTACATAGTTTAGTGCTTCAGCAGCTCGACTGAAATTTAAAGTTGTTGCAACCGTATGGAATGTATTCAGTTGGCGAAATTCCATCATAATTCCCCCTCGAACTTTCAATATTATTGAATACTACTATTAATTTTGTTCACTTTTATTGAACGTAACACAGCTTTATACTTAATAACAAGAAATACATTCTAAATGTTTGTGTTTCATTTAGAAAGGAGTGACAATTCATGGAGGATTTTGAGATTTATAATTTAGGTGATGTAACATTGCAGTCTGGAGTGACATTACCAAATGCTTTTCTTGCTTACAAGACTTATGGAAAATTGAATGAAAAGAAAGATAACGTCATTGTCTATCCAACTGCTTTTGGCGATCAACATGTTCAAAATGAATGGTTGATTGGAAACGGAATGGCATTAGATCCACAACATTATTTCATTATCGTACCAAATCTGCTGGGAAACGGATTATCTTCGTCTCCTAGTAATACGCCTCCTCCATTTGACCGGGCTAATTTTCCTCAGGTAACCATCTATGACAACGTTAAATTGCAACATCGACTTATAACCGAAAAATTCGGTATTCAAAAGATTGCACTCGTAGTCGGTTGGTCAATGGGTGGCCTTCAATCATTCCAATGGGGGGCAAGTTACCCTGACATGGTGGAACGAATTGCACCTTTCTGCGGAGGTGCAAAGACTTGGCCACAAACGTATGTGGTCCTGGACGGGATGAAAGCTGCGCTCATGGCTGCAGTTGGCTTCGATTCTAGTAAACTAAACCAATTGAATTCTATAGACATGCGCGCTGTAGGCCGTGTCTATGCAGGATGGGGACTATCACAGGCATATTACAGAGAGGAACTTTATCGTGATATGGGATATGATTCATTGGAAGATTTTGTGTCTGGCGTCTGGGAAAATAGCTTTATGAAGATGGATCCGCACAATGTCCTGGCCATGTTATGGACAGGACAGTTTGCAGATATTAGTGCAAACCCAGCCTATAACGGTGATTTCGATAAGGCACTCAAAAGCATTAAAGCACTAGCCTGCGTCATGCCAGGGAGCAGTGATCTATTCTGTACGGAGGACGATAACAAATACGAGGCTAAGCTTGTACCTAATGCTGTTTTTAATCCTATCGAGTCGATCTGGGGCCATTTTGCCGGACGCGGAATCAACCGTGTCGATAATAAATTTATTGATGACAACCTGAAACGTTTGTTAGCACTTAGTACAAACGGATAGAACATTTGTAAATGCTGATAGTTGAAGAAATGGGTAATAAATTGATATGTATCGTAATAGGTTTCGGTGGGAATTACGAACCCGGCAGAGAGCAATGCCATCTTGAACGCATATCAAATTGCCGTCGAAAATCCACCAGCGGAATAATTGGTATAATATAAAAAAGCGTACATTCTTTGGAATGTACGCTTTTTTGACTATTATTGTTTATCTTGGTTCT
This sequence comes from Fictibacillus sp. WQ 8-8, assembly GCF_024494405.1. Taxonomy (NCBI): domain Bacteria; kingdom Bacillati; phylum Bacillota; class Bacilli; order Caryophanales; family Fictibacillaceae; genus Fictibacillus; species Fictibacillus sp. WQ 8-8. The sequence continues at coordinate 86,352 of NZ_JAMXKG010000014.1, forward strand.
CCTGAGACTTGTCCTGTTGAGCACTTCTTACATCCCGTTTAACAGGAGTTAATTCAGAAGACGCTTCTGTTTGAAATTGTGGTCTT
>NZ_JAMXKG010000015.1:0-79979 GCF_024494405.1 Fictibacillus sp. WQ 8-8
CACCACCATGAAAAGGGGGGATGTTCAATGAACATTACACTCGAAAGAATTCCGTTAGAGAAGAAGCCTGTGCTCAGGCAGATGCTTGAGCTGTACCGCTACGACTTCAGCGAGTTTGATGGTTCGGATCTCAACAAAGAAGGCCGATATGGCTATACCTATCTGGATGCATACTGGGAAGAAGAGGGCCGTTATCCGTTCTTTATTAAAGCGGATGAACATTATGCAGGCTTTATCCTGGTCCGCAAAAACCAGGGCATCTACCACATGTCCGAATTCTTCATCCTGAAGAAATACCGCAAACAAGGACTCGGGAAAGCGGCGGCATTTGCCGTATTTTATCAGTTCCCAGGGGACTGGGACATCGCCCAGATTCCCCGGAACAAACCGGCGCAGGCCTTTTGGACAAGCATCATCCATGATTACACCAACGGCCATTTTACCGATCAGTTTTCAGATAAAGACAATGTGCGTTTTCAAACATTTACGTCAGTCCCGCAACAAACACGAATAAAGGAGGCAACACAATGAACGCGAAAGAACTTTTGCTGAACCAGCTTGATGCTTTTCAGAACAATCACTGGTTTGTTTCACTGGAAAACTCGCTCGTCGGCTTGACCGATGAACAGGCTGCCTGGAAAGAAACGCAGGAAAGCAACTCCATCCGTGAGATCGTCAACCATCTGATCTATTGGAATCAGCGCTACCTGGACCGTTTTACCGGAGCAAGTCCATCTACGGCCAAAGCAGAAAACGATCAAACGTTTGAGGACATGAACGGAGAATGGGACTGGAAGAAGACGGTCGACCGGTTAAAAGAGGTCATGGCCCAGTGGCGTAATGCAATTGAAGAAAGTGAAGAAGAACGCTTTGATGAAGGCGCTTATGAAGACAGGCATGAAGAGTGGGGAAGCGTCATCGCCAACCTCACGATCCATACCGCCTATCATACGGGCCAGATCCTTTACGCACGGAAAAAGCAAGGCAGCTGGAATGTGGAGAACGGCGTCCACTAAAAACGAAACTTTTTACGAAGTGTTATCGTATATAGAGTAAACGAAAACATAAGGAGAGTAAGAGGATATGTTAAAACGCTTAGCTTCAGATGCACTCGGATTAAGTGATGTAGGGAGCGTCATCAAGCCTGCAGACTATGACAAGGTGGATGCCGACGATTACGTGTTCCATGAAGATAACGAGAAAATCTACTTTCTTATTAAATCGAAAACCGATGAGTACTGCTTTACGAACCGTGCGCTGATCCATTTGGATGGAACGAGCGCGATCAGCAAAAAGCGCATGCTGCACCGATACAGCTACAGCGAGAACACCATTTCCAACGTTTCATTGGAAACCGCAGGAACCGTGGATCTCGATGTGGAAATCAAGTTTGTCATCGGCTCTGTACCTTTTTCCATCGATGTTCACAAAAAGCATATCGAGGAGCTGAAGGATCTCTACAAGTCTCTTAGCAAAATCGCTGAGATTGCTCACGAGAACGAATTCGCCCTGCAGTATGCCCAGCAGAGCATCAACCTTGCTTCGACCACACTCAGCCGTATCACAAGCAAGGAAGACCAGCTCGTGGATAACTTCAACCAGTTGAACGATGCTGCCTTCACATGGCTCATGGAAAGCAGAAAAGAGTATCATGTAAAAGATTATGGCAATGTTTTTGAGAAGTATATTAATAATTAATAGACCACTAAAGACAGGCTGCACCTTGCAGCCTGTCCTTTCTATGAAAAAAGACATAAAATATTTCAAAAATATGTTTTTTTTATTGTCAGAAGTGTGGATCTGATCTCGATGTTTTCGAAAAAACCTATTGACACTCCCTCAATAATTCAATAAAATGAAAACGATATTGATAATCATTTTCAATTATGTCGCTTATCAGCTTTATATAAATTGATTAAATGTTTAAAAGGAGGGTGAATGATGTCCAGGCTGTATGCTGAGAATTTGAAGATTGCTTATGGTGAGCGAGACATCGTCAAAAATCTGAACATCTCCATTCCGGATGGGAAAATTACGACGATTATCGGTCCAAATGGCTGCGGAAAATCAACGGTTTTGAAAACGTTGTCGCGTATATTGAATCCGAAATCCGGCGTTGTTTATCTTGATGGTAAAGGCATCAGTAAAGAATCAACGAAGAAAATCGCTCAAAAGATGGCAATTTTGCCGCAGTCTCCAGATTCACCAGAAGGACTTACGGTTGGTGAGCTCGTTTCTTACGGAAGATTTCCTTACCAAAAGGGTCTTGGAAAACTTACGAAAAGAGATTTTGAGGTGATCGACTGGGCTCTTGAGGTTACAGGAATTTATAAGTTTAAGGATCGCCCGGTAGATGCACTCTCAGGCGGCCAGCGCCAGCGTGTATGGATTGCAATGGCATTAGCCCAAGAAACAGATATTATTTTGCTGGATGAGCCGACTACATATTTGGATCTGTCACATCAGTTAGAGGTACTCGAGCTGTTAGAGCAGCTGAATCGTGATGAAAAGAGAACCATTGTGATGGTCATTCATGATTTGAATCATGCTGCACGGTTTGCTCACCATATGGTTGCGATGAAAGACGGTGCTATCCTAAAAGAGGGAACTGCTGAAGATGTAATGACACGTCAGGTCCTTCGAAATGTTTTTAATATCGATGCGGAGATTGGTGTGGATCCGAGAACAAGGAAGCCCGTATGTCTAACGTATGATCTCATCAAAAGTGTTCAATTAGTAGAGAATTTGGCGTAATGGATCGCCTTTCTTTTTTACAGTTAATTGAGAATGATTTTTATTGTCAAATATAGGGGGATACAAAATTGAATCAACATACAAAGAAACTTTTAGTTAGCTTTATGACAATGCTTTTAGTATTTGCACTTGCCGCATGTGGTAATAAATCAGAAGAAGCGAGCTCTGGAGAAAAAGATTCGAAAAAAGAAACAAGGATTTATAAAGGCGAAAAAGGTGACGTTGAAGTTCCTGCAAAGCCAAAACGCGTTGCAATGATGGCTGCCACCTATGCAGGTAACTTGCTGGAGTTAGGGATTACACCAATAGCAGTAAATGAATATCCGAAACAAAATAAATTTTACGGCAACAAACTGGACAAAGCAGAAGTTGTTACGGCTGATTCTTATGAAAAGCTTCTAGAACTAAATCCTGACCTGATCATTACATATTCTGATGATAAGAACATTAAGAAATATAAAGAAATTGCTCCAACTGTTACCATGACTTACGACAAGTACGACTACTTGGAACAGCATGTTGAAATCGGAAAAATGGTTGGGAAAGAAAAAGAAGCAAAAGCATGGGTAGAAGAGTGGAAGAAAAAAGCTGCAGATGCACGTGAAAAAGTTAAATCCGCTATCGGAGAAGACAAAACGTTTATGGTTATGGAAGCTTACGGTAAAGATATGTATGTCTATGGCAAAAACTGGGGTCGTGGAACAGAAGTCATCTACCAGGCTCTTCAACTAAAAGCGCCTGCGAAATTAGAAAAGGATGTTTTCGGACCTGGCTGGAAAGCGATCTCTACTGAAGTGATCCCAACATACGCTGGAGACTATATTTTTGTCGGAACAGGTGCAGGCAACCCGGACAACTCATTCATGAAGTCAAATGTATGGAAAGAGCTTCCAGCGGTTAAAAACGGTCATGCGATTAAGTTCGATTCTGAATCATTCTACTTCAATGACCCGATTTCTCTTGAAAAAGAACTGGACTTTATTGTTAACGAGTTAACGAAAAAGAAATAAGAAAGCTTTTATAAAAAAGGAAATCCGCCATGTTCAAAACAAAAATCAAGCAGATAAAAGATAATAAAGTGTATTCGAGGCCGGCAGTGGGTACAGCCATTTTACTTATGGGATTCGCTCTTCTGATGGTGAGTATTGGTCTTGCGATTTCAGTTGGTGCCGCTAAAATTAATTTTCTTACCGTATGGAATTCTATATTAAACTATGATCCTGGCAGGGAAGCTGATCGCATTATTGTCAGTCTCCGGTTACCAAGAGAGCTGGGTGCAGCTGTTGTTGGTGCGGCATTTGCTGTCAGCGGAGCAATCATGCAGGGGATGACACGAAATCCCCTTGCAGATCCTGGTTTATTGGGTTTGAACGCTGGTGCAAGCTTAGCTCTTGCTTGTGTGTTTGCTTTCGGCACAGGTGCAAACTATGTAACAGTGATGATTATTTCCTTTATCGGTGCGGGAATTGGTGCAGGACTTGTGTTCGGATTAGGCTCCATGAGCAGAGGGGGGCTATCCCCAATCCGAATTACGCTGGCAGGTGCCGCTGTTTCTGCACTGCTTTCTTCGTTAGGAGAAGGCATAGCTCTATACTTTAAGCTTTCTCAAGATCTTGCTTTTTGGACAGCAGGCGGGGTTTCAGGAACAAATTGGACTCAGCTGAAAATCATCGTACCGGTCGTCATAATTGGTATTGTGGTTGCTGTTATGTTTTCAAGGCAGTTAACCATTCTGAGCTTTGGTGAAGAAGTGGCGAGGGGTCTTGGACAGCGTACGCTGGTAACGAAGGTTGTACTGATGACTGTTGTACTGATCCTTGCTGGTGCAGCAGTATCGCTTGTAGGAGCAATAGCATTTGTCGGTTTGATGGTTCCACACATTGTACGCTTCTTGGTTGGAACGGATTATCGCTGGATCATACCATGCTCAGCAATATTTGGAAGTGTGCTGATGGTTTTGGCAGATACATTGGGCCGAACGGTAAATGCTCCATATGAAACGCCAGTTGGGGCGATCGTTGCTATGGTCGGCGTACCGTTCTTCCTTTACCTTGCGAGAAGGGGAGGAAGAAAGCTTTCATGATGAACGCGAGACAGATCAAGAAGATAAGAATGACGACGATTGCAGCGATTGTTTTATTAATAGCCATGTTTATCATCAGTGTCGCTTCAGGATTTGCGTCATTAACTCCTGCTGAACTCTTTCGGACAATCATCGGACAAGGTACACCGAGGGAGAACCTTATTTTGTTTGAGTTCAGGCTGCCGCGAATAGTTGTTGCTATCCTTGCGGGGATGGGACTCGCGGTGTCTGGTGCTATTCTGCAAAGTATTACAAAGAACCCGCTTTCAGATCCTGGTATCTTGGGTATTAATGCTGGTGCCGGTCTGATGGTCGTTGTCTATATCATGTTCTTTACGGTGGAAACATCGAGTTCCCTGTACATACTGCCTCTTTTTGCATTGGCGGGTGGAATGGCAACAGCAGCTGTCATCTATAGTATGTCTTACATAAAAGGTGAGGGCGTTGAACCAACAAGGCTAGTATTAGTGGGGGTTGGTTTGGCTGCGGCCCTTTATGGTGCGACGTTGACACTGTCGACGCGATTGGATATGGAAGACTACTCGTTCATGGCCAATTGGATGGCCGGCAGAATATGGGGTGATGATTGGACGTTTGTACTGTCATTACTGCCGTGGATTCTGATTCTCATTCCTCTCACGATGTATAAATCCAATGTGCTGAACATGCTGAACTTTCATGAGAATGTTTCAATTGGCGTTGGAGTTAACACGGGCAGAGAACGAATTGTCCTAATCTTGGTTGCTGTTTCGCTTGCTTCGGCATCCGTGGCTGTCAGCGGGGGAATTGCCTTTGTTGGGCTTTTGGCTCCTCATATTGCAAGATCACTCGTCGGGCCTCGCCATCAAGCCTTTCTTCCGGTTGCGGCATTGATCGGATCAATCTTGCTTCTTACGGCAGACACAATTGGCCGAGTAATACTGGATCCAAGTGGTATTCCAGCTGGAATTATCGTAACCATTATCGGTGCCCCATATTTCATGTATTTATTGGCGAAAAAATAGTAATAGGAGTATTGAAATAAAAAAGGAGCCTTGCTGGGCTCCTTTTTTAATGGATCATCTGTTTGACTAAATCACGGTTGCGTTTTTTGAATACTTCATTATGAGAAGAAACCATCGCCACTTTTTGAGCTTCAGGTTCGATGAATTGTTTTGCTTTGTTCACAGCGTTAGCTGCGTCTTGAAAGGCTCCGGAAATCAGGTTCAATTTACCGTCATGTTTGAGTATATCTCCAGCAGCATACAACCCCGGGACTGAGGATTCGCTGTTTGAATTGCCAGCGATATAAAAGTTTTCTTCAAGTTCAATATTCAGGCTGCTATTTCCAAGAAGTGATGTATCCTGTTCATAGCCATGATTGATGACCACTTCATCTATGGGCAGATAGGTAACTTCACCAGTTTCATGGTTTGTTAACTCGATCTGTTCAATTACTTCATGGTTCGGGCATGCGAATAGTTTAGAGATTGATGTGTTAAAGATGCAGTCTGCACAACTGTTCATAAGCTGTGTCACTTGAGCTTCATGGCCGGCAAGTGTTCCTTTTCTATACGTTAAGTATACTTTTTTAGCGATGTTCACTAATTCATTCGCCCAATCGATCGCTGTATTTCCTCCGCCAGAAATAATCACCGTTTTATCCTTAAAATGCTGAAGTGACTTCACCGTGTAGTTTAAGTTAGACACTTCAAATCTCTCGGCACCCTCAATCTCCAGCTTCTGCGGGTTTAAGATACCGCTCCCAACAGCAACGATTACCGTTTTGGAATAATGCACTGCACCATTAGCGCCTTTCAGGATAAAGATACCATCTTCATTCCGCGTAATCGATTCTACTTTTTCATTCAAAACGACTTCAGGGTCGAACGTCAGTCCTTGCTCAACAAGTTTTTCGATAAGCTTTGCTCCTGGAAGTGGTGTGTGGCCGCCTACATCCCAGATCATCTTCTCAGGATACACATGAATTTTTCCGCCTAACTGGGGCTGGAATTCAATGATCTTTGTCTTCATTTCCCGAAGTCCGCTATAAAAGGCAGAGTAAAGCCCTGCTGGCCCACCGCCAATAATCGTTACATCATAAATTTCTTTTTCCACATGCGTTCTCTCCTCAGAAAGAAATTAATATTGATTATCATTCTCAATTAAAATATATATCGAATCGCCCATTTTTACAATAAGTATTTTTCCTGAAGAAAGTAAAAAATTTTAAAATGCATGTTCTCAAGTTATAGGGTATTATGATTTCAGACCCATATACGAATCCTTGGAGGAGAGTATGATGAAGAACGATATACAGCTGCTAGGGGAATTATTGATTAAACGAAGACATAAGATTGCCGAATCGGTTCACGCTGATCGAATGGAAGGCGTGGCCATGACTCAAGCGGAGAAAAATGAATTCCAGAAAATTGAGCCGCGAATCATGGAAATACGAGCTGAATTTATCACCCTGTTTGGAGAAGCATTAACTGAGCACGATAATCGAAATAAAACCATTGAAAAGATGAAGCAATGGGGAAAAGAAACGGGTGACTATTTCTTTAAACTGGGAGCCCCCCTTGATGAGGCATTAAAAGATACAAGCTATTATCGTGATTACATTTGGAAATCCATCAAAGAAGAGGCGACCATTCAGGGAATGTCCGCTGAAACGATTTTTGATGTTATTGAGATCATCGATCCTCTGCTGGATCATGCAGTATATTATTTCAGTCTGACCTATGTTCAATCTCATCAAAATATGCTTGAACAGGCAAAATCGGCCTTTTTGGAGTTATCGGTTCCTATCGTTCCCTTGATTAAAGGGACAGGGGTGTTGCCGTTAATCGGGAACATTGATACAGAAAGAGCTCATTTACTAATGGAAGAAACATTGAGTCAGGCCGTAAAATTAAAATTGGAGCACTTAATCATGGATGTTTCAGGTGTAATGATAGTCGATACGATGGTGGCCGACCAGTTATTTAAAGTGATCGATGCTTTAACCTTGTTAGGAGTGACGACGATCCTTACAGGCATTCGCCCTGAGGTGGCACAAACGATGGTTGCCCTGGGATTAGACCTCGATAAAATAAAAGTTAAAGGTAATTTGCATCAAGCCTTTATGGATATACAAGCGTTGTAGATGAAAAGGGGCTGTCCAAGAAGTCTGTAAGCTGTTGATTTCCGTTCCAGGCTGCTCGCTTTCCGCGGGGCGTGCGGTGAGCCTCTTGGTGCAAGCACCGGCGCGAGTCTCACCTGTCACGCTAGTCCCGCAGGAGTCTCGCATCTTCCACTTCAATTAACTTTTCATTGAAGATTTTTCAAGCCAAGGGGCTGCCTGAAGGTCAATTTTCGACTTTCTGGACAGCCCCTTTTCTTGCTTATGAATCACATAGTGATGACAACTTTTCCTTGGGAGTGTCCTTCTGCAAAATACCTGAATGCTTCGGGAACTTCACTCAGCTTATAACTTCTATCAATAACTGGTTTTACTTTGCCGGACTCAAGAAGTTCTTTCATAAAAACCAGATCCTTTTGGTTTTGCCTTTGTAAGATGTTACCCATTTTCTTACTTCCGGCCATTGAAATCCAAGGCCCAAATGCCATGGCTTGGAACATTTGAGCACCGGAACCTCCAACCATAACATAATTTCCATTGGGACTTAATAAACGCTTATAAGCTGAAATCGGCTGATATCCGTTAGCGGCAAGAATCAGGTCATAACTTTCCGCTTTCCGGGTAAAATCCTCCTTTGTATAATCAATGGCATGGTCTGCGCCAATCGACCGGACAATCGTTAGATTTCTTGTACTGCACACAGCCGTTACCTCAGCCCCGAACGATTTGGCGATCTGTACTGCGAAAGTCCCCACACCACCAGAGGCACCATTAATCAAAATCTTTTGCCCCGGCTGAATCTTGCCTTTATCCCGCAGAGCCTGCAGGGCCGTTACTGCCGCCATAGGCACCGCAGCCGCTTCCTCGAAAGATAGATTGGCTGGTTTTAGTGCCAATGCATTTTCGGGAACAGAAACATATTCGGCAAAACCACCCCAGCCACAACGGGATAGATCACCGAACACCTCATCGCCAGGTTGAAACTGCTTAACATCTTTGCCAACCGCTTCAACCCGGCCTGCTATGTCACCACCGGGTATGGAGTATTTAGGTTTTAGAAGACCGAAAGCAAAGCGGGCCAAGAACGGCTCCCCTTTCAAAAGAACCAGGTTCCCATAATTCACAGACGCAGCATGAATTTTCACCAGTACTTGGTTGTCCTCAGGAATAGGCTTTTCCACCTCTGTTAATTCAAGAACATCCGGCGGACCATATTTGTGATAAACAATAGCTTTCATAACATTCCTCCCTACTAAACTTTGATTTGTTCATTTTTTCTCATGAATAAATAAAAATATCGCTTAAAAAACCTACAAAAGACCCATTAATCTAAAGATATTCGAACTAAGAAGAAGGCAGTCATGCGTGCCAAATTCTTTTGAGGTAAAATAAAAACGATTGTATGAAAAAAATTCAACGTTGTATTAAGTATAATCCTGAAAAATCGGTATTGAAGTACAATGCCGGAGATGCCATTCATTTAAATGAAAAAGATTTCGAATTATTATCGAAGGCTTTTTTTGCTGAAATGGAAAGTGCCTTTATTAATTAATGGACCAAAAATCAAGGAGTGTTCTTTTTCATGGAGATCAAAGCAGATAATCTAACAGGACCTGAAATAGCCAGATTAATAGGGGAGCATCTTCAGGGGATGGAGCTTCATTCTCCGCCAGAAAGCAGGCATGCCCTTAACCTTGAAGGACTAAGGAAACCGGATATTACGTTCTGGAGTGCTTGGGAGGATGGAGAATTATTGGGCTGCGGGGCACTGAAAGAACTAGACCGCCAGCATGGAGAGATCAAATCCATGAGAACTTCGTCTTTGCATCTAAGGAAGGGTGTTGCGAGGCGGATGCTGGAGCACATCCAGGAGGAAGCGAAGCAGCGCGGCTATCGGAGGCTCAGTCTGGAAACGGGCTCCATGGAAGCCTTCGAACCGGCCAGGAGGCTTTATGCCAGTTTCGGGTTTCAAACCTGTAAGCCGTTTGCAGAATACATAGAGGATCCCAATAGTGTATTTATGACAAAGGATCTATAAAACCATATCGTTTCTTAACGTTTGCTTCAATAAGGATTTATAAAGTCTCTTTATACTTTAAACGTAAACCAATTTAAAGTTTTGAGGAGATGAGCAAATGAAAAGGAAAAAGAAGAAGGCATTACTTGCTGCGATTGCAGCTGTCATAGTAAGCTCACTGAGTTTAGGGAATGGACCATCCGCTTCTGCAGCAGAACAAAATGCAAACCACTTTGGTCCAAAGGATTTTGATCTGCAGGCTCACCGCGGGGGAATGGGACTTACTGTTGAATCGACGATCGCATCGTTTTCCCATGCACTTGAGCTGGGAGTCAGCACACTTGAACTGGATGTCCAAATTACGCAGGATCATAAAGCGGTTGTTACGCATGACCGTAAAATTTCAAGCGGGAACTGTAAGGATACCAAGCCTGCGTATCCAGGAGATCCGGAGTATCCTTATGTCGGCAAATACATAAAAGATCTGACGCTCAAACAGATTCGTACCCTTGATTGCGGCTCAACCACCAAGCCGCAGTTTCCAGGGCAGGTGACAAGTCCGGGAGCGAAGATGCCATTGCTGACGGAAATCTTCGACCTGGTCAAACGCTATAAAGCAGATAACGTTTGGATGAACATCGAAACAAAGGTGGAGGCCGGTGCTCCCGAGGAGACCGCACCCCGCGAAGAATTTGTCCAAACGGTAGCCCGCCAAGTTCGTGAGGCAGGCATGCTGAATCGGGTATCGATCCAAAGCTTTGACTGGGGTTCACTCATGCGCATGCGTGAAATAGAGCCGAGATTGCCTTTAGTGGCACTTACCAATGGACCGCAGTTTCTTCAGCCTGGACAGCCGGGTGCCTCTCCGTGGTTAGGAGGAATCGACATTGACGACTTTAACGGAGATTTGGTTGCAGCTGCCCACTCTTTCGGTGCAAACGCAATATCTCCAGTACATGGCTTCCCGCAGGATGGCAAAGTAACCGATGACAACTATGAGCCTTACGTAACAAAACAAATGGTTGAAAAGGCACATAAAGCAGGGATGAAAGTTATTCCTTGGACGGTTGATGACAAGCCAACCATGAACAAACTCATGGACGATGGCGTTGACGGAATGATTACCGATTATCCGGACCGCCTGCGTGAAGTGATGGCAGAGCATGGCTTGGAGCTGCCTAAGCAATATCCTGCACCAACCAAATAGTTTGCTAGAAAGAAAGAGCGGCACTGCTGAAAAAGTATGCCGCTTTTTTGTTATGATCAAAAAGCCCATAGGGAGCTTGTATCGTTCTTACTTTAAGTTGAAAATACCCTTCCCAGTTTCCATATTTATTGGCAATGATGAATGTTCATGTGTGATGGTCCAGGATTCGTTTTCTTTTCTTAAACCGAATGTGAATCGATTTGTCAGCTGACGAAGTTTCTCTCCAGATTCGTTGTGAGCAGCGAACGTAACAGCACAATGAACGAAAGCGAGATTCGTATTTTCTTCAACTACTAAATCATTAAAATCTATTTTGAGTACAACACCTTCCTCACGTAAACTATTAAACCAGCCATTCACCATTTCCTTCCATTGGGAAATGCCGATACTCTCCCAGTTTTCCCAACAATCATACACATGTATGTCAGAATCGTATGCAGATAAAAATCTCTCAACATCTTTCTCATATACTGCAGACCGGTAATTTTCCAGAACGTCCTGAACTTTATTAAAACTTGCCCTCATGAATTCATCTCCTTTATAAATTTAAGTTTATTTATAACCATTACTATATTCGATATCCCCAACATTCTTCCTTCTTCAACGATCGAAGGACGCCATTCCCCCACATACTCTTTTACGTACATTCCTTTCAGTTTCTTTAATCCCCTGTAACTTGATTTTTACAATCAAAGAGTAACGTTGAATTGGTGCGGATTATGCATTAACGAGACTTAACAACAAAGGAAGGTATGTTTTTAAATGAATAGATTCATTGAAGGAACGATGAAACGGTCTATCCTTATTTTAACTTGTGTGGTCCTTATATTAGTGTGGGGCGGATTCTCCGCCTTTCAAATGCAGCGCGATTACCTTCCGCCGATAAACAATACAGCACTGATGGTCACCATCCAGGCAGATCACTATCAGGCCGATCAGGTCAAGCCTATTACGGGAAAAGTGGAAAAAGCCGTCCATTCCGTGGATGATCTGGATTACATGGAGATGAACTCGTTTGACGGAGGATTGATGGGAAGCTTTTATTTTCCCGGCCACACCGATATGGAAAAGGCAGAAAACGAAGTAAAGGCGGCTGTTGATAAAATCAGCCTGCCAGCAGGTGTAAAAACACCTTTGGTGACACGGGTCAGCACGAACTCCTTTCCTGTGATGCGATTAAGTTTGACCAGCGCTTCAAAAAACATCGATGAAAATGAGCTCCGTTCTTCGATTCAGAAAAAAGTAGCGACTGAAATTGAACGGATTCCAGGTGTTCGTGAAGTGCGTGTAACAGGTGGTGGAAACGATGGCTACATGCTGACGCTGAAACAAGGTGCCCTCGAAAAATACGGTGTAACTGCAAAAGATATCAAACAAGCTCTTTCTTCCATCCATCCCGTATGGCCACAAGGAACGATCGAACAAAACAATGGGGCAAACCGGCAAGTAACGATGGCCATCAGAGTAACAGATTGGACGATTGATAAGAGGGACCTCAGCAGCATAAAAATTCCTACAAAAGGGGGCAAGACGGTTGCCTTGCAGGAAGTGGCTAAGATCGATAAAGGCATTGTCGATCAGCAGTCCCTTTCCCGGACGAAAGGGGACCCCAGTGTCCTTCTGGACGTTTTGAAAACCCCTTCGTCCAACATTACCGATATAACACAACGAATAAACAGTCGGATGGGAACCATTCCGGAAATACAGTCCAAAAAGGCTCATCTCACCGTTTTATCCGATCAGGGGAAAGAGATTGACTCCGCCTTGCAAGGATTGATCAAAGAAGGACTGTTAGGCATTCTATTTACGGTTTTATGTGTCTTCTTCTTTTTCAGGAATGTCCGGTCCACATTGATCATCGCATTGTCATTGCCAATCTGTCTTCTTACCGCTACAGCTATATTGAAAGCCATGGGCATCAGTTTGAATCTTTTAACGATATCCGGTTTGATTGTTGCGATGGGCCGTGTGGTCGATGATTCGATCGTTGTCATCGATAATATGTACCGAAAACAGATGAAAAAGAACGGACAACCGTTACGGACCACACAACTGGCGAGCGGTGTGGTGGAAATGATTCCGGCCATCGTGTCGTCCACGGCGACAACCGTTGCTGTGTTCATTCCCATCTCCATTATCGGGGGAATGATCAGTTCTGCCTTTTCAGGATTCGCATGGTCGGTCGTTATTGCCCTTATCACATCACTTGCAGTGTCCATCCTGGTCGTTCCAGCCCTAGCTCATATGCTATGGAGCAAACAGGACATGGGCAAGACACCTGAGATCGAAAGGCCGGCACGTAACATTCTGCAATGGGCCTTTCATAAGAAAAAATGGGTGGTGAGCGCAGCACTTGTTCTCTTAAGCATTACCATTGCCGTTGCTGCCTTCCTTCCTGTCAACTTTTTTCCTAGAGGAAATTCGAAGGACGTGGCGATCCAGATTGAACTTCCCGAGGACGCACAGCTTACTGATGTTGACGCAGAGGTAAAAAATGTTGAATCGATCTTAAAGAACAACTCAAACGTAGAAACGTATTCTTCAACCCTTGGATCGAACTTTACACCCATGTTTGATGATGTATTTGATGAAGGCGGAGGGTGGATGCAAAAACATAACATCGCCAATGTTACTGTTGGAATTAAGCCGGAAACCGATCCAGATGCTTTCATAAAGCAATTGCGGCAGCAGTTTACTTTGTTATCAACATCTGCCGTTTATACCGTTTCCAATCAGGCCATTTCGGGGGATGATTCGAGATTAAAGGTCATCTTAACTGGTGCTGATCACAAGGATTTGAATAAAGCGGCGATTCTGGTGCGAAACAAACTCCAGATGATTCCAGGTCTGAGCGTGGAAGGAACGACGAGTGATTCAGATGAATCGATGAAATATCAGCTGTCACTGAATCAGGCAAAAATCGAGCAGCTGGGCATCAACGTTGACAATGTCCTGAACCGGATCAATCAATATCTCCCGCAGGACGATAAGGTGACCTTGTCAGCAGGCGATAAGAAAATACCGATTGAGATTCATTCCAGTGCTGAAGAAATCCCGATACAAAAGAACGATCCGGATCCGCAAAAAACGATTCTTTCCAAAATTGGCCATGAAATGTTCACGGCAAAAGACGGTTCAAAGGTATCCCTTGCGGAAATCACCACCTTGAAAATGGACACCCAGTCGGTGATCAGCGAAAAGGATGGACGCCCATTCACTGCGGTTTCCGGAAATATCGTGACGAGAGACATCGGCAGTGTCACGAAGCAGGTAAAAGAAACCATGAACAGTCTCGATCTTCCTGCAGGAATGGAGTATTCGATCGGGGGAATCTCTAAACAGGTGAAGCAAATGATAGTGGAGATGGGAATGGCATTATCTCTTTCTGTCCTCCTCGTCCTGCTGATCGTAAGTGCCGTTTTCCGCGGCTGGTACGCGCCGGCTGCTGTGATCCTATGTATCCCGCTGGCGCTGATCGGTTCGGTTTGGAGCATGGTCATATTTAAGCTTGAATGGAACCTTGCTGCATTGATCGGCATGCTCATGCTCGGAGGGATCGTCGTCACAAACGGAATTGTGCTCGTCGATAAAATTGAACGAAACCTTGCAGAAGGGTTGGAGACGAAACAAGCCATTCTGCAAGGAACGGCAACAAGAGTAAGGCCGGTGTTGATGACGGCGGGAGCGACCATATTCACTCTTCTCCCATTGGCACTTTCTGGCGGCGGCAATGTCATTATTTCAAAAACGCTGGGAGCCGTCGTCATCGGCGGGATGATCAGTTCAACGCTCATCAGCCTTCTGGTTATACCTATCATGTATCAATGGCTCTTTTCGAAAGCGAAAAAAACAAAAATGGACCAACGAAAGAAACTGCCGGCATAATACTGAACAGAAAAAAGAGCTGTCCAACAAGCAAAGAGGGACAGCTCTTTTTTTACGTGCTTTTATTAGTTTTGAGGCTTTACGGTTGGATAATATCCTTTAATCTTCTTCCAGTTTTCCTTGTTCAGGCGCTGCCTGTCCACGGTATCTGGCTTCGAGAAGTCCATATCTTTCGGATAAAGGCTTTCTCCTGAAGTTGAAGCAGTACTTGCAGTGCCCGTGTTTTTCAACTGGCCATCTGAAGTCCAATACTTCGTTTCCTGAAAGTTATATGGAGCGAAATTTGGGCGCGATGTAAAGGAATTGAACATCGGGATCGCGGCCGATTCGTTTTGTGTCATCGGCTGTAAGCCAAGGATCAGCTCCATCGTTCGGAGTACGGCCGGTGTGTCATAGAATGTGCTGTCCACTTTTCCGAGCTGCGTATACGGGCTTATCGCAAGTGCAACACTTCGATGGGCATCCACATGGTCAACACCGCCCTGGGCATCATCTTCAACCACAAAAATCGCCGTGTCTTTCCAATACTTCGAATGGCTGATAGTGTCAACCAGCTTTCCTAGGGCATGGTCATTCTGGGCAACGATTTCCTGAGGGCCCCACTTCGATCCGCCCGTGTGGTCATTCGGCAAATAGACGGTTTCAAAATTAGGGAGATTACCTTTCTGTTCATATTGTTTGAATTCCTTATTCCATTCGTCGTAACGCGTAATATCCGAAATGTCCAGATCCCAGCTCGGATAGTGCGGATCGTAGTTCCCTCCGAAATCGGTCGTATCCGGATTGTTCGGCAAATAGGTTTTCGTCTCGGGATCGTACCGGTAGGCGAACTCGCCGTAGTTTCTAAACGACTTACCTGCTTTCATGGCCACATCCCAAATATAACCTTCTTTTGAACGGGTATAAGGAGCTTCATCCAATTGGCTGCCACCGCCGCCGCCATCAAAGTCGTAATCGCGGTTTTTGCCGGAGTAGTTGGCCAGCCAGTTTTTTTGTACATAATCATTGGCTTTTCCTTGCGTCGTCCAGTTGTGGCCGTCAGCACTTACCTCCGCATCCGCATAAAAATTGTCCAGCGTCACAAACTGTTTCGCAAGCTTATGGTGGTTTGGCGTCACATCCTTGCCATAGATCGCCAAGCTTGGATCGCCATTGGTATTCTCTGCGTCTCCAAATACCTGATCGTATGTTTGATTCTCTTTAATAACATATATGACATGCTTGATCGGAGATTTTCCTTCCCCCGGATAGCGGGGAATAGGGAAGGCTTCGCTATTATCCTTATTCATATCCCACCAGCTGTTTTGGGATGCCTGAGGAACATTGTTGTTTTTGTTCGTCTGATCGGTATACTTCTTCAACTGCTCCTGATCCGGAACGTCCAGGATGGACAGCGATCCATTAATCATATTTCCGAGCCATTGTTTTGATTTGTTATTTGGTCCGGCTCCGAGTCCCTTTGCATTGATTGCGTAAATCTCCCTATCATCCTTGCCCAGGTAAACACCTGTTGGATACCAGCCTGTTGGAATCAAGCCTTTGACCCGAGCGTCATCCTGTTTTTCCACATCGATTACGGCAACATCATTGTTTCCTGCGTTCGCGGCGAGCAGTGTTTTTCCGTCTTTGCTAACTGTTAAGGCATCAGGCTGGCTCCCGGTCGGTGCACCTTTATACGGAGCGAGGGCGACCTTATTCGTTACCTTTAACTGTTTTGGATCAATGATGGAAATGTCATCGCTGTCTGAATTCGCGGCATAAATAGAGCCGTTCACGGGGTTCACGGCGATCGCATTCGGATGGAGTCCTACCGGAATGGTCTTTTTAACCGACAAATCCTTCGTATTCAACGCTGTAATGCTGCTTTCTCCCCAATTACTCACATAGAGCGTGCTTCCGTCTTTGCTCAACTCAGCGGCATAGGGGCTCTTACCAACAGCAGCAGTGGCCGTGATCTGGTTGTTTGCAAGATTGATTCGGGATACAGAGTGATTCACATTATTCGCAACATAAAGAGACTTGCCATCAGGTGATACCGATATTCCCGCAGGATAAAATTCCGAGTTTTTATCATCATTCATAAGAATCGGATCTTTTTCCGCCAATTTGCCGCTGTTGAAATCAAACACACGCACTTTGTTGTTGCCGCCGGCAGATGCGTACATTTTTTTGCCGTCAGGACTGAAGGCTACACCAAAATACAAAGCTTCAGACCCTTCATACGGGATTGTCTGTACCACTGTTTTAGTTGCGGTATCAATCACCTGGAGGGACTGTGTTCCCGCACCGGCATTCAATACGACGAGATGTTTTCCATCTGGAGAAAGGGCGCCCCCTATTGGGAAACTCCCCAAATTCACCTGTTTTCCCGCCGGAGTCAGCTTCCATCCACTAGGTGTAACAGAAGTGCCGTCAGCTTTTGGTCCAGCCAAAAGGGTATAGGCTGCAGATGCGCTCGACCCGATAAAAAGAGAAGCTAACGCCACACCGGCGATCGTTTTCTTGTATTTTCCTATCAACTTCATACAGATTTCGCTCCTATCATGGAATTTGCAATCATATAGAAGCATAGCTTTTTCAAATAAAGTTACCGTATTAGAGAAGTGAAGAATTTGTTAAGGGTTCATAAAGTTCCACGTTAACCAAGCATGATTTATATTGTAATTCTATGTAAGGTTCAGCTATGGTTTTATTGTTATAATTTACCTGAAACTACTCTTTCATGATGGAGGGTATTCAATTGATAAATTATGAGAAGAAAAGGTGTGAAGAAAGAAATGAAATTTTATATCGCCTCGAGCTTTAAAAATATACCCAGTGTGACTTATGTTAGTGAAAAGCTGAAAAGCAAGGGCTTTATACAAACCTATGATTGGACGAAAGAAAGAGCCTCAACGATTGAAGATTTAAAGGATATCGGGCAAAAGGAAAGGGAGGCTGTGATCGAAGCTGATTTTTTAGTCGTGCTGCTCCCCGCAGGAAAAGGAAGCCATATCGAACTTGGAATTGCACTGGGCACAGGCAAAAAAGTATACCTTTATTCACCAAATGAAGCAATCTATAACTTTGAAACAACCAGTACGTTTTATCACTTGCCTGAAGTGGAGCATGTAATGGGGACGCTCGATGATTTAGTTTATATTCTTACAGGTTCTTCTTAAAAATCGGGGGGTCATTCGATGTTTTTTGTGCAAATGTCAGGTTTTCCGGGTTCCGGCAAGTCCACACTTGCTCGAGAAATAGCAAAAAGATCGGGAGCAGTCATTATTGATCATGACATCGTAAAGTCTGCTTTATTGTATAGTATGGAAGAAATCCAAATAGATTCTAGGGCAGCAGGCAGGGTTTCCTATGAAATTGAATGGGCGTTGATTGACTTTCACTTATCCCAAGGACATGCTGTTATATTGGATAGTCCTTGCTTGTATGATGAAATGGTTGATAAGGGAACAGCACTTGCTGAAAAATATCATGTGAAATACAAGTACGTGGAGTGCTGCCTTGATGATCTAAGTAAAATAAACGCCAGGCTGAAAAACCGTAAACAAATGATCAGCCAAATTAAAGATATTAAGTCTGAAGCTGCCTTTGAAGAAACGATGGGAAACAGCAAAAAACCAGCCAATCATCAGTGTCTTGTTGTTGACACTGGACAGCCTTTAGAAAGTTACATTGCCGAGGTTATGAACTACATTAACGAGTGAAAAAGGAGATGGAAATAGAAGCGGCTCGGTTGTTCGGGAGAAAATTCGATCAGTTCTACATGTAATTTTGAAGCAATATATGTACCATCCACCCAAGTTTAAGAACTCTACAAAAATAGTAGATTTACTCGTGAAAATATGGAGCACCTAGTGATTTAATGATCAAGTGGCCTTTTTGGCGACCCTCAAATGGCTTGTGCAGAACCGTTACTTGCGGTTCGACACATGTTACTTGTGAAAATGATGAGTCTACTTGCGAGATTTGGGACTTTACTTGCAGAAATCCTCCATTTACTTGCGAAAACCCAGCTTTTACTTGCAGAACGCATCATTTTCATAAAAAATCGATCTGCCATACGCGTGGACCCATTGCGAGAGCGAGGCTAAACAGTATAGGACTTAGATTACGAAAACTAATTCGAAGGACCTGGGGGCGGAGGATTGTTTTATTAATATTGACGCTAAGGATCAGCTGCATGCTTGTTTAGAGAGTATGTATTGTCTTCAAAGAGAACTCAAAATTCAAAGGTATTCATTGCCCATACAAGATAGACATATACTGAATGGATACTTGTGATCGGATGAGAAAGGAGCTATCACCTTTGACAAAATATCGGATCATGACCTTTGATGGAGGCGGTACCCTAGGTGCTTTAAGTTTACAGCTTTTGAACAGACTGGCTCAGCAAAATCCAAAATTAATTAGTCGGACCCATGTTTTCGCGGGAAATTCAATCGGTTCATTTACTGCCCTTGCGTTGGCAAGTGGGAGATCACCGAAGGAGACTTTCCAGTTCTTTAAGGAAAAAATCCTGCCGGCATTCAGCATTTCCCGACCAGGTGGACCTGTGTTTAATCAACAATTGCCATATTCTGGTTTCATTAAAGCGGTACGAACATTTTTTCCATCAGATCTTCGTCTCAAAGACTTAAAAAGACGAATTGTTGTCCCTTCATTTCAATTATTCTCACCGGAGCTGAATCGTTGGACTCCTGTGCTATTCCACAACTTCCCTGGCTCTCCCTATTTAAATGAAAAAGCGAGTGATGTGATACTGCGGAGCAGCGGTGCTCCCGCAACGCAACGAGCCTATCAAAACTACGTGGATGGGTATACAGTAGCAACCAACCCCAGTACAGCCAGTATCGCGTTTGCAGTGGGTAAAGCCAAAGTGCCGTTGGATCAAATTGCGGTATTATCCATTGGAACAGGTGAAGCCCCGACTCAGTTAAGAAGAGATACGAAGGGGTGGGGAATGGTGAGTGCAGATAACATACGCCCCGAAAATCTGAAGAACCTTCCTCCAAATTGGGGAGTCCTTTTGGACCGATCGCCCAATGAACCCTTACTGCCATTTCTTCAGATTGTCGCGGGTGGAAATGGTTACTATGAATCCATGGTCAGTTCTAATCTTCTGGGAAATCGTTTTTTTCGGTTAGATCCACGGATTCCTAACTTCTCCAAAACGGACCCTACCGTGGTTCCGGCTGTCATTGAAATTGCGAACAAAACCAATTTACAGCCTGCCATTCAATTTATAGAGAAAAACTGGAACTAATAGTACTTACATCTCCTTAACTTTCAACTTTCCCCCACGAAAAACAGCTAAAAGAAGTGTGATTTCACCTGCGAAATCCACTTCTTTTAGCTGTTTTTATGCAATACCTACTGCGGGAGCCTGGCTTTTTCAGTTAAAACGAAATAACGCCGTATCCCATCATTACAATGACGACGAGCAGGATGATCAATACAATCCACATCGCAGGCATCGGGCTGCCTTTGCGTTTGCGGGCAACGAGCATTTCCATAACACCGATCAAGACGATCGCGAGTACGCCTTTTAGGACGTAAGTTAGCGGGAAGTGAAGGATGGATAGCATCCATACCCCGGTAACGATCATGATGAGGTAGAACAGACGCTGAAGCATGAGCGTGATCTTTTGGCTCTTTGTAAAGTAGGTGATCAGGAACAAGATGACCATAATCGCCCATGAACCCGAGTGAGTATGTAATAGCGCATTAAACATTGGTTTTCCTCCTTTTAAACGTAATAACCGTATAAGTGCATATGAAACAATTCACATATTTATAGTATCGGTTCCCATCTGTTAAAACAAGGGAAAGCCATCAACGTCCCAAAAATGTTCAAATGTGGTGCCAGGCACCTTTACAATAGCAGACTCCCCGCGATAAGCGCTCCAACTGCAAGCGGAATCTGCAGCACCATTCCGGCCGCTAAATATTTGGCTAACTTCACGCCATGAACTTTATTCATCGATCTCCATACCCAGATCGAATAAGGAAAAATGATGAGAACAGCCGTGGCCACCCCGGGGGTATAGCCTCTAAAGTACAGTGCTTGTAGCACATGCGTCACACCGTTCATAAAAAGCGTCGAAGCCAACAGCAGAAAAAGCGGCTGGCCCGAGTGGCGGTTTTTCGTAATATACGAACACAACCCCACAATAACAAGCAGGATGAGCAGGACGCTCACCCCAAACGTACCCTTGGTCATCTGGCTGATCGGCAGACTGCTAAACGGTGGCTCATGCCGATGGGCGTTTAGGAAGGATTTGACGGTTAACGTCTCCTCGGCATCATGAACGATAAAAGCAACAGGAAAGAGCCAGATCAGCTTCATTGAAATCGTGGATTTGGTACCCGCCTGTTTCTGTTGATTCAGTTCTGCCCTAGTTATCCAGCATTTTATACATCATGATGTCATCCACATATTTGCCATCGATATAAAATTCATTCACCAGCAGACCTTGTTTGATAAAGCCGTACTTTTCATAAAAACGAACGGCTTTCGGGTTTGTCGCCATCACCCGGAGTGACAGCTTCTTTTTGCCGAGGCGCTTCATCCAGTCTTCGCCGGACTTCATTAATTTCTGAGCGACACCTTGACCCTGAAAATCAGGATGGATGGCCAATGCCAGCTCAGCGACATGCTTGTTGCTGTCGAGCGGGGTAGGGATACGGTAGGAAAAATAGCCGCAGATCCGGTCACCGGAAAGGGCCAGGAGCTGGCTGCCTTCCGGACAGTGCTGGGCATATTCTTCAGTCGAATGCCAATAGATTTCAGCCGGAGCGGTATTTGTATTCCATACAAGGTTCTCCAGTTCAACCAGCTGCGGAAAGTCAAAGCGGCTGGACAGACGAAAGGTAAGATTGGTGATAGTCATCATATTCTCTCCTTCAAAGATTTCCACCCTTCTACTTCGTGCTTTTCATCATAAAACCCTTCTTCTTTTGACAAGTGAAGAAGAGTGTGAGATGGTTTACCTAACGAACATTAGTTAGGTGATGAGATATGACAGCAGATAAAATTAAAGCAGCAGCACTTGCCCATTTTGCGAACCACGGCTACAGCGGGGCATCTCTATCGGGAATTGCATCTGACGTTGGAATTAAAACACCATCGATCTACGCCCATTTTAAAAACAAGGATGAATTGTTTTTAGCGGTGACAGAAGAGGCGATCGCACACGAATGGGAAAACGCAACCGCCTATTTTAACGACAGCAGCCTTTCGTTAAAAGAGAAGCTGTACGGATTTTTACAGCTGCAAATGGAAAACTACGAGCAGGATGAGCGGGCAAAATTTTGGCTGCGCACGTCGTTTTTTCCCCCAGAACATTTGGAGGAACAACTGATGGATCATGTGTACAGCTATCTGGATAAAATGGAGAGTCTGCTGCTTCAGGAATTTAAAGAAGCGAAAGAACCCGGGCTTCAGGACTTAAACATCAAGCAGGCGGCTAAAGCGTACATCGCGCTTCTGGACGGCGTGTTTGTGGAGATGCTCTATGGCGGAGAGGGAAGCGCGGAAGAACGCCTTGAAGCATCATGGTATATGTACGAACGCGCGTTATTCAACTAAGAGGTGAACAGAAATGAATCGATATTGGACATTGGTCATCATGGGAGGCATTCTGGAGGTGTTGTGGGTCAGCGGACTGAAGCATGCGGATTCTGCTCTGGGATGGATCGGAACCGGACTTGTGATCGTCGTCAGCTTTTTCCTGATGATCCCATGCCTGGGTAAACTGCCGGTCGGTACGGTGTATGCCGTCTTTACCGGAATCGGAACCGCAGGAACCGTGCTGGCGGAGATGCTGTTCTATGACGAACCGGTCAGCTGGGCGAAAATTTCACTGATCGCGCTCTTGCTCGTCGGAGTCATGGGACTAAAAGCCGTAACGGGAGAACCGAAAGAGAAAGGGAGTGAAGCGTAATGGGCTGGCTATATGTGGTGCTTGCCGGTGGCTTTGAAGTGTTGGGGGTCATTGGACTGAACAAGGTGAGCCAGAAGAAAAGCTTTATGACGTTCCTTTTTCTCATACTCGGATTCGCCTGCAGCTTCTCGCTTCTGTCCCTCGCCATGGAAACCCTGTCCATGGGAACCGCCTATGCGGTATGGACGGGAATCGGTACGGTCGGCGGTGTGCTTGTCGGCATGCTCGTGTACGGGGAATCGCGGGACTGGAAACGGATTTTATTTATGGCGATGGTGCTGAGCGCGGCCATTGGTCTGAAGGTAATTTCATAAAAATTCCCTTTTTGAGTTTTGCTTTTTTTATGGGGAATCACTATAATAAGAGTTGGTAATAAACAGTCCAAATTCGGGCTGTTTTTTCTGGTTAGAGCGTATAAATGTTTATAAGCAAACCAATAGAAAATAAATCAGGTGAAAAGTATGAAACGAGCACGATTAATATACAATCCAACATCAGGAAGAGAAGCGATCAAGAAGCAGCTTCCTTATATTTTAGAGCGGCTTGAAATTGCAGGCTACGAAACGTCCACCCATGCGACGACACCGGAGGAAGGCAGTGCGACCCGTGCAGCCAGGCTTGCCGGTGAACGCGGCTTTGACCTCGTCATCGCTGCCGGTGGTGACGGGACGATCTATGAGGTGGTCAACGGTCTTGCTGATCTTGAACACCGTCCGAAGCTCGGACTCATTCCGGCGGGAACAACGAACGACTTTGCCCGTGCCCTTGGCGTGCCACGAACGATTGAAGGCGCGTGTGATGTTCTTTGTCAGGGAGCGGATATGCCGGTCGACATCGGAAAAGTGAACGATAAGTTCTTCATCAACATTGCAGGCGGAGGCCGTATTACTGAGCTGACGTATGAAGTGCCGAGCAAGCTGAAGACGATGATCGGGCAGCTCGCCTATTTCCTCAAAGGCATCGAGATGCTTCCGTCCATCCGTCCGACGTACGTTGAGATCGAGTATGACGGCAAGCTGTTCCAGGGCGAGATCATGCTGTTCCTCGTGGCCAACACGAACTCCATCGGCGGTTTTGAAAAACTCGCGCCGACGTCCGAGTTCAACGACGGCATGTTTGACCTTATTATATTGAAGAAAACGAATCTTGCTGAATTTGTCCGTATCGCGTCCATGGCGCTAAAAGGCGATCATATCAATGATGATCATATCATCTACACGAAAGCGAACCGCGTCAAAGTACGGCCAACCGATAAAATGCAGCTCAACCTGGACGGTGAATTCGGCGGACTCTTGCCGGGCGAATTTGTGAACCTTCGCCACCACTTCCAGATGCTCGTACCAAAAGAGCGCGTGAAACTAACAGAGGATGAGGCTTAAAGATGAGCCCCATCTTTTCTTTTTGCCCGTTAGCGGGAGAATGATGTGGGTATACTCTTGCTAGAGCGGAAGGGATTTGCGGGTATGGAATGGGTGACCAGCTTGGAGTTGTGATCCTTTAACTAAGCGAGCTTAGTTACGGTTCACAACTCGGCTGGTCATTTGCTTCACAAATCTCCTGGCTCATGCTTCACCAGGGTCCCATTCCAGTCTTTTTTGGAGTAAAAGATTTGAGGGTCTATTTCTTGCATCAGTTAGCGATGTGTAGATGACAGTAGACTCAAAGTAAAGATTTAAACGAGTGTTTAACGATAGAAGAGTTATGAATGGGTGACCTGTCTTTAGGTGAAAACCGCTAAATAAGCAAGCTTTATGGTTTTCACCCCGGCTGTTCATTTGTTTCACAAACCTCCTGGCTCATTCTTCGCCAGGGTCCCATTCCAAACTATTTAGAAGTAAAAGATTTGAGGGTCTCTTTTAGGCATCAGTTTGCGATGTGTGATAGAAAGAGGAATCAAACTAATGTTTAAATTAAACGACTGTTTAATTAAACGATCGTTTAACAAGAGAAGAGTTGTGCTACAATCAGGAAAGAACAGAACATAAAGGAACGATGTCTAATGACGAAGGCAAATGTGCCGGTTTCAAAAAATGAAATCATAGATGTGGAATTCTTGGATCTGACCCATGATGGAGCCGGAGTGGCTAAGGTCGATGGATTTCCGCTGTTTGTACCGAACGGCCTGCCAGGCGAGAAAGCCAAGATAAAGGTCGTTAACGTGAAAAAAGGATACGGCTTTGGCCGATTGATGGAACTAACCGAAGAAAGCGGGCAGCGGGTCGAACCGCCATGCCCGATCTATAAATGGTGCGGAGGCTGCCAGCTTCAGCATTTATCATATGATGGCCAGCTTGAGTTCAAACGCAAGCAGGTCGAGGACGTGCTGCAGCGGATTGGAAAACTGGAAAACGTTCCGGTGCTTCCAACGCTTGGCATGGGAGACGAGCCTTGGCGCTACCGCAACAAAGCCCAGGTGCCGGTCGGTGAACGTGAGGGCCGACTCATTACCGGTTTTTATCAAAAGCGAAGCCATGAGATCGTGGAGATGGACAGCTGCATCATTACAGGAGATACGGCCGATGAAGCAATCCAGGCGGTCAAGGACATCCTGAACAAGTACGGCATTTCTCCGTATGAAGAAAAGCGCCACAAAGGAATCATCCGCCACATTATCGCCCGCTTTGGCAAAACAACGAACGAGCTGATGATCGTCCTGGTCACAAACGGAAAAGAACTGCCGAACCGCAAAAAGATTGTGGATGATATCGTATCGATCATTCCACAGATTAAATCGGTCGTGCAAAACGTGAACACACGGCGTACAAACGTGATCTTCGGAGACGAAACGAAAGTCCTCTGGGGCTCTGAATATATTTACGATTACATCGGCGACATCAAGTTCGCCATCTCCGCCCGCTCGTTCTACCAGATCAACCCGCAGCAAACGAAGGTCTTGTACGACCAGGCCCTGAAATATGCGGAGCTGACAGGAGATGAAACGGTGATCGACGCCTATTGCGGCATCGGAACGATCTCGCTCTTCCTCGCGCAAAAAGCGAAGAAGGTATACGGCGTAGAAATCGTACCTGAAGCCATTGAAGACGCCCGCCGAAACGCCGAACTGAACGGCATGGACAACGCCGAGTTTGCGGTAGGAGAATCCGAGGTCGTCATTCCAAAATGGAAAGAACAAGGCATCACTCCAGACGTCATCGTCGTCGACCCGCCGCGTAAAGGCTGTGACGAAGCCCTACTTCAAACGATTATTGAAATGAAGCCAAAGCGAGTAGTCTATGTTAGCTGCAACCCATCCACGCTGGCAAGGGATTTAAGAATCCTGGAAGATGGTGGTTTTAAAACTACTGAAGTCCAGCCGGTCGATATGTTTCCGCAGACGACGCATGTGGAGTGCGTAGCGCAGATGATTTTAAAAGAAGAAGCAGGCTCCCGTTAAGGGGGAACCTGCTTCTATTTCATATCATCTTTAATACTGTAAAGCTAATGTAGCTTATTTAAAAGCTGCGTTTCGCTGCCCATGCTCCCTGCATTTTACTAAGGAATACAATTTGCCCAATATGATATGCGCTGTGCATTGCTAAACTCTTCAGTTCGAGCACTAATGGATGATCTTCTCCTGGGACCTGTCTATACAAATCTTCATGTTCTGATTTTGCTAGTATTTTTTCAAGTTCACGATGAACATAGAAATATTCTTGTTTTGTTTCCTCCCAATTTTCTAACGTCTCAGTTGGTAATCGAAATGTAGCATCATTATTATCTGCCTGTGGTTCATTCGCTGTTTCACCAAGAAATCGCATCAGATATCTCTTTTCATAGAAAAGTAAATGACTAACTAATTCCCAAATGGAATTCAATTCCTCATCAGCTGGTTTCCAAAGTGCCTGTTCAAAAGTGATTTTCTCCAGCACTTTTTCAAGTGGTGGAAACCATTCTTCTTTATCTAAGCAGCTTGCCCATTGTTGCAGCAAAAACGTCTTCACATCCATTTTCTATTCCCTCCCATTTATCTCTTTAATAGATAATTCCTATCTTACAATTTCAAGGTGAACCATCTCATTACCTTCTTTAAGAATCGTCATGCTTTTCATTACCGCCATACTTGTATTTCTTTTTTTCTCTTGACTCATGCTGCACTCTCATATAAACATTAAGATAGAGCAGGTATCTGCATATGCATAACGATTTAAGACCAGCAACAATTTCGGATTAGAGTATGGTTCTCGTACCAGGCAAAACTGTCCCAATGGAGCCCGTAACCACATAATAAAAGTCAGAAGAATGAAAGACACACAAGAAAGAGGAGATGTGTTATGAAATTACTTCTTACATCTGGGGGCATCAGTAACAAAAGCATTCATGATGCTCTTGTTGACATGCTGGACAAGCCGATTGCCGATTCTAGCGCTCTCTGTATACCAACTGCGGTGTACGCCATTCCCGGTGGTGCAAGGAACGCGTGGAAGTTCTTGAATGGGCAATCCGGCGCACCGATGTGTGAGCTGGGCTGGAAGACTATGGGGGTGCTGGAACTCACTGCGCTGCCGAGCCTTAATAAAGAGCATTGGCTTCCTATGGTCAAGGAGACTGACGTTCTGTTAGTGGATGGCGGTGACCCATTGTATCTGAGTTACTGGATGCGGCAGTCCGGACTGGCAGACCTCTTGCCGTCGCTGGATTCAGTCTATGTAGGATTGAGTGCTGGGAGCATGGTGATGGCACCGAACATCGGGGAATTCTTTGTTAACTGGACTCCACCCAGCGGCGGTGATGAAACGCTGAATCTGGTCGATTTTTCCATGTTCCCTCATCTGGAACACGAGATGCTGCCTTATAACACGATGGTTAACGCAGAGAAATGGGCAGCCGGGATGAAGGGTTCGGCGTATGCTATGGATGATCAGACTGCCATCAAAGTGATCGATGGAGAGGTCGAAGTGGTATCTGAAGGGCAGTGGAAACTGTTTACGCCATGATCATACTCTGTTTGATATATCACTTAGTGTGGTCCATAAACTTCTCTTATAACTATCTATAATTTTTTCAATATTTAAACATATTTGATAAAACCATATAATGAAGGAAATAGGTTAGAAGAAGGAGAAGGTTATGGAACCGATCATGAAGGCATTTATGAATATACCTACCACCTGTATTTCAGATTGTATGAATGGTCTCAACAATATGGATCCAGCGATCAAACCTCTTGAAGAAGGCTATAAGATGGCGGGAAGGGCACTAACCGTGAAGATTCCTGTGGGGGATAACCTGGTACTTCTCAAAGCAATCCGTGAAGCTAAATCTGGGGATGTGCTTGTCATTGATACAAAAGGAAATCAATATCGTGCCATTGCGGGCGATTTTATTATTGGGATGGCGCAAACTCTCGGCGCACATGCTTTCGTGGTCGACGGTGTGATTCGGGACATTGTTGACATCAAGAAGCTGAATTTCCCTGTGTTCGCAAGAGGCGCAGCCGTCGCATCGAGCGCAAAAGTTGGAGCCGGGGAGATCAATGTTTCAATTTCCTGCGGTGGAACAGCTGTGAATCCTGGCGATATCATCGTTGGGGATGCAAATGGAGTTGTCGTCATCCCCCAGGCTTTAGAACAAGAAATTCTCGAAAAAGCACTGGCAAAAATGAAAAAAGATGAGAAGAGAGAAAAAGAAGTGTCGGGGAATGTAGAGGCGATTAAGAAGTATATTGATGATATGCTTACGAAATAAGCAGGTAAGAAGGCCACTCCGAGAATCGAGAGTGGCCTTCATTGTATCTAGGACCGATTCCGACCTCGTTAAAAAGTTGAGGTCTTTTTTGGGAAAAACTTTATTTTAACTCAAAAAGTGGAATAATGGTTGATAGAGGCAGACAAATCCGTTTGATAATAAGTGTTTAAGCATGGTATAAATGTAAAGGAAGCAGGGACATCTTGCTTTTTAATTTTGGGATAGGGTTCATTAAGTATCCCATCATGAGAGGATATGGATTACAACATGAAAGACAATTTTTGGCGTGATTTACCACGGCCATTTTTTATATTGGCACCAATGGAAGAAGTGACGGATGTTGTTTTCCGTCATGTCGTAAGTGAAGCAGCGAGGCCCGATGTGTTTTTTACAGAGTTCACAAACAGTGATAGTTATTGTCATCCTGAAGGAATTCGAAGTGTTAAAGGGCGTTTGACGTTTACTGAAGACGAACAGCCACTGGTCGCTCATATATGGGGAGATAATCCTGAAAACTTCCGTAAAATGAGTATCGGTATGGCGGAAATGGGCTTTCAGGGGATCGATATCAATATGGGCTGTCCTGTACCGAATGTGACACAGAATGGGAAGGGAAGCGGCCTTATCCTTCGTCCGGAAGTTGCGGCAGAGTTAATTCAAGCAGCCAAAGCAGGAGGATTGCCCGTAAGTGTAAAGACAAGGCTTGGTTTCACGGAAGTAGACGAATGGAAAGAGTGGCTGAAACACATCTTGAAACAAGATATTGTCAATCTATCCATTCATTTGCGAACAAGAAAAGAAATGAGCAAAGTAGATGCTCATTGGGAGCTGATACCGGAGATTAAGAAGCTTCGTGACGAAGTGGCACCCGATACCCTTCTAACGATCAATGGGGATATTCCTGACCGTCAAACGGGCTTGAAGCTCGCAGAACAATATGGTGTCGATGGGGTGATGATCGGACGCGGCATCTTCCATAATCCATTTGCCTTTGAAAAGGAGCCGAAAGATCACAGCAGTAAGGAATTGCTTGGTCTCTTACGACTGCATCTGGACCTTTATGATAAATACTCACACTTGGAGCTGCGCCCGTTCACCGCTCTGCATCGCTTCTTTAAAATCTACGTCAAAGGATTCCGAGGGGCAGGCGAATTGAGAAATCAATTAATGAGCACAAAGTCCACAGAAGAAGTGCGTACATTGCTCGATGACTATGAATCAAAGATCGAACTGTAGAAGTATTCCCATGAAATATTGCTAACGGAATCAGGTGATACTGGTTCCGTTAGTATTTTTGTGAAATCACCAACATCTCATGTGTCACAGATGACTTTAAACCAAGGGGCTGTCCAGAAAGTCGAAAATTGACCTTCAGGCAGCCCCTTTTTGGCTTGAAAAATCTTCAATGAAAAGTTAATTGAAGTGGAAGATGCGAGACTCCTGCGGGACTAGCGTGACAGGTGAGACTCCCGCCGGTGCTTGCACCAAGAGGCTCACCGCACGCCCCGCGGAAAGCGAGCAGCGTGGAACGGAAATCAACAGCTTACAGACTTCTTGGACAGCCCCTTTTTTATATGTTGCTAAAAATCCCGCCAGATAGAAGAATTGATTGATAACAAATTAAAACTCACACGAATTACCAACTAATGGTAAAATGGGAATATTCGTTTTTTCTACTTAGATAGCTTGCAGGTGGACAAATCATGAAACATAAGATTGCATTGCTGGCAGATGTCCACGGGAACGCCAGTGCTTTAAAAGCAGTGATCGAAGACTGCATCAAAGATGGTGTCACTGACTACTGGTTTTTAGGTGATTTAATCATGCCAGGGCCAGGAGGAAATAACTTATTTGAACTATTAGACAGTGTGAATGTTACTACATTCGTAAAAGGCAATTGGGAAGACTGCTTCCTTGACGTATTGGATAAGGACATTGATTTAGAAAACGCTACTGATATTTATGTTTCCAGGCTGGTTCAATACCTGTGTGAAAATTTGGATGATCATCATATACAATTTATTAAGAAGTTGCCTTTACACCTTACAAAACAAGTGAATGGCCTTTCCATCAGCATTAGCCATAATTTACATAGTAAAAATTATGGTGGAGATTTGTGGCCCACTAATAGCCAGGAAAACTTTGATCAGTTATTTGTAAATGAAGATGATGATATTGCGATTTATGCTCATACCCACCAGCAAATTTTACGCTATAGCAGCAATGGCCAATTAATTATTAATCCAGGATCTGTCGGACAGCCTTTTAATAAATGGAACAAGTTTCGTCCTGACCTGCGTGCTCAGTATGCGGTTCTTGAAATGGATAAAACGGGAGTTGCGGAAGTCAAATTTAAAAAAGTTGCCTATGATGTTGAAAATGAAATAAAGAACGCAATTGACAATAACCTTCCCTATTTAGATTTATATCAGGAAATGCGTGAGACAGGAAAAACGTATACACATGACATTGACCTATTACAAAAAATCAATGACAGACTTAATTACAAACGGGAAATCATTAATTATTTTGGGCTTTAAAGTGTTCAATAGGAGAGAGCTTAATAAGGAACCTGTCGACTCTCAAGGATATTGAAAAAGGGGCTGTCCTGAAAGTCGAAAATTGACCTTCAGGCAGCTCCTTTGACGTGAAAAATCTTCAATGAAAAGTTGATTGGAGTGCAAGGTGCGAGACTCCTGCGGGACTAGCGTGACAGGTGAGACTCCCGCAGGCGCTTGCGCCAAGAGGCTCACCGCACGCCCCGCGGAAAGCGAGCAGCCTGGAGCGGAGATCAACACCTACCAGACTTCTTGGACAGCCCCTTTTTCATATTAATTGATTTTCTCCGCCAGCTCTATGATAATTCCCTCTGGTCCGCGGATGTAGCATAATTTATAAATGTTCTCATAGTTTTGTATCTCGCCAAAGAGTTCTCCGCCTTTCTTTTTCAATTTGGCGACAATGGCTTCAATATCTTCAACCGCAAATGCAATATGCTGGATCCCCAGGGTGTTTGCAAAAGAGGGCTGAATCCCTTTTTCATCTAACGGAGTATGGAATTTGACCAGCTCCAGCGTTGCCTCGCCATCCGGTGTCCCCAGCATGGCAACCGTCTCTCTAACATCAGTAAGCCCAATGATCTGCTCCACCCACTTGCCTTCCACTTCTGCTTCACCCAGGACCTTTAATCCAAGTTCAACAAAAAACGCTTTCGCAGCAGCAAGGTCCTCTACAATGATACCCACATGATCAATTCTACGAATCTTCATGTCTACCTCCCATGTTCCGAAGTTTAATCCGGTATGTCTCTAAAGGAACTTCTCGATGGCTTATCGTTTTCCTCTAATAACCAAACAGGTTTGATCCCCATAAACAAAGCACTGCTCATGGCCCGTATATACCTAACCTTTCTTCAATACCTTCCAAAACCTCTTCTGGCATTTCCCTGACCTTAATATCTTCCCCCAGAAACAGCAGCCAGTTGGTGATTTCGATCAATTCTTCCGGCTTATCCACATCGATAAAAGTCTTTAATAAAGCCGTGGTTTGATAAGGATTCGTATAGGAAATCGAAACTTTTAAAGGATGGTATTTTTTGAACTGGGCGATGGCTTTTGGACCTAGTTCAACGACAAGATTGATGGCTTCCTCCTGTTTGCTTATCTTTTCCAGGATCTTTTTCTTGCTCATTCTTTTTTTCTCCGGGTAGGGCTTAACATCGGTAAGATGGTCAACAGGAATGATTTTCTTCTTTTCTTCTTTTAAGTCAAAGCCTTCAATCAGCCAGGCGCTTTTTTCACGGTAAAGGTGCAAGATATAAATGGAATAAGACTTATTTATTTTTTCTTCCTTGATAGTAATCGATAAATAGCGGTCCACAAGCAGGGTTTGGATGAGTGTTTCTAACATGGGGTGGGGAAGGTCAGAGAGATCAAGCAAATCAGGATTATGCGGATTGGTTCCTTCAAAAAGTAAGATCTGATTTAAAAGAACAAGGTCATCCTGCTGGTTTTCAGAGATCAGACCCAATAATTTTTCTGCTAAAGACTGACGGCTCTTCAGGTAGGGGAGCTGTTGGTTTCGTGTCGCCATAAAAGCAATAAAGAGAGCTTTGACTTCATGATGCGTAAAGCGGACATCGGGCAGGACGGAGTTGTGCATCACAAAATAACCTCCATCCCTTCCAACCTCAGCCACAAGCGGCATCCCCATGGCTTCAATTTCCCTGATATCCCGAATGGCTGTCGAACGGGAGATATTAAATTCCCGCATGATTTCAGAAATGGTAAATTGGGCGCGGTTGTTGATATACCGCATGATGATATTGATCCGCTCAACTTTTTTCATGGGGGCTCCTAAACAGTATCATTTTTTGACATGATTTAAGGATATGATATACCTATCAAGCGATGAATACAAATCATTAAAAAATTTGAGAAGAGAGGTATTGAACATGGCGAATTATACGCTGGAAGAAAAAGAAGGCTTTACCGTGATCGGTCTTGGAACAGAGCTTAAGAGCGATTACACAGATTATGCAGGCATTCACAAGGAAAAGGCAGACTTTTGGGAGGCGGTCAGCCAAGATGGAAGGCTCGATACGTTAAAAAGAATGGCGTCCAATGACTACGTTTTTGCCGTGAATGAAGCGGTGAACAACAAGATGATGCATTATGCAGGCGTGATGACAGGGGAAAAGGCACCGGAAGAAGCAAGAGTGATCCAGTTTCCTAAAGGAGAATACGTCGTGGTGAAGGGCGAAGGAACGTCGGCTGATGATCTGAACAACAAGCTTGCCGGGATTGCCTTTGGCCAGGTCTTGCAGGAAGCTTCGAAAGTAGCCTATGTTGGCGGTCCGAATGCATCAGTTGAGCTGGGGCAGCGCGACGGCCTGATCTATGGTGAGATGTGGATTCCGGTTGTCAGGAAATAAGAAATAAAAAGGAGAGATGGAAATGTCCAGCTGGATTAGAGTCTTCACCGGTTGTAGAAGCGCTTGCTGGGCTGCGTGCGAATGAAGCCCGTTACTTTATGAACAAATATAAGCACGAATTTACGGTTGTACCAGCGAGCGAAAGCCAGGAAACACTTGATTATGTGAACGAGATTTTAAAAGAACGTGATATTGAGTTTGCAGCCAAACCGCTGGAAACATCAAGGTTTCAAGTGGAAAATATCAAATTTGCCTACGTCTTTTATGAGGACGGTCTTGCGGTCAACGTCATGTATACGGTGGATAACCCCAAGAAGCGGGCAGTCGGTTTCAAGCTTTCAGATGGGATGGAGATCCCAAAGGAGCTGGAAGGCAAGTTTAAGTTTGCGAGGCAGAAGTCTAAACTGGCCGGAACCATTCGGGGCTCGTTCTTTGTCATTAAAGGAGAATATTAAAGTAAGCGCAGTACTCAAGCATGGCTTACCCCTTAAATTAGGCAGAAACCGATGAAGAATAAATGAAGGCAACAGACACTTTGTGCTCTGTTGCTTTTTTAATGCTTATGAATGTTCCAACACAAACTTCTTAAATTTCTGTGTGGCGGGTGAGACATATCTTCCATCTACCCAAGCAATCCCGATCGTCCGTTGGCACTGCGGATTTTTAATGGGGATTTTTGCGATTTTGCTTTGGTCTGTCCCTTTTAAATTCGGGAGTATGGAAATGCCGAGGCCTGCGGCAACAAGCGCTGCCACGGTATCTGCTTCTTCTCCTTCAAAGGTGATATTAGGTGTGAGACCCGCTTCATGAAACAATTGCTCGACGGTGATGCGAAGAGAGAATCCTTCTTTTAAATGGATAAAAGATTCATCCGCGATTTCTTCCAGAGTAATGCTCATCT
The DNA here is from genome assembly GCF_024494405.1 of Fictibacillus sp. WQ 8-8. Taxonomy (NCBI): domain Bacteria; kingdom Bacillati; phylum Bacillota; class Bacilli; order Caryophanales; family Fictibacillaceae; genus Fictibacillus; species Fictibacillus sp. WQ 8-8. The sequence goes on from NZ_JAMXKG010000015.1 coordinate 34,512, forward strand.
TATCTGCGTATTTATGTTCTTTCGGGACAATGACATAAAGCTCCTCGTTCCATAGCGGGCTCCAGACAATGGGGGATTTGCTCTCCATCGGGGCTATGAGGCAGAGGTCAAATTCCCCCGCCATCAGCTGGGAAATCAGCTGATGGGAAGGCCCTTGCCCAAGCCGGAAATTAACCTTGGGATATGACTGGCGAAAAGAAGAGAGCAGATCGGGAATACGGCCTGTACTCAGGGTGTGTAAAAATCCGATTGACACTTCCCCCTGCTCGGGATCAAGGAGGTCCTGAATTTCCTGTTTTCCTTCTTCAAATTCTTTCATGATGTTGTCCACGCGCTGTAAAAAGAGCTGTCCATATTTATTCAGTCGAATGGATCGCCCCTGACGTTCAAACAACGGTACCCCAATTTCCTCCTCAAACCTGGTAATCGAACGGCTGAGGGCGGGCTGGGTAATGGACAGGGCTTCTGCCGCACGTGTGACATGCTGCATGCGTGCCAGCGTCCTGAAATATTCAAACTGCTGCCATTCCAATCGATAACACCACGTTTCTTTCAGATTATATATTACATAAATGCATTAAAAATATGATTATAATGAATTATACATCATAAGAGGATGATGCTACTATAGAAATATGGAAAATAAAAATTTAAAGGGATGATAGAGATGCAACAAGATGAATGTCACACCAATGAGATGATAGCCGTATGAGCTACATTCAACAGGGAACACCGCTTTTTCGAAAAACCAGCATGGCGTTTTTTGCCGCTGGTTTTAATACATTTGCGATTCTTTACTGCGTACAGCCGTTAATGCCCGAGTTCACAAAGGAGTTCAGCATTACCCCCACAACAGCAAGCCTGTCTCTTTCTGTAACCACGATCGTACTTGCTGTCAGCATGCTGATTTTTGGTTCATTGTCCGAAGTTTGGGGGCGAAAACCGATCATGGTCATTTCGATGCTTGCGGCATCTGTGTTTTGTATTCTCACGGCATTCAGTCCTAATTTTCACTTTCTGCTGATTTTACGTACGCTGGAAGGAATTTCACTGGCCGGGCTTCCTTCCATTGCCATGGCGTTCCTTGGGGAGGAAATCGAACCCAAAAGCCTTGGAACAGCGATGGGTCTATATATATGCGGCAATTCAATCGGAGCGGTGTTTGGAAGAGTATTCTCAGGGTTGTTGAGCGACCTCGTTAGCTGGCATGCAGCGATAGGTGGAATCGGGATCATAAGCTTAGTGGCTACCCTCATTTTTTGGAAGAGCCTGCCGTCTTCACAGCATTTCAAAGCACGTCCATTCCAGGTTGGGAAGTTAGGAAAATCACTTGTTGACCATCTGAAAGATCCCGGTCTCGTTTGCCTATTTTTTATGGGATTTTTACTTTTGGGGAGCAACGTCGCGTTATTTAACTACATCGCTTATGTGCTGCTCGGAAAGCCTTATTCGCTAAGCCAAACCATTGTCGGCTGGATTTTTTTAATCATGGTTATTGGAATGTTCAGCTCGGTCTGGACCGGGAAATGGGTAGACCGCCACGGGAAGAAAAGAATACTATTCATTAACTTATTGCTTGCTTTAATCGGTGTTGGTTTGACGTTGGACACCTATTTATTCATTAAAATGCTGGGGCTCGGAATGTTTACCTATGGCTTCTTTGGCAGCCATTCCATTGCAAGCAGCTGGGTTGGCCAACGTGCGACACATGACAAAGCGCAAGCCTCTTCACTCTACTTATTTCTTTACTATACCGGCTCAAGTGTAGGGGGAACCCTGGCAGGGGTATTCTGGACCGATTTTGGATGGGGAGGCGTCATCAGCATGACGGCTGGCTTCCTCGTGATTGGTGTAATGCTTTGGGCTCTTGTTTCAAAAATTGCACAGAATGGAAAGAATGTTACTAAAGTAGCTTGAATCATGTGGAATGTACTGGTTATGTAAAAAAAAGTACACCCTACTCGGGTGTTATTTCAATATCAACGAGCTTTACCTGTCTCCCTTCATGAAATAGTTTAAAGGATTACGCTTGCAAATACATATTTGCAGCTAGACTTTAAGGTTTAATAGTTATGAATAATATAATGGAGATGAAAAGGCGCTAATTAATGAACTCGGGCAGTGAGTAGCCGAACAAAGGCAGATTCATCATCACCGGCGATACCGCCGATGAAGCGATACAGGCGGTAAAAGACATCCTGAATAAATACGGCATCTCTCTATATAAAGAGAAGCGCCATAAAGGCATCATCCGCCACATCATTGCCAACGAGCTAATGATCGTGTCGGTGACGAACGGAAAAGACCTGCGGAACCGCAAAAAGATCGTGGAAGACATCGTCGAGACCATTCCACAGATCAAATCGGTCGTGCAAAACGTGAACACCAAACGAACAGTCATTTTCGGCGACGAAACCAAAGTCCTCTGGGGCTCAGAATACATTTACGATTACATCGGCGACATCAAATTCGCCATTTCCGCCCGCTCGTTCTACCAAATTAACCCGCAACAAACGAAGGTTTTGTACGACCAGGCTCTTAAATATGTGGAGCCAACAGGAGACGAAACCGTCATCGATGCGTATTGCGGCATTGGAACGATCTCTTTATTTTTAGCGCAAAAAGCGAAGAAGGTATACGGTGTTGAGATTGTACCTGAAGCCATTGAGGATGCGAGACGAAACGCCGAACTGAACGGACTGGATAACGCGGAGTTTGCAGTAGGGGAATCTGAAGTCGTGATTCCCGGCTTGAAAGAGCAAGGCATCACACCAGACGTCATTGTCGTCGATCCACCAAGAAAAGGCTGTGACGAAGCGCTGCTTCAAACCATAATTGAAATGAAGCCTAAGCGTGTGGTGTATGTGAGCTGTAACCCGTCTACTCTTGCGAGGGATTTGAGGATCTTAGAAGATGGCGGCTTTAAAACGGTTGTAGTGCAGCCGGTGGATATGTTTCCGCAGACTACGCATGTGGAGTGCGTAGCAAATTTTGTTAGTAAAACCCCTCATTACATTAATGTAATGAGGGGTTTTTAAAATTCAACTAATGAAATCGTAACTAAAAGGTATTATTAATAATGACATTGCACGTGTTTATCTAGTGTCTCTTTAACCTGGAGTGATATAATACACGTTGAGTAAAGAATTACTAAATTGTTTGTACTAATGTACAACGTAAATCCATTGTTTTATGTAGTAGGAGGTTCTAGTGAAAAAACACATCCATGTCGTTGGAGCAGTAATTGTAGAAGAAAATAAAATATTATGTGCACAAAGAGGACCAGATAAGTCTTTACCATTAATGTGGGAATTTCCTGGCGGAAAAATTGAAGAAGGAGAGACACCTCAAGAAGCATTATTTCGTGAGATTAATGAAGAGATGCATTGTAAAGTTGAAATTGGCAAACAAATTGAACACACTGTATATGAATACGACTTTGGTATTGTTCATTTAACAACTTATTTTTGTAAGCTGGTTGAAGGAAGTCCTGTGTTAACAGAGCATGTATCAATTAAGTGGCTTTCAACCAACAAATTAACCAAGTTAAACTGGGCCCCGGCGGATATACCTGCAATAAAAAAGTTATCTAGTACATCGTTATAGTAGTAGAAAAGCTATTCACATTTAGTGGATAGCTTTTTAAATTTACGAAATGAATTGATCTTCCATACATTAGGGTATTAATATTAAGATAAAAATAATTGTAAATGATTGGTGATCAAATGGTGAACTTCATAAAAAATCTAGAAGCCTCGTTACAAATGGGATTTATTGATCAAACTTATAACAAATTTGGGAGTTACAAGCCTAAATTATTAGTAAATAATACTGGGAATAATGAAAACGTTTTAACAACATTGTTAGAAGAACTTGACCACTGTGAGTCTTTTGTTTTTTCTGTTGCCTTTATAACTGAAAGCGGTCTTGCTACCCTTAAATCTCATTTTCTTGACCTTAAAAGAAGAGGGGTTAAGGGCCGTATTTTGACCTCTACATTTTTAAATTTTAACCAGCCTAAGGTATTTAGTGAGTTGTTAAAAATTTCGAATGTTGATGTAAGGCTAACAAACTTAACAGGCTTTCATTCAAAAGGATATATATTTAATAATAAGACTCATTATTCATTAATTGTGGGTAGTTCTAATTTAACGGCGCATGCATTGAAAGTGAACTATGAATGGAATGTGAAATTAACTTCACATGAAAATGGAGAACTTGTCCATCACTTTAAAAACCAATTTGAAGAGGTTTGGACTGATGCTCAACCATTAACAGAAGATTGGATTGCTAGTTATGAAGAAAAGTATACTCAAATTATAGATAATAGAAAATTAGATCAAGTGGCTGAGTTTCCGGTTGATTACCAAAACAATGCCTTAGAAGAAGCATTAAAAATCAAACCGAATAAAATGCAACAAGCTGCATTGCAAGAAATTCAAGCTGTCCGTGATGCTGGTAAAAATAAAGGGTTAATTATATCAGCAACGGGAACAGGTAAGACCTACTTATCAGCATTTGATGTCCGCAGATTTAATCCAAGACGAATGCTATTTATCGTTCATAGAGAACAAATTTTACAAAAAGCAAAATCTGATTTTCAGCGAATACTCGGAGGAATTGATAAGGAGTTTGGTATTTTATCGGGTACAACTAAAGATATAGAAGCTAAATATTTATTTGCTACAATTCAAACTATTTCTAAAGAGGGGATTCTAAAGCAATTTAATCCTGAAGACTTTGACTATATTCTCATTGATGAAGTTCATAAAGCGGGTGCTAAGTCTTACAATAAAGTAATTGATTATTTCAGTCCTATATTTTTTATGGGAATGACGGCTACACCAGAGCGAACTGATGACTTCAATATTTTTGAACTGTTTGACTATAATATAGCGTATGAAATTAGGTTACAAGAAGCTCTTGAAGAAGACATGCTTTGTCCTTTTCATTATTTTGGTGTAACTGATATTGAGTTGAACGGAGAAATGATTGATGATACGACTGTTTTAGCAAAGCTGATAACAGAAGAAAGAGTTAATCACATGATTGAAAAGATCAGTTATTATGGTTTTTCAGGACCAAAAGTAAAAGGATTAATATTTTGTAGTCGAAAGGAAGAAGCAGAGAAACTTTCTATGGCAATGAATAATAAAGGATATAAAACAATTGCCTTAACGGGAAAGGACTCCCAAGAGGAAAGAGTTAAACAAGTAAATAGATTAGAGGAAGGGATTCTGGATTACATCATAACTGTTGATATTTTTAATGAAGGGATTGATATACCTAGTGTGAATCAAGTAGTAATGCTTAGACAAACACAATCGAGTATCATATTTATTCAGCAGCTAGGACGAGGACTGCGTAAACATAACTCAAAAGAATTTGTAACAATTATAGACTTTATAGGTAATTACAAAAATAATTATTTAATTCCTATCGCCCTTTCTGGAGATAAATCACAAAACAAAGATAACATACGCCGAAATATGAAAGATACTAGTTATATCAAGGGGGTTTCTACCGTTAACTTTGAAGAAATAGCTAAGAAGAATATTTTTAAAGCAATTAATAGTAGCAATCTTACAGATTTGAAAAAATTAAAGGATGTTTATGGTGAAGTAAAAAACCGAATTGGAAAAGTGCCTTATTTATATGATTTTATAGCACAAAATTCAATTGATCCAGTTGTTCTCGCAACTAAATTCTCAAACTATCAACAGTTCTTGCTAAAAGTAAAAGAAGGGGTACCAAAATTAAATGAGTATGAAGATAAAGTTTTAACAATGCTTTCTTTTGAAATGTTAAATGGAAAACGAAGGCATGAAATAATTCTTTTAGATTTACTAATAAAGCAAGACGTAATCCTACTTGATAACTTTATTAACCATTTGATGAATGCAAATTGCACAACTGACAAAGCAACAATAGAGTCGGTAGAACGTATCTTTAACTTATCATTCTTTACACAAACAGATAAGAAAAAGTATGGAGAAATGCCTCTTATTTCTTATAGCAAGGATCAACTATTTAAGTTTAATGATAAAATTCGCGAGAGCTTACATTGCAATCCTCATTTTAAAAAATTAATTATAGATATTATCCAGAGTGCAGAAGAAAAGAATAAAGAATATGAGTGTAATGAACCTCTGACACTATATCAAAAATATTCGAGAAGAGATGCCTGTAAGCTTTTGAATTGGCATAATGACGAAAGCTCAACTATGTATGGCTACAAAACCAAATATCAAACCTGTCCAATATTTGTTACATATCACAAAAATGAAGATGTCCAATCAAGTGTTGCGTATAGTGAGGAATTTGTTAATCAAGAAGTATTACAATGGTCTACTAGAAGTAATAGAACGATGCAATCAGAAGAGGTTAAAACCATAATTAACTCTAAAGAAAAGGATATTGATGTTCATATTTTTGTAAAAAAAGACGATGATGAAGGAAGGGATTTTTACTATTTGGGCAAAGCTACTCCTGATAAAACTACAGTTAAACAAACTGTTATGAAAGATAATAAGCCAGTTGTTCATATGAACTTGGTAATGGAGCAAAGTATTGATTATAAGATTTATCGATATATAAAGAGTGGAGATAATGACTTATAAAGAAAGTGCGGGAGTGAACCATTGGTTCGCTCCCGCATATTAAGATGACGATACTATCTTCATATCACTAAATTATGTGATACTTCGCCACATATGTTCTAAAGCTAATATATCAGATTCAAGTATTTCTTTTATTCCAACTAAAGATTTATTTTTTGTAATAAGTTTTCCCGATTTAACGTTATATATTGAATATTTATAATTATCATCATAGGATAAGGTATCTTCCATCAAAAAGAAGATTGTACTTAGTTTTCTTTTGTCTAAGACTGTGTCGGGTTTGCTCTTATCTTCTTTAAAATAGAGTTTAATAATATGAGGTTCATCTTTAATAACTAATCCTAATTCAGGGTTAACATTAATACTAGAGTTGCTGAAATGCCAATAATCTTTTTTAGGTTCAAACCATTGAAGATCCTTTTTCCCTATAAATTTTTTATAATAATTAACAGCATTTAAATAATTTTTTTTTCTTACCTCAGTGACATCATTAACTAAATTGTTTAAGTAGTCTTTAGAATAGTTATTCCTATGATATTTATCAATACCGTCTCTAAATTTTTTCCAATAATCTTTACCAGGGTGGTATACCTCTCTGTTTTTAATTTCTTTTATTTTAGTTAAACGGGAAGGGCCATTTTTAATACTAAAATCCACAAAATCTGAAAGAGTTATTTTTGTCTTTTCCATTCTTCCTCCTATTAAAGGTTATATTTTATACTTATTCCACAAAGAAACTGAATAGAAGCCTTTCTGATTTGTTTAATTTTACCATTTTTATTGTTGTATATGAATATTAATGGTATTTTAAGGAATGAATATAAGCTTTTAGCAAAGGTGATGCAGATGATTGTTTATGAGGCGACAAAACAAGAGTTTTTAAAAGATGTATTTGAAGATCAACTAGTTACAAATATCAGTACTAATTATAATGACTGAGAAAGCAGCTGATGAGATTATCCGAAATACGTACAGGACGTTAATGACTAGAGGACAAAAAGGATGTTTTGTTTATTGTACAGATAAGGAATTAGAAAAATACCTGAAAGATAGATTAAAAGAAGTTAGTTACAAATATGAACAGAATGAGTTTTTTAAATCAGATTCTGTTGTAGCAGAAGATAATAAGTTCTTTTTGGATGTTTACTGGGAAAAGGTGAGTAAAAATATATTTAAATATAAAGAGACTTAACCCTATATTTAAACTGGGTTAAGTCTCTTTTCTGTTAAGTGAAATTTTACCAAAAAACACTCGGAATTCGACATACTTCCTACAATTTCATTTACAATGAAAAGTAAGAATACTAAGTAATGCTAGGTGAAATGATGTACAATACTCCGATGAAAAAGGTGACGGAGGCGAGTTATTTAACGGCAGACAAGGCTTGGAGTTACCGGTCCATATTACGGTTTTTCTTTATCAGCATGAGAGGATGAGAGATGTTATTCATCCGGAGGAAATCTTTAAGCATGTGAAGGAGATTCCTGAGTTTTATAGTTATTCAGAGGAACAGCTCCACCTGGACCTTGCTCAACTGGTGAAGTGGAATAACTTAATTGCACGCTGAGAGCAAATTGAAGAAAGCGCATTCAAAAACTTCTTGCAATCTATCTTTCGTCATGCTAAATTATACCCAAGAACAAAAATCTAAACGTTTACATTATTGTTCAAACCGGACAACTAAGAATAACGCACAGAAATTCTATTTTTTTTCTGTAAAAATCTAAACGTTTACATTTTAGGAGTTATGTCCAATGGAAGGTAAAGCGAATATTCAGGATGTGGCGAAGCGGGCGAATGTGTCGATTGCGACGGTTTCCCGGGTGATCAATAACCAGGGCGGCGTGCGCAAGGTGACGGAGGAGAAGATCCTTAAGGCCATTGCTGAGCTCGGGTATATCCGCAATGCGGCGGCCCGGACGATGAAGAGCAAGGATACGAAGACTATTGGGGTCATTGTCCCTGACATCAGCAACCCGTTCTTTCCGCTCGTCATGGCCGGGATTGAACAGAAGGCCCGGGAAAAGGGATACTTTGCGATTTTGAGCAGTACGAATGAGTCGCCGGTCGTGGAGGAAGAGATTCTGAAGAATTTCATCGAGCGTGGGGTGGATGGTGTGATCATCACGACAGCCAACGAAAACGGCGACCATTTGAAGCAGCTTCATGAGCAGGGCATTCCGATGGTGGCGGTTGACCGCAGCATTCAAAGCTATGATGTCGATACGGTACTGGTCGATAACGTGAAGGGATCGTATCAGGCGGTGCAGCACATGATCCTTCAGGGGCATGAAAAGATCGCGATCATTTGCGGTCCGCAGAACACGACGCCGGGGCGTGAGCGTTTCATCGGATACAAAAAGGCGCTCGAGGATTACAACCTGAAACTGGACGAGCGGTATGTGTTTCAAGGGGACTTTGGAGAACGAAGCGGCTATCAGGCGGCTCACGAGTTTTACTCTCAGAATGACCGGCCGACCGCGATTTTTTCTTCCAACAACTTGATGACAACCGGGTGTGTAAAAGCCATCGGTGATCTGGACTGGAAGCTTGGGGAGGAAATCTCGTTTTTCGGCTTTGACGATGTGGATATTGCCACGTTCCTGAACCCGAAGCTCAGTGTTGTTTCACGTCCGATGAATGCGGTGGGGGAGATTGCATTTCAGCTCCTGCATGAACGGATTCATTTTAAGGGTGAGATGCCGAAGCGGGAGTACAATCTGTCACCGGAACTAATTATTCGTGATTCCTGCCGATTGCGTTTTCCGAAAGGTTCGAGCGCTGGACAATCTCTTAAAAAGTAAATGAGGCATGAGAGCTGGTCACTCTCAGCCTTCTTATTACAGGTTATATGTAAGCGCTTTAATAAAGGCTCTTTTCTCAAAGATTGTTGCTTTTGGAGTTTATTATATACTTCATTGCTAAGAGTTGATTGGAGTGCAAGGTGCGAGACTCCTGCGGGAGTAGCGTGACAGGTGAGACTACAGGCTCACCGCACGCCCCGCGGAAAGCGAGCAGCCTTGAACGGAAATCAACGGCCCACAAGTGCAACAAAGATTAAGAAAACAGCCTTAATAAACTAAAAGTTAGAAGAGGGGATGTTACACATGAAGAACAACCAACTGATTCAACTGCCGGACGGTTACTTGAACCGCACACCGATTTTTCAGTTTATCCTTGTATCACTGCTGTTTCCGTTATGGGCGGTAGCAGCAAGCTTGAACGATATTCTCATCGCACAATTTAAACATGTGTTTGAATTGAGTGATTTCGCAAGCGCTTTCGTACAGAGTGCGTTTTACGGAGGATACTTCCTTGTAGCGATTCCAGCGTCGATGGTCATCAAGAAAATGAGTTACAAGTTTGCGATTATGACTGGCCTTCTGTTTTATATCGTCGGCTGCTCGTTGTTTTATCCGGCGTCACACATGGGGACGTACACGATGTTCCTGGTTGCGATCTTCGCGATTGCGATTGGGCTAAGCTTTTTGGAAACAGCGGCCAATACGTACAGCTCGATGATCGGGCCGCGTCAATATAGCATCCTACGCTTGAACATTTCTCAAACGTTTTATCCGCTAGGTTCCATAGCAGGAATTTTACTAGGAAAGTACCTGGTTTTCCAGGAGGGGGCAAGCCTTGAATCACAGATGGCGAAAATGTCTCCGGCTGAAGCACAGGCATTTGGCTTGAAGATGCTGCAGCATACACTTGAACCATATAAATATATTATTTTCGTACTGATTGCCATGTTTGTCTTGTTTGCCTTGACGAAGTTCCCGATCTGTAAGCCGGTTGCGAATCGTGCAAAGAGCGCAGAAAAGGCACCAGGAATCGGTCAGACGCTCAAATATTTGGCAGGCAACAAACGCTTCAAAAAAGGGATTGCAGCACAGTTTTTATATGTAGGAATGCAGGTAGCCGTTTGGTCGTTCACGATCCGTCTGGCACTTGATCTGAACCCGGATTTCAATGAGAGAACGGCTTCCAACTTCATGGTCTATAGTTTTGCGGGCTTCTTTGTCGGCAAGTTCATCGCGAACTTCCTGATGGCACGCTTCTCATCTTCAAAGGTCTTGTTCGGTTATTCCATTCTTGGATCGGCGATGCTGGCATATGTCATTCTCGTGCCGAACATGACGGCAGTTTACGCGGCCATCGTAGTAAGCATGCTGTTTGGACCTTGCTGGGCAACCATTTATGCTGAGACGCTTGAAGTGGTAGATAAGAAGTACACGGAAACAGCAGGAGCGATCCTCGTAATGTCGATCGTCGGCGGCGCGGTGATCCCGGCACTTCAAGGGTACGCATCTGACGCATTTGGCTCCATGCAGACGGCGTTCCTCGTATCGATGGCGTGCTTCGTATATGTCGGCATTTACTTCTTTGGTGAAATGAAGAAGCAAAAATCTGGAGTGAAGAAGACTGACGAAACGATCGAAGTGGCTCAGTAAAAATAGAAAACCTGCGGGGCAGCCGTTGCTGGCTGCCTGGACGGGTTAATTTAGCAGGAAAGGGATGCTAGAGATGAGAGGAACCATTGAACTTCAGCGCGAATTTTTTAAAGAAAGCAAAAAAGTAATCTATCGAGATCATGAATTTACAGCAAGCCTATTCCGCTATCCGTCAGGGGTGGAGGCGATTGAGCTGACCAACTCACGGGGGCGAATGGTTGTGCTGCCGTATATGGGACAGATCATCTGGGATCTTGAGTTTGACGGTACAGATCTGAAGATGAAGAACATGTTCTCACAGCCGAAAAAGGTTAATGCGATCGTTGATACATACGGTTGCTTTGCGTTTCACTCCGGCTTGATCGCCAACGGATGTCCAGGACCTGACGATGACCATGAGCTGCACGGTGAAATGGCGTGTGCCAAGATGGACCGGGCATGGCTGGAAATCAGTGAAGAAGGAATCAGTGTTTGCGGTGAAACAGAGTATGTGAAAGGGTTTGGCCATCACTATTTAGCGTCCCCAAGTGTTAAAATGATGAAGGAAAACTCATTCATTGAGATGAATATGAAGGTGAAGAACCTGTCAGGGTCCGGCATGCCGCTTCAATACATGTGCCATACGAATTATGCGTATGTGGATGGTGCAGTCATGAAGCAGAACATTCCGGACGATTGCTTAGTGCTTCGGGAATCGATTCCAGCCCACGTGAAGCCGACCGAACAATGGCTGGCGTACAATAAAAAGCTGTTGAGCGGGGAAGAAACGCTGAACGTGCTGAACAAGCCGGAGATGTATGACCCCGAGATTGTCTTTTTTGCCGATAAGCTGGATGCCTACGGTGAGGAAGCAGAATTTGAGATGAAGTCACCGGATGGCACAGCATTTTTCACAAAGTTCTCAACTGCGGAATTGAACCATGCGACACGCTGGCTTTTGCATAACAGCGACCAGCAGGTAGGCGCATTCGTCCTGCCTGCGACATGCCGGCCGGAAGGATTTTTGGCCGCAGAAAAAGCAGGAACATTGATCACGTTAGGTGCCGGGGAAGAGCGTTCCTTTACGGTCGTGACCGGGAAGAAATAAGGAGGAAGAAACATGGATATTGCAGTGATCGGATCCAACATGGTGGATCTCATTTCATACATTGATAAGATGCCGAAAGAAGGAGAAACACTTGAAGCGCCGGACTTTGAAATCGGATGCGGCGGAAAAGGAGCGAACCAGGCAGTAGCGGCAGCGAAACTTGGCTCCAACGTCATGATGGTTACGAAAGTCGGAGATGATTTGTTTGCCGACAACACGATCAACAACCTGGAGAAGTACGGCATTGATACGGAATTTACCGTCAAGGTGCCTGGCACCTCAAGCGGGGTTGCGCCGATCTTTGTGGACCCTGAGTCCAAGAACCGCATCCTTATTATTAAAGGAGCGAACCAGCATCTTTCACCAGAAGATGTGGATGGGGCGGCAGAAAAGCTGAAACAGTGCTCCCTTATCGTCCTGCAGCTGGAGGTTCCGCTTCCTACCGTATACCGTGCGATTGAATTCGGTAATGAGCATAACATTCCGGTCATATTAAATCCTGCACCGGCCTCAAAGGAACTGGACTTTGAGTATGTGTGTAAAAGCGACTTCTTCATTCCGAATGAAAGCGAGCTTGAAATCTTAACGGAAATGCCGGTGGAAACGGACGAACAGATCCGGGTAGCTGCAATGACGTTGATCGAACGAGGCGTGAAAAACGTGATAGTGACGATGGGAAGCCGGGGAGTGATGTGGGTGACAAAGGATGATGTTCAAACGGTAGCTTCACATAAGGTAAATGCCATTGACACAACGGGCGCCGGCGATGCGTTCATCGGCTGCTTCTCTCATTATTTTGTTCAGAGCGGTGATGTGCTGGAGGCGATGAAAAAGGCAACAGCATTCGCGGCCTTAAGTGTGACGAAGCGCGGTACTCAGACTTCTTATCCAAGTGTGGAGGAAGTAGAAGCTTTTTTTCAAACGCTCGTTTAATAAATCAGCTGTTTTTATAGATGTTATTCAATTAACGGGTACATTACTTAAAGATCGAGCTGCCATATGGGCAGCTTTATCTTATTTAAGACCTGGAATCAATCAATAGGCGAGATTACCTTCAACTAGGACTAAATTTAATAAAGGACCCAGAGTCTCACTGGGTCCAGTTACTTAAAAGCCGCCTTCTAAAGGCTGAAAAGGAATTCGTAATCGATCTTCCACGATGCGCAGGCGTTGGTTTAATCGGTTTAACCGGCGTGAATGGACTGCAACAGTATTTTCAAGTTGGTTAACTTCCCGATTAAGCTGGCTAACTCGGTTTTCTAGCTGATTAACCCGCCTTTCAAGCTGTCTTATTGGAGGCTGTCTATCTGGGTCATGTTGCTGCTGAGGATAATAATCATACGACTGCTGTGAATAAGGGGCGTATTGTGGCTGCTGGACGTATGGTTGATAAGAACCGTATTGCTGCTGGACATAAGGTTGAGAACCGTTTGGATAAATAAAAAACCTCTCCTTTAATATTTTCAAAATAAACTCCCTTATAAGATATGTATCCAAGATGTAAGTGGACATATATAAATACCCATTATTCACAAAAAGAAATTCACAAAGGAGGAGAAAGCGAGAAAAAGTTGAAATATCTTATGGGTAATTGAATTTATTTCAATTTAATAGGAAAGTGTAAACGCGCTCAATGATTTTGGTTAATCTATCAAAATTAGGAGGGAATCATGGGAAGATTAGTACATTTTGAAATTCATGTAAGTGACATGGAACGAGCAAAGAAGTTTTATGGAGAGGTATTCGGATGGTCATTCCAGGATTGGAGTGAGTATGCTGGAATGCCTTACTTTGGAGCAGTAACTGGCGATGAGAGAGAACCTGGAATCAATGGTGCTTTGATGCAGCGGCAAAGTGCTTCTCCGGAAACCAACCAGGCGTTAAATGGATTTGCTTGTACAATGGGAGTGGAAGATTACGATTCCACGGAAGCTAAAATTATGGAGCATGGCGGCAAGGTGGCAATGCCCAAATATGCTTTGCCTGGAATGGCGTGGCAAGGATACTATATTGATACAGAAGGAAATATATTCGGAATTCATCAACCCGATGAGAATGCAAAATAGAATCCAATATCAGTGAATAAAAACATGAAACCAGTAACGCGGAGGCATTCATGAAACACCATCTCATGAGTTGCCATATTCACTCTTGGCATATAGAAATTTGCTTTATAAAAAGGAGTTCATTCGATTGAACTCCTTTTTATCTTTGTTCTAATAACCAATGTTAATTCTATTAAAGATATGGCTAAACTAATTTATATTAAAATCGAAAATGGGGGTGTTCGTATTGAAGTGGTTCATCTTCACACTAATGTCGATCCTTTTGATTTCTGGTTGTTCCCAGGAAAATAAAAATACATCCGAAAAGAACGAAAAGGATGCAAAAGAAGTACTTGCAAGACAAGCTGAGGTGATCGCAACTGATTTAGAAATCCCTTGGAATATTAACAAACAGGATAATACCTTTTATATGAGTCAACGGCCAGGTTATATCATTCAAGTTAATGGGGATAGCGGTTCGAAAACGGTTCAGAATGTAGAAGTTACGAAGAAGGTTCTGCATGAGGGTGAAGGAGGATTGCTAGGTTTCATACTTGCTCCTGACTTTAAGACTTCCCAAGAAGCGATTGCGTACCATACCTATCAACAGGATGGTACTGTTCTTAACCGCATTATCGTTCTTAAACTTAACGGCAATACATGGACGGAAAGAAGGATTATTCTGGAGAGGATCCCGGGAGGAACCATTCATAACGGCGGACGAATGAAAATTGGACCCGATGGAAAGTTGTATGCTACCGCAGGTGATGCGGGGAACCCGGAAAATGCTCAAAACATTCAAAGTCTTGGTGGCAAAATTTTGCGAATGCAACTAGATGGTAGAGTACCAAACGATAACCCATTTAAAAATTCTTATGTTCATTCCTATGGGCATCGAAATCCACAAGGATTAGCCTGGGATGATGAAGGAAAACTATATAGCTCTGAGCATGGTCAAGCGGCTCATGATGAAATTAACTTGATTGAACCCGGAAAGAACTATGGTTGGCCGATCATTGAGGGTAATCAACAAGCTCCTAATATGATATCGCCATTATATCAATCAGGGGATGACACATGGGCTCCATCAGGAATTGCTATTAAGAACAATAAAATGTATGTTGCCAATTTACGTGGTGAAAGTATTCAAGTGTTTGATTTGACTGACAAAACCGTAATTATTTTTTTTGAAAACGCTGGGAGAATGCGGGATGTGCTGATTGAAGGCAATACATTATATACGATTACGAATAATCGTGACGGGAGAGGCAATCCACGAGAAGGCGATGATAAATTATTCAAACTTCCTTTAGAGTAATAGGCAAGTGCTGCTATTCTAATTAAAACACCCACGTGACAATGAGAGACAATGCCCCGAATGAGTTTAGACCCTTCATTGATAACATAATCCAATGGCAGCAACAATCAGAACAAAGTTTATCTTCAGCTAAACAGCTTTTATAAGAGAATATGTTTATTAAATTAGGTACCTAGCTAATTACCAAGGTCAACATATAGTGTTGGCTTTTTATTATTTATGGAATAAGTTTGGTAGAAATTGGTGTGCTTGATGCGATGAAAAAAGCGACCGCATTTGCGGCACTGAGTGTGATAAAGCTCGGTACTCAAACTTCCTATCCAAGTGTGGAGGAAGTAGAAGCGTTTTTTCAAACGATCGTTTAATAGTAAATAAAACAAAGAAGCAGGTCCATTTGGATCCTGCTTCATCTTATTTATTATTCTATTGTACAGCTGCTTTCAGTTCCTGTTCTACAGCTGAAGTATTGCTGCTGAAGCTGAATCTAGGTGTATCCTCTTGTTTTTCAATTTGATGGTAGATTGTTCCATTTGTATCAATTAAACTAACGTTTTCAATAATATTTTTTATCTCTTCTAATTCATCTATTGAATAAATGGTAGGGTAACCGTCTAATTGCCTCACGAAGAATTTGTAGAGGGTTTGTTTATCGTCAAACACATAAGGGATTTTATTTTGTGAATGATTAATGAGTTTGTTTGCATGAAAATAAAGGATGGGTGTTATAGAACTATAATGGAAATGTTTTTCAAGTAATTGATTCAATATATTGACTCCGGCCATAACTTGTTTTGACGGATCATCAACCGAAATGACATTCAATTCTTTTGAATCATTATTTTTATTAACAAATACGATTGTTTTTTCAGTTTCATTTTCCTCAGAAGGAAAAAGATGATCGAGAATGAACGAAAATTGCTTTGTTTTTTCTTTTGTAATTCCAAACAATATATCCCCATGAAACTCATTCGTGTCAATGATATAAATTCCAGTTTTCATCAAAATGATATGATCGATTTTTATTGAAAGTATTTCCCCATCAGCTTTCTTCATTGGAACAAATACATTAGCCAGGATCTTCATTTCAAAAGGTTGGATCGTACCTTCTAAGACTAATTTTTTCTTTATCTCGGTTAATATATTATGAGTATTGACTTCACTAGCAGTTTTAGATATCTTTTCCACGGTGCGAACATATTCTTTAAAATCACTGATTTTGCTCTCATAATCTTCCTTAAGCTTATCCACCAATTCTTCTTTTTCCTGTTGAAGCTCTTTTTCCAATTTAGAAAAATTTTCCACGGCTTCCGTTTGAAATTCTTCAAACATTTCATCATAATGTTTATTTTTTTTCTTTAAAATTAATAATACCCCAAGGACAATACAAATTAATACGACAATAACTGCCAGCAATATATTAATATCCATAACTTATTTATTTTCTTTTTTATACAATTCGAGATACCTGGAAGGTACGATTAAGTGACCAAGTCTTTTTCAAGCCACAAATTCCTTAAAACTATCCGTAAATTGCTTCTCGTTAATATAATTGGATAAGAAAAGCGTCTTTATGTGGGTCAAATTTCTATCCCGACGATAGGACCGTCCCTGAAACTCCCTGTTTTCTAAAGAAAAAACGGTAATTTGTCCAGCCAGCAAATTACCTTGTTTGTGCCTTCCATTCTAGTATAGGGCTCTGGTGTTCAAGCTAAGTATTATGGTCTGTAATTCTATCGTAAAAAAATGTTTTAGTAAGTTTTTTGTCAGACTAGATGAAGGCCGGATAAACCCATAGGTGTCCTTGATTAATCTATTTTTTTCAACCTTTTATCCTGAAGTGCGGGCCATTTGAGGGAGGACAATAGACGGTCAAAAATAAATCTGTATTCCGAAAATTAACCGATAAGGACTTCAGGATTGGGGGCGAGACTTTTTTTGTCCTGCGTCGCCAAATCTTCAAACAGGCGATAATAACCGATCTAGGAGGAACAGCACTTGAAGAAACTAGGTACTCTATCAGGGATAGCAGTTTTGGGAGTTACTTTATCGGGAGGAAGCTTTGCGGAAGCCCATACTGTAAAACATGGTGAATCATTGTGGCAAATCGGACAGTCCTATGATGTTTCGTATGAACAAATTAAACAAGCAAATGGATTAAGCAGCGACATTCTCTTGCCAGGCCAGGAATTGGCGATACCGGATGCAAAAAAAATTCAAGCGACGGATGAAGAACGAAGGCTATTGGCTTCACTTGTGGAATCTGAAGCGGAGGGAGAAGAGTTTGCAGGTAAAGTGGCAGTTGCAGCAGTTGTTTTAAATCGTGTACAAGATTCCAGCTTTCCGGATTCAATTAAGGGGGTTATTTACGATCCTGGCCAATTTCAACCGGTTATGGAAGGAACGTTGAAAAGTCCATCTGCGGAATCCCTGCAAGCCGTTGATCAAGCATTAGCGGGCTATGATAATACCAATGGAGCTTTATTTTTCTACAATCCAGAAACGGCGGTTAGCCAATGGCTTGACACGAAGCCAGTATTAGAAACCATCGGCAATCATACTTTTTCACGTTAATATCATTTTACTTACTAACGAGAAGCAGGGCCATTTTTTTGGATCCTGCTTCTTCTTTTTAATAGGAACGACTAGCACCTGTTACTTGAATAAGACATATTATGTAGCAAACCCATGCTGACAAACAAGCATGGGTCTTTGGATAAGTTTAACTATCAGCAAATAAAGCTGGTGATAGGTGGACTTAGTAGGAAATAAAAAGAAAATATGTTTTCTTATTTGTTTCCGCTTAACGATTTAAATATATCATCACCTGGAGCAACAGGGGAAGAACAAGGAGCATCACCCTGCATAACACCAAACTCTGTTATTTCACAAATACTTATTATTAATTCAGTAAATGATATATAACCTGCCTGAAAACAACAACTCATCTTATCTGCATTCTTAAGGATAAGAACCGAATCGCACTTTACATCTTTTATAGTGCCTCGAGCTATATCGCCATTTCTTTCATAAACAACAACGAAGTCTCCTCTTCTTTTTTCTAGTTGTTCTGCCAGTTCTTCCACACAGTCACATTGACAATCTGATTTTTTATGGCTGCTTGACAAATTACCCAACTCTCCCTTCAAGAGTTATCTAAATGAAATTTCTATATTCAGGATTCTTGCTTTTTGTTTCTATGTTTAGTAGTTTAAAAGAAATTTCTATTTAAGATATTCAAGATTCATAGTTTTTGTTTGTATGCTTGTCTACTAAAACCAAAATCATTTAATAGATTCTAAAGAAAAATTGTAAAAAATGCCCATGATAAATTGAAACTTGCAAATAGAAAACATCCAAAAAAAGAGTGAAGGGCTGTAGGCCCATCACTTTTTGGGGGGATTTGGTGAGATTGAACGCTCGTTTTTTCCCGGCTTTTTCTCCGAGCGTGGAGGATGCAGAAGAGTTTAATCAAACGATTGTTTAATAAATAGTAAACCCTGTAAAGCGAACAGAATCATTCGGGCTTTACAGGGCTTGAAGAATTTCATCTAGTATAGGTAACCGCATCAGCCATGCAGGCTTCCCTGTAATCTGGGATGTGGGCTGAAGCAGCCCAAAGGGATTTGGAGCAGGCTGGTTTTTCCTTTTTCACTCAGTTTATAGAGGTCATCATAGGATTGGACATCAAATCCGAGAAGGGGATGCCCGCCCATATTTAATGCCGAAGCTGCCAGAAGCAGGTGCTGAGACAGAATTCCAGCTTCCATGTGCTGAATACGGTGTCCCCTGTATCCATAAGCGTTCTTGTAATGATCCTTATGGCCAGAGATCGTGAAGGAAAGTGGAACTTGAGTCATGTTTACAGTATCAGCAAGCAGTCCGTCTTGCAGCTGGCATCGGAAATCACCCTCCTGAATAGGTTGTAACGCATGATTGGATTCATCATAAGAATAGGAGCCATTGGGTACACCTTTTATGTTATACATACAACAATAGAGTGAAACACGGTAAGGAGGTTTCTGAAAAGCATGGTCTAGATCATTTCGGTAAGAAAAAGTGGAGAAAGCTTCGAATAGAAGGGCTGATAAGGTTTGTTGGTTTATGGGTTTCTGAACAAAGTCCATTCCAGGCGAATATCGATTTCGGCAGGCGGAAGAGAAATCATAAGATAACCGGTCCACACGAGGCAGCAGGTGAAACGGATGTGCTGACTCTTCTTTCTTTTCTTTTTCCATTTGCTCATGAGTTGGGAACGAGTCCAGCATGCACGCTTCATTCATCTTAATCAGCATGGGATATTCGCTAATTTTCTTGGAACGGACGTAATGCTGATGGTCAAGTGGTTTCAGTTCACCGCATAACGAAGCAGCATTGGAGGGTTCCTCTGTTTCATCACTCGTAAACCAGTTCATGGCTGGATCAACGGAAAGAGGAATCACCGCATATACACTTTCTTCTTGCTCGGATAGTCCTAAAAGATGATGAATAGCACGGTCAAGAAAATGGTAATACACCCCCGTCTCAAAACCCATGCGTCTTCCTGTTTCCAGCAGCTGACCGATCACAAAGCCGGTATCCAGCCCTTGCAGACGGTAAGAAAAGTTATGGTATTTGAAAAAATTCTTCCAAAAAAACGTGGAGCTAAATACGGTACCAAAAGTGGAGGACATGTCACAGCGATTGCCCAGAGCTCTGTTCAAGTAGCTGTCAAAATTCCCTTCCCTTAAACAAACTAAACGATGGTGTGCAGCATCATAGTGATAAATGCCTTCAGGGAGATCCTCGATTTTCAAATAGATGTAAAGTTCGGTTGGATACAGTGCACCGCCGGATGGAGCAAAGCGCCGGTATGCTGTCCATTCTTCTGTTTGATCAGCAAAAGGATGCGTTTGGCTAACTTGTGTAAGCCCGAAGGTATATTTAAGAAAGTGACTCATTTCTTGGAGATTCGGTTTTGAGTTTCTGTTCTTCTTTTGTTCGAGATGGAGCGGTATATTTGCGGATAATTCCACTACAGGCAACCCCCGGTAAAGCTTATAGGGAAGGGGGGCGTCATCCCAATTCGCCTCCCAGTCCCGGGGTTTTATTTTGTCAGATTCATAATGCAGGTTATGCAAAAATTCATCGAGGTTCATTCCTTTTCCCCCTTTGGGACTGCTATGGAAATGGATGAGGATACGGGTTAAGGCTGCTATAAGTCAGCGGCTCTCTCGTATATCCGAGTTTCGCTGGTATGTTCAACACCCGATCCAATCCCTTTAGCCGGGTAAGGTGATGTCCAAATGTCATGGGCAGCATCCCGGGTATCACTACTTTTACACAATGTAACCCGTTTCGTTTCAGTTCAGGGCTTGTTTGGTCCACAACAATGACCTCCAGCTGAAGCTGCCGAAAAACTTCCAGGATCTCCACAACATCATCCAATAAATCAGCGGATTTATGAACCGGATGAAATTCCTGTTGAAAGCTCCTTTTCGGGCGCTGATCGAGAAGGAAGAATAAACGTTCCTCCGCTTCTTTTAACCCGTATAGCATCGAATGGTCTTCCATATGATGAACGAGTAACGAATCATCATACATCTGCCTATATTTCTCCCGTTCTTTTTCCAGCTTATCGTCCATGGTGAGAAGCATGCCTGAGAGTTCTTGAACGGCTCCTTTTACGGCTCTTAATGGATCAATGTGGGCTCCAGCGGCACATAAAAGATTCATGCCCGTTTGCTTCGTATTTTTGGCAAGCGCCCAAATGCTAGGAATTCCGTTCTCGGTCGTCGAATTAAACAAATGCACTTCATATCCGGTCACTGCATGTATGCGCTGGATCATGAGCTGAAGCTCCCGGTCGTCTATGGAAGACAGATCCAGACGAGGAATAGGGAGTTGGCCGTACCATGTCATTAAAAATGAATCCCGCTCAACTATTTCGAAAATACCGTAAAGAATCGCTTCCTCCATGCTTCCGCCGAGTGCACAGCCGTTAGAGGTTTCATAAACAAAGCCTTCCCCGCCTCCCAAGCTGTAATAGGCAAACGTCTCTGGTACCAGGATGGGCCGGTTCTGTGATAAAGAATAGCCCCAAACCCAATGAATGGGCCGCTCGGAGTCCAATGGCTTGAAAGGAAAGCCGGGCATGTCATATTGTTCCTTTGTATGAAGTCCTATTGATCGTGGGTTAAGGGCATGCTTTTCCACCTTGGAATACGGTCCATAAACCATTGTCCGTTTACCCATTGGGGCATAGCCGCAGTATCTCTCCAGTCCTTCTAAAATGGCGGATTGTTCACTTTGAGCATACGAATGGGTTCGCCCACCCGTTAACTCATCGCCTGATAGTAGAGGAAGATTGACAATCGTATCGGCAAAAGGGGAAATGAAGTCATATCGTTTATGATTAAGAAGGCCCGTTCTGCTATCTAAGTAATCCTTGCCCAGAACCTTCTCCATGTCTTCCAGCGAGCGGCAGCGATAGCTATCGATTGATGTCTTCGGGCTTTGTTTCAGTATGATCTCTGCGGTATCCGCTGTATCCTCTGGAAGATCGCCGCACACAGGGCAGTATGGGTCAGGCAAAAAGAAATGATAGGATAGCCGGAGCGTATTTAACTGCAGAAGAAATACATGTTCATACGTGCGGGCTTTTTCTCCTTTTAACAATCTATGGACCTCTTCTTGAATGAGATAGGAAGTTTGCAATAATCCTGAAGCGGAAGCCCAAGGATCTTGCTCGATACCAGGTTGATCCATCTTGTATTCTTTCATTTGGAATTGTTCTCTCCGGTCAGATCCCGCCATAAAACGTCGCCTATCCGCGCACTGAGAACACCCCTGTTTGTCTGGAAGAACAAGCGGTCCAATGTTGGCTTCACCAAATGATACGAATCCCCGAAGCCAAGGGATGCCAAAGAACGAAAAGGCCTCATCGGCTTCTAGGTGTTCAGCCGGAACCCAGGAATCGTGGAGCACTAATGCCAGATTTCCTTGATTCGGAACGGCTTCTTTTACAGTGGCCCAGCGTGTAATGGAATAGAGCCCGCTCAATTGTTCGCTTACGGTGTCAGCTAACATTCCGTTTCCGATGATGATGATGGAGTGGCTCATGGAAGTTCCTCCCCGCTTAACGCAATCCCATAAATGCCAGCCGTATTCTCTTTAAAAATCGCTTCCAGATGAAGTTCAAAGATGTTTGCTTGTTTTTTATTCTGCCTTAATCGATTTATTGCAGAATGGAAGGTTTCGTCTAACGGCTTTTCTTCAAAAGAAGGAACCGGAACCTTCTGTTGAGCATCCTTTTGCGATGTAATGGAGGAAACCACAACCCCATAGGGATAATGTGAGGTTTCTCGATTTTGAGAATCCATCACAGCCGTTTGTAATGCTCTGCTTAAAGCCATCTGCATATTCAATCCAACGCTTCCATACAACTTGCCGTTTGATTCAACCCAAACGACAGGAAAACCCAGTACTTCACGGCCACATAAAAATTCTGGTTCAGACTTCTTGGTTCTCAGAGCCTGCAGAAAAAATTGGCAGCGATGATCATTGACAAGGCTTAAATCCAATGTGGCTTTAGTGACACCGTGATCTGCTTGCTTCACAAATTCTTCATGAAGTGCGTTTTGCAGTGCTCTGCATAAACCTTCTGCAGGGGTCTTGCCCATCCCGATTCCCCATGATGAAGGATGCTCACTGAAAAAGTCATTCCCAAAACTCCTGGCATATGTTTCAATTCCAATCAGACCTGCCTCCAGGCGAGCTTCTTCATGCGTGAGTCCTGAACAAACAGTCTCAGGATAGAGCTTGGCAGGGCCTTCTGAACGCGGATCAGCAACCTGGACTTTGCATTGTGATAACGGGAGCTGGAGTAAATCTGCTTCCTCCCAAAGATGAAAAACACCACATTCTTTTGAAGTAATCCGGTAAAACAGGGAATGTAGGTCCATTTGTTGATGATTGCATGTTTCAAGGAATGTAGCCGGGTCCTTAATCGGTTCGGCATAAACACGCCCAGTAACCAGTGGGTGAGGGAGAAAGGTGTGCCAGCTTCCTTCGAGCGTTTCCAAGTTAAGCAAGTAAAATGGTCTTTCTCTTTTTCCCTCATGTACGCCTGTGATTTCTTTAAAAAGCTCAAAAACCGCCACATTGGCTAATAGAGCACCTGCTGTTAGTGATAAGGAGTGAGAACCATTGCCTTCTTCATTCAGCCTCTGGTGCAGTCTGCGGAAGGCAGACTCCCAGCACGAATCGGATTCAGCAGAAACGAGCGGGCCAGCAAAAGCTAAGTCTTTTAAAATAGTAACGGGAAGAACATTCTTCTTTTGTTCCTTGCAGATGGCCAGAAAGGTACGAAGTTGAGATAAATCACTGTCCTTGCATCCATATAGTATGCAATCAAACGGTTCTGCATTTTCTCTCCATGAATTTTTCCCGGATCTTAAGATGGTGATGTTGGTTTCGGGCTCTGACTTGCGTGCTTCAGCTATCATCTCATTTAACCGCTGCTGAATAGCTGGGTGTGATTCAGTGAGTATGACGCTGAAAGAAGGAAGCCCTGATTCAATCAATGATCGAACGAGAGAGAGGAGAAGCGAATCCGAACCGATCACCGCTACTTTTGCATGGCGGTAAACTTGGAATCGATAACCGCCCGAATCACGAATATGATCTAAATATTCGATTTGGGAGGCATACTTAGCAAGGATGCGATCAGGAAGCTGATGTGGGAGATCTTGGCTTACATCACGGACAAAACCGTTTTCGTACAGAACATGTGCGATCTTATACACTTGTTCTTTATAAGCATCTGGTAAACCGTTTGTGACAGAATCAAGAGTATGGGTTCCGTCGAAAATAGGAATTAATTTTTCCAGCCATCGGTCAATGGTGCTGCCTTCCATTCTTAAAGATTTTACGTTGTTCCGGAGATATACACCTTTAGCTGAATCCGGAAAAACAAACGTGTCTCTGTTCACTTTTAAACACATAGAAGGATTTAATTTTTGCATGATCGACCTCCTCTTTAGAAAGCTCTACATCTTTTACATTATTTAACTCTATGGATGCCTGTTGTCCATTATGCCTATCCAAACGATAAAAGCCCTGCAGAGGGATATGCAGGGCCGGTCTTTTGTTAAAATACCTATCACTACCGATCGGAAGCTTAACTGCTTCCGCCACGACCGCAGCGGCCACAGCCGCCACAACGGGCACAACCGCCACAGCCGCCGCAACGGCCAAAGCAGCCGCCACATCCGCCACAGCCAAAGCAACGGCCAAAGCAACCGCCAAAGCCGCCACAACCGCCACAGCCACCGCATCCACCAAAGCCACCGCATACACCAACACAGAAACCAATGCCAAAGCCAACACAGAGACGAGCGGAATCACTCGTATTTTGATCCTGAGGATAATTCGGGGTAACATTGCTGACATTTACACCATCAGTGTGCAGCCCCTGAAGATCCCACTTAAATTCTTCATTCAATAAAAAAACCTCCTACTTTATTTTACGGGTTTAACGAGCTGAGAAATCGCCAGAACACAAACGTTTTTTCTGGAAAAGTACCCTCAAAATAAAATATGGGATGTGGTTGTCCCAAGTTACTGTCCATATGCCTAGTTATCATACACCAACAAATATAAACTTTTAATTCCGACATATCTACTATGGATAGTATTGACAATGGAGGAGAATCGCTTTATTATTAGAAATGTTCTAAAAACAATAGCATAACCGTTCTTATCGAGAGTGACTGAGGGATTAGGCCCTATGACGTCCGGCAACCTCCAATTTGGAAAGGTGCCACTTCCTACAGAATGATTTTCATTCTGAAAGATAAGGTGATTGAATTTATATTCCAATGCCTCTTTCATGATGAAAGGGGCTTTTTTATTTGGAAAGAAAGAGGGGGTTGTTTCATGATTGAAGTCAAAAATCTGTTGAAGGTTTACCGTTCGAAGAAAAAAGAGATCGTGGGGGTCAACAACGTATCTCTTACGGTAAATGAAGGAGAGATCTACGGCATTATCGGTTACAGCGGTGCAGGGAAGAGCTCTTTGATCCGATGTTTAAATTTATTGGAGAAGCCAACATCGGGTGAGGTTTGGATTGATGGGGTGAATCTTGCCTCTTTAAAAGGAGAAGATTTAAGAAAAGCCCGGTTAAAGATTGGCATGATCTTTCAGCATTTTCATCTGGTCAGTTCAAAAACCGTCTATGAAAATATTGTATTTGCCTTGAAAGCAGCGGGCAAATCAAAGGATGAGGCGGAAAAGCGAGTATTGGAACTATTGGACCTCGTGGATCTTGCGGATAAGAAGGATCAATATCCGGCTCAGTTGAGCGGAGGTCAGAAACAAAGGGTCGGAATTGCCAGGGCGCTTGCCAATAACCCGAAGGTGCTTTTATGTGATGAGGCAACTTCTGCCCTCGATCCAAGCACAACAAAGTCCATCTTAAACTTATTAAAGGACATTAACCGCAAGCTGGGATTGACCATCGTTCTGATCACGCATGAGATGGAAGTAGTGAAGGAAATCTGCCATAAGATAGCCGTCATGCAAAATGGTGAAGTGATTGAGGAGGGCGAGGTCTATGACATCTTCTCTGATCCTCAGAAACCGCTGACCAAAGATTTTATTAACAGTATCCTGCAATTTGAATTGCCTAAGCAGCTCATTGAAAACCGCAAAGGGAAGATCATCAAGATTCAGTTCAAAGGCGAGATTGCCGAAGAATCAGTGGTGTCAGAGCTTTTCCAGAAATACAACGTGAAAGGAAATATTCTGCACGGGAAGATTGAGTACATACAGGATATCCCTCTGGGCATTTTCATTATGGAGCTTACAGGTGAAAATTCCGAAGTAGAGAGAGCGATCGAATATATTACAAGAAAAACAAGGAGTTTGGAGGTGGTTTATGATGTTGCTTGATTCACTTGTACAGCTTCTTCCTGATTTAAACAATGCGTTCTTCCAAACACTTTATATGGTGGGCATCTCTTTAGCCGTGGCCATCATCATCGGGCTCCCGCTTGGTGTATTGCTTTTTGTAACCGATAAAGGATTATTCCTTGAAAATTCCGCTGTGAAAAGTGTTACGGGATGGATCGTCAACTTGATTCGTTCGATTCCCTACATTATTCTTTTGGTGGCGTTATTGCCGTTAACCAATTTGCTTACAGGGACAACAATTGGGCCTACTGCGGCTTCCGTATCCCTCTCTGTTGCTGCGATTCCTTTTTTTGCAAGAATGGTTGAAGCGTCACTCCGAGAAATCGATAAGGGAGTGATCGAATCAGCCGTAGCAGTTGGGGCAACCTCATGGATGATCATTAAGGATGTGCTTCTTCCGGAAGCCAAACCGGGTTTGATTCAAGGATTAACAATCACGACAATCAGCTTGGTCGGTTATTCAGCCATGGCAGGTATTGTTGGCGGGGGAGGAATCGGTGACTTGGCCATCCGATTTGGGTACTATCGCTATGATAATACCGTCATGATTACCACGGTAGTCGTTTTGATTTTACTCGTCCAAATCATTCAATTCACCGGAGATAAGATCTCCAAACTCGTAGATAAAAGATAAAACAATAGGGGAGAGAAACAAATGAAAAAGTTTACTTCAGCACTCATTCTATTACTAGCCATTGGTGTTCTGTCAGCATGTGGCTCAACTTCCAGCGGATCATCAAGCTCAGGAGACAAGAAGAACATCAGCATTGGAGCAACAGCCGGCCCATACAGTGATATGGTCAATAAAGCCATCAAACCTGAACTGGAGAAGAAAGGATATAACGTTAAAATTGTAGAGTTCAGTGATTACATTCAGCCGAACCTCTCATTAGCTAAAGGATCTATTGATGCGAACCTGTTCCAGCACAAAATCTATATGGAAAACTTCGCAAAAGAAAAGAATTTAAAGCTTTCCGAACTGATTATTGTACCAACTGCGCCAATGGGTGTATATTCCAAGAAATTCAAAAAGATTGAAGACATCAAAAACGGCAGCACGGTAGCCATTGCCAACGATCCCGTTAACCTGGCCAGAACGCTGTTAATGTTCCAGGATGCCGGTCTAATTACCATCAAGAAAGAAGTCAATCCATTAACCGCTTCAGAAAAAGATGTTCAAGAAAATCCGAAGAAACTTCAATTCAAGCCGCTTGAAGCTGCGCAATTGCCAAGAGCGGTTGGAAGTGCAGATGTATCGGCCGTTCCGGGTAACTTCGCGCTTGCGGCAAAAATGAAATTGCAGGATGCTCTCTTCCTTGAGAACATGCCGGATCAATACCGTAACCGGGTCGTTGTGAACACAAAAGATGTTAAATCCCAATTCACTAAAGACATTAAAGCAGCCGTGGAATCCAAAGAGTTTGAAAAAACCATAGATAAAGAATTTAAAGGTTTTGGGAAGCCGGAGTGGATGAAGAAGTAAATTGAATGAAGAACAAGATGGGTTACATCTGCGGGTACAGGCAGAACAGGCTGGGCACTGTAACAAGATTATGCGGAGGCAGCAGCAGTATTGGCCGGAAACGGAAACAAGAATACCGTTTACGAACTTTCAGAAACTTATGACTCAAGAAGAATTGGCGTCTGCTGTTGGAACTGTATTAGGTAAAGAAGTATCCGTGCAGCAAGTCGATGATACTGCTTATGCGGATATTATGAAAGGTGCTGGTATACCGGATTTCATTATTCCTATGCTTGTCGACATCCAAAAAGGTATTCGGGATGGTGAATTAGAGGTAGAGAGCAACGATTTCGAAAAATTGCTTGGCCGCCCTCTTACACCAATAAACGAAGCTTTGAGTCAAATTGTTAATGAAATCTCTGCAAATAAGAATTAAATTTAATCAAAACAAAACGGGGCTGTCCAAGAAGTCTGGTAGCTGTTGATCTCCGCTCCAGGCTGCTCGCTTTCCGCGGGGCGTGCGGTGAGCCTCTTGGCGCAAGCGCCTGCGGGAGTCTCACCTGTCACGCTAGTCCCGCAGGAGTCTCGCACCTTGCACTCCAATCAACTTTTCATTGAAGATTTTTCACGTCAAAGGAGCTGCCTGAAGGTCAATTTTCGACTTTCAGGACAGCCCCGTCTTTTCATATAAAGGTCTTGGGTTTAAAGGAGGATTTATTGAGATTGTACGCTCGTTTCCTCCATCCAATACGCCTCCCGAATATTGATCTGCTTACGAATATCCCGGAGGATGTCATTGGTGACGTCCCCTTCTTCGTAAAGATGCTGGATTTCGTCCCTCTCTGCCTGGAACGCTTTGATCTGGAGCTCTCTTTTCATCTGGGTGTGATGGATGGATTCCTCGCTTTTTTTCGCAAGCCTGAACGTCATAATTAATCGATTGTATTCCCCTATAACCCCTAGATAAATGTGTTTATTTTCTGGCGTGATATGGTTCTTTAAATAGTGAATGGCAGCCTTCGCCATGTTGACTTTTAGCTTAATCAGCTTTTTTGTTCGCAAGCGGCGATTTTTACGGCGTTCCTTGTGTTTTGGTGTGAAAAGCTTTACGAAAGAAAGTAAACTTCTTTTAAAAAGCGTCCAAAAGAACAATCTTCTATACTGCAACCGGTTTGTTTGAGCGAGCCGCCTTCGCTGGATATGTTCCTCAATGAGATTCGCCGTATCCCTGTCAATCTTTCCTGTTCTTTTTAAATTCTCATAGTAGCGGACTTCCGCCTCAAGTGCCTTCAGCCGAACCTCGGATTCTTCCAATTTCACTTGCTCCGAACTCTTTTCGCTTACCTCATTACGAATCGTATTGTAAGCGGTGATGACGGATACTGCCGCACCCCGATTCTCATCCGTTAAGGATTCCTCAACAGAATGGATGGCAGCTTCAAGGGTTCGCAGCCTTGCCGTCCGTTCCATTTCCTCTTTCAGCTTTTCACCGTTTCCTTTTTCCGTCCGTGATAGAAGCGGAAGGAATACACTTGCAGCTATTAAGGTAACCAAGATCACTCCGGCTGCGATAAAGATGATTAATGAACGCTCCGGAAAGGGACTTCCTCCGGCGATCACATAGGGAATCGTAAACGCACCGGCAAGGGTTACCGCCCCTCGTACTCCTGAAAGGGTAAGGATGGAAATGGCTCTCACAGAATGAGTTTGAGGCTGTTTCTTGTCCAGCCATCCCCAGCGCCAGGTTGCCGAAATCCAAAGGAAACGAAGAAGAATAAGGGCTGCCCATAGGATGAGGATGTAGCTTGTTACCTGCCAATTATTAAAGGAGGGATCCTTAAATATTTCACTTGCCACCCTTGGGATCTGCAAGCCTAACAGCACAAACACCAGCCCATTTAAAATATAGATGAGAACCGTCCACGTACTTTGGGAAACCAATTGCAGCTGCCCAGCTGGAACCCGGCTTCGATCCTGATGGATGGTGTAGACAATCCCGGCTGCTACAACCGACAAGATACCGGAGAGATGTAAATGCTCAACAAAGTAAAAAATGACAAAGGGGGTAAGGAGCTGGATGAGCATATGAATCGTAACATCCTCCATACCAAGCCTTCGAATAGATGTCTTCAACTGAATAATCAGGATGGCTAAAATGACACCGCCAAGGAACCCTCCAATCGATATGACTAAAAAACTCCAACTGGCTTGTGCCAATGAAAAAGCGCCGGTCACGGATGCGGCAAGGGCAAATTTAAAGGCAACCAATCCTGAAGCATCGTTCATTAATCCTTCACCTTCGAGAACGTGCATAATCCGTTTCGGTATCTTCACACGGCTTGAAATGGAACCTACAGCAACAACATCGGTAGGAGAGAGAATCGCTGCAAGGGCAAAGGAAGCAGCCAATGGGATCGTTGGAATGAGCCAATGAATTAAGTTGCCAATGGCAAATACGGTGACGAAAACCAGACCGAGGGCCAGCAAAAGAATCGGTTTACGGAGTTTCCATAAAGCGTGCCTCGAAACATGTCTGCCATCGTGAAAAAGTAAAGGGGCAATAAAGAGAATGAAAAATAATTCCGGCTCCATGGGGATCTGTATTCCCAGCGGAAGGGAAGCAAGCGTTACCCCTAAAACAATCTGAATAATGGGTACGGGTATGTAAGGGATAAAATGATTAATCAGGCTGGATAGGCCGATAAGGGACAGCAGTAATAAAATAACGAGAAAAAACTCCATGATCTACCTCCTCTCCTATCTATTTTGTAACATAATCGTATTTTTAAGTGTACCAATCGGCCTGGGGATTAAAATTTTTCAAACGGGAGTAAATATCTTTATATGATGTTTGATTTCAAGAAGGCTTAGGAGGAGGGAATTTCATTTCAAGCCAATGTTTTCACTTCTATTCGGGATCTTGTCGATCAACAAAGAGATAGTCAGTATTAATCAAAAGGATCAGCGGTTAGCTTCTTCAGGGAAAATTTGCAGCCTAATTGGATTAGGGATGAATTTTTTTATTTTCTACCGATTATCTGGTTTGCGATCGCAGGATTTTAAGTGAAGGAAAAACTCGCCGATTTGGCGAGTTTTCTTAGTTTCTTTGATTATTGTTTAAAAGGCTGCTGCCCTTGTGGCGGCATTTGGGGCTGGCCGGTTGCCGGAATAAAGCTTTGGGTCATCTGCTGCATATCTTGAGGTGATAATTGTGGTACCTGGTAATACTGGTGCTTATTTTGGTAAAGAAAAATTTCATAAGCCATCTCGACATAGTTGGCTACATTGTCAGCCATGACCCTTCTGACAACGGGGTTCGTTACTTCCACTGAAGTCATCGTGAGCAGGGAGGCTGTGGATTTTATGAGGCCAAGCATATGACCTGAAAGGCCTTGATCCTTAATTTCTGAAATGGATTGATTCGGCTTTTTAGGCTGTGAAGGCTTTAGCCCATAGGTAACTGTGTTGTTCTGCTTCATCCTGTATTCTGATGTCGGGTGAGAGGGATTTGCACCCGACGTAAAGCATTCACAAAGTATGTTGTAATGATCAAGAATAAACCTATATTGCCTGTCCAGGATGTCGATCAACTCTGGATCTTTCGCAAAGGATCGAAACATCATGTATTGATCAAGAACGTTGATTAACCCCGAAAGGATCTCGTGAAGGTCAAATACTTCATGACCTCCATGATTCATTTGGTTCGGTAATTGCTGTGTATTGAAATTGGGCGGATTCGTTTGTTGGTTGTACTGGTTTTGCATCATAATTACCTCCTGACATTCGTTCAAGATGAACAAATTTATTATTAGCATAGAGGTTTCTCTTATCACGTTTTCTTTTTGGTAAAAAACAGTAAGAAGGCAAGTTTCGCTCTAAAACTCTTTCGGCAATCAATATTGTTTTAGCAGCTACGGCACTAATCATTTTTGTTGCTGGATTATTTCGTAATGATTTTGACCGGACCCGAAATGAGAGGAACGGGGTTTCTTTTCATAGGGATTTCAACAATAATCAGTTCTTTTGAAAATTTTTATGGGAAAAATATAAAGCACTTCTATCTTAATCTTGGTACTGTAGTTATATGGTTTTTCATTGCTTGTACATACTTTTTTGAGCTTTGAGGGAGAACACAGGGTTACATATAGCTCTGTGTTTTTTTGTTTATGGATAATTTTAACGCTTCTGCCAACACGTCAGTGGGATATGGAGATTCAAATAAAATGCAGGTGTCTTGGTCTTGGTGCCAGGCACCTGTTTTAATTTTGAAAAAGATGCCGATAAAATAAATGTCGGTCATTATCACAAAGTATAAAGGAGAACAAAAATATGGATTTAAGCAGTCTCAATTACTTGCCGATCATCGTTGGCGGTATTGTTTATATGCTGTATGGCGGCATCTATTATTCCATTGTTTTATCAGAAAAAAAGAAAAGCACTCATAAGGAATTTGCAGCCAATGAAAGCAAAGGGCCGGGAAAATACATCTATTCCGTGATTACCGCATTTATCATTTCATTTTTCATTGCCGTTCTTGTCCAGTCCATTGGGGAAGACACTCTAGGTGCCGGGCTCGGGATTGGTTTCATTATCGGCTTGCTTATTACGCTCGTCTATCTAAAGAATTCATTGTTCGGACTGATGTCCAGGAAATCACTTTTCATTGCGATTGGAGACCACCTTGTCATTTTCACGATGCTTGGTGCGATTCATGGGTTTTTAAATTAGTCCGATAGCAAGGAGGAGGACAGACTAAATTTAGCTGTCCTCCTTTTTTTATGGAAAGGTTATTGACGAAGATTTTAGAACGTGTTACCATAAGGTCACTTATTACATGTGACCTTTTATTCACATGTTTAACCAACCTATCTATTTTACTGAAAGGATCGTTGAAATGGATGAAAACCTTTCTATCGTATTTAAAGCATTAGGACACCCGATCCGAAGGCGAATTCTCGATATTCTCAAGCAATCGCCGAAAACAACAGGTGAACTAAACGAATTCTTTCCGGAAGTCACCAGGTACGCCATCATGAAGCACTTGAAGATTCTGGAGGAAGGGAACTTGGTGCTCGTTCGGCGTGAAGGTAAATATAAAAGGAACTTTCTGAATGCGGTGCCTCTTCAAGAAGTGCATAACCGCTGGGTAGGAAAATATATGGAGACAACGGCCAGCTCGTTGTTAAATCTGCAGTCGGCTGCAGAACAAAAGG
Source organism: Fictibacillus sp. WQ 8-8 (assembly GCF_024494405.1). Classification (NCBI taxonomy): domain Bacteria; kingdom Bacillati; phylum Bacillota; class Bacilli; order Caryophanales; family Fictibacillaceae; genus Fictibacillus; species Fictibacillus sp. WQ 8-8. The sequence continues at coordinate 67,662 of NZ_JAMXKG010000015.1, forward strand.
GAGGAAAAGAAACAATGGCAAACACTAAGGATTTTCATATTGAACAAGAGGTATTCATCAGTGCATCAAGGGAAGATGTTTTCGAAGCGTTAACAGAAAAGGCGGGAGATTGGTGGGAGTTTCGTATCGCACCAAAAGGGGTGTCTTCTCATTTTACATTCGATCCCGTACCAGGAGGGCTCTTCATGGAAAAATGGGGAGAGAATGAGGGAGCAGTCTGGGGCAATGTGTATTATGTAAATGCTCCTGAAGAAATTCGTCTGCACGGACACCTTGGCATGCGGGGAGCTGTAAATAGCGCCTATACGTATCGTCTTCTCGAGAAAGAAGGAGGAACATTGCTTCAACTTTCTCATTCAGCATCTGGTATCCTGCAAGAGCAATGGGAACAAGAACACGCTAAAGGATGGGAGTATCTTCTTGGAACCCTTCTTAAAAATCACGTGGAAAATAAATGATAGCTGTGATAATCGGAGGAAGCCAAGATGGTAGACGTTTTTACCGAAATCAACATTAACCGCCCTGTATCACAAGTATCAGAGTATGCAGCAGATCCTGATCATGCGCCTGAGTGGTATGTGAATATCCATTCCGCTGAGTGGAACACGCCAAAACCGCTCAAGGTCGGTTCTCAAATCGCTTTTAAAGCGAAGTTTCTTGGCCGGGAACTTGCTTATGTTTATGAAATCATTGAATTTATTCCGGGAAGCAAACTAGTGATGAAAACGGCTAACGGACCTTTTCCGATGGAGACCATCTATACATGGCATGCGATTGATCAGGATCATACACGCATGACATTAAGAAACAAAGGAAATCCGAGCGGCTTTTCCAGGATGATTTCTCCTTTTATGTCTTCCATGATGAAGAGAGCAAACATGAAAGATTTAAAGAAAATAAAAGACATGCTTGAAAAATGATCTGCATGAAAGGCTGACCACAACTACTCATTATGATCGGTGAGTACCTGGGTCAGCCTTCTTTTTTCTTATAGCCCCGGCACCCGGACAGGCGTATAAGACATTGTTGGATTGGAAGTATTTAAGTTATTCCATGTTACTGCATAGTAATTGGGGCAGTCTGGCCGGCTTGTTACGTTTCCGCCGCATCCGGTAATGAGGTATGGAATCTGGACGGAGGTGCCTCCGAGTGTCGTCTCGATCGTATATTCGTAGCTCGTATGACGATGATGGTTGAAGATCGCTTTTACGCTGGGGTTGATGTTTTGAAAGAAGGCATCGGTTTCGGGAGTTGAAAGAACTGCATAATGCCCTTCTGGAAAGCTTCTATTTTTGCCCACTCTTAAAACGGCATGGAAATCGATGAGAACATGGCTGGATGCAGCTGTTTTTTGTTTGAGCCAGGCCAAATCGGCCGGACGAAAGTAAGGAGCTCCGGCTAATCCAGGGAAATACGTCGGAATCCGAATAAGATGAACGTTTGCCCCGTGTATATGAATATCCTGGCGGACACTTCCTATATATTTTTCAAAGATTCGAGTGGGGAGGTCGCCATTTTCCCAGATCATATCGTGGTTGCCGATACTAACAAAGATGGGGAGGTTCGCAGCGAAAAGGACTTCCTTTGACACGGCCGCAAAAGCTTTCATATTTTCGTCTTTATTTCCCTCACCGATCGTATCGCCGCCATGCACAACAAAAGAGGCTGTGCTCCCGTAATTCTTCGCCATGTGCTGTAAAATCCTGCGATATCTCTCTCCTGCTGTATCGAGTATATATTGATTTCGTACACGGTCATATCCCGTAGTCCGTACATGACTGTCTCCCAGCACAAGAAAGGTCAGCCAGTCTGAGGGGATGTTCTTATGATTCAAAAGCTGAAGAGATTCAGTGTTCAATCTTGCCATTAAGTACCCTCGTTTCATTTCCAAATCCTTGATGGTTTATCCTATGTTCGTTTCTGGCGATTGTTTATAATAATCTGAAACCACAAGAGGAAACAGTAGAAGGTAAAAATCTAGGTCGTGGCGAATTAGGAATCATAAATCAACTGACTGAAACTGAAGGGGATTAACATGCAGTTATCGATTGTAGACATCAATGAGGATTTTGCAGTAAATATTCTGAATTGGAGATATGATGCTCCTTACGATTTTTATAACAATGAAGTAAGCCCTGATTCTATGAAGGAAATGCTGGAAAACTCTTATCGAGTGATCTTGGATCGATATCAAGGTATCGCAGGCTTTTTCTGTACCGGAAGTTCGGCTCAAGTACCTGCTGGTCACCAATATGGTGCTTATTCTGATGATTTGATTGATCTTGGGATTGGGATGAACCCTGAGCTAACAGGCCAGGGTTACGGTTCTGAGTTCTTTTCGTTTATTCTTCGCCATATTCAAGCTGCCTTTAGCGGTGTTTCCATTCGTTTAACGGTTGCAGCATTTAACCATCGAGCCATTCATCTTTATGAGAAACTTGGTTTTGTTAAGCAAATACAGTTCAATAATGGAAGAACTGATTTTATTACGATGGTCAAACCCGTTTAGTGCCAGGATACGAGTTGCTTTGGCAGCTCTTTTTTTCGTAATGATATACTTTTATAAAAAGGGGTGATGACATGATCTTGGAAGCTGTTATGCTTCAGGTAAAGAGAGGCATGGAAAAGGAATATGAGGAAGCGTTTCGTAAGGCGTCAAACATCATTTCTTCCATGAAGGGATACCAATCTCATGAGTTGCAGCGATGTATGGAGGTGAAGGGGAAATATTTGTTACTGGTGAAGTGGGAGAGCTTAGAGGATCATACGGTAGGCTTTAGGCAATCCAGTGAGTATCAAGAATGGAAGCAGCAACTGCATCATTTCTATGATCCCTTTCCAACGGTTGAGCATTTTGAACGTGTTTCAATAGAAGATTAAGAGGGAGGTGGATTTGTATGGAATATTCCATAACACTTGAAGTCAATGGATTAACCCTGCGCGGGATGGCTCATAAACCGGAATCAGACGGCTCATCAAAAAGTCCTGTGGCTATTCTTTTTCATGGGATAACAGGTTCTAAAATTGATGATCATTTCTTGTTAGTGCGATATGCCCGTGAACTGGCAAAACAGGGGATCGGCTGTGTGCGGTTTGACTTTTCGGGTTCGGGTGAAAGTGATGGTTCTTTTTCAGAGATGACCTTCAGCGGGGAAGTGCATGAGGGTAAAGAAATCGTGAATTTCGTTAAAAAGTTGGACTGGGTGGATTTAACGAAAGTTATGTTAGTGGGGCACAGTATGGGTGGTGCGGTTGCTGCCCGAGTGGCCAAGGAAATTCCTAATGACATACATAAAGTTTGCTTATGGGCACCAGCTGGCAACATGAATAAGCTGGCTGCTTCTTATTTTGAAAAATACCCCAAGCTTCCGAACGGAAATGTGGATTTAAATGGACTTGAGCTGGGCCGTGGATTTTATGAAGATTTAAAAAATCGTAATCTCTATCATGAAATCACATCATACACTAATCCGGTCATGATTATTCACGGGACAGAGGATGAAGCGGTTCCTCATGAATATGGACAAAAGTATTACGATACGTATGTGAACAACGATCGCGGCATTCATTTAATGGAGGGTGTTGACCATGTTTTCGGAAGACTGACCTGGATCGATGAACTGTTTAATCACAGTATTCAATTTTTGAAAAGCTAAAGAGCAGTTTCCGCTTTCTATAATAAACTCCTAAGCAGGATTCTCCCATAACAAAGAGAAGTGTACACAGTGATCAAAGCTTATTCGTTAGCAAAATCTGTATTTGTATATCGTGTAGTGCTTCATCCATAATGAAAGGAGATCTCATGATGCCTGAGCTATACCACACACCGGTTGTAAGAGCAGAAATGCTTATTAGAAGACCGGTGGAAGTCGTATTTGAGGCTTTTATTGAACCGGCGATTACGACCAAATTTTGGTTCACTAAAAGCAGCGGAAGAGTAGAAGAGGGGAAAAAAGTACAATGGGAATGGGAGATGTACGGTGTATCGGATCGCGTTTTTGTAAAAAGACTAGAGGAAAACGAACGCATTCATATTCAGTCGTCGGACGGTACAGAGGTGGAGTGGACCTTTGTTTCCCGAAAAGAAAACGAGACGATGGTCACGATACTTAACTCAGGATTTAAAGGAAGTGGAGATGAGATCGTAAATACCGCCATTGATTCCATGGGAGGGTACACGATGGTCCTCTGTGGATTAAAGGCGCTCCTGGAACATAACATCATCTTAAATCTTGTGCCGGATAAAGCGCCTGACTTTCATGTTAAATAAAAACGCAGGTCCTTTTCGCTAGATTGGTTTAAGAATGGAGTTGCTGCTGCAGCTCTTTATTTCTGTCCGTTTAAATAAGATAGAACTGAAGGTGAAAGAATTGAACGCAAAGGCTTTCTTTATGGCACTTATTACGATTATCATTTGGGGATCAACATTTGCGGCCATCCGGGCGGGACTGCATGGCGGTTATTCGGCGGGGCACTTAGTTCTCATTCGTTACTTAATAGCATCCGGTGCTTTTATCCTTTACGCTCTGTGGCCAGGTGTGAAATTTCGGCTGCCAAAAAAAGAAGATCTTTTTAGGATTCTGCTGCTTGGATGGATTGGAATCAGCATCTATCACATAGGGGTAACGTTCGGTGAGCAGACCGTATCGGCAGGAACCGCCGGCATGCTGATTGGAGCAGCGCCTGTCTTTACGGCGCTCATTGCTGTTTTCGTATTAAACGAGCGTTTCGGGAGATTTGGATGGCTCGGTCTTGGCATCGGTTTAGCTGGCGTTATATTGATTACGTTGGGTAGTGCTGGCCCGTCCCTGACGATTTCTAAAGGAGCTTTTTTAGTATTGATGGCTGCTGTCGCTACGTCTGTCTTTTTTGTTTTCCAAAAACCGTTCTTACATCGATATACGCCGATTGAACTGACGGCTTATGTGACCTGGGCGGGTACACTGCCTTTTTTCTGGTTCTCTCCTGGACTCTTTGACTCCATTCAGCACGCTACTATGGAAGCTAATATATCGGCACTTTATGTAGGGATTTTCCCAGCGGCGATCGCTTATGTCACATGGGCGATCGCCCTCTCGTCAGGCAATGCCAGTTCTGTGGCGAGCATGATGTACCTGGAGCCGGCAATCGCCATACTTACCGCATGGGTTTGGCTGAACGAGTGGCCGAGTACCCTTTCGCTGATCGGAGGATTGGTTGCCATATCGGGTGTTCTTGTGGTTAATGGCTTGGATAAGAAGCGTGTTACGGCGGAAAAGAAGTCAGCATGAATGTTTATATCAACTCAAGGGTTAGAATCCAATGAAAGATCAACTGCTCTAAGATGGCAGCTGGTCTTTTTTTTCATTTATTTTGAATATCTATGGCCTTTGAAAAAGTTTCCTTTGTTTCATATAATCAATAGCCTTCGTTTTATTCTTTTGCTTAGAAACATATTCTCCTTCGTTTTTATCTCTATAATAGTTATTAAATCTTTCTTCTGAAAGAATGCCTTCAGAAAGTGCATGTTTAATTGCACAGTCAGTCTCATTTGTATGAGTACAGTCAGAAAACTTACATCTCCTGGATAATTCTAATAGATCTTCGAATCCGTTATCTATGTTGTCTACAGAATCTATTATTTCAAATATCTTTTTATTACGTTTCATATTTAACTCCTTAGACCTGTAATTTATAATATTTTACAATTTTCATTTATTTTATTATATAGTACATAAGTATATAAAATTTCCATTTTCCATCTAAAGGATTCAATAGTTCAATACATAAAGTTAAGAAGGTAATATTGAAGTGCTTAAAGAATATAAAGGTATAAGTTTTAACTTTTAGAAAGGATGTGACGCTAATGGTACGCATTAATCATGTTGTCAGCTACTTAACGATTTGTGAAAAACAATTAAAAGGATGGGATCTTGTTTATGATTACTGGACAAAAAGTCGAACTGCGACCTGTGTCACTAGAAGATTTTAAACGTAATTACCTTTGGCGTAACGATGAGGAAACGGCAAAATTAGAAGCGGGTACTGGTTTCTTTCGCCATAGCAATGTGCCATTGGAAAAGATTGAAGCGGATTATGAGGAATCAATTTTAAAATTAGATAAACGTGAAGTCGGAGTGTTTTCGGTTTATACAACTGGAGAAAATCCGAAACATATTGGGGTAGTAAGTTATAGAGAACTAAATATTATCTCAAGACGTTGTACAGTTGGAATTGGAATTGGACTTAAAGAATATTGGGGCAAAGGTTTTGGAACGGATGCTATGAAAACACTAATTCATTTTTTATTTCAATCGATGAATTTAAAACGAATCCAACTCGACACATGGAATGGAAATACGAGGGCTATTCGTTCCTATGAAAAATGCGGTTTTGAAATTGAAGGACGATTACGGAATAATGCCTATATAGACGGGAAATATTATGACACCATCGTGATGGGGTTATTAAAAGAGGAATTTCAATACTAATTATTCAAGGGCATCTGATATAGATGCCTTTTCCTTATCATAAAGAATTTTGCAGGTGCAATACTTTAAGATCCAGCTGCTTTTTAAATGGCAGCTGGTCTTTTTATTTTATTTAGTCCCTGAGTCAATCATTTGAAAATTAGCCTTTTCTCAGATAATCTTACACATAATGATTACTTAAAGTAAGTTTTTTCAATAAAAGAGGTTAATAGGAGGAATTTAATTGAGTACAATTTCTAAGCTGTTTGAACCCGTAACCATAGGTGCATGGAACTTAAAAACAAGAACAGCAATGGCTCCAATGACCCGGTCGTTTGCGGATGATAAAACCGGTGTGGTGAATGACCAAATCGTAGAGTATTACCGAAAACGAGCTCAAGATGGAGTAGGGCTCATCATTACAGAAGGTGTTGTGATTTCTCCACGAGCAAAGGGAAATCCTGGTGTACCTGGGCTATATACTCAAGAACAAATCCATGGCTGGAAAAAAGTAACCGAAGCTGTACACGCTGAAGGCGGAACGATTATTGCGCAAATATGGCATGTCGGCCGGGCAAGCCATCACGAAATTGCAGGAGGACTACCTCCACAGGCTCCATCGCCTATTGCGGCTGAAGGAAAAGTGTCACGATTCGGTAAACCTTTCGATGTTCCTGAAGAAATGACTGAAGAAGATATTAAAGAAGCTGTAAACCAATACGCACAAGCTGCAAAAAATGCGATGGAAGCTGGCTTTGACGGTGTGGAAATCCATGGTGCACACGGTTACTTAATCGATCAGTTTAACTCGGACGTTTCGAATAAAAGGACGGATCGGTACGGCGGTGATTTAAAACAGCGCCTGACCTTTATGAAGGAAGTTCTAAAAGCAGTCATTGATGCCGTCGGAGCAAGCCGTACCCTTATTCGTTTCTCGGCTTTCAAAATTGATCAGCCCACTTACATGTGGGAAGATCCTGAATCAGCCATTCAAACATTTATTGAAGCGTTTAAAGAAACGGGTGCTGAAATGATTCACCCTTCGACCATGGAATTTACCAAACCGATTGCCAGAGGGTTAACGATGCATGAATTGATACGCAGCCACTGGGATGGAGTTATCGTTGGCGTAGGTGGGCTTGATGCGGAAACAGCAGAAGCCGCACTTGAAAAGGGCACGATTGATGTTGCTGCAATTGGCCGGCCGCTTATTGCCAATCCAGATTATCTGGCACGAATTAAGCAGGGTCAACAACTTGTCGAGTATGAAGCAAAGAAACATTTAACTCAATTGGTGTAATAGAGAATGTAAAGACCAGCTGCTCTAATGGAAGCTGGTCTTTTTAAATGATAAATCCCTTTCCTTTCTATTGACGAAACGTTCAGGTTAGTTAAACACGGAATAAAAGGATTTGTACAAAGAAACGCAGAATATACCGGTAAGGCAGGAATATTGGCAGAACCATATTTAAAGAGAATCATGATATGTAAAACTAAGACTTAAGAAAAGGAGAGATTCTAAACATGTACGAACTAAAAACCAAAGAAACCGACAGTAGTGTCATTGAGTTTATTGAAAATGTTGAAAGCCCTAAAAAACGTGAGGACGCATATAAATTATTAGATATTTTTACAGAAACGATAGGTTATGAAGCGAAGATGTGGGGACCGAGTATTATTGGATTTGGTGCATATCATTATAAATATCAATCCGGTCATGAAGGCGATGCACCACTCGTTGGCTTTTCACCTCGAAAAGCTAAAATCAGTTTGTATTTTGCAACGGGTGACACGAAACGTGAGGAATTATTAAAGGGCTTTGGCAAACATACCACTGGAAAAGCGTGCGTGTACATAAATAAGGTAGCAGATATTGACGTTGATGTCTTAAAATCATTAATCAATCAATCTGTAAGGTTTTTGAAAGAAACCTATACAAATCATTAAATAATCGGGCAATAAGCAGGGGAATTGAGGTATAGAGATGAATAAATCGCTGCGAATCTTACGGCTTTTGTTTGGGCTTTTTTTATTTGCGTTGGGCTCTGTGATCGTTATGAAAGGAAATTTAGGCTTTGGTCCTTGGGAAGTGTTTCAGGCAGGGCTCACCAACTATCTTCCATTGACCATCGGGCAAGCTACCGTTCTAGTAAGCGTGGTTATTGTTGGTTTGATTATCCTGCTGAAAGAGAAAATTGGAATCGGCACCTTGGCCAATATGATTCTGATTGGATTTTTCATGGACTTCATTTTATGGACCGATGTACTGCCGAAGGCGCCCGGTTGGCCCAGTGGCTTGGGTATGCTGATGCTGGGGCTGTTTACCACAGCGTTGGGCAGTTATTTTTACATAAGTTCTGGCTTTGGGGCGGGGCCGCGTGATTCACTCATGGTGTCGATCCGTAGGCGCACGGGTCTTCCAATTGGGGTCTGTCGTTCTTCATTGGAATGTTCAGTTGCACTGGTCGGTTGGCTGCTGGGAGGGCCACTAGGGATGGGAACAGTGGTTACTGCATTTGGACTTGGAATATTTGTTCAGCTGATCTTCCGTCTTTTCTCTTTTGAAACAACGACAATCCATCATGAGAACTTGCGGGAAACCTTTAAAGCGTAGGCTTTTTTTGAATATGTAGTTCTTGTGTTGGGAGGATGATGTTTACTAGTCTGATGATTCATAAGGAATACCCCTTAGATTATAATCTAAGGGGTGAAAATTTCTCAGCTTGATGGAAAAGTTGACAGCATCGCTAATACACGCGTGTGTTATGTGTGGAATAACATCTCTTTAACAATTGGAATTGGTGCGCGCATCAATAACAGTACACTGTCTGGCACCTTGGCGAATTAATCGTCTCGCTTCTTCCATGGAAATCTTTACAAATACTGCCTCATCAAAATCGTTCTCCACATCAAACAATGCAAAGGCCTGATTACGGTTAATAAATATACACTTAAACTCAACTTCAACACCGTTTCTTGATCTAGGTGCAGAATTTCGAACTTCACACAATTCCAAACCAGCATTGTTTAATCGTCTTGCAGTCCTTTCATTTATGCGAATAATCACAAATTCCTCTAGATCCACTCCAGGAACCTCTGACTCAATTTCTACTACCGCAAAAAAACGGTTTCCAAGTACCAAAAGGCAATTAGCACCTATTTCAAAAATTTCTTCGTTGTTCATATTCATATCCCTATTGAATAAACTCATAAACTTTTATCCCCCTCGTAGTTAAATCCGTTGAATGGATGCTGTATAGCCACGTGGTCTTCATGGCAAAAAGATAATCTTCCTTGCATCATTCACTTTAATATATTCTGCACAAGCACAATTGCTACTAAAATAGTGATTTAACTATTAGGGCATTGGTTTTCCCCTATTATTTTTTACAGTCTAACCAGCTTGCCTGAACAAAGGCTTTTAGCCGAAGCTATAGAATAATTACTGTAGCTTTATGAAGCAGAAAGGGAGAGTTTCGTGTTAAATGTTGAGATTAGAAGGCCGGCGATTGAAGATCTTTCACCGTTACATGAATTTTTCCGGATCGTCATTACAGATACCTTTGCTAAAGAGGGAATCGAAGAGAAGCTGGATGATCTAAAGGATGAAATAGAGAGTAAGAAGCGTTATTTAGAAAGTGATTTAAAAAGCGAAGGAAAGAATCGCCATTTCCTAATTGCGATAGAAAGGAATCAAATGGTTGGTTCCATCGAATACGGTCCCGCAAGTGAACTTATCTGTACTTGTACAAACGGTGCTCTAAAAGAGCTGATTGAGATCGGTACTGTATTTGTTCATCCTGACTATCAAAGAAAAGGGATAGGGAATCTTTTATTGAACACCATGTATGCCACGCTGCGGAATAGAGGCATTAACGAATTTTGTTTAGACAGCGGGTACCGCAGCGCACAAAAAATTTGGACAAAGAAATTTGGCGAACCGGATTACTGGCTTAAGGATTATTGGGAAGAAGGCTTTGACCATATGATATGGAAAGTAAATGTATCTGTTTAATAACAATAGAGGGGAAGAAAGAGTGATGACTTGATTAGGAAAGTACTACCTTTGAAAACCACACCATAAGCTTCCTTAGTAATGAAAAATACAAAAGGGGTTTTATCATGCGGCAGATGAAATTTATGCTGAAACAATTTCTAAAGGAGCCTATGTGGTTTAAATTGCTAATCATTGTAGCGTTACTTATTTCTATTATCTTTAGCAGTTCATATTTTTCACACCATGCTTATGATGAGAGCATCTCCAAATTAGCTGCGGCTATCTTTTTAGGTGCTTATGGAATTAAATTTAGGAGAAGTCCTGTAACTTCTATTATTTTATTTGTTGCAGCAGCTATAGGCATTTATCTAGCCATTTCAGCAGTAGTTTAGCAGTGAGGTGGTAAATATTAAAATAGTTCGCAATTGAATCAAGGAACTTAAATAGCCGGTAAAAACCGAACAATAAATTTATTAATGTAAATAAAATTCGTGTTTTTATTGTAGTTTTTTTAGTTGTTTGCTATATTATCAAAGTAATCAACTATATATCATTACTCGTATATGCTCGGAAATATGGTCTGAGTGTCTCTACCTGGTTCCCATTGCAAGAACTGGACTACGGGTTAAAGTATTCGTTTTTCGGCTTTTTTCAGCTGATTTCATTTTTTATACTTTGACTTTCGCCGGTCCAGTGGGTAGAACGCTACCTGTCTGGACTTTTTTCTTTGGGCCAGATCTTCGAGTATATCAAACAACTAGGAGGATCATGGATATGAAAAAGATGAAAACAGGATACGCTCTATTAGTGGTGGTTACAGCACTGTTACTTGCGGCGGTTGCAGGATGGAGATCTGATTCACCGAATGAAACAGTACAAGCCAAGTCTCATCATAAGCCGATTGTTATTCAAGGACCGATGCCGATTGAAGCTGAAAAATTTGCACAAAAGCTAAAGAATGTGAAAGTAGAAAAATCAGGCACTTTTGTATTTTATAAAGGAACTCTAAACCACTATCCTGTTATCGTTGCAAAGACAGGTAAGGGAATGGAAAATACAGCAGCCGCTACAGCGATCGCTATCGAAAAATATCATCCAATTGCCATCATCAATCAAGGAACATCAGGCGGACATGATCCAGAACTGAATGTTTTTGATATTGTGTTAGGAAAACAAACAGTAAATCTAGGTTCTTTAAAAACAGGGGAGAAGGGTGAAGGCGAGGGAATGGATCCTGCAGCATGGAAGCCGATGGATCTTATGGCTTCTGAAGGAAGTGCAGGAGAAGATCCGAATGCTGAAAAACCTCGTTTCTACGCAGGGAATAAGGATTTGCTCGAAGCGGCTAATGAAGTTAAAGATAAATACACCAAGGGTAAGGTTGTCGAAGGTACAATTGGTTCTGCAGACGTTTGGAACAATGAAGTGGATCGAATCAAGTGGTTCCATTCGAAATACGGCACATCAGTTGAAGAAATGGAAGGAGCTTCAGCGGCACAAATGGCTCAAGCTTATAATGTACCATTCTTGGGAATCCGAGTATTGTCCAATAATAAAACGAATGGCGGTAAATACAACCCCAATACAGCAGAAGCATGTCAAAACTATGTTTATCAAGTAGTTGAAAAATATATTTCTACGATACCTAACAAATAATAGGTTCCAAAGGGGCTGTCCAAGAAGTCTGTAAGCTGTTGATTTCCGTTCCAGGCTGCTCGCTTTCCGCGGGGCGTGCGGTGAGCCTCTTGGTGCAAGCACCGGCGGGAGTCTCACCTGTCACGCTAGTCCCGCAGGAGTCTCGCATCTTCCACTTCAATTAACTTTTCATTGAAGATTTTTCAAGCCAAAAAGGGGCTGCCTGAAGGTCAATTT
>NZ_JAMXKG010000016.1:0-72973 GCF_024494405.1 Fictibacillus sp. WQ 8-8
TGAGTAAGACCCCTTAGAGATGATGAGGTTGATAGGTCTGGTGTGGAAGCGTGGTGACACGTGGAGCTGACAGATACTAATCGGTCGAGGGCTTATCCTTATTAACAAAAGCGGTATGAACCGTTTAAATCCGACAAGCGTTGGAGATCCTGACAAGAACACGTTTTTGGTGTTCGTAGGAGGGATTGAAACGACCTCGAGGATATGGTTCATGGAGCTGGACGTTAGCATCAGTGAAAGTTTGGATGGAAAGTTATCTAGTTTTGAGGGAATATACCTCAAAATAGGTTGAAAAACCTACATATGTCTGGTGGCGATAGCGAAGAGGTCACACCCGTTCCCATACCGAACACGGAAGTTAAGCTCTTCAGCGCCGATGGTAGTTGGGGGCTTCCCCCTGTAAGAGTAGGACGTTGCCAGGCATGAACGAGCACTGTTGGATTGATTCCAGCGGTGCTTTTTTGTATGTTCTTTTATGAAAATGACGTGATAGGCAAGTAAACCTTGTCGAATCGCAAGTAACGGGTGTAAAATCGCAAGTAAACTCTGTCGAACCGCAAGTAAACGAGCCAAATCCGCAAGTAAACCCACCAAATCCGCAAGTAACGCTCCCGGACAACAAAGCAGAACCTTCAAAACCGTATCCATTAGCCACATAAAGGTGATTTTCAAAGAGAAAACGAAAAAATAAAGCCTATACAAACTAATTACTTATTTTATTTTTCATAAAACCATCGAGGGATCAACCAAATAAGGTGGTTTGCATATCGCCGCCTGGGTCGTGCTCGGAGCAAGGGATATTCAGTGGTGGCGATAGCGAAGAGGTCACACCCGTTCCCATACCGAACACGGAAGTTAAGCTCTTCAGCGCCGATGGTAGTTGGGGGCTTCCCCCTGTAAGAGTAGGACGTTGCCAGGCATGAACGAAGCACTGTTGGATTGATTCCAGCGGTGCTTTTTTGTATGTTCTTTTATGAAAATGACGTGATAGGCAAGTAAACCTTGTCGAACCGCAAGTAACGGGTGTGAAATCGCAAGTAAACGCTGTCGAACCGCAAGTAAACGAGCCAAATCCGCAAGTAAACCCACCAAATCCGCAAGTAACGCTCTCGGACAACAAAGTAGAACCTTCAAAACCTTATCCATTAGCCACAAAAAGATGATTTTCAAAGAGAAAACGAAAAAATAAAGCCTATACAAACTAATTACTTATTTTATTTTTCATAAAACCATCGAGGGATCAACCAAATAAGTATGAAAATGACGTGATAGGCAAGTAAATCTTGTCGAATCGCAAGTAACGGGTATGAAATCGCAAGTAAACGCTGTCGAACCGCAAGTAAACGAGCCAAAGCCGCAAGTAAACCAACCAAACCCGCAAGTAACGATCCAAATCGCCCATGGAAAGATCGCCTAAATTACCCTCATCTGACCTCGAACCCTCCTTGAACCCTCATATATACATCAAAAAGAAGCCACCCCATAGGGGGAACCCCAGAAAATCTATAAAAACAAACCCTAATAAGTTCTTTTTCTTCAATAAACCCCTTTCCACACACCAGCCAACGCAGTATCTCTGCAATTTATTAAAAACACACATAACTCTTCTACAGCAGATATGGTATGATAGGTGAAATTATGGCTGAAGAGGTGTTAGCATGGAGGATAAAAAGTTTGATACAAAAGCTGTTCATTTTAGTACAATCCGGGAGTCGGAAGTGGCAAGCAAGGTACAGCCTATTTACCAAACCACTGCCTATTCATTTAAAGACCTGGATGACATTGAAGATTATTTCAGAGGAAACAAGCCGTACTTGTATTCACGGGTGGATAATCCGAACAATGATGATATAGCTACGGGAGTGGCACGGCTGGAGGGAGCACCATCAGGAGCAGCGACGTCTTCTGGACTCTCAGCGATTTTATGTGCGGTGCTTGCAGTTGCGCAAAGCGGAGATCATATTGTTGCCTGTGATGATCTATATGGCGGTACATACCATCTGTTTGCTTCAGAATTGAAGACGTTTGGCATTGAAGTCACGTTTGCCCCTTTTGCGGATCAGCAGTCCATACAAGAAGCCATACAGCCCAATACAAAGATCTTATACTCTGAATCCATTACTAATCCATTGCTTAGAGTAGAGGACATTCACGGGATAGCAGAGCTGGCCAAGAAAAATAAAGTCATCTCGATGATTGATAATACATTTGCTACTCCATACCTTCTTCAGCCGTATGTGCAGGGTGTGAACGTAGTCATACATAGTGCGACAAAATATATTGCAGGACATAGTGATGTAACAGCGGGAATCATTGCAGGGGATCAGGACATTGTCCAAAAAGCCAAAGAAAAGATGGCGAACCTTGGATGTAATCTCGGACCTTTTGATGCGTGGCTGGCGGCCAGAGGATTAAAGACTTTGAGCGTAAGAATGGAACGGCAAGTGAAGAACGCAGCTTGGTTAGCAGAGGTTTTGAAGGAACATCCAGCCATTAAAAAGGTATATTATCCTGAGTCGGTCAGCATGCAAGGCAACGGAGCGATTGTTACTGCTGAGCTGAGTGATGATGCCGATATTGAAGGGTTTTTCCGCCACTTATCATGGGTTAAAATCGTTGCAACGCTGGCAGGTGTGGAGACGAGTGTATCCTATCCGCTAGGGACTTCTCATCGAGCCATGCCGGACGAGCTTATAAAAAGACTGGGGATTACGAAACATGTAGTAAGGATTTCGGTTGGCATTGAAGATAAGGGGGACATTACCGAAGTCTTCCAAAACGCCCTTAATCATGCGCTGTAAGGGAATTTATGGTAAATTATCAGATTTGTCGAATTTGTGAGAATGTGCTAGAATAGCTATGAAAGCGCTTTACAAAGACAGCAAGGAGGACAACAAGATATATGAAGCAACAACAAGAATTACACCGTGGATTGGAATCAAGACATATCACATTAATGTCACTTGGTGCCGCAATTGGTGTTGGGTTATTTTTGGGTTCTGCTAATGCTATAAAGCTTGCTGGTCCTGCTATACTCGTTGCCTATACGATTGCGGGCGCCGTCATGTTTTTGATTATGAGAGCCCTTGGAGAAATGGCGATTCATAATCCTGTAGCCGGCTCATTCAGCCGATACGCAAAAGATCACCTTGGACCGCTTTCAGGGTATATCACCGGCTGGAACTACTGGTTTTTATGGGTGGTTACCTGTATGGCCGAAATTACAGCTGTCGGAATCTATATGGAAAAATGGTTTCCAGATGTACCGACATGGATATGGGCACTAGCTGCATTGGTTATTATGGCTTCTGTCAACTTAATCACCGCAAAAGCCTATGGAGAATTTGAATTTTGGTTTGCTTTAATTAAGATTGTCGCTATTATCGTTTTGATTGTTACAGGTCTAGGCATTATTATATTCGGTTTTGGGAATCACGGAATTGCTACAGGGATCAGCAACCTCTGGAATCATGGAGGATTTGCTCCTCATGGAGTTAAAGGTATTTTAATGTCCATGCAGATGGTCATGTTCGCCTTCTTGGGCATTGAGATGATTGGTGTCACGGCTGGAGAAGTTAAAAACCCGAAAAAGGTACTTGCCCGTGCAATTGACACTGTGTTTTGGAGAATTTTACTATTCTACGTGGGTGCACTTTTTGTTATCATGTCCATCTACCCGTGGAATGAAATTGGTACTACTGGAAGCCCATTTGTTTTGACCTTTGATAAAATCGGTATTGCCCAAGCCGCTGGAATCATCAACTTTGTTGTTTTGACAGCAGCCCTTTCCAGCTGTAACAGCGGTATTTTCAGCACAGGACGCATGCTGTTCAATCTGGCTGAGCAGGAGCAGGCGCCGGCCGGCATGAAAAAAATCAGCCGCACCGGTGTTCCGTCAAAGGCAATCCTTGTATCTTCAGGAGTCCTATTGATCGGGGTTATTCTGAATTATCTCTTCCCGGGATCTAAAGTGTTTGTATGGATTACAAGTATCTCTACATTCGGAGCAATATGGACTTGGGGAACCATTCTCTTGTCCCAGATGAAGTTCAGAAAGTCGTTATCACCGCAAGAACTTAAAGAATTGAAGTACAAAACACCACTGTGGCCTTATGGATCTTATATTGCTTTAGCCTTTTTGCTGATGGTGGTAGGAATCATGGGGTACTTTAAAGAAACACGAATCGCTCTTATCGTTGGACCGATCTGGATTTTAGGACTAGTTGCTTTTTATTATGGAAAAGGTCTTAATAAAAAGGATAATAAAGACGAGAAAGTGGCATAATAATTTTAAGTTGCACGTCAGTAAAAATTTACTGGCGTGCAATTATACAAAAGGGGTTGTGTGATTTCAAAATTCATGATATATTAATTATTGTCGACTCAGACATAAATAAGTTCGGATGAAAAAGTCAGCCGAATACATCATATCATCGCGGGGTGGAGCAGTCTGGTAGCTCGTTGGGCTCATAACCCAAAGGTCGCAGGTTCAAATCCTGTCCCCGCAACCAATTTAATTTATCTACTCCATGAGTAAATGATAAATGGACCCGTGGTGTAGTGGTTAACATGCCTGCCTGTCACGCAGGAGATCGCCGGTTCGACCCCGGTCGGGTCCGCCATTACTTTTAAAACGTAAACGAAACAATTTGTTTCGTGTTTTTTTATGTAAAAATAGGTTTTTTTCATAAAATAAGATAAACTAATAAAAGACACATAACCCTTAGGATCATTCGATGCCTAAGGCTTTTTTGTAAAAAAAGCACAGGGATTTTAAATAGGATAGGGTATAAAATCAAAAGGCTTTTTTGTTAAAAACGACCGTGAAAGTGGAAGGGTACATACGATGAAAGATGAATTTGAGTGGATTAAAACGATTAGTCCGGCCAGCCATAAACAGTCATCGCTTATACAAGGAATTGGGGATGACGCGGCTCTCATAAAAGGTTCAGAGCTTGATCAGATTGTATGCCTTGATACGATGGTGGAGGGCGTTCATTTCACGCAAAGCACATTGACTCCGTTTCATGTCGGCCATAAAGCGCTTGCCGCCAACATTAGCGATATTGCTGCAATGGGTGGTATACCTCTCTTTTACTTGGTTTCCATTTCTATTCCGCCTTCATGGGAGGAAGGGAAGCTGTCCCAGATCTACAAGGGGATGGCTGCACTTGCTGAAGAATATGATATGGATCTGATCGGCGGCGATACCGTTTCTACGAAAGGTCCTCTTGTTTTATCTGTGACCGTATTGGGCCAGGTAGAGCAAGGAAGGAAGCTTTTGAGAAGCAACGCTGAACCTGATGATGTTGTTTTTGTATCAGGCCCGGTCGGAGATTCAGCGGGTGGATTGTCCCTGCTTTTAGAACGGTCTCACCAAGGTGAATTCAGCACAGAGGAAGCTCTCCTTGTCAAAGAGCATCAGCTCCCTTTGCCGCATGTGGGGGCAGGGAGGATCTTGGCGAAGTCCAATAGTCGAGTGGCGCTGAACGATATCAGTGATGGCGTGGCCAGCGAAGCAAATGAGATCGCAGAAGCGAGCGGTGTTTCGATCACACTTTTTCATGATAAACTTCCAAAAAGTGCAGCCATCCAGTACTATCCCAGCAAGATGCAGGACGAATGGATGCTGTTTGGCGGAGAAGATTACAAATTGATCGGGACGATGTCTCCGGATGCCTTTCCTGAAGTGCAGGCGGCTTGCGAAAAAGCCGGGATTTGTTTAACGGTGATCGGACGGGTAACAAAAGGGACGCCCGGTGTGCTGCTGGACAAAGGAACTTCGGTTGAAAAACTGTCGAAAGCGGGATATAACCATTTTTCTGATTGAGGTGCAAGTATGGAACAACTTTTAATAACAACAGCCTCTCCTGAAGAAACGAGTGAGCTTGCTGAGAAGCTTGGAACCTTGCTTGGGCCGGGGGATGTGCTTACTCTTGAAGGAGATCTTGGTGCAGGTAAAACGACATTCACAAAAGGTCTTGCCAAGGGTCTGGGTGTAAAGCGGGTGGTCAATTCACCGACATTCACCATCATTAAAGAATATAAGGGGCGTCTGCCTTTTTATCATATGGATGTATATCGTTTGGAAGACAGCGATGAAGATTTGGGATTTGAGGAATATTTTGAAGGTGAAGGAGTAACGGTGGTGGAATGGGCACAGTTCATTGCTGACCGGCTTCCGGAAGACCGGCTGAATATTGAGATCCGCCGCACGGGAGACGAAAAAAGGGAATTGAAATTTCACCCTGCAGGCGAACGATTTATTACGATATGTAAGGAGTTAGGAAAATGAAGGCCTTAGCCATAGATACATCGAACCTCGTCATGGGTATTGCTGTGGTTGATGGAGAGAAAGTCATTGGGGATTATACGACGAACTTGAAAAAGAATCACTCCATCCGGGTTATGCCGGCGATTCATGATTTATTGAAGGAAATGAATATGAAGCCAGCCGATCTGGACCGGATCATTACGGCGAAAGGGCCGGGATCGTATACAGGAGTAAGAATCGGGGTAACAATCGCGAAAACGCTGGCCTGGGCGCTGAAAAAGGAGCTCGCAGGTGTTTCCAGTCTTGAGGTCTTGGCTCAGAACGGAAAATACTTCAATGGCTATGTCTGCCCGTTGTTTGACGCCAGGAGGACCCAGCTATATACAGGCTTGTATGGCTGTGAAAAAGGCAGCTTTCAAGCGGTAAAAGAGGACCGGCTTGCATTGAGGACCAATTGGCTTGAAGAATTGAAACGCCTGGAGAAACCGGTTCTGTTTTTGGGAAACGATTTAGAGCTGCATAAAGAAAGTATTCTAGAAGAGCTCGGTGATCAAGCGGTGTTCGGTACGTCAGCTGATCATAACCCGCGCCCGTCTGAACTGGCACGAATCGGCATGGGGAAGGAACCAGAATCTGTCCATCATTTTGTTCCCAGCTACCTTCAGCTTGCAGAAGCAGAAGTGAATTGGCTGGCGGCACAGAAGAAGTAGGTGCAGACCATGGAGGAGACATACACATACAGGTTGGCGACGGTCAATGACCTGCAGGATATCATTGAAATCGAACACGCTTCCTTTACTCTGCCTTGGACACAGGAAGCTTTTTATAATGAGATTGTCCATAATCAGTTTGCCTACTACCTTTTACTAGAGACGGATGGGAAAATTGTCGGGTACTGCGGTGTTTGGGTCATTATAGATGATGCCCATATTACAAATGTGGCGATCCGCCCTGAATACAGAGGCAAGAAGCTTGGGGAAGCAATCATGAAGCAGGCGATGATACTGGCGAAGCGTTATGGTTCAGCAAGGCTCAGCCTTGAAGTCAGGGTCAGCAACTATGTAGCACAAAATTTATACCGCAAGCTTGGTTTTCAGGATGGCGGTATCAGAAAAAATTATTACAGCGATAATGGGGAAGACGCTTTAGTGATGTGGGTGATGCTTTGATGAAACAGGATGAAATTATACTGGCGATTGAAACGAGCTGTGATGAAACAGCGGTCGCGCTCGTGAAAAATGGAACAGAAATTATGGCAAACGTAGTCGCTTCACAAATTGAAAGCCATAAGCGTTTTGGCGGAGTCGTGCCTGAAGTGGCATCACGCCATCATGTTGAACAGATTACAGTAGTGATGGAAGAAGCGCTTCAGAATGCGGGAATTACAATGGAAGACGTGACGGCGGTTGCCGTTACAGAGGGACCAGGACTCGTGGGGGCGCTTTTGATCGGTGTGAATGCAGCGAAAGCCTTGGCATTTGCCCATGGTCTTCCGCTCGTACCGGTTCATCATATCGCCGGGCATATCTATGCCAACCGGCTGATCACTGAGATGGAGTTCCCGCTGCTTGCTCTTGTTGTTTCCGGGGGCCATACTGAGCTTGTTCTGATGAAGGAGCATGGCTCGTTTGAAGTGATCGGTGAGACGAGAGATGACGCAGCTGGAGAGGCCTATGACAAAGTAGCGCGTACCTTGAACCTTCCCTATCCGGGAGGACCGCACATTGATCGGCTCGCGCAGGATGGAGAACCCGTCCTTAACCTGCCCCGTGCCTGGCTGGAAGCAGACTCTTATGATTTTAGCTTCAGCGGCTTAAAGTCAGCTGTTATCAATACCGTCCACAATGCGGCGCAGCGCGGAGAGATCATTAAGCCTGAAGATCTGGCGGCGAGCTTTCAGGCATCGGTCATTGATGTGCTTGTAGAAAAAACCGCACGTGCTGCGCGTGAGCATCATGTGAAACAGGTGCTCTTAGCAGGCGGTGTAGCAGCGAATAAAGGATTAAGAGCGGCGCTGGAAGCTAAGTTCAGCGATCTTCCCTATGAGCTCATTATTCCTCCGCTCAACTTATGCACAGATAATGCTGCTATGATCGCAGCAGCCGGCAGTATTGCCTATCAAAAAGGAAAAAGAGCAGACTGGGCACTCAATGGTGTACCAGGTCTCGATTTAGAGGCACAATAACGTAAGAATCCCTTCTACATGTGAGAAGGGATTTTTTTGTTGAGGCATTTTGGTGCTTTAGTGAGATGTGGACAAAGTTATCCACAAGACAGAGGATAATGTGAATAAATGAAAAAAAAGCAATAAAACTGCTTTCTATGCCTGTGCATAAAATAATGTGGATAACATTTTATGAAACTGTGGATAATGTGTATAACTATGTTGATGAAAGAGTTATTATCTATAAAAGCTGTGCATAACCTTGTGGATACTGTGAATTATCGCAAAATAAAAACAACGGTGCCTGGCACCGCTGTTGTGAATCATTATTCTTCTTCGAGCTGGAGCAGTTCCCATTCTTCCATAAGATGCTCAGTTTCTGCTTTGATCTGTTCGATCTTTTCATTATGTTCCTGCGTTTTCTCATAATCCTGGTAAACGGCGGGATCACATAACGCTTCTTCATGAACAGCCTGCTCGGTTTCAAGCTTCTCCAAGAGGGTCTCTATTTCTTCAATTCTCCTCTGCCGCTTTCGGTCCTCGCGTTTAGCCGCCTTGTCCTGTTTATACGCTCCGGCTGAGGCGGGTTCATCCGCTTGCGGGGAGGAAGGGAGACTTTTGTTTTTTAGTTCTTCACGTTCTCGCGTCTCGGTTTTTTTCGCAATATAATAATCATAGTCACCGAGATAATTTGTAATTTTCGTCCGTGAAAGCTCAGCGACCTTGGTGGCAATCCGATTGATGAAATAACGGTCATGAGAAACGAAAACTATAGTACCGGGAAAATTGATGAGTGCCTGTTCAAGAACTTCTTTGCTGTCGAGATCCAGATGGTTTGTCGGTTCGTCCAATAACAGCAGGTTGGCTTTTTGCATCATCAGTTTAGCCAGAGCAAGCCGGGCTTTTTGGCCGCCGCTCAGCTCATTGACATACTTGAGTACGTCATCCCCGCTGAACAGAAAGTTGCCTAGAACGGTTCGGATTTCTTTTTCCGTTTTGTCCGGATACTCGTCCCAGAGTTCGTTCAGCAATGTTTTATTGGAGCTGAGGTTCGCCTGCTCTTGTTCATAATGGCCGATCTTCACATTGGCGCCGTAAGCGATGTTTCCTTCCAATAAAGGCAGCTGTTTTAAGATGGCCTTTAAAAGAGTGGACTTTCCGATGCCGTTCGGCCCGACTAGCGCGACGCTGTCCTGGCGGGAAACATGATAGTCAATGTTAGTGATGAGCGGCACACCGTCCTCATAACCGGTAGCGACCTGTTCAAGCTTTAATACGTCATTGCCGCTTTGGCGTTCTATATCGAACAAGAAGGAAGCGGACTTTTCATCACCAAGCGGCTTGTCCATGACTTCCATTTTCTCAAGCTGCTTTCTGCGGCTCTGTGCACGTTTAGTGGTAGAGGCCCGGACGAGGTTTTTTTGAACAAAATCCTGAAGCTTGGCGATCTCATCCTGCTGCTTCTCATAGGCTTTCATATCCAGTGCAAGGCGTTCTGCTTTTTGTTCCAGATACTGCGTGTAGTTGCCTTTAAACTTGGAAGAGCGATGGCGGGAGATCTCATAGACCGTCGTCACGATTTTATCCAGGAAGTAGCGGTCATGCGAGACGAGCAGGATCGCGCCGGGATAGGACTGCAAATATTGCTCAAGCCATGAGAGTGTTTCAATGTCCAGGTGGTTGGTCGGCTCGTCCAGTATTAAAAGGTCTGGCTTTGTAAGGAGCAGTTTAGCCAGCGCAAGGCGTGTTTTCTGCCCTCCGCTTAATGTCTGCACGGGAGTTGACGGGTCAAACCCGCTGAATTGAAAGCCGTGAAGTACCGTGCGGATGTCCGATTCGTATTGATAGCCGCCCGCTTCCCTGAACTGAATCTGCAGTTCATCATACTCTTTTAGCAGTTTATTGTAGGCTGCTTCATCTGCGGTCAGCGCAGGTTCGCCCATTCGGCTCTCCATGCTGCGCAGCTGCTTTTCCATCTTCCGAAGCGGCTCGAACACGCTGATCATCTCATCCCAGATGGACAGTTCGGACTCAAGGCCAGTGTCCTGGGCTAGATAACCGGCTCGGACGCCTTTTGGCATGATCAGCTGTCCTGAATCGTAGGACATGTCACCGGTAATGATTTTTAAAAGCGTGGATTTGCCTGCTCCATTTCTTCCGACAAGCGCGATTCTGTCGCGGGTTTGGACTTCCAGCTTAATATTCGATAAAATAGGGTCAGCCCCAAATGATTTTGTTAAGTCATTCACTTGCAAAATAATCAATGTATAGTCACCTCAAATTCCTATCGACGAATAACAAGGTTCACAGACTGAATGCGATATGAGATGCTGCTCGATTAGCCTGTATTGCTGAATTCTGTCTACTCTTAGTGTAGCTTACATAAGCGAAGCGGAGCAACTAATCAATGTTCAACATTTCGTTAGAATTAAAGTGCAAATCATCCGCCATAGATTTCAAAGATAGTGTATATTCTAGGAAGAAGGAGAAGGTTATGGAATCTTTTACGCATTTTAACGAACAAGGAAGAGCAAAAATGGTAGACATCTCCGAAAAGGATGCGACGGTCCGTACAGCTGCAGCCAGAAGCTCAATCGCTGTTAACAAGGAAATCTACACAAAAATATCAGAAGGCTCGTTTCGTAAAGGCGATGTCCTTGCCGTTGCGCAGGTCGCAGGCATTATGGCAGCGAAAAAAACATCCGACTGGATTCCAATGTGCCATCCTCTGTCCCTGACGGGTGTAGATATTACGTTTCAATGGGAAGAAGAAAATAAAGAACAGTACAGGCTGCATATTGAAGCAGCCGTGAAAACAAAAGGCAATACCGGTGTTGAAATGGAAGCTTTGACTGCAGCGAGTGCCGCAGCGTTAACCGTTTATGACATGTGCAAGGCCGTGGATAAGGGAATGATCATTGGACCAACCTTTTTGCAGAGCAAAACCGGCGGAAAAAACGGGGATTTTCAACGTACCACTTAAAAAATATGGTAAACTGTAGATAAGCTTTCTGATAGTGGAGGGCTCTAATATGAATCAGGAACAGATAAAAATACCGCAGGCAACTGCCAAGAGGCTTCCGCTTTATTACCGTTTTCTGAAAAACCTTTCCATTTCAGGAAAGCAGCGGGTATCTTCTGCAGAGCTTAGCGAAGCAGTAAAAGTAGACTCAGCAACGATCAGAAGGGATTTTTCCTACTTCGGTGCTCTCGGGAAAAAGGGTTACGGCTACAACGTAAACTATTTATTATCTTTTTTCCGGAAAACGCTTAACCAGGATGAAGTAACAAAGGTTGCTTTGATTGGCGTTGGAAATTTAGGGACCGCTTTCCTGCACTATAACTTTATAAAAAACAATAATACAGTCATCCAGGTCGCTTTTGACGTGGATCCGGCCAAGGTAGGAAAAGAAGTAGCTGGAGTTCCGATCCATTCTATTGACAACATAGTAGCGGAGCTTCAGGAAAGTGATGTAGAAGTCGCCATCCTGACCGTTCCAGTGGGCTCTGCCCAGTTTATTGCCGACCAGCTCGTTCGGGCTGGGATCAAAGGCATCTTGAACTTTACACCTGCGCGCCTGACACTGCCGGCCGAGATCAGGGTGCATCATATTGATTTAGCAGTGGAATTGCAGTCTTTGATTTATTTTATGAAACATTACCCATCAGTTGATTTTTAGATTTTCCATTTTGCAGTAAAGGAGGTGTCTGGAATGATTGGAGCAGGTAGTGCAGTGTTTATCGCCGCGGCCGCATTAGTCGTATTTGGACCGAAAAAGCTTCCGGAACTTGGACGGGCAGCAGGAAAAACGTTAAGAGAATTTAAAAATGCGACACAGGGACTCATGGATGATCATGATAACGACAAGAAAGAAAAAGAGTCTCTCCAAAACGAACAGAAGTAGCAGTTAGGATGAACAAAATGACAGATAAAAACATGCCGGTCTACGACCATTTGGGTGAATTAAGAAACCGTATCGTCATTACGGCCGTTTTCTTTTTTCTCTTTATGGTTGTGGGTCTCTTTTTTGCCAAGCCCGTCATTGTTTATTTGCAAAGTGACAATGTAGCAAAAGACATCCAGATGAACGCGTTTAATCTTACCGATCCTCTGAAGGTATATATAGATTTTGCTTTTATTATTGCGCTTTTGCTTTCCCTGCCGGTGGCGCTCTATCAAATATGGGCTTTTATCAGCCCCGGTCTTTTTGAAAATGAAAGAAAAGTAACACTCTCTTACATTCCGATTTCCTTTCTGCTGTTTGCAGCCGGACTGAGCTTCGGCTACTTCATTCTGTTTCCGCTCGTCGTTCATTTCATGTCGAACATTGCGAATTCGCTGAATGTCGAAGGGGAATATGGGATTAACGAGTATTTTTCATTTTTGTTCAGTTTAATACTGCCGTTTGGTTTGTTGTTTCAGTTTCCGGTCCTTGTCATGTTCTTAACAAGGCTTGGGCTTGTTACTCCTCATTTTTTACGAAAGATCAGGAGATTCGCTTATTTTGGAATTATCGTTGTGGCAGGTCTGATCAGTCCTCCAGAGCTGATTTCACACTTGACCATCACCGTTCCGCTCATCATTCTGTATGAGATCAGTATTTTAATTTCGGCCAATGCCTATAAAAAGCGGCTGAAAGCAGAAGAAGAGGCTATGCTTGATCTTGAATTGGAAAAGACACATCTCGATTAATGAGGTGTGTTTTTTTATAGATGGAGGTAATAAATCATGCACTATGATGTTATTGTCATTGGAGCCGGTTCTATGGGAATGGCGGCAGGATCTTTTTTATCGAAGAGCGGAAAAAGAACCTTATTGTTAGATTCATATGATCCACCGCACAACAAAGGCAGCCACCACGGGGATACAAGAATGATAAGGTATGCGTACGCAGAGGGAGAAGAGTATGTTCCGTTCGTTCTGAAAGCACGGGAGTTGTGGAGAGACCTGGAGAAAGAGACAGGCAAAGAGCTGTTTCTTCAAACAGGCGTCTTGAATGCCGGGGATCATCAATCCGAATTCGTTCAGAATATTATCTCCAGTTCAAAGACTTATTCTCTGCCTCTTGAAGTGTTGTCTTCGCATGAAGTGAACGAGCGGTGGCTGGGAATGACATTGCCTGAAAACTATATAGGATGCTATGAGCCAACGTCCGGAGTGCTAAAATGCGAGGAATGTATCGAAGCTTATCGAGAGCTTGCAGAAAAGTATGGAGCAGAGGTTCTAACCAATCAGAAGGTTAAAGAACTGTATATCCACGGCAAGAAAGTAACTGTTAGGACGGAGGAACAGACATTTTCTTCAGATGCCCTGGTAGTTTCGGCAGGAGCGTGGTCTGGGCCACTCCTTGCCAAGCTAAAGCTGAATCTTCCTCTTAAACCGGTGAGAAAAACATTTGCCTGGTTCGATGCCCATGAAGAACTTTATAACTCTCAATCCTTTCCAGCCTTTGCTGTAGATACACCTCAAGGTCTTTATTATGGCTTTCCAAGCATCAACGGTTCGGGGCTAAAGACGGGGCGGCATGATGGAGGCGATCGAATCAATCCGGATGAGCCATTAGCTCTTTTTGGTGAACAAGAGGAAGATGAATCCGATCTTGCTGGTTTTTTGAACCGCTATATGCCAAAAGGCGGGTCGTTGAAATTCGGTAAAACCTGTATTTACACTATGACGCCAGATGAAAAATTCATCATCGATTTACATCCGAACCATTCTAACGTGGCCATTGCCTCAGGCTTTTCAGGACATGGTTTTAAATTCAGCTCTGCAGTAGGCCAGGTTTTAAGCGAATTAATCATAGCGGGAAAGAGTGAACAAGATATTTCTTCATTCTCCATCCGCCGATTTGAAAAAGAGTAAATAAAAAAGGGGCTGTCCTGAAAGTCGAAAATTGACCTTCAGCAGCTCCTTTTTGGCTTGAAAATCTTCAATGAAAAGTTGATTGAAGTGGAAGGTGCGAGACTCCTGCGGGACTAGCGTGACAGGTGAGACTCCCGCAGGCGCTAGCGCCAAGAGGCTCACCGCACGCCCCGCGGAAAGCGAGCACCCAGGAACGGAAATCAACAGCTTACAGACTTCTTGGACAGCCCCTTTATTGCTATTTAATGTATTTTTTGATGTGGCGGTCAAGCCTGTAGTACTTGATCGCATTGGCAAAGTCAAAGGTGGCCACATTTTTGTGGATTTTTTTGAAAATGATGTGTTGTGTGAGTAAAGTCTCTGTTTTCGTGAGTAAAGCTTGTCGAACTGGAAGTAAATCACGCCAAACCGTGAGTAAAGCATGAAAAACGGTGAGTAATTCGTGTCGAACCAATAGTAACAGCCGCAAAGATCCCTGAACCGCACAAAAAACCCGGCTCAGACACACTGTCCAGCCGGGTTTTGTTTATTTCTTATACTTTTTAATGTGGCGATGCAATCGGAAGTACTTGATCGCATTGGCAAAATCAAAGGTCGCCACAAGCATGGTGATCAGGGTCCAAATCCCGGTGACGCCGTATTCATTGGAATAATGAATGGCGAGCCAGGTGAAAAGGATGCCCATGACAGTATATAAACCGCTCATAAAAAATGGTGATGTTCTCATTAGAAAAGTCCCCCAATAATCATCTGCATTTTCTCCGCTTTATCCTGCAAGTCATTGATCTTATCAGCAAAAACCACCTGTACGAGCATGACGAGGGTATTCATGGAGACATGGGCGACAATGGGAACGAGCAAGCGTTTTGTCCGTACATACAGGAATGCAAATACAAATCCCATGGCTGTATAAACGAGCAGATGGGTGAAATCAAAGTGTACCGCTGCGAAAATCAGTGAGCTGATAAGCGCTGCGATCACAAAGTTAAACCGTTTATACAGGCTCCCGAAAATAATTTTTCGG
Organism: Fictibacillus sp. WQ 8-8; assembly: GCF_024494405.1. Classification (NCBI taxonomy): domain Bacteria; kingdom Bacillati; phylum Bacillota; class Bacilli; order Caryophanales; family Fictibacillaceae; genus Fictibacillus; species Fictibacillus sp. WQ 8-8. The sequence continues at coordinate 15,326 of NZ_JAMXKG010000016.1, forward strand.
AAAATGATCTCTTCCAGGATCGGACCCGCAATGGAGGTCACAACCATAAAGTAAGGAGTGAGTTTCGCAATCTTAACGAGCATTTGAGTATTTTCAGAGCCTGGCTTAATGCCAAGCAGTTTTATTTCAATAAGTCCGGCAATAATCTGCGCCCCATAAGCCATGAAGATTCCGAGAATGGCCCAGCCGACAGCGGATGAACGGGATACGCGTCCTCCTCGTAAAGACGGGTCTTTCATATCGGGAATGAGGAGAAGAAGAACAATTAAGAGAGCAGCGAGAAAGCTGATGGTTCCCCAAAGTCCGGCCCAGTGATCCCTTGGAATGCCAAGAGAGTTCAAGAGGGGGTAACCGACATAGCCTGACAGCTGCATCAGTACATAAGTGAGTACAATCCATAAGTAACGCTTCGTCAATGTATATTACTCCTTTAGTTAGGTTCGGTATGGTCATGTCTTCAGCATTCCCATGTATCTCCCTATTCTAACATAGATTGCTTGAAAACATGGCATGGGACCCCCTTCATAAATTTTTCTTAAAACCATCAGGTCTATACTTGCAAAGTGGAAAAAAATTATTTATTATAGGAAATGGAGTTAGCACTCGTTAAATCAGAGTGCTAATAAATTTAAACTTTCTATTATTTTGAGGAGGGTGTTTCACTTGTTAAAGCCACTAGGTGATCGTATTGTGATTGAGCTTGTAGAAGGTGAAGAAAAGACTGCAAGCGGAATCGTTTTACCAGACTCTGCAAAGGAAAAGCCGCAAGAAGGCAAAGTTGTTGCAGTAGGTACAGGCCGCGTAACTGAGCAAGGAGAACGCGTAGCGCTAGAAGTCTCTGAGGGAGATTCTATCATCTTTTCAAAATACGCAGGAACAGAAGTGAAGTATCAAGGTAAAGAGTACCTTATTCTTCGTGAAACAGACGTTTTAGCTGTAATCGGCTAATTCTAACCATTAACAGATAAGCTACATAGACAGCTTTATGAAAGCTGCATCGATAGCTTTTAAATTTACGAACTTTAAAATTATGGGAGGGTTTTACACATGGCTAAAGACATTAAGTTCAGTGAAGACGCTCGTCGCGCAATGCTTCGCGGTGTAGATGCACTTGCAAACGCAGTAAAAGTAACGCTTGGACCAAAAGGACGCAACGTCGTTCTTGAAAAGAAATTCGGTTCACCTCTTATCACGAATGATGGTGTAACGATCGCGAAAGAAATCGAACTTGAAGATGCTTTCGAAAACATGGGTGCTAAATTGGTTGCCGAAGTAGCAAGCAAAACCAACGATGTTGCCGGTGACGGAACTACAACAGCGACTGTTCTTGCTCAAGCCATGATCCGTGAAGGATTGAAAAACGTAACTTCCGGCGCTAACCCAATGGTTCTTCGCAAAGGAATCGAAAAAGCTACAGCAGTAGCCGTTCAAGAACTTCAAAAGATCTCCAAGCCGATCGAAGGCAAAGAGTCTATCGCTCAAGTTGCTGCCATCTCAGCAGCTGACGATGAAGTAGGCCAATTGATCGCTGAAGCTATGGAGCGCGTTGGAAACGACGGCGTTATCACAATCGAAGAATCTAAAGGATTCACTACTGAGCTTGAAGTGGTTGAAGGTATGCAGTTCGACCGTGGATATGCATCTCCATACATGGTAACCAACTCTGACAAAATGGAAGCGGTTCTTGAGAATCCTTACATCTTGATCACAGACAAAAAGATCACAAACATTCAGGAAATCCTTCCTGTATTAGAGCAAGTGGTTCAACAAGGCAAGCCATTATTGCTTGTTGCTGAAGATGTTGAAGGTGAAGCTCTTGCTACATTGGTAGTAAACAAACTTCGCGGAACATTCAACGCAGTTGCTGTTAAAGCTCCTGGCTTCGGTGACCGCCGTAAAGCTATGCTTGAAGACATCGCGATCCTTACTGGCGGTGAAGTGATCACTGAAGAGCTAGGACTTGACCTTAAGTCTGCGAACATCAGCCAACTCGGAACAGCTTCTAAAGTTGTTGTAACGAAAGAAAACACAACAATCGTTGAAGGTGCTGGCGAGTCTGACAAAATTGCAGGCCGCGTAACACAAATCCGTTCTCAATTAGAAGAAACTACTTCTGAGTTCGATAAAGAAAAACTTCAAGAGCGTTTGGCTAAACTAGCAGGCGGAGTAGCCGTTATCAAAGTTGGTGCAGCTACAGAAACTGAGCTGAAAGAGCGCAAACTTCGCATTGAAGATGCCCTAAACTCTACTCGTGCAGCAGTAGAAGAAGGAATCGTATCCGGTGGTGGTACAGCATTAGTGAACGTTGTTCGTGCACTTACAGCTGTTGAAACTTCCGGTGACGAAGCAACTGGTGTGAAAATCGTTCTTCGCGCATTGGAAGAGCCAGTTCGCCAAATCGCACACAACGCTGGTCTTGAAGGATCTGTAGTTGTTGAACGCTTGAAAAACGAAGAAATCGGAATCGGATTCAACGCTGCTACTGGCGAATGGGTAAACATGTTCGAATCCGGTATCGTTGACCCAACGAAAGTAACTCGTTCTGCACTTCAAAACGCAGCATCCGTATCAGCTATGTTCCTAACGACAGAAGCTGTTATCGCTGACAAACCAGAAGAAAACGCTGGCGGCGCAGGCATGCCTGACATGGGCGGCATGGGCATGGGCGGAATGGGCGGCATGATGTAAACGCCATTAAACCTTGATATATAGAGGTTTTTAAGTGAATAAAAGATAAATGCTCATACTTTTGCTCCTAGTGAGTAAAAGTATGAGCATTTTTTTAACTAAAAACAAATTTAATAGAGAAGGTCTTTCATTGGTTTATGAACTGGTGGGAGGCCTTTTCTTCTTTGTTGATGGTGTATGAGCATAAACATCATAGTTATATTAATGCTGTATGTCCTAAACTCTCCTGAATCTCTCCTACACCTGCTTCAATCGAAAGGGACAAGTGAAGTTAAGATTCACGAAGGCGTTTTATATCGCTTATTGGGGGCAGACCGAACATTCGAGAATATTCACGACTGAATTGAGAAGGACTCTCATAACCAACTTGGAATCCGGCATTTGCAGCGTCTGCTACCTCAGAAAGCAGGAGGCGACGAGCCTCTTGTAACCTTAATTGTTTTTGATATTGCAAAGGACTTAATCTCGTAACTTGTTTAAAATGATGATGCAGTGATGAAGAACTCATGTTTGCGGTCAAAGCTAGTTCTTCAATGCGTAAAGGCTTAGCAAAATCTTGCTTTATCAGATGAATCACTTTGGCGATACGCTGCGCATGACTTCCGATCATTGCTATCTGTTTTACAGAATCACCTTGTTCATCTTGTAGAATTCGGTAAAGAATTTCACGGATCACTAAAGGTGCGAGTAAGGGAATATCCTCTGGCGTATCTAAAAGACGAACAAGTCTCAATACGGCATCAAGCAGAAGTGAATTCATTTTACTTACAAACAAGCCTGGTTGGGAATCTCCCTTTTTGCTTGTTGTTTGATTAGATTCCTTAATAATGTCGAAGATTTGCTTCGGATCAAAATCTAATCGAAGACACAAATACGGGGACTCTGAGGTCGCCTGGATTATTTCTCCTGAAATTGGCAGATTCACAGACACAACGAGATAATGAGCAGGATCATATTGATAGCCATCCTGTGCCAGCATAACTAGTTTTGTTCCTTGGGCGACGATACATAAGGCTGGCTCATGGATTGAATGTATTGGTTCTGATTTATGAGAAGCACGAATGAAATGCAATGAAGAAATAGCAGTAGAGTGAACCCCATCGTCATAACAAAATCGTTCAATGTGTCCCGCTAATTCCTTTTGCTGCTCCATGACTCTATTATCCATCCTTTTTTCTTCCATCATAACGACTCCTTTCTTTGATTTGAGAATACTTGCGAAAAAGTATGACCTCTCTAATATTGGATAGCCCAATTTTATAAAAATTTAGAGGATTAGGCAATGATTTACTGCGAATTGGCTACCTTATAAAGTCCCGATTACGGGATAATTATGCAAAAGGGGGGAACGAAATGGCGAAACAAACAAGCAAAGAACAACATTCATATATCGGTATGTGGGTCACGAAAGACGGGTACATCCGTCATGAACTCCTGCCTAACAGCCGTTATGATGAGGCTCGAGGCAACAGAAAAAGTGCTTATCAAGGCAGTTACACAATTACAGGCAATCATATCGATTATGTGGATGATACTGGTTTTACTGCAGATGGTGATTTTCGAAATGGAATTCTCTATCATGCAGGAATGATTCTCCATCGAGAAGAAAAAAAGTAACTCGAAATTCTAAAAATGCGAATTGGCCTTTGAAATAACCGGAGGCCATAAAGGTTAATTCGTATATGCAAAGAAAAGGTTGCTTTTGTATTCTTGAGAAAAAGTGTAAAAATCTAAGGGGGAAAAAACATGTCTAACATTGCAGGAAAAGTAGTAGTAATTACGGGGGCAAGCAGCGGTATCGGTGAAGCTACTGCACGTCTTCTTGCTCAAAGCGGTGCCAGTGTTGTATTAGGTGCAAGACGCACGGAAAAACTAGAGGCTCTTACATCCGCAATTCGTTCAGAAGGTGGCTCAGCCGATTATAGGATACTGGATGTTACCAAAAGGGATCAAATGGAAGAACTCATCAACTATGTGAAAAACACATTTGGACAAGTTGATGTGATTGTGAATAACGCAGGTGTGATGCCCCTCTCAAAACTTGAAGCTCTAAAGGTTGACGAATGGGATCGTATGATCGACGTGAATATTCGCGGCGTTCTTCATGGCATTGCAGCAGGGCTTCCGATTATGAAAGAACAAGGATTTGGTCAATTCATTAATATCTCCTCAATTGGCGGACACACCGTTTCTCCTACTGCGGCTGTATATTGCGCCACTAAATTCGCTGTCCGGGCTATATCTGAAGGGCTTCGTATGGAGGTTGGAGATGATATCCGCGTAACCATCGTCTCACCGGGGGTAACCGAATCTGAACTCGCTGATAGTATTTCGGATGAAGAAGCTAGTCAGGTGATGAAAGAGTATCGGAAGATTGCGATTTCACCAGACAGTATTGCTCGTACGATCCTATTTGCGATTGAGCAACCTGCGGACGTTGATGTAAACGAGATCATTGTAAGACCAACAGCTGCCAATTAAAGCTTGAAATACCGTATTGAAAGATTTATGGAAGATAACAAAAATTATCAGTCCTATTTATGATATTTACTTTTTTATCAAGGTTTATAGAGTTAATTTAATCAAACTTTATTTCAAAGATATTAATAAAGTCTGACGAAACCGTGCTACTTATAATGATGTGTTATTTCATGTTTATTCCAATAATATGCACAAATAATAAAACGTAAAAAATAAAGTCTAAAAGCTGATTATTGTGGAAAAGGGTAAGGAAAAGTACCCTACCCAATCCATCATAAAATGCTCATAATTATGCTCATAGTTTTTTTTCCTTCTGTTTTAAATTATTATAAGTGTAAGATGAAAACCCTATAATATCATTGATTTTATAAATTTATTTTCTTTTATTATTTTATTAAATGAATGGGCGGCATGATGTAAGGCTTTTAAGCCAAACATCGGAGGAATAGCTAAGGCTATTTCTCCGCTCTATTCTACCTATGTCATGCACTTCTTATGAAGTAGTAATGGAAATAACTTATATGGAAAGCAATAACCACTTCCTCTAAAATAAGGGAGTGGTTTTTTGTGTTGTTAAAATTTGCGTATCAAGACTTTTTGGATGACAGTCGATTTAAAATTACTACAAAAACAAATATCAAAAATTATTAAATGCTTTTAGGTTGCAACAGTACTTGGAACACTTACAGAATATACACCTATCACAGATAGTTATAATGAATTATCTTATTTTCTTCCTAAAACAGAGAAAGAGCACACACGTGATTTACTAAAAGAAAAACTTCGTGCAAGAATAATTGAAAAGGTATTACCTGTTCCTGCTATTGTTGACGATCCTTATGATATTTTTCGATTTAAAGAAAAACATTATGATAAGCTAAGAAGATTTCGCAGATATATAGAAGAGTTTATTCTTCATCTTGAACTTGTTCCAGAATTTCAAATTGAGGAAAAAATAAAGTATTTTGCTGAGAGTTCTGAGGATGAAATAAGATATATTTCAGGTGAAATGAAATCTTTTAAATGGAACATGATAAATTTTTCTACAATTTGTTCAATAGCTTCTTCGGCCATTGATTTTACGAAAGGAATTGCTGAAGATAGTAATCTAGACACTACAAGTGCAACAGTCAGTTTATTGGGTGCAGTTGGTTCGGCACTTAGCAGTGAGAAAAAAACGAAATTGAACGTCGCCCATTAGCATATGCAGCCATTGTTGAGAGGGAATTTAATATAAATAACATTCCTTCAACATAAGTATTTGGTAGTGCATTTGCAGTTCTAAATTTAATATAAAATGTCAAGGAGGGAGATAAGTGAAAGAGAAATTTATTATCTTATTAGATAATAATAAAATCTTTTTATTATTAATTTTTATATTATCAGTTTTAGGAGTAATATTAAATCGTTTCGCCCCTGCTCAATCATCAATATTAGTGTATCTCTTTTTGACTTTGTTCTATGCCAGATTAATTAGAAGTTCAATTATAGAAGCAAATACCGTATTTCGCCAAGTAATTTGGTTAATCTCTGCACCAGTTATACTTGCTTTATTACCGTTTATGGTAATCGGTGTGTTTATACCTATGCTTATAAATAATGACTTGTACTTTTTTTTAATTTATGTTTTTTTCTTTATATTGACTTGGGTTTTTGTTGCTTTCGTTTTTGATATTGAAAAAATTAAAGTTGCAGTACAAATTGTTAATGCATTATTTTTAAGTATATTAAGTGTAACATTTGTTTTTTACTTTACACCCGACCTATTAAAAGACATCTTTAGTAAAGAGGTATTAGTAGATATTAAAAAGGATGGTTTAGAAATAGAAAGTTTAATTGACTTGTTTATAAAATTATTAACTATTCCTTATATACTCTCAGGCATTTGGGTAAACGTGGCGATAGCATACAGGGAATACAAAAACGCAAGTAGATAATTTTAATAAGTAGACCTCAAGTCCAGTTACTTTATGTTTTTACAAGGGTTGTTCATCCATTCTTGCTGCAATTTTAAGAAAATGCTGGTGGCGCAAGCATGCCTGACATGGGCGGTATGATGTAACGCCCTGAAGCCTTGATATACCAGCATTATAATGAGGCGCTTCTCATGAGTTCACCGCACTCTTGAGTGGCTTCTTTTTTATTTCTAAGGTTATGTGGATATATACATTTTTTGTAGATCGTTTACTGCATTTTAAACATCTATGACCCAAATAACAGAAACTGTGATCGTAGAAGAAGTTTTAGAACGGATTGATTTTTAATAAACCGCCCACCAGTTATGATATAAGGAGTTAAGAAATTCAGGTGTGTTTTCACGTTTACCTGAAGGTTCTATTTTGAAGCGTTTTATAAGTCCACTAAGCTTATAACATGCTTCTTTTTTTACAGATAATAAATAAATAAAATTCTACAAAATTAAAATAGCTCCTTGCTTGCAGTAGTTGTGAAATGCACCTCAACTGTTCCGATACTGCAATATACAACTATTAATATTTTATTTTCTTAATTAAACCGGTCTAAAATGTTTAGAAGTATATTATTTAATAAAGTTATCTACTAATAATATGATACTCCAGTTTGAATATTACATTGAAAGGCCATTTATTCTACACAGTATTTTATCTAATTATTATAAATAAAATAGGGAGAATTGTAGTATTATGGTAAATATAGGTTGGTGGAAATAAGTTTTCTGTGTTTAGCTGTCTATTTACCTTAGATAAGGAGGCGTAAACTTGGGTGAAGCAAAAAAAGTAGATCCATATTTGATTGATCGAATACCAATAACTAAAAACATGGATCATGCCTATTTATTAGAGGTAGGTGGACTTTGTCCTTTGTGTGGAAAAAATTTATTAGTAGCCAAAGGAAATAGCAAAAGTAAACTCTATCAAATAGCTCATATATATCCGAATAGTCCCCTACAGGCTGAAATAATAGAACTAGATGGATTAGAACGTTTAGGCACAAATTGTGAGGACTTCAAAAATAAAATTGCATTATGTAAGGATTGTCATGGTTTATACGACGATAACAAAACAAAAAATGAATACTTAAGATTAGTAGGGTTAAAAAAGAAACTATTAAACCTTGCAAATGCACGAGTATCAGCTTCTCATCAAGATATAGAGGATGAAATTATTTTAGTAATCAATGCTCTTTCCACTGCTAACATGAAAACACTAAAGAGAATGGAATTAGAAAACAAAGCATTAAAGATATCAGAAAAAATCGAAGATACGTATCCAATTTTAAAAACTAAGATTGAATCGTATGTTTGTATTTATTTTAATTTTATTAAAGAAACATTCCGGAATCTGGAAGATTCTGGACAGCTTAATTTTAATATAATTGCATCCGAAATAAGGACAACCTTTCTAAAATGTGAGAAAGAAATATCGGTTAAAAGTGATATTTTTTCCTCCTTGGTTAACTGGTTGCACTCTCGGGTAAGCAGCTCATCTTATGAAGCCTGTGAAGTTGTAGTGTCATATTTTGTGCAAAACTGTGAGGTATTCAATGAAATTACCGAATAAATTATTTTCTTATAAAGAAAGTGTAATAAGTAAATTTCCAATAATTCTATTTGAGATAAAAGAGAAAAAACACATAACTATTTATCAACTATATTTAAATGTAGTAAATGAATTTGAGAGCACAGCTGAATTCATAGAAACATTAGAATGCTTATATACTCTTGGAAAAATTGATTATGATTATAACTTAAGGAGAATTATCAATGCTGTATGAAATTATATGCGACAGATTTATGCAAACCAGAGTAGAGTTTCATGCAGGACTAAATACAGTGCTGGGTGATGACTTTGGAAGTAACTCTATAGGGAAATCTACCTTTTTAATGATTATTGACTTTGTATTTGGTGGTAAGGACTATGTTATGAAGTCATCAGATATACAGAGAAATATAGGAAATCATGAAATAAAGTTTTGTTTTATTTTTAATGAAGAGAAATATTTTTTTTCAAGGACTACAAATGATCTTGAAAGTGTTAATAAATGTGATAAGAACTATAATATATTGTCTAATATTTCCCTTGATAATTACTGTGAATTATTAAAAGACATGTATCAAATTTCTCTTAATGATATAAGCTTTCGCAATATTGTTGGTCGCTTTTCAAGAATATATGGAAAAGACAATTTAGATGAAAAACGACCGTTGAATATTGTTCCTAATGAAAAAATGGGGGAGCCAACTAATGCATTATTAAAGCTTTTTGGTTTATATAGTGTCATTTCTGAGTTAGATATCTTATTAAAAGAAAAAGAGTCCGAATTAAAAGCATTTAAAAATGCCCAAAAATATAATTATGTATCTTCGACAGGTAAAAGAAAATATGTAGCTAACTTAAAAGAGTTAACTTCTCTTAATAATGAAAAGGAACAAATATCAAAAGAATTAAATGGCTACTTCTTAGACATAGATTCTATAAAATCAGAGGAATTGTTACAATTGAAAAGAAATTTGTCAATTACAAAAAGACATCGTGGAAAGCTCCATTCACAATTGGCAATCATTGAAGGAAACATCAATGAAACGGGAAATCTGAAAGAAACAAATTTTGATGATTTATTAACTTTTTTTCCTGATGCTAAGGTAAGGAAATTGTCAGAAATCGAGAAATTTCATATAGAAATTAGAAAAGTATTAAAGTTGGAATTAAAACGAAAGAAATTAGAACTAGGCAAATTAATCGCAATTGCACAAAGTGAAATAGATGAATTAGAAGCACAAATCAACGAAATTATTCAAGTTCCTAATTTATCGAAAATGATACTAGTTAAATATTCAAATTTACAAAAAAGGATTGAAATCCTTGAAAATGAAAATAATGCATTTAATATGTCAAATACACTAAAATTTTCTAGAGAGGATGTTAAACAGCGGAGAGATAATTTAAAGCTTGAACAATTGCATCAGTTACAAAATATAATTAATACCAAAATGTTAGAAATCAATGATTACATATATTCAGGTAGTAAAAAGCCGCCCATTGTTACATTTGATAAGAATCAATATACCTTTGAAACTATAGATGATACAGGTACTGGCACGTCTTATAAAAGTATGGTTGTGTATGATCTAAGCATATTGGAGTTAACTCAATTACCTATTTTAATACACGACTCTGTGGTATTAAAACAAATATCCGATGTAGCCATTGAGAAAATATTGTTGAAATATAAAAGTGCAGATAAACAAATATTCATTTCCTTTGATAAAATTTCTGCTTATAGTCCAATTAGTCAAAAAATATTGAAGGAGACTAAAGTGTTAGAGTTATCAGTAAATGGAAAAGAGCTATTCGGATGGTCATGGAATAATAGATAGTAAACAGAAAGCTTATCATAAGTTCATTGTACTTATGATAAGCTTTTTTCTTTTGATATACGCTGATTCATTCTTTCCTTTGAACTATAAAATCAATATTATTAATAATGTTATTTATTATTTTAATAATATATAAGATAAAAATTAACATTTTTTATTTACTTATTAGAATATTCTTCGTATAATAAATGTAAAGTTAAGGAAGGGATCGTGAAAATGGCTTATCAAGTAATCACAGATTGTCCTGTCTGTAGTAAAACGCTGAAAATTACTAAACTGCACTGCACCCATTGCAGCACAACCATAGAAAATGAGTTTGAACTATCTAAACTGGCTTCATTATCAAAGGATCAGCTTCATTTTGTGGAAGTATTTTTAACATGTAGAGGTAATATTAAAGAGGTTGAAAAGGAACTGGGGATATCGTATCCGACGGTTCGCGGTAAGCTTTCCGACGTCATTTCATCTCTTGGTTATGAACAGAAGAAGAAAAATGAAGTCGACGAGAAAAAGGTTGTCACCATGTTAGAAAATGGCGAGATCACTCCGGAGGAAGCCATTAAACTTTTAAAAAAATGAATAAGGAGGGGTTATCATGAAAGAGGAAATTACAAGAGTGCTAACGATGGTGCAAGAAGGTAAAATTGATGCGGATAAGGGTGCAGAACTGATTCAAGTCTTAAAAGAAAAAGAAGAAACAGGCAGCGGTCGAGTAGAGAAAGCGGATAAGTATTTGGATAAAATGCTAAAAGTCCGTGTTTATTCGGCTGAAGGTGATAATGTCACAGCCAATCTGCCAATCAAACTAGTGAAGGTCGTGTTACTGGCGGGCCACAGCATCGCATCGAGCATTCCTGAATCAGAGAAATATGTAAAAGATATTGATATCAATCTGATTGTCGAAGCGATTGAAAACGAGTTGGATGGCCAAATTGTTAATGTGAAGTCAGCAAACGGAGATACCGTTTCTGTCATTATCGAGTAGTGGTTCGCCTATGTTGCAATTAAAGGTGAAAACAAAAGATGTACGGTTCACCATGCCTATTCCATACGCACTTCTAAGCATGGGAATTTCTATTTTCTCTTCAACGTTCTTTCAGCAGCAATTACAGAAGTGGACGAAGGATTATTCGGACAGAAAAAAATCGAGCTTTACTATGCCAATCATTGATAAAGAGATGCTAAAGTCCATCGTAAAAGAACTGAAAAACTACCCTGGATTGATCTTGGTTGATGTTAAAGCGCAGGATGGTACGGAAGTTAAGATCAGACTTTAATTCAATCAAAAAGAAGCTTCTCATGAGTTGAGTTGCTTCTTTTTTTTATGTACCTTCCAATTGCCGCTTGGCTCTGATAAACGCAATAAATTGCTGCATTTCTTCTTTAGAAAGGGAGATGCCGTCGACAGACAGATTTAAAGAAGACAGATCCGTTAATTCCATGCATGGGGACGTATCCTCAACCAGCTGAGGAGTTTGGTGATCGACTCTGCCCAGAATGTAATCGGTGGAGGTGTCAAATAAATCAGCGATTTGTGCAATGGCTTCCAATGAAGGGCGGCGGTGCCCCGATTCATAGCCTGCATATGTACTTTTAGCAATTCCGAGCCGATCCGCCGTATACTGCAGTGACCACCTTTTGTCCTTCCTTAAAGTTGTTAATCTAGTTAAAATCATCTTTTAACTCCCCTTTGATTTCGTTTATTATATCACAGATAAAAATAAGGTGTACGCGTATTGAATAATATAAGCTTGATTTCCCTCTCGATCATTACTAAAATTGCGTATGTAGTACGCGTAACGCATATTAATGAATAAATTAAACGCTCGTTTAATTTTTATAGAAATGGCTTTAAGGAGGGGTTATATTGAAGAAGTTGATTCTGCTTACTACCGGTGGGACAATTGCCTCGCTGGAAGGGGAAAATGGGCTGGTTCCTGAGATGACAGCCGACGAGATTTTACGTCATGTGCCGGGATTCAATTTACTCTGCCAGATTGATAGTAAGGCTTTGCTTAATATTGATAGTACCAATATGCAGCCGGAATATTGGGTTGAAATGGCAAAAGCGGTTTATGAGCATTACGAGGAGTACGACGGTTTTGTGATTACGCATGGAACAGACACCATGGCTTATACTTCAGCGGCTCTCTCCTATATGCTGCAGGATCTCGAAAAGCCAGTGGTGGTTACAGGTTCCCAAATCCCAATTTCTTTTAAGAAAACCGATGCGAAACGAAATATCGCGGACGCGGTTCGCTTTGCTTGTGAAGAGATCGGAGGCGTATATGTCGTTTTTGATGGGAGAGTCATTCAAGGAACAAGGGCCATCAAGCTGAGGACGAAGAGCTATGATTCGTTTGAAAGTATCAATTATCCTTATATTGCTTCGATTTATAAAGATCATATTGAGTACACCAAGCCTATTCATTACTCACAGAATAAGAAAATTAAGCTCGATACTTCACTTTGTACCGATGTTTCTCTGGTAAAATTATATCCTGGGATGAAGCCGGAATTCTTTGATTACCTGAAAACCCAGTGTCAGGGAATTGTGATCGAAAGTTATGGAAGCGGTGGCATTCCGTTTCAGGGTAGAAATATATTGGAGAAATTGGACGAATTAATTGAGTGTGGAATCCCCGTGGTCATTACGACACAATGTTTGGAAGAAGGGGAGGATATTGAAATATATGAAGTAGGGCGGAAAGTAAATCAAAACGTTATACGTTCCAGAAACATGAATACAGAAGCCATCGTACCTAAGTTTATGGGGGTTTTGGGTAAGACGCAGGATCCACGCAAGGTAAAGGAATGGATGGAAACCCCAATTGCAGATGATATCACATTCTAAAACACAAAAGGGAGCAGGGGAAATGATAACAAGTGAGACCGCATATCGCAGGGAAAAAGACTTTCTAGGTGAAAAGGTACTTCCTGCAGACGTTTATTACGGAATTCAAACGTCACGCGCTGTAGAAAATTTTCAAATCACGGGATACAGAATTCATAAGGAAATGATTCATGCATTAGCTATGGTGAAGAAGGCTGCGGCCTTGGCCAATATGGATGTTCACCGTTTATATAAAGGACTGGGTGAGCCGATCGTTCAAGCGGCTGATGAGATTTTGGCAGGGCAATGGCACGAGTACTTTATCGTTGATCCGATTCAGGGCGGAGCCGGGACTTCCATGAACATGAACGCCAATGAAGTCATCGCCAACCGTGCACTGGAACTGCTTGGCCATAATAAAGGCGACTACTTAAAATTAAGCCCGAACACGCATGTGAACATGTCACAATCGACGAACGACGTGTTTCCGACAGCGATTCATATTTCGACGCTTACATTGCTGGAGAAGCTGCTCGATACGATGGCTTATATGCTAGATGTTTTCAGAAAGAAAGCTGTACAGTTTGACCACGTGATTAAGATGGGGCGCACCCATCTTCAAGATGCGGTACCGATTCGCCTTGGCCAAGAGTTTGAAGCATACAGCCGTGTATTGGAACGCGACATTAAGCGTATTAAGCAGACGCGCGAGCATCTTTACGAAGTGAACATGGGAGCGACTGCGGTCGGGACAGGCTTAAATGCCGATCCACAGTATATTGAAAATGTGGTTAAGCACCTCGCAGACATCAGCGGCTTGCCGCTTGTCGGAGCGGAGCATCTTGTCGATGCGACGCAGAACACAGATGCTTACACAGAAGTTTCCGCGGCGTTGAAAGTATGTATGATGAACATGTCCAAGATCGCGAATGACTTGCGCTTGATGGCTTCAGGGCCTCGTGCGGGACTAGGTGAAATCAGCTTGCCATCGCGCCAGCCGGGATCATCTATCATGCCTGGAAAAGTAAACCCGGTCATGCCGGAGCTTATTAACCAAGTCGCGTTTCAGGTCATCGGGAACGACCTGACGATATGTTCTGCATCGGAAGCGGGTCAGCTGGAGCTGAATGTTATGGAGCCTGTGCTCGTCTTTAACTTGCTTCAATCGATCAGCATCATGAACAATGCCTTCCGAAGCTTTACGGATTATTGCCTGTCCGGTATTGAGGCGAACGAAGACCGCATGAAAGAATATGTGGAACGAAGCGTAGGCATCATTACCGCCGTCAATCCGCACTTAGGATACGAAGTTTGTGCACGAATTGCACGCGAAGCAATCACAACCGGCAAATCCGTACGAGAGCTTTGCCTGCTGTATGATGTCCTAACAGAAGAAGAATTGGATTTAATTTTGAATCCGTTTGAGATGACCATCCCGGGCATTGCGGGTGGGGTCCTTTTAAATCAAGAGTAATATGGAAAAGAGATGGTGAGCAAGTGCTCATCATCTCTTTTTTGCGTATCTCACCTTTTATAGTGGTATAAACGAATTTAAATAACTCCCAGTAAGGCGGGAATCCTTTTTTAAATCGGTTTTATAAAATTTCAATGTCTTAATCTTGAAAAGGTTTTTTCGGGCTAACTCTCCCTAAGTTAATTATAGCATATAAAAAATGGTAAAAATAGGCTGTTTATACTTATTTGCTGTTGATAAAATACAATTGAATTTTAATTCCATGCTTTAAGGGGGATAAGGATATCCAAGAAACCAAATCCAATGGTTAGGGGAGATATAGTATGCGTCCTTTGGTTCTCGATTTTCAGGAAATGGAAAAAACACAGCTTTTGCTCGTTGGCGGAAAAGGGTTAAATTTAGGGGAATTATCAAAAATTCAAGGAATACAAGTACCTGAAGGATTTTGTGTTACAACAGTGGGATATCAAAAAGCCATCGAACAAAACAAAACGTTTCAATCTTTGTTGGATGAGCTGACAAAGCTAAAAGCAGAGGATCGAGGTCAAATTGGTGAAATCAGCAAAAAGATTCGACAAATCATTATGGAAGCAGAAATTCCTTCCGATGTTGTGAACGCCGTTGCTGATTACCTCTCCCGGTTTGGCGATGAACATGCTTATGCCGTGCGTTCCAGTGCGACCGCTGAAGATCTGCCATATGCCTCTTTTGCTGGCCAGCAGGACACCTATTTGAATATCATCGGAAAAGAAGCAATCCTGCAGCATATCAGCAAATGCTGGGCTTCTCTATTTACAGATCGGGCGGTAATCTACCGTATGCAGAATGGATTTGACCACAGACAGGTTTATCTTTCCGTTATCGTTCAAAGGATGGTTTTCCCTCAGGTGTCCGGGGTTCTATTTACCGCTGATCCGATGACCTCTAACCGAAAGCTGCTTTCCATCGATGCCAGTTTTGGGCTTGGAGAAGCACTGGTCTCCGGCTTGGTCTCTGCCGATTGTTATAAAGTACAGGAAGGAGAAATCGTCGATAAGAGGATAGCAGCCAAAAAATTGGCCATCTATGGACGAAAAGAAGGCGGAACTGAGACTCAGCCGATCGATCCTGATCAGCAAAAGACTCAAACACTTACTGAACTGCAAATCCTGCAGCTGGAACGCATGGGAAGACAGATTGAAGCTTATTTTGGCAGCCCGCAAGATATCGAATGGTGTTTGGCTGATGATACATTCTACATCGTTCAAAGCCGGCCGATTACGACGCTATACCCTATCCCAGAAGCGGATGATCATGAAAATCACGTCTATATCTCTGTCGGCCACCAGCAAATGATGACCGATGCCATCAAACCATTTGGACTGTCGTTTTTCCTGTTAGTCACTCCAGCCCCGATGCGAAGAGCTGGAGGAAGATTATTTGTTGATGCGACAAAACGCTTGGCTTCACCTGGCAGTCGGAAAGGTCTACTACAGGCCATGGGCCAGCACGATCCGTTGATGAAGGACGCACTAATGACCGTCATTGAGCGAGAACATTTTATAAAATCGGTACCAGATGACGAAAATGCACAAGGGCAAAGAAAACATGGTCAACCTGCGGATGTTCCAGCACCAAACGAAAACGATCCGACCATCGTTACGGAGTTAATCAAGAAAAACGAAGCATCGATTGAAGAATTAAAACACAACATTAAAACCACATCAGGATCGGATTTAATGGATTTTATTTTGGAAGAT
The DNA here is from genome assembly GCF_024494405.1 of Fictibacillus sp. WQ 8-8. Lineage (NCBI taxonomy): Bacteria > Bacillati > Bacillota > Bacilli > Caryophanales > Fictibacillaceae > Fictibacillus > Fictibacillus sp. WQ 8-8. Next base: position 31,897 of record NZ_JAMXKG010000016.1, read on the forward strand.
ATCCAGGAACTAAGGAAGATCTTATTTAATCCACAAAGTTCAGCTGTATTTATGGCTGCTTTCGATGCTTCAGCATGGATCAATGAAAACATGAACAAGTGGTTAGGTGAAAAGAACGCAGCCGACACGCTATCTCAATCTGTACCAAACAATATTACTTCGGAAATGGGTTTGGCATTAATGGATGTCGCCGATGTGATTCGTCCTTATCCAGAAGTCATTGAGTATCTGCAACAGGTAAAGGATGATCATTTTTTGGATGAACTCGTCCAATTTGAAGGAGGACAACAAACCCGGGACGCCATCCATCATTATCTCAACAAATACGGAATGAGATGTGCCGGAGAGATCGATATTACGAGAAGCCGTTGGAGCGAGAAACCAACAACACTTATCCCCTTGATTCTCAGTAACATCAAAAACTTTGAACCGAATGCCAGTCATCAAAGATTTGAGCAAGGGCGGCAGGAAGCTTTAAAAAAGGAACAAGAGTTATTGGATCGGTTGATGCAATTGCCGGATGGTAAACAAAAAGCCAAAGAGACAAAACGAATGATTCGCATCATCCGGAATTTCATTGGTTATCGTGAATATCCAAAATACGGCATGATCAATCGCTACTTCGTATATAAGCAGGCATTACTGAAAGAAGCCGAACAACTCGTTCAAGCCAATGTGATTCATGAAAAAGAAGATATATACTATCTCACGTTTGAAGAACTTCGCGAAGTCGTACGCACAAATAAGCTGGATGAACAGATCATCAGCAAACGAAAAGACGAGTACAAATTATATGAAAAACTAACTCCCCCACGTGTGATCACGTCTGATGGTGAAATCATTGCAGGTGAGTACAAACGAGAAAATCTCCCAGCCGAAGCGATTGCAGGCCTGCCTGTTTCTTCCGGAGTTATAGAGGGCAGAGCACGTGTCATCTTAAACATGGAAGATGCTGATCTGGAAGATGGAGATATATTAGTCACCTCCTATACTGACCCTAGCTGGACACCATTATTTGTATCCATAAAAGGTCTAGTTACCGAAGTTGGTGGACTGATGACCCATGGAGCAGTTATCGCACGTGAATATGGCTTACCAGCAGTTGTCGGGGTGGAAAATGCCACCGGACTAATAAGAGACGGACAGCGAATTCGGGTGCATGGTACAGAAGGGTATATAGAAATATTGTAAATGAACGATCATTAGGATGAACGGGTCATTATGATAAGCCGCCAATTGATTAGGCGGCTTTTTTGTGTGAGAGTGTTTAAAGTCCAAACAGATAAGGAATCAAATTAAAGTAGCTTTTTTTACGCTGGAGTATTGCCCTTTACTTTTTATAATAGGCTCTTTTCTAAAAGATTCTTGCTTTGGGAACATTTTTGTAAAGAAACTTCATCGACAAGTTGATTGGAGTGCAAGGGGCGAGACTCCAGCGGGACGAGCGTGACAGGTGAAACCAAGGAGGCGCTTGCGCTGGTGGGTTCAACGCACGCCCCGCGGAAAGCGAGCAGCCTGGAACGGAAAACAACTACCCTCAAGAGCAACAAAGGTTGCGAAAACAGCCTTATAAAATCACTAATCTTCTAATAGGAGGCAATGACTATGAGCTTGATTAAAGGAAAGTTGGGGCTGGGTACGGCCCCGCTTGGAAATATGTTCAGGGAAGTGCCGGAGGAGGAAGCAAGGGAAACGATTGAGACCGCTTGGGATCTGGGGATTCGGTATTTTGATACAGCCCCATTTTACGGTGCGGGATTGGCCGAATTGCGGCTCGGAGAAGTATTGTCCCAACACAATCGTGATGACTATTTATTATCAACGAAGGTAGGCAGGGTCGTTGAAGAGGAGACAGAGAAAAAGGAAGGGATGTTTGAGTACGGCCGTAAAAATAAGATTACTACGGACTACAGTGAAGATGCGACGCTTCGATCCATTGAGCAAAGTCTTGAGCGTTTAAAAACGGATCGTCTGGACTTTGTGTACGTGCATGATGTGTCGCCTGATTTTCACGGAGACAAGTGGGCAACACAGTTTGATATTGCGAGAAAAGGGGCGTTTCGCGTGCTGTCCCGCCTGCGTGAAGAAGGTGTAATCAAAGCGTGGGGGCTTGGTGTCAACCGTACCGAACCGATCGAACTCGCCATTGAACTGGAAGAAACACGCCCAGATATCTGCCTGCAAGCGACCCATTATACGCTTTTAAACCATGAGCACGCCTTGCTTAAATTAATGCCAAAGGCGGCAGAGAAAAATGTAAAGATTGTGGTCGGAGCTCCATTCAATTCCGGCGTATTGGTTGGAGGAGATCATTTCGATTATGGAAAGATTCCTGATGACATTGCTTCGAAAGCGAAGCGGATGAAGCAGATTGCTGAAAAGCATCAGATTAGCATTAAAAGTGCAGCTCTTCAATTTTCAATGGCCCATCCTGCAGTAGCTGCTGTCATTCCCGGCTCTACCCGGACGGAACATGTGAAAGAGGATATAGCAGCCGCCAAGGAAAAAATTCCTTCTGCTTTCTGGCAGGAGCTCAGGGAACAAAGTCTTGTAGCACCAAATGCCCCTCTGCCAATCGATTAAACAGGACTATAAAAAAGCTTCTCATCCTTTTGAAAAGGGGTGAGAAGCTTTTTCATTCATTCGTTGCTTTTTCCCAGAAAGCTTCCGGGATATTCAATCTATATAATTCTTTTCTTTATGCGTGCTACAAGCGGCACGACAATAATACCAGCTACAACAACCTGCAAAAAATTCCCCGGAATAGACCCAAAAGGCTGAACCCAGTTATGATAAAGGATTACTTCTGCAAAGTAGTAGCCGATGATTTTAATGATAAGGGCGGCGGCTACGGCCAGGGTGTTGACCAGCACTTTGTTGCCGGGTACTTTTTCGGAGATGAGTCCGGCTGCATATCCCATTGCTCCTACGATAACGAAGGTAAACGGTGCCCACACCGTCCACGGGGAGAGGAGATCAAATAAACCCATTCCGACTGCGCCTGCAATGGCTCCTGTTTTTCTGCCGAAAACAAATGCCGCTACAAATAGAGGAACGTTACCTAGATGAATTAATCCTCCGTTACCCATGATCGGAAGTTTGAAGTTAATGTACGTTGCCACAAAAGTCAATCCGATGAAAAGGGCATTGATGACTAATGCTCTTGTTTTTGTGGATGCTATCGATGATGATGTTGTATTCACATAATTACCTCTTTCATTTATATTTCAGCCTACTAGCTTTTTTATTTGTAAAGGTGTGGGATATCCCACTCATCTATTATAGCTATCTGTCACGCTTTAGAAAATAGTAAATATACGGCATTTAGGGGTGAACCCTTGGGGTATGGAAGGCAATATCGAAAAAAAATCTATAAAAAAGCTTCTCATAAGTTAAAAACTTGTGAGAAGCTTTTTCTATCTTTTACTGTTCGTTTTGATCGATTAATTCTCCACTTTCTCCGCAAAAGCCTCTGGAATCATCGTAAAGCCTTCGATAACGGTGTCTTCTTCCACTTCAATCATGAGGTAGCGTTTGCCGCTGAGATGAACTTGTTTGACGTATCGCAGATCCTGAGGGCTGATGGAGATGTTGGCGACTTTGGTGTTAATTTTAATGGATTTTGAATTATACTTCGGAACGACGCTGGTTGCTTTAATCTCGTACTTGTCATCATCTATTACATTTTTGAAGGCTAATTCTACCCTTTCCGTGTTGATGTCTTCAAGGCCGCTCATCTTGAGCACACGTTCCACGTCCTTGGTGTCCAATTTTGGTTGTTCTTCCTCTTCATTTTCTTCAATCATACGGTGAATTTCTTCATACACATTGGAGAGAGTGGATGTATTTAATTGATCACTGGTTACGTTTTTAATAATTTCTTCAAAAACGGCTTTATCATCCCTAGCTGTCATCATTTCTTCAGCGTTTAACACTTGCTCTATGAATGAATAATCAGGCTCATGGATTTTCCCTGCCGAATACAGGATGTGGTTCACATCGGCCGCATTATCAGTGAAACAAGGAAACAGGAATCCTGCAATTGGTGCATTCAGGTTGATGATGGGATCAAGCACAAAGTTGTATTTGAACTCTTTTTCCACATAGTCAAACAGCAGTTCCTTTTTAGGATCTTGCGTATTGTTAATACTGCAAAGAATAAAGGGATGAGAGTAAACGGTATCGTGTCCATTTTCCTCAGAATCAGCACCACGGCGTTTAGTCGGTTTGAAGTATTCTCCTTTAATGAAGGTAATCACGATATCCATCTCGTATAGCCGATCCTGCAGCATTTTGCCTACCATTTGGAGCATTCGCTCTTTCCAGTCCTCGGTATCACTGCTGAGCAAACCTTGATGGAGGATGAGCTGGCTGCTGTTCTCAGCATTACGTTGAAACTTTAATTCAAAGAGCTTCTCATCCAGGTTGCCGGCAAGTAATTTTTTAAAATTATTCAGAAACAGCTCTTGTTGTTCAGAATCTAGCATTTCAAAAGGCTGGCTCTGGTGATGATAAATGTCACTCGATTCTTTCGTTATATACACATTAAAGATGGTGGAGATGTTAAGTGAAGCATTTTCTTTTTTAAATTGTTTTCGCAGCTGTGCGATATCTTTTTTGTTCATAGTTTAATACACTCCTAAGTTGCCCTGATTTGTAAATTTGAAGGTAGAAAGGGCTCTCCACCTTGAGTATGAAGCAGCATTTATTTTAACATAAATTGTTTATACTTAGGCGAGTTAAGGGTGATGGGGTTTTTCTGCAGAGGAGTGGACAAGTGGCTCTTTTATGTATCTTGTATCGCTGGGCGATATGCAAGTTTGTCAAAAAATCTTCATATTTAACGAAATGATATACTTAGATAGGTATATCTCATCTTAATAAAAATGCTTAAGTTTTTTGTATCGCTGGGCGATATAACTTGCGAATGTAACCTGCATAATAAACTATTAAATAGAAAAGGAGGCCCGATATGCGACGTGATATACAACCGAATGAACGAGCTTTCTCCTCCAAGGAAGTCGCGGAAGCAGTGGGGATAGCAACCCCCACTGTTCGAAAGTACGGACAAGTCTTAGAGCGGAATGGGTATGAGTTTTTGAAAGATGGCGATCGGCGTATCTTTGTAAAATCTGACATCGAAGCGCTTATAGCGCTTCGCGATACGGCCAACTCCCTGGACGATACAGCTAAAGATCTTGTAGATCTGCAACAAGAGAGATTAAAAGAATCCAATGAAACAGAGATTGCTGTATCCGATACATATGAAGAGTTACCCCATGACCCCAATCAACTAAAAGAAGTCTTAATGATTTTATTCAAGGAACTCGCAGCCACACGAGAAATGAACGTCCAACTGACACACGATATATCCCAGCTTAAGACAACTGTTTCCCGACTCCAGCAAGATCATCATGTTATAAGTTCTAGTATTGGAAATTCAGCGCAAAAGACTAATGCTAAAATTGAAAAATTAACTGAACAACAAAAACACCATTACGAAACATTGCTGCAGCAAGAAAAACAAAAAAGTGAACTCTTACAAAAAGAAATACAAAACATGCGGGACGAACAGAAAAGAGAATGGAGTTCACAAAGTGATTTTAATAAACGTTTAGAAGAAGCGATACAAAAACGTAATGGGAAATGGGGTAAGCTTTTCTCCATATTCGGAAAATAAGGTGCAGAAAGGTTTCATATCGCAGGGCGATATAACATGAGATTGCGATCGATTTTGCTAGAGACCTTGTGTATCAAAAAATACCATTCAGAATTCACGATTTTCACAAATTAGCTATTTCCCGAGAAATATCTACAAATTCTGAGTAGATATCGACAAAGTCAAAAGCCAAGACGACAAGGAATATTATAAAAATCCAAAAAAAAAGATGAACTCTGTTAAATCCAGAGATCATCTCTTTTAAACTGATTGTGTATTTTTACATGTCTTTACCTTTAAACACTCGAGTCGGGTACCGTCTTGGATTTGAGCTTCATGTTTACAAACAATATACTGATAACGATAAATAAAAGACCGACTACTAAATTCAAGGTAATATTTTCATGTAACAAGAAAGAACTGCAAAGGATGGCGATCAGCGGGATCAGGAAAGTGAATGATCCGACTTTGCTCGCTTCGCCTGAACCGACGAGTGTAAAGAATGCCAGCCAGCCAAAGGCAATGACAAAGGTAGAGATGAATAATAAGTTTGCTATAAATGGCATTTCCCATTGGATATTTGACCAGCTCTCAAATTTGGAGCCTACACTTAATAAGAAGAGCCCACCCATAATAAGCTGTACGGTAACCATCCAGATCGAATCAACACGATCACCTGTTTTTTTAACATAAACCGTGCCCAATCCCCAGCCTACTGCAGAGCCAAGAGCCAGGATAATACCAACAGCTGAAATACCACCTGTAAATCCGCTTGCACTTATAATTGCAACACCTGTGAAGCCAAGGAGTAATCCAATCATTTTTAATCTATACATCGATTCCCCAAGCCAAATCCAACAGAAAATCCCGAGCAGCACCGGCTCGATGAATACAATGGCAGAAAACAATCCTGCTGGTGCATAACCAAGACCTACCGTTTGAAGACCATAAAAAAGGATGATGTTAAAAAAAGCTGAAATAAAGTAAAAATGCCATGTTTCTTTAAAACGAAGCCTTTTATATCTTGGAAGGGCAAAAATAAGTAAAATAAGGCCGCCCAAAATCGTTCTAATTCCGGCAAATAATAATGGGGGAGTATAGCTAAGTGCGATCTTGGATAATGGCCAATTGACACCCCACATAATCACAAGAAATGTAAGCAGTAAGACTGTATGTGTTCGCGAAAGTTGTTTCATCGTTGTGCCTCCTTGACATACGTACCTAAGCAATGATACGCCTTTAAAAATTAATATAACAAGTTAAATGCTCTGCCCTCGTTTAAATAGACATGAGTTTTCGTTTCGTCTTTTGTAGCGGGAGAACATGTGTATCCCTTTCATTAATAGCACGCTTAATTTCTCCTAAAAGATTGTTTCGTTTTTGATAAGCAGTTGCTTGTCTTCAACGTTTAGCTGTAGTTTTACTATAGTAGAAAATGCTGATTGTTATGTATTGCTCCAAAAAGAGCTGAGTAAAAAAAGACTATCCTGGTCTTTTAGATATTACTTCTGTTAGGGCATTTACATCCAATGTATCGGACGATGTACCAAAGCCAACAAAAGACCCAAGTGAAATTCATTGAAGATCTGTTTTATTTAAACAAAATGCATGCTTGATAAAATGGAAGTTGAGGCGGTTGAGAACCTCGATCAAAAACAAGCGTCATCTTTAATAGAATTCCTCAAGAAAGGGGCGGAAAGGCTCTTTTTTGTGTGTTTTGTATCACTGGGCGATATACGAATCCATCAAAAAACCCCATAATTAGGAGAAAAGGAGGTCCGATATGCGAAATGATATACAACCAAATGAACGAGCTTTCTCTTCCAAGGAAGTGGCAGAAGAAGTGGCGATTGCAACACCCACTGTTCGAAAGTATGGCCAAATCTTAGAGCGAAATGGATATGAGTTTTTAAAAGATGGCGATCGGCGTATCTTTGTTCAATCCGACATCGAAGCGCTTATAGCGTTACGCGATACGGACAAGCCCCTGGACGATACAGCTAAAGACCTTGTGTATCAACAAAAAGAAAGAGTAGAAGGATCCAATCAAACAGATGAAACAGAAATTGCGATACCCGATACATATGACAATTTACCCCGCGATTCCAAACAATTGAAAGAGATCTTAATGTTTTTGGCTAATGAACTCGCAGCCACACGTGAAATGAATGTCCAATTGACAAACGATATGTCACAGCTTAAAACAACCGTTTCCCGGCTCCAGCAAGATCATCATATTATCAGTTCTACGATTGGAAATTCAGCACAAAAAACGAACGCTAAAATTCAAAAATTAACGGAACAGCAAAATCTCCATTACGAAACATTGCTGCAACAAGAAAAACAAAAAAGTGAACTCTTACAAAAAGAAATACAAAACATGCGGGATGAACAGAAACAAGAATGGCGTTCACAAAATGATTTTAATAACCGTTTAGAAGAAGCTGTCCAAAAACCAAAAGGAAAATGGGAGAGGCTTTTCGCCATATTCCTAAAATAAGGGGGTACAAGAAAACGAGGGCTCAATTGAAATCTATTGGAGATTTGTTTAAGCGATATGCAACTGAGGCGGTTGAGAACCTCATTCAAAATAAGAGTCATCCTTAATGAGCTGCTTTAGAATGAGGTTGATCGGCTCTTTTTTTGTTTCGTATCGCAGGGCGATATGAGTTACGAGCAGACGAGCATTCTCTCCCAAGGAAATGGGCAGAAGAAGTGGGGAACCAAAACCCGCTATTCGGAGTATGGCCAAATCTTAGAACGGAATGGATATGTGTTTTTAAAAGATGGCGATTGATGTTCTTTGTTCAATCTGACATCGGAGCGCTTATAGCGCTGCCCGATATGGACAAGCCCCTGGACGATACAGGTAAAGAACTTATGTATCAACAAACACTATTCGGATTCACCATTTTTCAAATTTCAACAATTTCCCGAGAAATATCTACAAATTCTAAGTAGATATCGACAAAATTAGAAGCCAACCTATATGGAACTTATATCATTATTTTTCTTTTTTCGATACTAAGCTACCGAAAGCTTTTGTAATATGATTTTACTTCTTATCGCTCTCATTATGCTCGCGGTATTGGCTGCGGGGTAAATTAATATTATATAGAGCCGGCTGTTTTGACTGACCCGGCGCTTTTCTCATGTGGAAAAACCCGGAATCCCAATTAAGGAATTCCGGGTTTTTGTGGCTGTTATTTTGTGATATCAGACAAAATTTCATAGGAACGCAGGCGTTTTTGATGATCATAAACTTGAGCGATCGCCATAATTCATCGGCTTGGCTCATGTCTAAAAATTTCTGCAGCTTCTCCTTAACCGTGTCAGGATTTCCGATGATGGAAGGACCTAACTGATGCTGAAGCGCCTGTATTTGATCATCACTCCATTGCTCGTGAAGGTCTTCGACAGGCGGCTGAAGCGGAACCTTATCCTTCATACAAAGGGGGAGTAGTCTTGTTCATCTGCGTTTCTCAGGCTTCCTTGACAGGCTGGCAAACGACATGCCGTATACGCCGCTCTTCCTTGCCAAACAATTTTACCTGCTGCTGCCTGGTTACCGCGATAAAGAGTTGCTGATTGGAGAAAGAGATTTATAAGCAGAAAAGCAAATTGAACTTAAGTGATTTCACTTCTGACTGGTCAGCTATTGTGAGTAAACTGCAATGCTTTCTTGTTATCTGAAATGGAGGGTTAGTTGGATAATAAGGGGGAAGGTAAAGAATAGTATGAAGTTGTATTTTAAGAAACATACATTCTGATATTTTCAAACAGTATGTTATACTGTTAACTAACCTGTGAAGCGATAAACCATTTTTCAAATACCTTGTACCACGTCCCTGCTCGAATGTTGAGTGGGGTTTTTTTATGGAGTAATAAATATAAACAATAAAAAACAGGCTCTATATATAGAGCCTGTTTGTATATGCTAATTTAAGTTTATGCTTTTTGAACGTTAGCAGCTTGAGCTCCACGAGCACCTTGCTCAACGTCAAATGATACTTTTTGACCTTCATCTAAAGACTTGAAGCCATCAGATTGAATGGCAGAGAAATGTACGAATACATCATCACCATTTTCACGTTCGATAAATCCAAAACCTTTTTCTGCATTAAACCATTTAACTGTACCATGTTCCATATTTGTTGCCTCCTAGTGCGTTACCACACAATATATTACTATCCCTGCCCAAAGTGATGATTAACTATCGTTTACACCGAACAAAAATAATTCTATATCTATCATAACAGGAATCGGAAGATGTTGCAAATCAATGGACCTTAAATAAAATATGCTTAATCTTAAGGTTGGAAAAGGTGGCTTTTCCTCTAAATATATTTATACAATATTCAAAAGATAATTGAATTCAATAACAGCATGTTTTAGTTCTTTATTTAATAAGTCCAAGCAATGTCTAAATACAAGCATAAAATAGAATATATAATAAAAAAATTAACTTTAAGGAGTTTTATGTTTATGTTTTTTAAGAATTGTGAGGAGTCTTCAACATCTTCACATGAATGCAAAAAAAAATCCCGTTCCTTGGTCCACTTGAAGTGTAAAAAATTAATACTAAGAAAAACTTCTTCATGCTGCGAAAAAGAATCCTCAAGCTCTTTTCATCATGAGTTTATGAGTGAATCCTCAAGCTCCTCTCATCATGAGTGCAAGAAAGAGTCCTCAAGCTCCTCTCATCATGAGTGCAAGAAAGAGTCCTCAAGCTCCTCTCATTATGAGTGCAAGAAAGAGTCCTCAAGCTCCTCTCATTATGAGTGCAAGAAAGAATCATCGAGCTCTTCTCATCATGAGAATAAAGACCCTTCAAGTTCTTCACATCAAAAGAGTAAAAAAGAATCTTCAAGTTCTTCACATCAAAAGAGTAAAAAAAGTTCTTCTCAACATAAGAGTAAAAAAGAATCCTCATCCTCTAAATGCTGCAAGAAGAGGGTAGAATGTGATCCTTGCTGGGGAAAAATGAATCATAATAAGTGGGTAAAAAAACTCGGCCCTGCACCAGGATTAGAATAGATGTAAGGTAAGACAGCTTATATTTAGGCTGTCTTTTTTTAATAGAATTCAAGCTCATTCGCAAAAAGTTAGACAAGTTGTCTCCCATAAGCTATTTGCAGGTTTAAAACAGCCATTCAAGATTAACGCACATTTTACGGTTAATCTTTCACGATTCGCCATATTTTTACATAGTATATTGAGAGATTAAGAGATTTACTCTTTCTCTCAGATCGTTTAATAGGAGGTGACTCACATGTCATCTTTTAGCAAGCACTGTAAACGTTCATCTCACCGATCAAGTAAACAAAAATGCAAACGTTCATCATCAAGTTCATCATCAAAGTTTGTATTTAAATGCAAAAAAGTAAAAAAGAAAAAGCGTCGTCACAGCTAATGCTCTAAAATCTGAATGGAAGTTAAGTCTATCTCTTCGGAGGTAGGCTTTTTAAATTGTATTCTTTCCTTACTGGATATGAATTTTTTTGTTCTTTTCAAAAGAAAAATGCAATAAATTAATATAATAAAATCTTCTCAATCAAAGGAGGGTGAAGGATGGACTTGATCAATAACTTTGCGCCATATGTGGGGCTTGCTGTCGTTCTGTATGCAATCCGCCAAACGTCGAAGGTTTCGAACCGGTATATTCCAATTGTGGCCATTGTGCTGGGAGTGCTGTATTCGTTCTGGGAAGCAGGAGGAGCCACTCCGCATAGCACGTTAGTGGGACTGAAATACGCGCTGCTCGGCATCGGAACCGTAGCGGGGGTTAAGTATTTCATAGAATCATCCGGCAACAAGTAATGAGTATAGAAGTAAGCGAGGCCGCCTTATCTAGGCGGCTTTTTAATTTTTTGTCGAAAACAAGGAGTTAAGTCCACTGATTGCGAATGTAATTAAAATAGGAAATAGAACCTAGACTGCTTTTGGGGGATTAGGGTTATCAGGCATAAATCGGGGGAATATCTTTCTTAGATGTTGCCGCGTATCGCCTATTATAAAGGGGGATGACCGCATGAGTATAAACAAAGTTAAGTTTGACAGCTACCGTTCGGAACTGGAAGCTGTTATTAAAAATATAGAACATGTCATGGTAGGAAAGAAGCAGGTTTCAGAGTTAAGCATTGTGGCACTGCTTGCCGGAGGGCATGTTTTGCTTGAAGACGTGCCGGGAGTCGGGAAAACCATGATGGTGCGTGCCATCGCCAAGTCGCTGGGACTTCAGTTCAACCGGATCCAGTTTACTCCCGATCTTTTGCCTTCTGACATAACCGGGGTTTCCATTTTTAATCAGAAGGAAATGAACTTTGAATTTCGAGCTGGACCGCTTATGGGAAATGTTATACTCGCCGATGAAATCAACCGAACCTCCCCTAAAACACAATCAGCCCTCTTGGAATCCATGGAAGAGAAAAGTATCACCGTTGACGGCCACACCCACATCCTGCCGAATCCCTTCTTTGTCATGGCCACACAAAATCCGATTGAATACGAAGGAACCTATCCGCTGCCTGAAGCTCAGCTTGACCGTTTTCTCCTGAAATTAAATATGGGCTATCCGACGCCTGATGAAGAATTATCGATCTTAAGCTTGATCGTGCAAGACCATCCGATCGATAACCTGAAGCCTGTCGTTACCGCAGAGGAACTGAACGGAATGAAAGAGCAAGTGAAAGCCGTTTATGTCGATGAAACCGTAAAAAAATACATCATTGACCTTGTAAACCGCACACGCAATCACCGTTCCATCTATCTTGGAGCCAGTCCGAGGGGATCGCTGGCGCTTATGAAGGCCGCCCAGGCACACGCTTTTATGATGGACAGGGATTTTGTGGTGCCGGACGATGTAAAATATCTCGCGCCATACGTCCTTACCCACCGCATCCTTTTAAAACCTGAAGCCAGATTTGAAGGAGAGACGCCGGATACCGTCATCCGTGATCTTCTGAACCGTGTGCCTGTTCCAATCCAGAAAGGGCAGCATGCCAGATGAAACGGCTAAAGTGGAAGCTGAACAGCAAATATAAAACCCCGCTTGGCCTTGCCGGCATCGTACTCCTTCTCGGACTGACCTTTTCGTACGCCATGTTTCAGGGTGGGTTTGTGAGCTGGTTTTTGTTTTACAGCGTTTTTCCTTTTACCGTCTATACGGTGACGATGGTCTTTTATCCGCTTCATAGAATACAGATGACGAGGGAACTGAGCAAGGATCTACTCATGGCCGGTGAGGAACTGACCGTGACCATCCGCCTTAAACGAAAAACACCTTTTCCTCTCTTTTATCTTGTCATCCATGATGAGATTCCCGCTCCCTTATATAAAGAAGCGCTGCACGGGGGGGAAGAAGATCAGATTCATTCCCGGGTGTTGTTTTTTCCGTTGTTTAAAAAGAATCTTGTCTACACATACCGCATCAAGCCTGTGCCGCGCGGCGTTTATGAGCTGAACAGCATCGCGCTGAAAACAGGAGATGTGTTCGGTTTCGTGCAAAAAGAGATAAAAATAAACCTGTCTGATAAGGTCTTCATCTATCCAAGGTATCAGGAGATCGAGCGCTGGGAGATGGACAAGCATCTTCAGAGCGGGATTCAGCGGGCCGGAAGAAAATCGCTGACTGACTATACGTCGACGGTAAGCGTGAGGGATTATGCCCCCGGCGATAAGCTATCCTGGCTGCATTGGAAGGCAAGCGCACGTTCCAACAAACTGCTGACAAAAGTGTTTGAACATCAGCGGAATGACGATTATGTCATCGTACTGGATCAATCCGCAGAAAGCTACGGCAATCAAGACTGGCTTTTTGAAAAGGCCGTTTCCTTTGCGGCCTCCATCACGCATTACTCCGTGCAAAAAGGGGCCTCAATAGGTCTATACAGTTCCCGGAATAAAGGGCAGCTTTTGATGAACAGCGGAACCGACCACGAATGGCGGATCTTTCATGAACTTGCGAGCGTTCAGCCGGATATAAAAAAGCCTTTTTATGAATGGCTGAAACAGGAATTTATCGATGGCAGGCTGGAGGGAAGAACTGTTGTCATCATCTCGCCGCTGCTGGATGATGTAATGATCAGGACACTGGAAATGGTTACAGCCCGGCAGGCTAACGCAGTGTATTTTTATATGTCGGCCAATGACAGGCTTCACCCTCAAGAACTCACGTCCATCCATCGTTTAAACAATAGTTTAATTCCTGCGGTTTCCATTTACGGGCCGAGGTTCAGTGACGCATTAAAGGCAGGTGCAAACCGTGCAAGCATTTAAAGATAACCGGCCATCCCCAATTTACTCTCTTGTTCTTTATGCTCTCGGGTTTATGCTCCTGTGGGAGTGGCTCAGGCCGCTGACCCAGATTACGTCCACTGAGGATACGCAGGTCTTTGTTGTGTTTACAGCGTTTTTGTTTATTATTACGTACTTCAAACTGCCGGTGTGGCTCTCATTCCCGATCAAGTTAATCGCCCTGCTGTATGCCGTGCATGCCCTGTATTATCCCGATGTTTTTCTATCATTCCAATGGGTTCCTCACCTGATCGGTGACCTGGAAAGTAATCTGATGTTCATCTGGAATCAGGAATGGACGGAAATGTCTTCGCTGAGCAGATCTCTTTTGTTCTTTGTCCTGCTCTGGCTCGTGAGCTATCTCATGCATTACTGGCTCATTCAGGCTAAACGAATTTTTTTGTTCTTATTTATAACCGTTCTATATATCACGGTCCTTGATACGTTTACGCCGTATGATGCGAAGATGGCGATCGTGCGCACTGTGTTTATCGGGCTGGTTCTTGTCGGCATCTTAAGAATAATGAAAATCGTGGAGACCGAAGGATTTTCGCTCATGAAAGGACGGTTTCCCATCATGTGGATGGTGCCGCTCACCGTGGTCATCGCCCTGTCTTCCACGCTCGGCTTGCTTGCGCCTAAAGCATCTCCGCAATGGCCTGACCCGGTACCTTTTATCACGTCCATGTCGGATAAAGGTGAAGATGGTTCCGGCATCAACAGCAAGTTTGCCCGAATCGGCTATGGCACGAATGACAGCCATCTTGGAGGGCCGTTCGAATTTGATTACAAAGAGGTTTTTACCGCGACCGTAAAAGAAAAGCATTACTGGCGGGTCGAAACGAAGGACGCCTATACCGGAAAAGGGTGGGAAAACTCTTTCTCCCCGGAATTTCATGCGTTAAACCCGCAATCGGTGGAGTATACTGCTCCAATCTCCAGTCTCATTGAACCGGGGGGAGCTCAGATGATGGAAGAGAAAGCCACGATCAAAATGGCGAAAACCTATCCGTTCATCCTTTCACCAGGCGTCATTACTTCCATTCAAGCCAAAAAAAATGTTGATTTTATGCTTGATCCGCTGACCGGAAAGATTGATACGATGAGCGGGGGCGATCCAACGAGACTAAAGAAATACCAAATGGAATATGAGCTTCCGCAATACGATGAGAAAAAATTGCGGGAAAGCAGCCAGTCCTATCCGCAGTATGTGACCGAATACTATCTGCAGCTTCCAAAAGAGCTCCCTTTACGAGTCAAAAAACTGGCGGCATCTATCGTAAAGAATGCTGAAAATCCGTATGATAAAGCCAAGGAGGTAGAGAATTTCTTTTCGCTGAATAACTTTGGATACGATACCGTCGATGTGAGAGCACCAAAGAAAAACGAAGATTACGTGGATAAGTTTTTGTTTGATGCGAAGAAGGGGTACTGCGATAACTTTTCGACATCCATGATCGTGCTGCTTCGGTCAGTCGGCATTCCTGCCCGCTGGGTGAAGGGCTTTACATACGGAGAGTATCAGGAAACGAAAAACATGAATAAGACGTATAAAGTTACGAATGCCAATGCCCACTCCTGGCCGGAGGTTTATTTTTCAGGAGTCGGCTGGGTGCCTTTTGAACCAACAAGAGGGTTTTCCAACCCAAGCCAGATTGAAGAGGAAGTGAAGAGCGCGGCGGCGTCAGTTGTCTCTCCTGTAAAGAAGAAAAACAAACAGGAAGTGCAGCCTGACAAGAAGGACCAATCGGCGAGCAAGGGAAAAAATGGAGATGGAAGTTTAGCCATCCTGGGCAAATCCTTGCTGTACGCGATTCCGCTTATCTTTGCAGCAGCACTCCTTGCTCTTGTGTTCCGGAAAAAATGGCTCCGTCAGTATTACATCTGGAGATTCCGCAGGCGAAAAGGGACAGGAACATTTGCAGATGCGTATGACCGGCTGCTCTGGCTGGCCCAGCTTTACGGGTTGAAAAAGGATCCTTCCTATACACTCAGGGAATATGCGGTCTATGTTGACCGTTCACTTGATACTCGGGATATGAGAATGCTGACTTCTGCTTATGAATCTCTGCAATACGGCAATAGGCAGACTGCTGATCAATGGACAGATACCAACAAGAAATTGTGGGAAAATTTAATTAAAAAGCTGCGGGGTTGACCGTCTGACAAGCCATTGTTAGAATGTGCTTAAGATACAATGCCGTCAATATTATTCTCCTTCGTATATCCTCGATAATAAGGATCGAGAGTCTCTACCGGGCCGCCGTAAATTGCCTGACTATGAAGGCAGGGTTCTTTATGCACAACCGGAATTCTGCCTTTGTTTTTTTCGCTGAAAAAACAGAGCTGGGATTCCGGTTTTTTGTTAAAGAAAAGGATATGTTAGGGTAAATTTGGCAAATACTACGGAAAGATCAATAGATGGGGTGACAGAATGAATTTAGCCAGTGAAATGATCGTCGTTCTCGACTTTGGGGGCCAATACAACCAGCTGATCGCAAGGCGTATTCGTGATCTTGGGGTATACAGTGAACTGCTTCCGCACACAACGACTGCAGAAGAAATCAAGAAGTTGAATCCAAAAGGAATCATCTTCTCTGGAGGACCGAACAGTGTATACGCACCGAATTCGCCTTCAGCGGATGAAGCGATTTTTGACCTTGGCATCCCTGTACTGGGAATCTGCTACGGTATGCAGCTCATGACTCATCACTTCGGTGGAAAAGTAGAGCGCGCCAACCACCGTGAATACGGGAAAGCAGAAATTACGATTGCAAATGAAAGCAAGCTGTATCAAGATCTTCCAAAACATCAGGTGACATGGATGAGCCATAGTGACCTTGTTGTTGCTCCTCCACAAGGATTTGTAACCGACGTGACGAGCATTTCCTGTCCGGTAGCGGGAATGAGCGACATCTCCCGCCACTTGTACGGCGTTCAGTTCCATCCTGAGGTCCGCCACAGTGAATATGGAAATGAGATGCTAAAGAATTTTATTTTTGCCATCTGTGAATGTGAGGGCAGCTGGACGATGGAAAACTGGATCGAGGACGAACTGGAGAAAATCCGCCAGCAAGTCGGAGATAAAAGAGTGCTTTGTGCTCTATCCGGCGGCGTCGATTCTTCCGTTGTTGCGGTATTGATCCATAAAGCGATCGGCGACCAGCTGACTTGTATTTTTGTAGACCACGGGCTTCTTCGCAAAGGTGAAGCGGACAGTGTTATGAAAACCTTCAGTGAAGGGTTCCACATGAACGTGATTAAAGTGGACGCGAAAGACCGTTTCCTTGGCAAGCTTAAGGGAGTTTCTGACCCTGAAATGAAACGAAAAATTATCGGCAACGAATTCATCTACGTGTTTGACGAAGAAGCGAGCAAGCTTGAAGGCGTGGATTACCTTGCACAAGGTACGCTTTACACGGACATCGTAGAAAGCGGAACAGCTACAGCTCAAACGATCAAGTCCCATCATAATGTAGGCGGACTTCCTGAAGACATGAAGTTTACCTTGATTGAGCCTTTGAACACACTCTTTAAAGATGAAGTTCGTAAGGTTGGTACAGAGCTTGGTATTCCTGATGCGATTGTTTGGCGTCAGCCGTTCCCGGGTCCTGGACTAGGAATCCGTGTACTTGGCGAGATTACTGACGAGAAGCTTGAGATTGTCCGTGAATCTGACTTCATCCTGCGTGACGAAATCAGTAAAGCAGGACTTGAGCGGGATGTATGGCAATACTTCACGGTTCTTCCTGATATCCGCAGTGTAGGGGTAATGGGAGACATGAGAACGTATGATTACACAATCGGTATCCGTGCGGTTACATCCATCGACGGAATGACATCCGACTGGGCGCGTATTCCGTATGAAGTGCTGGAGAAAATATCTACGCGCATTGTAAACGAAGTCAACCATATCAATCGTGTAGTGTATGACATTACATCCAAGCCGCCTGCAACAATTGAATGGGAGTAATAAACGAACATTTTATAAATTTCCAATAAAAATATTCGGAAATAGATTGACGAAATCTGTAGCAATTTGTATAATTTCCATGTAAACAGTATAAAAGTCACAGATTATAAGAAAAGCGTAAGTGCCCTGTTTAAGTCCGACAAGCGCTGGAGCACTACCGCAGCAACACGCCCTTTGTGTTGAGGTGGGAGAGTGAAGCGACCTCGAGGACTTGGGGCATTGAAGCTGGCCACTAGTCAGCTAGTGCGATTTTTTATAAACATGACAATCGTCTTTTCGTATAAATTCGGGGATATGGCCCGAAAGTTTCTACCAGGCTGCCGTAAATGGCCTGACTACGAAGGTACATGGAATATCATATGAATTCAGGTTTATACACTGATTCCGTCATGTGATTTCTATTCCCTTTGTATGTTAGCTCAAGGTAGAGAAACCTTGAGCTTTTTTGTTTTTCCATACTAGATAATCAGGGGGATTATGATGAAGAACTACTTTAGCTTTGATGAACACGGTACAACCTACCGAAAAGAATTTATTGCCGGACTGACCACGTTCCTGGCCATGGCTTACATTCTTTTCGTTAACCCTTCAATACTTGGCCAGACCGGGATGGATAAAGGAGCTGTCTTTACGGCAACAGCCCTCGCTGCGGCTTACGGTACACTGTTTATGGGCCTTGTAGCCAAATACCCGATCGCTCTTGCACCTGGGATGGGATTGAATGCGTTCTTTACATTCTCGGTCGTGCTTGGCATGGGAATTCCTTGGCAGACGGCGCTTTCTGGTGTTTTGTTATCTGGACTTATCTTTATTGCGATTACTGTTTTTAAAATTCGTGAAACCATCATTAACGCGATCCCGGTAGAACTGAAATACGCAACAGCCTGCGGAATCGGTTTGTTCATTGCCTTTATCGGATTAAAAAGTGCAGGAATCGTTGTTGCCAATGAAGCAACATTCGTAGGATTGGGCCACTTGACGAAGCCTGATACATTGCTTGCCATCTTCGGATTTATCGTAACCATTCTAATGGTCGTCCGCGGAGTAAAAGGCGGAATCTTCTATGGTATGGTTATTACCGCGATTGTTGGAATGATCTTTGGATTGATCGATGCCCCTCATCAAATCGTTGGTAAGGTGCCAAGCCTTGCTCCGACATTCGGCGAAGCTTTCACTAATTTCGATAAAATATTTACACCGCATTTAATTGTAGTTGTATTAACGTTCTTCTTCGTTGATTTCTTTGATACAGCCGGTACGATCATGGCGGTTGCAAGCCAGGCTGGAATTATGAAAGACAACAAGCTTCCACGTGCAGGACGTGCGCTGCTGGCTGATTCCTCTGCGATCGTTGTCGGTGCGACTCTGGGTACATCTTCAACAACCGCTTATATCGAGTCAGCATCCGGTGTTGCTGCTGGCGGACGTACAGGATTTACATCGGTTGTTACAGGTTTGTTCTTATTGCTGGCATTATTCTTCTCACCGTTATTGGTGGTTGTAACACCTGCAGTAACCGCTCCGGCATTAATTGTTGTCGGTGTCCTCATGGTTGGGGTTCTTGGCAAGATTGAATGGAGCAAGCTTGAAATCGCGGTTCCAGCATTCTTAACGATTATCGCAATGCCGCTTACGTACAGCATTGCCACAGGGATCGCGCTAGGATTCGTTATGTATCCTGTAACGATGCTTGTTAAAGGAAGAGGAAAAGAAATTCATCCGATCATGTATGTATTGTTCTTGATCTTTATCTGTTACTTTGCTTTCTTGGTGGAGTAGGAAATATAAACGAAGCGCTCAGACAGTGAACCTGTCTGGGCGTTTTTTTTTTGTGAAAATGATGTGTTTTGCAAGTAAAGATCCTGTTTCTGCAAGTAAATCGTGTCGAATCGCAAGTAACTGATTCGTTTTCGCAAGTAAAGCGTGTCGAACCGCAAGTAAAAGCGGCAAATCCGCAAGTAAATATTCGATTAAACAGAACTGAAGACCCTTGTTCAAAAATCATCTGGGATATATAGTATAAAAACGTAAAAAATAGGGAAATAGTCTCGCAGTATGACAGAATCACGAACTTATCTACACTTTTCCATTATTTTTCCTTACAATAAGGGTAATTAATTGAAACTATTAAACTATAGGGGTCGAATAAAACATGGATTATCGTCTTCAAGCAACACAGCAAACACCAGCGTACATCATGTACCTGCTCGATATCAGCGCGTCCATGAACCAGATGATGAACGCCGGGAACGGACAGGAAAAAAGAAGGATCGATGTGGTAACGAGTGCACTGAACTCCGCGATCCGGCAGATGGTGTTCCGTTCAACAAAAGGCAGCAGGCTTAGCCCGCGCTATAAGGTTTCAATTTTAGCCTACAGTGACAATGTTTTTGATGTATTGGGCGGAATAAAAGGCATTGATGAGCTTGCAAGAATGAAGCCGCTTGATAATGTCCAAACCCAGCGGCTGACCAACACAGCCAAGGCTTTTGCAGCTGCAGAAAAAATTCTCCTGCAGGAATTGGAAAAGATGCAGGACTGTCCTGCTCCATTAATATGCCACATGACTGACGGAGCTTATACGGGGGAAGATCCTGAGCCAATCGTCCAAAGAATCATGAACCTATCCGTGCCAGACGGAAAAGTGCTCGTCGAGAATATTTTTATCTCCGACGAAATTTTATCCAAGCCCATTGAGAACTCCAAAAAGTGGCCGGGTATCATGTATGAAACGGTGCTCGATGAAGACTATGGCAACAAGCTGAAACGCCTTTCCAGTCCTTTGCCGGAGAGCTATCGGGAAATGATGATTGAAACTGGCTATAAAATTGAACCCGGAGCGCTGATGATGCTGCCGGGCACGAATGCTGACCTGGTTTCTCTCGGATTTCAGATGTCTGCCGCCACACCGGTCCGTTAATATACATTTAAAATTTCCATAAACCCTGAGGTGAATCCATGTATACGTATTATAGTGATCAAAAGAAAGAAACTCCGGTATCGTCTGTTTACCGGGATCCTTTTTCTATCCGTTACGGTTATGCAAGGTCCAGTGAGACACAGGAAGCTGATGATTCGGGACAGGATTTTTTAGCGTTTGAAGTGAAAGATCGAAGCCTCGTTTTTGCAGTCTGCGATGGGGTTAGTCTGTCCTTTTGCGGGGATCTTGCCGCTCGCTTTTTATCTGAAAAGCTTATTCAGTGGCTAGGGGAGCTTCCAGCTGATGAGTATAGGGATGAAGCCGGCGTTAAAGAGAAACTCGCCTCATATCTGACAGAGCTGAAAGTGGAAGGGACAGAGACGATCAGAAAACATCGTCTGCCGAATTTCATGCCGCCTATTTTAAGAGAAGTGCTCGAGGAAAAACGGACAAAAGGCAGCGAAACGATGTTCATCTGCGGCCGGATCGACATGGCAGATGAGATGACCAGCCAAGCCGGCATGTTTCTTGCGTCTTCAGGAGATATACGATTAAGAGTCTGGAACTCCTCAGGGGAAGTAACGTCTGATGGTAAAATGCAACCCGAAACAAAAAAACGATGGTCAACAAAGGACGGGCTTATCGGCGGAGACATTCATACCGTAACGGGGCAATCATTCGGCGAAGTACGCCGGATCGCGGTTTATTCTGATGGGTTTTCAGCGATTGACGGCTTGAAGCAGCTGCCATCAACGGATCAGCTGCAGATCCTTGCGAAAAAATCGCTCCAATCTCCGCTAAGCGATGACTTGTCTTTTTTAGACATCGCCTGGTAGAAAGGAAGAGAATCAATGGAAGAGATTATTGTTTCCTTTATACATAATGACAGTGAAAAAGATCTGCGCCTGCCCAACCATCTCGAAAGCAAAAAAATTGCCGAAGCGCTTCACGAATGGGCAGGGCATGCGATGGGGTGGGGAGAAGAGCCCTATGATCTTGAATATTCCTTTAATCAAAAAAACTGGTTCTGTATGGAGAAAAAGAAATCGCTGTCGGATGCTGGGGTTTGGGACGGTTCCTTTTTGCGGTTCAGCAAAGAGCCGCAGTCATCACTCCCAAAAGAAGATGACTTTATGGCCAGTGATGATTACACGGAAGACGATCAGCCCGAGGAGCAGACCAGTATGGATTATGCATGGAAAATTATCGATTAAGGAGGGAACGAGATGAGGAAGTCGCCGTATTTTAAACGATCTCCGCGGTTAAAGCTCGCGATGCCTTCAGGAAGGATGGTCGTTCACCGTCCAAAAGGGGAACCGGCAGAGCCGAAATTTTCATTCGAGTCCATGATCATTCCAATCTTTCTGACGCTCGCAACCGTAGGAATCATGTACTATATTTCAAAAACGATGTACAACAGTGCGAGCTATGCCATTTTTATGATGGCGATGAGTATTCCGATGCTCGGCTCCTATATTGCGACGATCATTCTTTTTTTCAAAAAGAAGAAAGCATACAAGCTTGAAGTGGAGCAGCTGCACAATGAGTATTACGAACAGATTAAGAAGCATCATGGAGAAATTGAAGACCTGAAGAACAGGCAGTCCCGTTTTCTTCGGGAAAAAGATCCGAATCCTCAGGACTGTGTACGCCGGATCGCAGACCGAAAGAGTTCGTTATGGGAGCGCGCCTATAATTCTGAAGACTTTATGGACTTGAGGCTCGGCCTCGGTTCTCGTCCGTTTAAAATGGAGATTGAAGTACCGGCACAGGATGGTTATGATGTGAATCCGCTCATTGCGGAAGCGCAAAAATTGCAGACCGAATACCGTGAGCTGCAGAATGTCCCGGTTTCGATCCCGCTTCAGGAAAAGCGTGTGGTCGGACTGGTCGGGGAGCGTGCGGATATCCTGGAGATGGCCCACGTACTGGCTCTTCAGCTTATCACCCACCAATCTCCGGAAGAAGTGAAGCTTGTCAGTGCCTATCCTGAAAGCGAAAGCGAACAGTGGAGCTGGATGAAATGGCTGCCTCACGTTTGGGATGAGGACCGGGAAAGGCGGTATGTAGCTGAAGGAAAGCTGATGACACAGAAACTGTTTGAAAGGCTGTACAGCAGCCTCAACATCAGAAAGCTTGAAAATGATGGAAAAAATGATGACGTTGTTCATATTCCTGAATATGTCTTTTTCCTGCCAAGCCTTTCTCTGCTGGAGGATGATTCCCTCTTGCCGCTCATTTTAAAACAGGGAGATTCGATCGGCGCATCCGCCATTCTGCTTGCTCCGACGAAAGAAGCACTGCCGATGGAGTGCGAACTGATCGTTGAAGTGAGAGACGGTGTGGCTCAATTGTATGAAACGTTCTCCAATGACCAGGATGAAGTGGTTTACTTTACTGGCTCTGAAAAAATAGCGATCGACCACTTTACGCTGACCGAGGCAAAAACGATGTCACGTATGATTGCACCGCTAAGGGTGAAGCAGTCCTCTGCAGGAGTAATCCCCAAGGTTCTGCCGTTTTTGGATATGTACGGCGTGAAAAAAGTAAAAGAACTGGATGTCGTGTCCAAGTGGAGCCAAAACCGCTATCCGACTACGCTTCCTGTCGCGATTGGAGTCAGAGAAGGCCGCAAACCGGTCTATTTGAACATCCACGATAAGATTGAAAAGAAAGGCCATGGTCCGCATGGTCTGATGGCAGGCACGACCGGTTCAGGAAAAAGTGAAGTCATCCAGTCGATGATTCTTTCTCTTGCGGCCACTTACCACCCGCATGATATGGCGTTCATGCTCATCGATTATAAAGGCGGCGGAATGTCCAATACGTTCCAGGGACTGCCGCATGTCGTGGCGACCATTACAAACTTGGAGGATCCTAACCTGATCAACCGGGCGAAGGTCTCGCTGCGAGCTGAGCTGGAGAGGCGTCAGAAGCTGTTTAACCGGGCGGGCAACATTCAGCATATTGATGAATACTTCCGATCCGAGTGGAAGACAAAAGAACCGCTGCCTCACTTGTTCATCATCATTGATGAGTTTGCCCAGCTGAAAAAAGATCAGCCAGAATTCATGGATGAGCTGATTTCGATCGCCGCGATCGGGCGTACGCTTGGCGTCCATCTTCTGCTCGCTACACAGAAACCAGCCGGAGTAGTGGATGAGAAGATCTGGAGTAACTCCCGTTTCCGCATCTGTCTGCGCGTACAGGATGATAACGACAGCCGCGAAATGATCAAGATTCCAAACGCTGCGAGCATCAACGTTCCTGGACGGGCCTATTTCCAGGTCGGCAACAACGAAGTACTGGAATACTTCCAATCCGCTTGGAGCGGGGCAGGGTATCATCCTGAGAACGAGGAAGAGGCCAATATTGCCACCATTTCCGAAGTAAAGCTCGATGGAACTGATGAAGTGCAAAAAAGAATCAAGACAGAAGGCAAGACCGCAGAAAAGCAGATTCAAGTGCTAATCCGGCATATGAAGGAAGAAGCGGAGAAGAACAATGTTCATCCGCTGCCGGGTCCTTGGCTGCAGCCGCTGCCTGAAAGTCTTCCGATCTCCGATTTGATAGAAACCGAGAATTGGACTTCCGGTGCTTGGGAATCGAGCGAAAAGTGGATGGAGCCGAAAGTCGGCATCATTGATGATGTGGGCAATCAGGCTCAGTATCCATTGGAGCTGGATCTGAAGGAAGGACACCTGATGGCATTCGGGATGCCTGGATCCGGGAAAACGACGTTCCTGCAGTCCACACTTCTTTCCTTGTTCTATCAGCATGGTCCACGCGATCTGCATACGTACATCGTGGACTTTAGCAGGCAGTTGAAAGACTTTGCCCGTTTTCCGCAAGTTGGCGGGGTCGTCCATGAAGAAGATACGGAAAAAATGCAGAGGCTGTTCCGTTATTTCCTGAAAGAACTGGCGAAGCGGAAAGAGCTATTCTCCAATGAAGGGGTGAGCTCGCTCGAAACGTACCGCAGCATCACAAAAAAATCCCTGCCTGTCCTGCTGCTCGTGATTGACGGATATCACCGGTTCCGGTCAACGTTTGAATTTGAGAATGAGAAGCTGGAAACGATCCTTCGTGAGGGGGCGACTTACGGCATCCTTACGTTCGCTACGGCAAATCAGACGAACGACATGTACGAGCGCTATAGAAGCAACTTCGCTTCCATGGTCTCTTTTGAACTGGCTGACCATACCGATTACTACTATGCTGTTGGACGGCCGAATTTTGCTGCAGCCAACTTGCCGGAAGGCCGCGGGTTTGTGAAGGGACACAATCCGCCCCATATCTTTCAGGGGATGCTTCCTTATAACGGAGGGAGTGAGCTTGAAAAGGTATCCTTTATCCGGGAGATTTCCGGAAAGATGGCGGACGAGGCGAAAGGAGAACGGGCAAAACCGATTCAGATGCTTCCTCGCGAAATTTCCTTAAACCAGCTGCTGGACGAGTTTCCGACGGCCGATTCGAAACTGCTGCCGTATGGTATTGATGTAGAGGATTTGGACATCCAGTCGCTCGATCTGGATGATGCAGACCATGTGTTTGTCACGGGCCGTGTGGAATCCGGGAAAACGTCGCTACTTCAAACGCTGGCCTTATCGCTGATGTACCAAATCCCTGCCGATCAGCTTGATCTCTATCTAATCGAGATGGAGCCGCAGACGAAAGGCATCATGAGCATGGCGGCCTTTCCTCATGTGAAGGGCTATGCAGCAGATTTCATGCAGGCAAAAGAGCTGTTCAGCGAGATTTATGCCAAGATGGAGGAAAGAAAAAGCGACAGCCTCTCCTTCGGATGGGGGAACGGGCAAGAAGAAAATTCCTATCCTCCTGTTGTCATCATGATCGATGATGCGGAAAACTTTATGCAGCAGATGAATATGGATTTTGAGATCAAAGACCAGCTTGAGAAGCTGACAAGAGAGGCACGCCAGAAGAACATCCACTTTATGCTGGCAGGTTCGATTACAAGCATGAACAGCTATATGCATGATGGCTGGTTCATGAACATCAAGAAAAAGTTTGCCGGATTCCTGCTGGGTTCTACATTGAGCAATGATCTGTATTTCTTTAATATGCGCCTGCCTCATACGGAAACAGATAAAGAGCTTCCAGCAGGGGACGGCTACATCATCAAAGGAAAACATACGAAGATTAAAGCCGCTCTTCCTTTTATTACGCTTGAAGAACGAAATGAATGGGAGACTTTAGTCCGTGAAAAGAACCATGTTTTTGAAGCGTAGCTTACTATATATAGGTAAATTGTTACCAATTATGCTAGGAAAAAAGGATGAAAATGGATTTAAGATGTATCTAACTGGGTAAATGTATTGTATATTTGCCTCATAATGGAAAAAAGGGAGATGAAATGAATGTCAGTAAGAATTCTCGTAACACCAGAAGAACTAGAAGGAATTGCATCGAAATTTAGAACTGGATCTGAAAACAGCCGCACTCAAACACAACAGCTTTACCAAGCACTTCAATCACTTGAAGGTAAATGGGATGGAGCAACGAAAAAACGCTTCTTCGACCAATTCGAACAATCCCGCCGCCACATGGAGGCTTATGTGCAGTTACTTGACAACATCGACCAAGAGCTTCGTCAAATCGCAACTCGTTTCCGCACAGTCGACGCACAATAAGGAATCTATTGATTTCAAGCAAACAAGAAAGACTAGTCAATTCCTTTGGCTGGTCTTTTGTTTTGGGTGATTCCAATTTGGTTTATAACGTACTCTTTATCTTAAGTTTCTCAGGAATTAAACGATTGTTTGAAAGCTCTGTCGAGAATGTTTTTACGATCATTGTTTATTGCGGCTTTTGTGTATAAGTGGAACGGCTTGCTTGCAAGGGTTGCTATGCTAATTACAGCTTTTGTTTTTTTCCTTTTGTTAGGATTTACAATAGATGCATTGTGCAGAACCAGCTAGTAAGTTAAGAAAGTATTGTATATTTTTGTAAACGTTTTTTGTAAAATAATACATAAAGTACTAGATTTATGGTTTAATATTGTCGAAAAAAGAGAATGTATTATATTGGCAATTATATAGCCTAATGGTTGCATGGATAGGGGTTTTAGCATTATGAGTTTTCAGCCAGAAGTCAGAGAAAGCATACGCCTGTTTAAAAGGAGATATACGTTTCCTAAGCACCCTGCCGTACAGGGGATAGATATTCCTTACGGGCAGGAGGGACGGCAGGGGACTGTCTATCAGATTAAAGAGGACAACACGAGAAATAAAGCCGCACTGAAGGTATTCAGGGAAAGGTTCAAGAACAAAAATCAGGTCAATCTTTCCGAACAGTTGAAGAACTATTCTTCGTTTTATGGGCTGTCTGCCTGTCTGCGCTCTGTCATTGAGGAAGGTGAGCATGCGAGACTCATAGGGCAGTATGATGATCTGGAGTATTCCCTGATCATGCCATGGATCGATGGTCCTACATGGGCGGACATCTTGATGGAAGAGCAGACACTTTCAAAAGAAACCTGTCTCCGCATCTCCTGTATGCTGGCATTCCTTCTGAAAGAGCTGGAAGAAGCGGGCATCGCCCACTGTGATCTATCTTCGAGCAATGTCATCCTTCCATTTCTGCAAGAGAATGCAAGGCCTATCTTTGCCGCCATTGAACTGATCGATATTGAAGAGCTTTACGCACCGGAACTGAGCGAACCGAAAGCGCTGCCGGGCGGGTCACCAGGCTATGCAGCAAACTATGTAAAAGACGGGGTCTGGTCAAAGGATGCGGACCGTTTTGCAGGAGCTGTGCTCCTGGCAGAAATGGCGTCCTGGCATCAGGAAGAAGTTTGCAGTCTTAAGGCGGATGACTTCAGTTATTTTGATACCGATGAGATGCAGAAGGGAACGGAACGGTACAAAAAATTGCTTGATGCTCTTCAGGAAACGCTTGGTGAACAAGCGGCCAAGCTGTTTAAACAAGCATGGAAAAGCAACAGCCTTGAAGACTGCCCGACGTTTTCTGAGTGGTTTGAACTTTTCCCTGAACATGTCAGGAACTTTGTCATCATCAGCCATGAGAAGTATATGGCCTCAAAGAAACCATCTGTTCCGCTTGGGACGATGAGCCTTGATACACTGCTTCAGATTGCCGCTGCTTTCGAAGGGCTTGGCAACAAAAGAGCCGCGCACAGTGAGTATCAATTCATCATGAATCAGTTTCCGGAACAGAAGGCTGTTGTGGAAGAGCTGCAGATGCTGCTGAATGAGGACGAAGAAAACGGTCGTCCCGAGCTGATTCCCGCACATTATCTCGAAGCTGCCCAGCATTTTGAAAAGCTCCAGGATTGGAATACCGCACTTATCTTTTATACCCGATGTAGCCAGCTTCCTTCGGTGGATTTTACAACCAAAGAAGAGCTGTCCATCATAATCGAGGAGCTTCAAAATCAGATCAGGGCGGAAGCGGAACAGCAATCAACAGCAGAAAAGCTGAAGCAGATCGCGGAAGAACAAGAAAAGGCGACAGCCGCAGCCCTTGCCGAGCCGCTTGAGACGCGAAAGTCGGAGCGCCCGAAATTCAATGTTCAGCAGTTCTTTTTCAATAATTGGAAATGGATGGCGGGGACGGTAACAGCCGTTTGCCTCGGAATCGGACTTTATTATATGTACCAGGCTTCTCAAGAGAAAAAGTGGCACGATTACATAAAGCAAGGAACCGAAGCTTTTTCACAAAGAAGGTACAGCGAGGCCGAGCAGTACATCCAAAAAGCGATCGATGAGAAGCCAACCGAGGATCTTTATACGAAGATGGCGACGATTTATATCAGCCAGGGACAAAATCAGCAGGCCATTCAGTATCTCAGTGATTTGAAATTGAAAAAAGAGCTTTCACCCAAAAATACAGAAGCCAATTATCTTATGGGCCGGGCTTATTTTATAGAGACGAATTACAATGAGGCCATTCCTTATTATGAAGCGGCCTACAAAGACAAAAAGAATAAGTATCATCAGGACGCAATCAGGGATCTTGTCATCAGCTATGCTTCCATCAACCAGTTAAAAAAGGCCAATACACTGGTAGAGCAGCTGCAAGGCAAGGATAACAAATCGAAAGCCTTTGTCGCCTACTTAAAAGGGGACCTTTACAAGAGGCAAGGTAAGGGTACGGAAGCTGTTGATTCGTTTGAGAAGTCGGTTGATCTTGACCCAGCCAATAAAAAATATATAAAGAAACTGATTGAGGCGTATATCAACAACAATAAAACCAATCAGACCGATGACTCAACAAAGACCAAAACTTACGAGAACGCCATATCGTTAGCGAACAGTCTGCTGCGTGAAGATTACACGAATATCGATTATTTAAATCTGACCGGCCAGCTTTACTATGAATATGGATTGTTTGCTGAAGATAAAAAGCAAAAGGCGAAAAGCCAAAATTTATATAAAGAAGCATTAAATGCTTACAATCAAGTAACTGATTTAGGAATTCAAGAGAGAAACACGATACTGAATACAGGGATTTTATATGAAAAAGTTGGAGATAAAGCAAAAGCTGAAGCAACGTATAAAAAAGTGATTAAGCAGAACCCGGTCTACGGACATGCCTACTTCGTTTATGGAATGTTCCAGATTAAAGAAAAAAATTACAAGAAGGCTTTACCGCTGCTTAAAAAGGTCATTCAGATCAATGAAGACCCCACTGATGTGAATCTTGCAAAAGAACGTATTAAAGAAATGAAAATGAAAAAGGTTTTGATTTAGGGAGGGACAACAATGGCAGAAAAGGAAAATGAAAGTTTTTTCAGCCCCAAAGCCAAAAAGGTAATGCTGACATCATCTGCGGCATTGCTTGTGGCACTTGCCGGTACAGGAACGTATTATTGGCAAGCGAACCAAACTTCTGAGACAGCAAGTTCAGAAATAGCTAAAAAACCAGGTAATACAAGCAAGGCAAGTAAAGATATCCGTCTAAACACGGACGATAACCAAGTCAAAGATGACCGGAACAACAAACCAGATAGTAAAGGCGAAGATCTGTCTCCTAACAGCAATAACAGTGATGGCTTTGTACTCAGTGACGACACCGAGAATCCAGTGTATCTCGTAGATGCATCTGATCCTAAAAATCCAATTGCTCAATTAATTGTAGACTCGGATAAAGTGGTCATTGAAACACCTATACCGCCTGCAATTCCAACCGATCCGGTAATCACCCCGCCGGTTGATGATGGAACTCTTCCACCGGTCATTGATCCTGGAACGGATGATCCAGGCACAGATCCAGGCACGGACCCAGGTACAGATCCAGGAACAGACCCGGGAACAGATAACCCTGGTGGAGGTACTGATCCAGGAAATCCAGGGGATCCAGATAACCCTGGTGATCCGGGCGGAGAAGACCCTGGCAGCCAGTTCCCGGATGTAGCGCTTGTTGTTCCGGAATCTTTATACGAGCGTTTAGACAGCTACAGCGGCAATGATGATTTTTACAATGTCATGTACTACGGGCAAAAAGAAATTAAACCCGACAGTGAAAAATATGATGACTTGATCAAGATGGTTGTGGAAGCTGCAGCAGATGCAAAAACAAAAGCATATCAAGAGCAAATGATGACGTCTGACAGCTTGTCCAACCTTCAGATGATCACATCACTTGGTTTTGAAAATAAAGATCTGAAAAAACTTCAGGACGAAATCAGAGCCGATCTTTATTCCAAGTTTGCAGAGCAGGAGATTGCTATTTACCTCAGCAAGCCGGCTGATCCTGAAAATCCTGGTGATGGTAATGGAGATCAGCCTCAAACGCTTGATGCCGAAAAGGCACAGCAAGTTATCTATTACATTGGAAAATACAATGATCAGCATCCGAAAGAAGATTTGAATCCGAACGAATACAGCGAAGCAGACAAAGTATTAATGGAAGCTGCACATCAGGAGCAAGCGACCAACATCGCAGCGGCTCTAAATAAATACCAGATGCTCGCTCAGTACTCTCCGACATACAGCCAAAGCGCTAAAGACTTAAAAGCTGGAATTGTAGCAAGCAAAGTAGAGCAGGAAAGAGCAGAAGCTGGAACAAGAGAGCCAGGGCAGTATGATCCGCTGCCAGCAGGCCATGAACTTGAGGCTCTTAAACAACTATTGGATAAGAAAAAATACGCTCAAGTTGTTGAACAGGGCGGGGATTATGTCGGTACAGACCTCCCACTCGGCGGCTTTAAGCTGGTTGTAGATAAAGCCAGCGAGGCGCTATTAAAAGAAACAGACGAACTTGCAAGTGCACAGGATGCTTATACAGCAAACAAACAAGAGATCATCAACAACTATCAGATCCTGACCGAAGAAACAGGGGTTTCTGATGATGTCAATCAGAAGGCAGCAGCCCATTTAGACGCTTACTTCTTAATGCACCAGGCGATTAAAGCGGCTTCTAACGATTTAAATGAAGCAGTCATCCTTGCTTCTGAATCTGTTCAGAGCTGGGAAAACAGTGCTTCTACCGGAAAACTGAACGAGATTGCCGGCCAACTCCTTTCTTCTGCTGAAAAATATAAATTAGCAGATATAAAAAAAGAAGAAAGCGTCTATGAATTGCTGAGCACAACGCCTAGAGTGAATGAAGCCGACAAAGCAACGGCTTTCAACCGAAAGAAAGCCTTTGCGTATTCAAGAAAAGCGGCAGACCTGCTATCAGGCAAAAACTACAATGACGCGATCTTCTATGCGAGTGAATCCAACCAGATGTACAATAAAGGACAAAACGAGGATACACTCCGCGACGCCGCAAGAGCTCTATTTGCCCAACATACTTCTGGAGATTATTACGATCGCTATAATGATCTATTAAAAGTCTACCGAATGATTGCAAGTGCTTCTGGTATGCCGAAAAATGAAGCAGCTATGGCGATTGAAAGACAGGAAGCGATCGATAACTTCCAAAAAGGCATGCGTGAAAAAGCAGATGGCGACCGTGAGAAAACTGTATATTACCTTGATAAAGCAGCTGATAGTGAATGGATGTCTGACAAAGTTAATCCAGAACTTCAATACCAAGCCCAGCTCCTGCTAAACCATGCAAATGACTTGAAGGCTAATGGTAATGTAGATGATCTTAAAATAGCCGTCAGATACTACAAAACGTTGCTTGTGACTAAGCATGTCAGCAAAGGCACGCGTGATGAAGCGAGAGACGCCATCAATGAACTGAAAAAGAATTCAGCTCCGGCAGTTAAACGAGACGACGCTCCACAAGAAAAGCAGCAGAAGCGCACTGAGCCTCAAAAAGAAGAAACGAAGCCACAAGCCGAGGATAATGAGGTTCAAAAAGAAGCACCGAAAGCTGAAACACCACAAACCGAAGCTCCTCAAACAGAAACAAAACAAGAAGAGCCAGAGACATCTGAACAAGTATAAAACCTAATCAGCAGGCAGCGCAGTTGCCTGCTGATTTTAGAATAAAAAGAAATGGCGGGTGAAGTATATATGGATTCTGGAAAAATTCGTGCGATGGCTCAAGCCTATAGCCAGGCAGCAGGATTAGTAAGAGAATGTGAATCCAGATTGAGAGGAACCCTGGAATTCAATGGGGGAACGTGGACGGGAAACCGAAAAGAAAAATTTAACAGCAAGTATCAGGATGCAACCAAGGCTTTTAATTCAGTGGTCACAGAATTTATGGAAACCAGCAGCGAGTTGAACAAAGCGGCTCTGCGCTGTGAACAGATTCTGCATGATCTATTGGAAAAGGAACGCTTACAGCAGCTTAAACTGCTGGAACTTCAGAAAGGAGGCCCTAGATGACGAAAATATCCATACAGCCTGACAAACTCTATAAGATGTCAGATGATATGGTCAAAGAGATTACGAATCTGGAAAAAATCATGAATGACCTCGATAAAAAGATGTCTGATGTGGCAGATTCCCTGTCTCAAGGCCCCCGCTATTCGCCTGAGTATTTCAGTGCCATGCAAGGCGCATTCATGCATCATGCCCAGTCCAAGTATCTGGTGGGACAATTGAAAGATGAGATATCTGAAGCGGAGATCTATTCAAGAAATACGGCCGAGAAGTTTGAAGAGGAAGATAGTTTGTTTAGTAAGCTGTTTAACATTTATAACGATTATCAAGGCTTTGTAGCAGCCGGCACGATTGCCTCACATGGGCTGTTTTTTCAGCTTTCTGGACTATCGAAATATGTGAAGGTAAATGGGAAGTGGGAAGTAAGACATAATGGTTATTACCAGCAGCTCTTGAAGTCTGTCGATGACTCCAAGTTTAGAGCGTTTGCCCGAACATGGGCCAATAAACGAGGGATGTTTAAATACAAAAACGAACCTTTAGAAAGCCTGCTTTATAAAAAATACTCCAAATTCTTTCCGGATGATGTGACGAAATTTACGAATGGCATGATGGATTTTAAATCCAGCATCAAAAACACTGGCATGCTCAATACACTTAAAAACCATACGGGAGATTTGCTTAAAGCGGGATCCAAGTTTGGAAAGACGAATGCTGCCATTGGTTTGGTTATCTCAGCCGGGTCGGCTTCTGTGGGCCTTGGAATGGATGTTGTAGACAATTACCGTAAGTATGGCGGAAATGAAGCCGTCTTAAAAAGAGAAAATGCAAAAGCCGTCGGAAGAGCAGCCAACACATTGATTGTGGAAGGTGGATTCACGGCGGCCGGCGGCGTAGTCGGAGGGGCCATAGGAAGTATCGGCGGTCCTGTAGGTACAGTAATCGGAGCAAGTATCGGAGGAGCCATAGGCAGTATGGTCGGTGAAAAAGTAGCAGCCAAAACAGCAGGCTTTTTTGAAGATGCGGCACTGATTGCGAAAGAACCTATTCACGCTACGATAGAGACGGTTAAAGGTGGAGTGGAAGCAGTAGGTAAAGGAATAGATGCAGTGGAAAAGGGTGTAGACAAGGTGAAGGATACGGCATCCTCTCTCATTGACGGAGGGAAGAGGTTTTTCTCAAGTAAGCTTTCGTTTGGCTGGTAGTGAAAATGAATAAGAGGTGATGATGAATGAATAGAGTGTCGCTTAGTATAGATGAACTTATCTATGGTTTTTACAGTGAAGGATTATTTGAACAAGCAATAGGATTAAGACAAACCTATTTTAAAGAGTTAAATGATGAACAGTTTGAGCTGGTGCTTCAGACCTCTTGCCGTTCCTTACTGTCCAAAGAACTGCTGATGTATGATGAACACAATTACAGATTTCAATTAACTGAGGAAAGTTCTTCCCTGATCAAATCGTTAAATTATTCTCCTTTATCTTTGAAATTATCGAGATTTGAAGCTGATGGAGGGCAGGGTTCAATTTCCATTCACTTATCAGGAAGGAAATGCATTTGCCATTCCGTTATACATGAAGGCCAAGTTCATGTGTTTGAAATGCTCAGCCAAGGTGAAATTTTACTTAAATTAAAAGAATATTTCTCCTTGAAGGACACGGGCAATGGCTCTGATAAAATTTTGGAACTTAAACAAGAGGAATTTGAGGAAATGTTAACATTAGCAGAACAAGAACCTTCAAATCTTGAGGCATACTTATGTACTTTATCTAGCCATAATGAAGCTTCAATTTTTGCAAATGCCGTTTCTTATAATCATGGAAAGATGAACAGTATGCTGGCCTTAGGATTTGATGATAACAGAGAACCGGATATTGGAGATGTATTGTTTGTTATTTGTGATCCTGTTTCTTCATGGGTAATTAAAAAGAATGAGGAGACATATGAAGTATTAAGTGGCGGAGGAAATATTCTTTCTGATTTGGCAGAATCGAAAATTGCAGGTCTTAATTCTCTTTCTGTCTAAGTGAATAAAAAATAGCGGGTGGTAATTATGAATTTTGTTAATGAAACAGATAACGGGGTGCAGGTGACGTACAGCAGTTTTAATCTTAAATGGATGGTCGTAGGTTCATTGCTGTTGACTGCTGGTTCACTTTACTTAATGTCTTCTGTAATGGATGTGGGTATAATCCGCGGTTTTTTCAATTTTTTAATTGGAACAGTTGGCTTATTGTTTTTTGGCGGAATTCTGTTAAGAATATTGACCATTGCTTGGGGGAATAAGATACTCTTTCAAATTAAGCCCACTGGCTTTGTGACGAGAAAAGGAAAAGAAATTCCGTTTTCAGATATTCAGGGCATGTCTGTTGGCTGGCACAGTTCTCGTCCTGCGGGAATGGTCTTTAAGGATGTTATACTGCGTACGAATCAGAAGTCCATTCTAAAGAGCAAAGCTTATTTGTGTACTTACAACTTATTGGACGATGATGAAATTGAAGCGATTATCAATAAATATGTAATTCCGAAAGTCAGTGAATCCTGCAAACAAGCTTGGCTGCAAGAAACTTCATCTAATGTTCATGACACTAAAAATCCAAATATGCCAACTTAGCAAAGGGGCTGTCCAGAAAGTCGAAAATTGACCTTCAGGCAGCCCCTTTTTGGCTTGAAAAATCTTCAATGAAAAGTTAATTGAAGTGGAAGATGCGAGACTCCTGCGGGACTAGCGTGACAGGTGAGACTCCCGCCGGTGCTTGCACCAAGAGGCTCACCGCACGCCCCGCGGAAAGCGAGCAGCCTGGAACGGAAATCAACAGCTTACAGACTTCTTGGACAGCCCCTTGATGTATTTTAGATTAACAGCAGTCAATCTGATTACAGACTTCATCACAAAATGTGTTTTCTTCCTTTTTCTTTTTCTTTTGTGAATGCTTTTTTTGATAGAGATACATTGTTCCTGCACTCACTGCTGTCCCAGAACCGATCAGAGAGGCCCCAGCTAGGCCGTGGCCGGAAAATAGTAATTGGAAGCTTGCAATGATGGTAGTGAATATGGTCATAATTAATGCAATAAACATAAAAACACTCCCTTAATCAATTTCAGCTTAGTAGCTGCTTCAACAAATTTGCAGCAAACCAAATCATCATGCACTGGCCGATGCCGCTCAATAAACCTGTAATAACTCTTAACGTATTGTTGCTCTCGCGCCATTTCCATTTTTGGGTGAAGCCGTCAATCAGCATCGGAAGCTGAAGAAGCAGAGCGAATAAAAGATTATGTACTTGCGGAACAAAGTAAAGAAAAGGAAGCAGCAGATAGGAACCATAGATTGCGGTGCACCTTGCGCAAAGTGCCATCGGTTTTCCTTTTATTTTTAAGCTGCGTTCATGTCTGCGGTGGCAGGGGATAAGTGATAAAAGCTCCCCCTTACTCATTTAAGGGTTCCTCATCCAGCAGGTGAAGACGCTCTAAAATCCTCCGCTTCCGATAAAGCATCATTCCAGTTTCCGCAACCTCATCTATGGTGGACTTATTGATGAAGGCCCCAAAGATAATTCCCGCAACAGGCACTATTTGAAAAAGTTTCTTCCATCCGAAATTGTCGCGGTAAGCAGCGATCACTTCACGCCAGCCTTGCAGCTGAGAGATCGCCTGGCGATCACGCTCCGCATCGGTCATAGAGAGTTCTTCAAGAATGGCACGTTTCCCTACATAGTCAGAAGAGGCGAACTGCAGGCATTTAATGATGAAGATCCGCTCTTCTTTTTCGTTAGGATCATACCCATAGGAGATGGCAATTTCCTGCAGCGTTTTCAGTGACAAACCAAGGACAAGAGGGATGTCAATTCCAAGGGTGAACAGCCCGCCGATACCAGTTGTTGCGCCTTGGACGGTCGCCATCCTGGTGCGGGAGCTTTTAAAATAAGAAGCTGTCTTGTCCATTGACGCAAGAGGCAGCTTGCCGATCTCTGCAGCTGTAAAATCTTCTTGCAGTTCCTCGTATTCTTTCATTTTTTTCAGAATCGACTTCTCACTGACTAAATATTTGCCTCCGTTGTGAACATAGCTGCCGATCTCGTCCACAATCTGCAGCATCTTATCCTGCAGGAATTTCGGTGTGATCTTATCCAAGAGCATGAACGGAATACGCCCGAGTTTCTCCCAGAACCAGAGATCGTTTTGATCCTTTTCCCACTTCTCAACCATCGTAAGTTCTTTTGTAAGATAATCCCTTGTTTCTATCATACTCACTCCTAATTTCATAAGTGGTTAATATAACCATTATAGTATTTTCCTAAGTATACGTCATAGTACATTGGAGAGTTTCACGTAAAGGCATGAATTAATTTTGGAAACGGATGGAAATCATGATAGTGTCATATCCAAGGAACTACAGCGATAAAGTAGTAGGAAAGATTGTCTTTTTTTTAAATTTGTGCAGTCCGATAAGGAAAAACGCTTTGGATAGCTGGTTGAATGGCGTAAAATAAAAATATCGCAAAATAAGAGCGTAATTAAGGAGTGAACACGATGAGGGAAATACTCCTCATTTTAATTCTTCCGTTTTTGCTGATAACTGTGCCGGGCTGCAGCCTGTTAAACACAGCTGATCCAAAGCTGGATGAGGGCGTAACAGGGAACCGGTATTCGGCAGCGGCGGAGAAGAATAATGAGAAAACAAACTTGGAACATGTGCAGCTTAGCGGGTACAGCAGAAAGGTTGGAGCAACCCTTACCAGCCCGAAGTATAAAAAATTCAGTGTGAACTCTGCCTTTATTGTTTCAGGGAATATAAAAAATACAAAACACTTAAAATCGAATTATGCACTGATCACGGTGCATAGTGAAAAAGGCGGCAGCCCCGATTTTAAATATCTGTCTCCGATCAAGGGAGGCAAATACAAGCAAAAAGTCCAGCTCTTCGACGGAAAAGGAACCTACAAGGTGAAGGTCAGCCTGCCGAGTGATGAGAGCAAGGATTATTATTACGACCTTACCGAAATGGAAGTAACCAATGTCAATCCGGCAGTGAAGAGAGACGTTCTCTATACACAAAGCGCTTACAAGCAGGACCTAAAATTGGATTCCACAGTAGAAGGCTATATGAAAAGGGATGGAAAGGTTGATTTGAGCGGATCGATCGGTGATAAAAAAGCGAAAGACCTCATGATCGAAGTGTCAAAAGGACCCCAGGTGACCAAGGTCATGGTTCCACTTGAAAACGGCAGGTTCAAAAGCAGTCTTCCGCTGTATTTTGGAAAAGGGGTTCATACACTTAAGATCATGACGCCGGCAGAGAACATGGCCAATTATTACAACCAGGCCGCTGAACTGCAGGTGGATAACACGTCAGGCCATACATCTCAGCCGATCGAATTTTCTAAAGAATACAGCGAACGCGGCTATACACTGGAATCCCCGACAGTAAGCGGGGGGAAAACAGATCTTGATTATGAGGTAAAGGGTAAGATCAATCCTAACGCCCAGTATGCCAAGGATACGGATACTGTCTTCGTCCAGACGAAAAAGGGAAGTTTGGAAGCGATGTATGCCATTCCTGTAGAGAATTACAAATTTAACGGAAAGTTTTATCTTCGTTTTGGGCCGGGAAGCTATGAGGTAAATGTTTTCGCACCAGAAATTACATCGGGTAACACGAATGTTCAGCATTTTACAGGAGTGGCTCATTTCAATGTAGAGAACACGAATCCGAATGATGGGCGCTATCGTCTTCCGTCAAGGGGCATTCAGTCTGATGATCCTGAGATCGGGCGTCTTTCTGAAAAGCTGATGAAGGGCAAAGCGAATGATAAAGAAAAGGCGCTGGCCGTATATAAGTATGTAGCAAAGAATGTCCGCTATGATGTACAGAAGCTGAATCAGCGGTCATTCGCCTTCGACGATAGTGCGATCAAAACACTGCATGAGAAAAAAGGCGTCTGCCAGGATTTTTCCTATCTCGGAATCGCCCTTTTACGCGCAGGAGGGATGGAAGCACGAATGGCTACAGGGTATGCAGGCCAGGATCATGCATGGATAGAGACAAAAGTGGATGGACGCTGGCTGACAATGGATCCGACGTGGGGTTCAGGCTATCTGCAGAACAATGAGTTCATCAGGAACTTCACGATGAAATACTTTGATCCCGCCCCATCCGAATTCAAGAAAACACATACCAAATCTGGAATAGAATATTAAACAAAAGCCCAGAGAAACCGTTTCTCCGGGCTTTCTTTATTTGGGCAGAAGAAGTAGAGTAGGAATTGAGAGTTAAGGGAAAATAAGGCGAGAAAGGTGTGAAGAATGATGATGCGGCATGAAGATCTAACATTACATACGGACAAGTACCAGATTAATATGATGTATGCTCATTGGAAAAACGGAACACAGAACAAAAAATGCGTGTGTGAAGCATTTTATCGCAAAAACCCGTTTGGCAATGGCTATGCTGTATTTGCCGGGCTTGAACGAATCGCATATTATCTGCAAAATCTGAAGTTTTCAGAAGAGGACATCAATTACCTCAGAGAGCAGGAAGAGCAATATGAAGAAGGTTTCTTGGAGGAACTCAGGAATTTCAGGTTCACAGGCAATCTTGCTTCCGTTAAAGAAGGAACGATTGTTTTTCCGAAAGAACCTTTGATCCGGGTGGAAGCCAGAATTTTCGAAGCCCATTTAATTGAAACAGCTCTTTTGAATTTCATGAACTACCAGACATTAATCGCAACAAAAGCCGCCCGAGTCAAGCAAGTGGCGCCTGAAGACTATCTCATGGAATTCGGAACGCGCAGAGCGCAGGAAGCAGACGCTGCAATCTGGGGAGCAAGAGCGGCTTATATCGCAGGATTTGATGCAACATCCAATCTTCTTGCCGGTAAATACTTCGGCATTCCTACAAAAGGGACACATGCCCATTCCTGGGTCCAAAGCTTTGCGAGTGAAGAGGATGCGTTCAGAAAATTTGCCGAGGCCCTTCCGGATCAGAGCACACTTCTCGTAGATACATACGATTCAATGAAAAGCGGTCTACCGAACGCGATAAAAATCGGTCTTGAATTAAAAGATAAAGGAAAAACCTTAAAAGGAATAAGACTCGACAGCGGCGACTTGGCCTACCTCTCCATACAGGCGAGAAAGATGCTGGACGAAGCAGGCTTAAACGACACTATGATCGTTGCCTCAAATGATCTTGATGAAGATGTCATCTCCGAATTAAAAGGACAAGGAGCCATGATTACCTCATGGGGTGTCGGCACACAGCTCATTACAGCTGCCGACCAGCCGGCATTAGGCGGGGTCTACAAACTTGTTGCCCGTGAAAACAACGGGGAGTACGTTCCGACCATTAAAGTTTCCGGCAATGTGGAAAAAGTAACAACACCAGGTTTCAAAACCGTTTACCGCATCGTGAATGAAGACACGGGTAAAGCGGAAGCAGACTATATCGCGATGGAGGACGAGAAACTTCCTGAAAAGGATATTTACTTGTTTGATCCCGTGGAAACCTACAAAGATAAAACCATCCACCGTTTTCAAGCACAGGAACTGCTGCAGCCGGTCTTTAAAGACGGTGAGCTGATTTACGACCTTCCGACTGTTCATGAAATTAAAACCTACTATAATGGTCAAATCAAAATGTTCTGGCCGGAGCACATGCGGAAACTCAATCCGCAAACCTATTTCGTCGATCTGAGCAAAAAAGTGTGGTCCACCAAAATGGAACTATTGAAACAAGCTGCAAAAAATTAGAGCCAAGAACCTGGCGATAGAAGTCTGCCAGGTTCTTTTTTGTTTTAGAGGTGTTTGAGGGAGACCGGCCCAATGAGAGTCGAACATAAGAATAGAAGGAAGAAGGAAATTGG
This sequence comes from Fictibacillus sp. WQ 8-8, assembly GCF_024494405.1. Classification (NCBI taxonomy): domain Bacteria; kingdom Bacillati; phylum Bacillota; class Bacilli; order Caryophanales; family Fictibacillaceae; genus Fictibacillus; species Fictibacillus sp. WQ 8-8. The sequence goes on from NZ_JAMXKG010000016.1 coordinate 72,384, forward strand.
GAAGGAAGTTCAATCGATATTCATTTGTCGGCATCATCGTTTGTGTATGTTTCTTTTTTTTATACAGTTTTACCGAGTTTGGAAACGGCCTAGGACCAATTGGGATCCACCCCTTATTTCTGGTTCTTGCAGGAGCGGTTAGTTCTGCTGTTTGAATAAGTTGGTTTTTCTATCCGAAAAAAAAGGTTGACCACTCTAAGAATCGCTGGTATAGTAATAAACGTTGCTGCTTTTGATACATAATTTTCTTCGAAAAAACGATTGAAAAAAGTTGTTGACTTAGCAAGCAAAACTTGATAAGATATTCCTTGTCGCTGATCGGACGCGACGGAATAACAGTTCTTTGAAAACCAAACAAAAGCCAGGTAAGTCAGGGATTTTACAATCCCATCAATTTCTTATTTTTAAACATTAAGAGCTATATCAAACACTTTATTGGAGAGTTTGATCCTGGCTCAGGATTAACGCTGGCGGCGTGCCTAATACATGCAAGTCGAGCGGACCAAAGAGAGCTTGCTCTCTGAGGTTAGCGGCGGACGGGTGAGTAACACGTGGGTAACCTGCCTGTAAGACGGGGATAACTTCGGGAA
>NZ_JAMXKG010000017.1:0-64489 GCF_024494405.1 Fictibacillus sp. WQ 8-8
GAGAACACGTTTTTGGTGTTCGTAGGAGGGATTGAAACGACCTCGAGGATATGGTTCATGGAGCTGGACGTTAGCATCAGTGAAAGTTTGGATGGAAAGTTATCTAGTTTTGAGGGAATATACCTCATTTTTTCTAAAAAAGCTCTTGTCAAAAGAGCAAATACATTGTAAAATGTAACTTGTCCTTGAGAAAATAGGACATCCTTTGAAAGACAGTCTGGTGGCGATAGCGAAGAGGTCACACCCGTTCCCATACCGAACACGGAAGTTAAGCTCTTCAGCGCCGATGGTAGTTGGGGGCTTCCCCCTGTAAGAGTAGGACGTTGCCAGGCTATCATTTCATACATACTCGTATGTGGTTTTATTATTATTCCACAGTAGCTCAGTGGTAGAGCTATCGGCTGTTAACCGATCGGTCGTAGGTTCGAGTCCTACCTGTGGAGCCATGCTTCCATAGCTCAGTAGGTAGAGTGCTTCCATGGTAAGGAAGAGGTCACCGGTTCGAGCCCGGTTGGAAGCTCCAGTCGGCCCGTTGGTCAAGCGGTTAAGACACCGCCCTTTCACGGCGGTAACACGGGTTCGAATCCCGTACGGGTCACCAAGTTTTTTCGTTAAGAAAATAACATTCATTAATACGGAGGATTAGCTCAGCTGGGAGAGCACCTGCCTTACAAGCAGGGGGTCGGCGGTTCGAACCCGTCATCCTCCACCATTATTTATCCCAACGGCAGGCCGGTTTAGCTCAATTGGTAGAGCAACTGACTTGTAATCAGTAGGTTGGGGGTTCAAGTCCTCTAGCCGGCACCATTTTTTTATAAGTAATGTCTGAAGCCTTTTTTTATGTGGAGGGGTAGCGAAGTGGCTAAACGCGGCGGACTGTAAATCCGCTCCTTTGGGTTCGGCGGTTCGAATCCGTCCCCCTCCACCATCTTTATTTCCGACAGATTATGTTACAACACGAGCCATTAGCTCAGTCGGTAGAGCATCTGACTTTTAATCAGAGGGTCGAAGGTTCGAGTCCTTCATGGCTCACCATTTGAACTTCTGAATAAAAGATGATATCAATGGTTACAAAGTATAATATGCGGGTGTAGTTTAGTGGTAAAACAAGAGCCTTCCAAGCTCTGGTCGTGAGTTCGATTCTCATCACCCGCTCCATTATGGGGCCTTAGCTCAGCTGGGAGAGCGCCTGCCTTGCACGCAGGAGGTCAGCGGTTCGATCCCGCTAGGCTCCACCATACATAATAAGTACTGTCCTTAGACGAATGTCTAAGGGCTTTTTTATGTCTTTCAAACCTTCAAGGATTCCTGATCCAATAAAGAGGACGGTGCTTTTGTCCTAATAATTATCCATCAACCTGCTCGAAAGCGCTTACGTATCGGTATATCTATGCATATTTCTGTCCAGTTGAACCAACACGAATAGACAGGCTACAATGAATTTATAGAATTTTTTGAAACACAGCATAAGGGGAGGCCGTACAGAATGAAGAAGGATATTACGATCATCGGAGTACCGATGGATTTAGGGCAGACAAGGCGCGGCGTTGACATGGGGCCAAGCGCCATTCGATATGCAGGAATTGTGGAACGTTTAGAAGATATAAATTATAATGTCCAGGATTTCGGGGACATAGAGATTGCCCGGCCTGGGACAATAGAAGAAAAAATAGACACCAATCTTAAGAACCTTCAAGAAGTTTCAACTGCAAGTGAAAAGCTGGCAGACACGGTTTCTAATGTCATTCAGGAAAACCGGTTTCCTCTTGTCTTTGGGGGAGACCACAGTATCGCGATCGGCTCTCTTGCTGGAATTGCCAAGCACTACGAAAATCTTGGCGTCATCTGGTATGATGCTCATGGAGACTTGAATACCGCTGATACTTCACCAAGCGGAAACATTCATGGTATGCCCCTTGCAGCAAGTTTGGGAATCGGGCATGAATCCTTAACTTGCATTGGAGGATATGAGCAAAAAGTTAAGCCTGAAAATATTGTTATTATCGGTGCCCGTTCATTGGATGAAGGAGAAAAAGAATTAATCAAAGAACGCGGTATTAAAGTATACACGATGCATGAAATTGATCGGATCGGCATGACCAAGGTAATGGAGGAAACGATTGAATACCTTTCTAAAAAAACGGACGGTGTTCATTTAAGCCTTGACCTTGATGGATTGGATCCGCTTGACGCACCGGGTGTAGGTACACCGGTTCTTGGTGGAATCAGCTACAGAGAAAGCCATTTGGCGATGGAAATGCTGGCCGAGTCTCAGATTATTACTTCAGCTGAATTTGTAGAGGTCAATCCAATTCTTGACGAAAGAAACAAGACAGCGACAGTAGCTGTGGCGCTAATGGGATCACTATTTGGCGAAAAATTATTATAATTATAAATCAAAAAAACAGCTCTCGATTACGAGTAGCTGTTTTTTACGTTTGCTTTTTGGAATTCATTTAATAGAGCATCTATGTGTTGGCTGATTTCAACAATTTCTTCAGCGATTAAAGGCATAATTTTAGACATTTCATTCATTTTTTTCCGTGAAACTTCAATTTCTCTTAGCAGGATATTGCGGTCCATGTGTACACGCTCCTTAAAAAAAATCTTTAATTCCACTATTCCCTCAATTATCCAAATTAAAACTCATTTTCTAAATTTTGTACAAAACATTTCTCTATCCCTGTCTGTTTTCATGCTAAAATAAAAATTGCTCAATTTTTTATGGAATATGAAACTTTTTTGAATACTAAACGTAGAAAAATACGAACCGCAACTGGTGGTGGAAAATTGAAATGGATTCATTAATTAATAATCTGGTTACCCAAGTGAAAGCAGGAAACCAGGAGGCTTTTGAAGGTCTTGTTGAAATTTACAAAGATAAAATATACCGGCTGTGCTACAGAATGGTCGGAGACAGCCATGAGGCGGAGGACCTTGCTCAGGAAGCATTTGTCCGCGCTTACGTAAACATTGATAAATACAGTGGAAGCTATAAGTTTTCAACGTGGCTGTATCGCATCGCCACAAACTTGTGTATTGATAAACTGCGGAAAAAGAAACCGGATTACTCTATGGATGCTGAAATTCCAGGAACGGAAGGAGCAACGCTTTACAGCCAGGTGGCAGGAGCGGATCCACTTCCGGAAGAGGAAGTGGAGGAAAAGGAGAAGCGGGATCATCTCCAGCAGGAAATCATGAAACTTCCGGAAAAGTACAGGACAGCGATCCTGCTAAAGTATGTCGAAGATCTATCGCTTGAAGAGATCAGCTCTGTTATGGATTTGCCCGTTCCGACTGTCAAAACACGGATACATCGGGGAAGAGAAGCGTTAAAAAAGGTGTATAAAAAGGTTGCAAAATCGAGGTGAACATAATGTCATGTGATACAGAAAAATATATGAGCCTGATTGATAAAGCCCTGGATAGGGATATAACGGAGCTGGAGCAGAAAGAGCTGAACATACATCTGGAAAATTGCGAAGCCTGCAGAGAGCACTATTATGCCCTGAAAGAAATCATTTCCGACATGAAAGAATCAGCGCCTGTTGTTGCTCCCGACCATTTTACAGAGAATGTAATGAAGAAGCTTCCTGCCGTGAAAAAGAAAAGGATGCCGGCTCAATGGATCAGGCGTTATCCAGTCCTGACTGCGGCTGCAGTATTCTTAATCTTAATGTTCGGTTCAGTCATGGCCAATTGGAGTACGGGGAATGAACTATCAGTAGTCTCCGGCTCGGATAACGTTCAGATCAAGCCATCCACGCATACAGTTATCGTTCCTAAAGGAAAAACGGTCAAAGGTGACCTGGTCGTAGAAAATGGCGATGTTAGGGTGGAAGGAAAGGTTGACGGCAATGTCGTCGTCATCAAAGGGAAAAAATATATGGCTTCCGCGGGCCAGATAACCGGTGACAGCCAGGAAATCCATCAAGTGGTTGAATGGGTCTGGTATAAACTTAAAATGTTCTTCACAGGAGAGGAACAAAAATAATATTTAGTATCGAACTAATATGAAGATCTAAAAAGCCGCCTGTTTATGGCTGGCTTTTTACTTTTTCGGGACTTTATAACGCAGCCAAAGACACCCGGCCAGCCAGTCTCCAACTTTTATGGCAGCGGATGGGATATGCTATAATAAGGGATACCGAATAATTATGATCATTGTTGCACTACATTAACATAGAAAGAGTAGTTCCCTGAAGTGGAGTGATGTCATGTTGCCTGTTGGAAGTTTTAGTTTAGGTAGCTATATCAGCCAGATCGTTGATATTTTGCTGGTTACCTATGTTTTTTATAAATTAATAATGCTGATAAGAGGAACCAAGGCGGTACAGCTTTTAAAAGGAATTGTGGTCATTGTAGCTGTATGGCTTGCGAGCAGTTTCTTTGAACTGCGGACAATGGGCTGGCTGATGGATAAAGCCATTACATATGGATTATTGGCCATTATTATTATTTTCCAGCCTGAATTAAGGAGAGCGCTGGAGCAGCTCGGCAGGGGAAAACTGTTTTCCCGATCTGGTTTAGCTGACGAAGAGGAGATGGGAAACTCCATTGATGCGATCGTTAAGTCAACCAGTTATATGGCCAAGCGCCGAATTGGGGCCATCATATCGTTTGAAAGAGAAACCGGTCTTACCGATTATGTGGAAACAGGGATTCCTATTCATTCGAAATTGTCATCAGAGCTGCTGACCAATATTTTTGTGCCCAACACGCCTCTGCACGACGGAGCGGTTATTTTGCGGCAGAATGAGATCGTTGCGGCAGGCTGTTATCTTCCGTTGACCGAAAGCCCGTTTGTTTCCAAAGAACTGGGTACAAGGCACAGAGCGGCTATCGGTGTAAGTGAAGTGACAGATGCGATTACTGTCATTGTCTCAGAAGAAACCGGTGGCATCTCGATTACGAAGAACGGAGAAATCCATCGCAACCTGAATGAGGAAACACTGAGAGTTTTATTGAATGCGGAATTAATGGTATCAGGCAGAAATGCTTCCTCATCACGCTGGAATTGGAGGGGGAAGAAAAATGGACAAACTCCTTAAGAGCAATTGGTTTGTAAAAATTATCGCTTTTCTTTTGGCATTAATGCTTTATACCGTCCTATCCATGGAAAACCAGCAGCAATCTGACCGGCAATCCCTGTTCACCTCCGTCTCCAAGACGAGTGAAACAGTAAGCGGGGTTGCCATTACGCCTTTTTTTGATGAAAATAAATACGTACTTACAGACTTGCCCCGATCGGTGAACGTCAAGCTGACGGGTTCTTCCAATCTGCTGACGAAAGCATTAAAAGTAGACCGTCGAATGGAAGTCTATATCGATCTTACGAAGATGGGTCCAGGTACAAAAAAAGTTCCTGTGAAAATCAGGAATGTTCCGGAAGGGTTAAGAGCCGTTCCATCACCTCAGGAAGTGGAAGTAACGCTTCACAGAAAACAAACGAAGCAGATCCCGATTTCTGTGGATATCAAGAACAAGAATAAGCTGCCGGAGGGTTATGAAGCCGGAAAACTTAGCTACTCGCCGAAGAGTGTGTATGTAACAGGTCCAGAGGATTACATCAGTGATATTGCAAGTATCCGGGCATCAGTGGATGTTTCGAATGCCAAGGATAAGGTAGAATCAAGGGTGCCGCTGCGGGCTTACGACAGTCAAGGCAATCTGCTCGATGTACTGATTGATCCAAAGTCTGTCAATGTTACGGTCCCTATTACAAAACCAAGTAAAACGGTACCGCTGAGCCTGAATGAAAAAGGCAACCTTCCTGACGGGCTTACCCTTGCAGGTATAACTGTGGATCCAAAAGAAGTGACGTTAACAGGTCCTTCATCCGCCCTTGATAAAATCAGTGAAGTAAGCGGCGTAGACATAGATTTAGACAAGATTAAAGAAGATTCAACGATAGACGTTGATGTGCCTCTTCCAAAAGGCACAGAAGCTGTAAATCCCAAACAAGTCCAAGTAAAAGTGGATGTAGAGAATGACGTGAAAACAAAGACCTTTAAGGATATCCCTATTGAAATGAGGGGAGAGACTCCTGAACAGCAGGCGTCCTTCTTATCTCCTGCGAGCGGAAAGATGGATGTGACCATTACAGGCAGCAAAAAAACAGTTGATGCATTGGTGGCTTCAGATATTAGGGCATATGTTGATGTCAGCAAGCTGAAACCAGGCGAGCATACGATTTCGATAAAAGCCTCAAACTCCAAGAACCTTCAAATGAAAAAGGAGTTTACGACGGCGAAAATCAAAATCGAAACCACAGAAACCCAGACTGGCTCTGATAACCAGACTGACCAAACCACATCGCAGAGCGGGGATAAGAACAGCAATAACGAGAATAACGGCACTGCCGGCAGCAAGCCGGACAATAACCCAACCTTTTCTCAATCAAAGGCAGAGGGACAATCGGATCGTACCGAATCAATTACTGAAGGAGAGAATTAAATCATGGGAAAATACTTTGGAACAGACGGGGTAAGAGGAGTTGCCAATACAGAGCTTACACCAGAATTAGCTTTTAAACTTGGCCGATTTGGGGGATATGTATTAACAAAGGAAACCCAAAAACCAAAAGTACTGATCGGCAGAGATACACGAATTTCTGGTCATATGCTTGAAGGAGCATTGGTGGCTGGCCTTTTATCTACGGGAGCTGAAGTATTGCGTTTAGGTGTCATCTCGACACCTGGCGTTGCTTTCTTGACAAAGGCACTTGGCGCTCAGGCAGGTGTCATGATCTCTGCTTCCCATAACCCAGTCGCTGACAACGGAATTAAGTTTTTCGGAGCGGATGGCTTTAAGCTTTTGGATGAGCAGGAAGCAGAGATTGAAGCTCTCCTCGATCAGGAGAAAGACGAGCTTCCGCGCCCTTCAGGCGGCGATATCGGCTCAGTAGGCGACTATTTCGAAGGCGGACAAAAGTACCTTCAATATTTAAAACAAACCGTCCCTGGCGATTTTTCCGGTATGCATATCGCACTCGACTGCGCTCACGGTGCAACATCTTCTTTGGCTCCGCATCTGTTTGCTGACCTGGAAGCCGATATCTCAACGATGGGAACGAGCCCAAATGGTCTAAATATTAACGATGGTGTAGGTTCCACACACCCTGAAAAATTGGCTGAACTGGTCAAGGAAAAAGGAGCAGACATGGGTCTGGCCTTTGATGGGGACGGAGACCGTCTGATTGCGATTGATGAAAAGGGGAACATCGTGGATGGCGACCAAATCATGTTTATTTGCGCCGTCTACTTAAAAGAACAGGGAAGACTGAAGAACGATACCATCGTCTCCACTGTGATGAGCAACCTTGGATTCTATAAAGGACTTGAAGACAGAGAAGTAAAATCGGTTCAGACTGCTGTCGGCGACCGATATGTGATGGAAGAAATGAGAAAGAGCGGATATAACCTGGGCGGAGAGCAATCAGGACATATCATTTTCCTTGACCATACCACGACGGGTGATGGCATGTTATCGGCTATTCAATTAGCAAGTATCGTCCAGCAGACGAAAAAGCCATTATCTGAGCTTGCGGATGAAATGAAAAAGTTCCCTCAGCTTTTAATCAACGTAAGAGTTGTAGATAAAACAAAGCTTGAAGGCAATACAACGATCCAATCTGCGATCGAGAAGGTCGAAGCAGAATTGAACGGAAACGGGCGTGTACTTGTCCGTCCATCGGGAACTGAGCCGTTGGTGCGTGTCATGGTCGAAGCACCTACGAAGGAACAATGCCAAATCTATGCTGATCAGATAGCTGATGTGGTCAAGGCGGAACTTGTTTAGTCAAATGCACCCTCATTCATCAAGATAGGCACGAAACCTATGCATAAGCGTATCACCAGCGGGTTCGCTTATGCATATTTTATTAAATATTTATTAAGCTGCTTAGCAACCAATTGACGCTTAAATCGAAACAAGATATCATTAGGTTTGAATTTACTTCGAAACGGGAAGGTGGATAGAGCGGCCAATTTATTAACCTAAGCGCCTGAACTATTTTCGGACGGAAGAAAATAGTTGACGAGGAAGAGGTTCATCGATTTTTCGGCGGATGCCTCTCGGAACCAGTCACTTTCGTAAGCTTTTAAATAAAACAGGCAAGGCGACTTCCTGTACAAAATTAAAAGCAGTGGCTAACAAAATAAATCAAACATAGGTGGGGCTGTGAGCCCCGCTCACAGTCCCCCTGTTACAGAGGCAGGTGCCAGCCCATATTTTGGGCTATACCTGACCCAAGGGAGGATATATTAAATGTGCGGAATTGTAGGTTATGTAGGGAATAAGGATGCTAAAGAAATCTTGCTTCGCGGACTGGAAAAATTAGAGTACCGCGGTTATGACTCAGCAGGTATTGCTGTAGTTGATAACGACGGCGTTCAAGTCTTCAAAGAAAAAGGAAGAATTGCTGTATTGCGTGATATCGTTGACTCAGGCGTTGAAACATCAATGGGGATCGGACATACCCGCTGGGCAACACACGGAGCGCCAAGCAAGGTGAACTCTCACCCACACCAAAGTACTGCAGAGCGATTTACGCTTGTGCATAACGGTGTTATTGAGAACTATGAGAATATTAAAAGAGAATACTTACCGAATGTTGAATTCGTAAGTGATACAGATACAGAAGTTGTTGTACAGCTTATTGAAAAGTTTGTCAGCGAAGGAGAGAACGTGGAAGAAGCATTCCGCCACGCGCTTTCTGTTATTAAAGGCTCTTACGCGATTGCGTTAGTCGATAACCAAGATTCAGACACCATCTATGTTGGTAAAAATAAAAGCCCGCTATTGGTCGGCGTAGGAGAAGGATTTAACGTTGTAGCAAGTGATGCTATGGCCATGATTTCTCAAACAGACCAATACGTTGAACTGATGGATGAGGAGATCGTTATCGTAACACGTGACTCCTATACCATCAAAACACTGGACGGCAAAGAAGTAGCACGTGATCCATACACAGCTGAATTGGATGCAAGTGATATCGAAAAGGGAACGTACCCTCACTATATGCTGAAAGAAATTGATGAGCAGCCATTTGTTATGCGTAACATCATCAAGCAGTATCAAAACGAAGAAGGCAATCTTAAGCTTGATGACGATATTCGCAGCGTGATGAAAGGTGCAGACCGCATTTACATCGTGGCTTGCGGAACAAGCTACAATGCAGGACTTGTAGGTAAACAGCTGATCGAAAACATTGCCAATATCCCTGTAGAGGTTCATATTGCCAGTGAATTCGTTTATAACATGCCGCTTCTTTCTCAGAAGCCATTGTTCATCTTTATCTCTCAATCAGGAGAGACAGCCGACAGCCGTGCGGTATTGGTAGAAGTGAAAAAGCTTGGCCATAAAGCGTTGACGATTACTAACGTTCCTGGCTCTACCCTTTCAAGGGAAGCTGACCATACACTTCACCTATATGCAGGACCTGAAATCGCAGTAGCATCAACAAAAGCTTATACAGCGCAAATTGCTGTCCTTGCTATTCTTGCCGTTGATTCTGCTCGTGCAAAAGGCATCGAGCTTGATTTCAATCCGCTTCAAGAGCTTGCGATTGTGGCAAACGCAATGGAAACATTGACAGACCAAAAAGAAACTATGGATCGTGTAGCACAGGAATACCTATCAGTAACACGCAATGCCTTCTTTATCGGCCGTGCGGTTGATTACTTTGTTTGTTTGGAAGGTTCTCTAAAGCTTAAAGAAATCTCTTATATCCAAGCAGAAGGCTTTGCAGGAGGAGAACTTAAGCATGGTACGATTGCTTTGATTGAAGAAGGAACGCCAGTTATCGCTCTAGCTACACAAGAACACGTGAACTTGAGCATCCGCGGAAATGTAAAAGAAGTAGCAGCCCGTGGAGCAGAAACTTGCGTGATCAGTACAGAAGCGACGAAGGACGAAGGCGACCGCATCGTACTTCCAGAAGTACATGAGTACCTTACTCCGCTCGTATCTGTTGTACCGCTTCAATTGATTGCTTACTATGCAGCACTTCACCGTGACTGTGATGTTGATAAGCCGCGTAACCTTGCGAAAAGTGTAACAGTAGAATAAGTATTAAGTAAAAGCCAGTGGAAATTTACTGGTGTTTTACGCTAAAATAGCATTTTACTAGATAAAGAAGTCCTTTACTGAATAATAAAGTGCTTTTCTCCCTTGGAATTTAACTTCCAGGGGTTTTTTCATTATGGAGCACTTAGTGAAATATTATATGGATATTTCACTCTTATAGCATTCCACTATGAAGCAGGCTATGTCCTTGATCAAGTGTTTAGCACAACAAAAAAGTTTGACAAGTATCAGTAAAGAACTCTTTTATCTTACAACAGAAATGTCTTTTTAAAACTAAGTTGTACCCTGGCTGTCCAAGAAGTCTGTAAGCTGTTGATTTCCGTTCCAGGGTGCTCGCTTTCCGCGGGGCGTGCGGTGAGCCTCTTGGCGCTAGCGCCTACGGGAGTCTCACCTGTCACGCTAGTCCCGCAGGAGTCTCGCACCTTCCACTTCAATCAACTTTTCATTGAAGATTTTCAAGCCAAAAAGGAGCTGCTGAAGGTCAATTTTCGACTTTCAGGACAGCCCCTTTTTTTGTAGTAATTATTTCAAGTTATTTTTACATCAACTAAATCAGACAACTTAATCCTATGTACTTCTTTGTGGTTATCGACAATTCTCAATTCTTTTTTATAAATGGTGTCTTCAAATTAAACCCGTCGGTGAACAAGTTTAAAGTGGCTTAAAATTAATTATAACTGAAATAACATCTAAATACATATGAATCGTTCACAATTATCATTTAATTAACGAAGTGAACGCTTCCATCATCCGTAATATAAATAGATTGATGGCTACTTAAATATTTCAGTGCATCTTTCATTATTCCATGCTCTTTTAAATCAGCCTGTCCACGTATGTAAGTGTGCACATCTAAGATCAGCACATAGGAATAGCATTGCTGGCCATCGATCGGCTCAACATTTGAGAGCTGAAAAGCATCGCCATACTTTTCTTTAAACCATAACTTTGCCTGTTCATGAGTCTTAAATGAAGGGATTTTTGCTTCGTCAATTACTCCTGCAGCGTACACTCCTACACCAACTCCTTTATGTAGATTTTCCCTATAATCATTCGCTGCCTCAGGATGAATTGCTGTTGGTCAAATCCTTTGTAATTTTAACCAGCACCAATATATATAGATATTATTTGATCAGAATAGTGCTGAGATGTTATTTGAAGGTGTGTTTAAGCTCCGCGAGTTTATAGAACAAGAGGCATAAATAATCACGAAAATGAGCCAAAGGTAATTGTTTCAGGAGGTGAGTCTAATGAAGAAAAAGGACAAGGACAAGCTACGTAAAGAAATTTTAGATTTTGAAGAAGGCTTTCCAGATGGTATTTATGGATGGCAGCTTTTTTTATGTTTTAAACATGACAACAAGTATGGTGACAAAATGCCCTTTTCTTTTAATTGAAGTATGGTGTGTAAACGCTTTATTATTAGAGCATAAGACCTATAGATTGTACGAATAGTACCAAATAGGAAAGGGGTTTCGATTGATATGGCAAGTTCTGAACAGACAAAGACAGGCGCTAAAGTAAAAATACAGCGGTTTGGCAGCTATTTGAGCGGTATGATCATGCCAAACATAGGGGCGTTCATCGCCTGGGGAATCATCACGGCATTATTCATTCCTACAGGATGGCTTCCAAATGAAGATATGGCAAAACTGGTTAGCCCGATGATCACTTACTTGCTGCCGCTGCTTATCGGATTTTCAGGCGGACGCATCGTTTATGACCTGCGAGGCGGTGTCGTTGGTGCCACGGCAACGATGGGGGTTATTGTCGGAGCTGACATTCCAATGCTTCTAGGTGCCATGATTATGGGGCCTCTTGGCGGGTATGCCATTAAGAAGTTTGACAAGATGATTGAAGGAAAAGTGAAATCCGGCTTCGAGATGCTCGTGAATAACTTTTCCGCCGGGATTATTGCCGGAATTTTAACGATTATTGCCTACAAAGGAATTGGACCGGTTGTATTAACGTTAAACAAAACGCTTGCTGCAGGAGTACAGGCTATTGTAGACGCACACTTGCTGCCGCTGGCCAGCATCTTTATCGAACCAGCAAAAGTGTTATTCTTAAACAATGCCATTAACCATGGGATCTTAAGCCCGCTGGGAATTGAGCAAGCCACCAAAGCAGGAAAATCCATTCTGTTCTTGTTGGAATCCAATCCGGGACCAGGGCTGGGTGTCCTATTGGCTTACATCCTTTTTGGAAAAGGAATGTCGAAACAATCGGCACCAGGGGCTGCCATTATCCATTTCCTTGGCGGGATTCATGAGATCTACTTCCCGTATATTCTGATGAGACCGTTACTTCTTTTAGCGGTAATCGGAGGCGGTGCTTCCGGTGTATTCACTTTCTTGCTGTTTGACGCAGGATTGGTAGCCGCTCCGTCACCAGGAAGTATCTTTGCTCTTATTGCCATGACACCGAGAGGACACTACCTTGGGGTCATAGCTGGAGTTCTGGTTGCGGCAGCCGTATCCTTCTTGATTTCTTCTGTCATCTTAAAATCTTCCAAACAAACAGATGAAGATGATTTGACAAAAGCGACAGAAAAAACATCTGCACTTAAAGGAAAAGAAAGCCGTGCTTCATCACTTGTCCAACCGAAAGAAACGCAAGCGCAACAAACGTCTGGTGGTGCCAGGCACCACATCGCTGTAGAAAAAAGCCGTGCCGACGTTCAAAAGATTATTTTCGCTTGTGATGCAGGTATGGGTTCAAGTGCAATGGGCGCCTCAATCTTAAAAAACAAAGCACGAAAAGCGGGACTGGATGTATCGGTGTATAATACATCGATTACGAATATTCCCGCTGATGCAGATATCGTCATTACGCATAAAGATTTAACAGACCGGGCGAAAGCAAAACTGCCGAATGCCGAACACATTTCAGTAGAAAATTTCTTGAACAGTCCTAAATATGAAAAACTGCTGAATGAGTTAGTAGAAAGCAAAGGTACAACAGCATCTGCCGAGCCTGAAGGTATGCCAATCGCAGAAAACGAGTATGAAGACGTTTCGAAAATTATCTTTGCCTGTGATGCGGGTATGGGTTCGAGTGCGATGGGAGCTTCTATACTCAAAAATAAAGTTCAAAAAGCAGGGCTGGATGTTTCCGTGTCCAATACTTCGATTACCAATCTGCCCGCTGATGCAGACTTGGTCATCACCCACAAAGATTTAACCGATCGTGCAAAAGCTAAACTACCGGGCGCAAAACATATTTCAGTTGAGAACTTTTTAAACTCACCGAAATATGAAGAACTGCTTGAGAAGTTAAAAGCAGCCAAAAGCCTGCACTGATCGAAAAGTCCGGTTCCCAGGAATCGGACTTTTTCTATACTTTTTAAATCATGGCAACAATGATGATGACGAAATCGGCTTTTCATTTCGTTGTATTAAGGAACGGCGGGGCTTTATTATTTAATTAAGGGTATACAAATTAAATATTGTCATTAACGTGGAGTGAAGAACATGTATATATCGGCAAGAGAACGACTGATATTTGAAATCTTATTATCTAAAAAAGAAGAGATGACGGTCAAGGATCTTGCGGATGAAATTGATGTGAGTACCCGGACGATCCACCGTGATCTAAAAGAACTTGAAAATACGCTAAAAGAGTATGAACTGGAGCTGATCAAAAAATCAGGAGTGGGTATACAGATCATCGGGGACGAACAGAGAATGGAAGAACTGAAGCTGGCGCTGTTTCATTTATCGTATAACGAGTACACGCCTGAAGAGCGGCAGACCATGATTTTTTGTTCCCTTCTGGAAGCGAAGGAACCGGTTAAGCTTGTCTCACTGGCTCATGATTTAAACGTGACCATCGCTACGATCAGCAATGATTTAACAAAATTAGAAAGCCGTCTGCTTGAATTTGATCTGACCCTTGTTAGAAAAAGAGGATACGGGGTAGAAATTACAGGGGACGAAAAAGCAAAAAGAAGAGCGATGAGCCAAATCATTGCGCAAAATCTTAACGAAACTGAATTCTTATCACTCGTAAAAGAAAATATCCAGAAAAAATCTCTTCATACGGCTGATTCCATTTCTGAGCGGTTATTGGGACTCGTTGAAAAGAACCGGCTATTGACGGTAGAGAAAGCGATCGAAGAAGTGAATGAAGAGCTTCCCTATCCCATTGCAGACAGTGCGTATATCGGCCTGGTCGTCCATCTGACACTGGCCATCGAACGAATTCTGCAGGGAGAAAACATCAATATGGACGAGGCTTTTCTGGAGACGTTAAAGACTGCACCGGAATATAAGGCAGCTGAAAAAATTATTGAAAAGCTGAAGAAGGTCATTCATGCCGACATACCTGAAGCAGAGGTAGGCTATATTACGATGCATCTGCAAGGTGCCAAGCTTAGGCAGGACAAAGGATACTTGCTGGAGGAGTCGAGTTTTCAAACGGCTTTAAAAGCGAAAAGCCTGATGATGTTTGTCGGTGAAAAGACCGGTATTGAACTTTTAGGGAACGCATCGCTCTTTCAGGGGCTAGTTACGCATTTAAAACCGGCGCTGTACCGGATCAAGCAAAACATGGGGATCTCTAACCCGCTCATGCCCAAGATTAAAAAAGATTATGAAGATCTCTTTCACATCGTACAGGATGGGGCCGCAGCTATTTTTCCGGATTTGCATATTCCAGATGAGGAAGTGGCCTATCTTGTCATGCATTTTGGTTCCGCTTTGATGAACGGGCGCCATGCTGAACGATTGAAAGCTTTAGTGATCTGTTCTACGGGTATTGGGACGTCCAAAATGCTTGCGACTCGACTGAAACGGGAAATACCTGAAATTAAGGAACTGAAAAATGTATCACTCTTTGAATTGAATGAGATGGACACGGAAGAGTATGATCTTGTCATTTCTACGATACATCTGCCGGATTATCATTCTCCGTATATTGTCATCAGCCCCATCCCTAATGAGGAGGAACTGCAGAAGGTTAAGCAATACATCGCAGAGACAGCCGGAGCACATTCAGAAGAGAAGCGTTCGGCTTTGCTCGAAACCAGCACGGGGGAAAAAGATCCTAAACAGTTTTTGGAAGGGCTGGAGAGCATCAAGAAGTATACCGATGCCATCGTGGACCTCTTACAAGGATTTAAACTGACCCCTGTCCATGGCCGGAAAGGCGTTGAGCTCATCCTAAAGGAAGCCTGTGAAGCTCTGGCTGCAGCAGGTGCCCTGCATAGCAGCGAACAGGTTGCTGCTGCACTGTTTGAACGTGAAAAACTGGGCGGACTTGGGATACCGAATACCGAGCTTGTGCTTTACCATGCACGCAGTGATGAGGTCGTTAAACCTTCCTTTACCATTTATGGGCTGGAAGATGCCGTCAGGGTGCCCGCCATGGATCAGACTGTCATTGAAGCTGACAATATACTGCTTCTGCTTGCGCCCAGCGAGTATTCAAGCCAGGGATTAGAGGTACTCAGCTTTATCAGTTCCATTATTATTGAAAACGAACAAAGCATTGCGCTGTTCGAATCAAAGGATGAACAGAAACTATCGGCCTATCTGGCGGAAAAGTTTGATCAGTTTTATAAAGAAAAACTAACAGAATTAAGGAGAGGATAATATGTCATCAGTGTTAACGAAAGAAAACATCCTATTAAATGCGGAAGTGGAGAGCAAGGAAAATGCGATCCGATTAACCGGAAACCTGTTAGTGGAAAATGGATATGTTGAACCGCAATACATTGAAAAAATGCTGGAGAGGGAGCAGCTGACCTCTACGTATATGGGGAACTTTGTGGCCATCCCGCATGGTACGGAGGATGCAAAGCAAGCGGTCAAGGAGTCAGGGATTGCTATTATCCAAGTGCCGGGCGGAGTGGAATTTGGACCTGGAAATGAAGTGAAACTGCTGATTGGAATTGCCGGAAAAGGCGACGAGCATTTGGAGATTCTTTCACAAATCGCCATTGTTTGTTCTGAAGAAGAAAATGTACTGGGGATCGTAAATGCCGGTTCAAAAGAAGAGATTCTAGACTACTTTGAAGGAGTAAACTAATATGCTGGCTGTACATTTTGGAGCGGGTAACATTGGCAGAGGATTTATTGGCAACTTATTGTTTCAATCAGGCTATCAAACAGTATTTGTAGATGTAAACCAGGAAATCGTAGACTTATTGAATGAAAAGAATCAGTATACTGTAGTTCTTGCGGATAAAAGCCAGGAAGAACTTCAGATCAGGAATGTATCAGCGGTTAACAGCGGAACAGATCCTGATCAGGTAATTGAGCTCATCGCAAATGCGGACCTGGTAACAGCAGCAGTTGGACCAAACATTCTTCCGTTTATCGCTGGCTCCATTGCTGAAGGACTTCGTAAAAGAATAGCAGCAACTAACGCTCCTTTAAATATCATCGCCTGTGAAAACATGATCGGCGGAAGTACACTTTTAAAAGAAAAAGTTTACGAGAAATTGGAAGAAAGCGAGAAGCAGCTGTTTGATTCCCGCTTTGGATTTCCGGATGCAGCGGTTGATCGCATCGTTCCCAATCAGTCCAATGAAGATAAACTGATGGTTAAGGTAGAACCTTTCTATGAGTGGGCAGTAGATGAGACGAAAATCATCGGGAGCAGACCTGAAGTCGAAGGAATCACCTATGTAGAGGATTTGAAACCGTATATTGAGCGAAAGCTGTTCACGGTGAACACTGGACATGCAGCAGCTGCATACATCGGGTATCAAGCTGGCATGCGAACCATTGATGAAGCGATGAAAATCAAAGAACTGCAAGAACTGATTCAACAAACGCTGCAGGAAACAGGACGCATGCTCGTCAGCAAATATGCCTTTGACCCTGATGAACATCAGAAATATATCGAAAAAATTGTAAATCGTTTTGTGAATCCTTATATCACGGACGAGGTGACGAGAGTTGGACGTTCTCCGATCCGTAAACTTGGACCGGCAGACCGTCTTGTGAGCCCAGCCGTTCAATATCTTCAGCTGACTGGAGATGTCCCAGTTTCGTTAACAAGAGTCATTGCTTCAGCTCTTCTCTATGATTATAAAGAGGATCCAGAAGCAGTCGCTATTCAAGAAGCGATATATGAAAAAGGTATCGAACGAGCTATAGAGCAGTTTACCGGAATTGAAGCAGGGTCCATCCTGTCTGAAACCGTGCTCAACCACTATCATCAATTAAAATCGGGCATCACAATAAAGTAAAAAGAACAAAAAGCAGTGGATTCCTTAAGGGAGATCTCACTGCTTTTCTGATTTTAAAACACTCTCCCTGTACTTACGACGGTTTGACCGCCAGTCTCCTTTAAAATTCGGTTTAAATCGGTAAGTATGGCACCTACATCCCGCAGGATCGTCAATGACTCGTAGCGTTTTAGAATGAAAAGACAATGAGACTGAATTTCCTGTGCTTCTTTTACAGTTGAGATGAGTTTTAACAAATTTTCGGCGGATGGATCAATGACCGTCATTCCATAATGAGCAATACAGTCTGACGTATGTTCAATGGCCAAATTTAACTGCGTGATTTCTTCAGAGGCGGCATGATCATCAAGATTAGTGGAAAGATCCCGAATCCCGCGGGCAATGCCGCGAATCTGCAGTGTAATGTGATTCAGATGCTTCATTCCGGTTTCAAGGTGCTCCAGCCGTATGCGCCGCTTCGTAAAGAAAGGGGTGAACCGGAGATTTTGACTGGCGAGAACAACAGCTTCAATGCCTTTCTCGTTCTGCTCTGTCAGTTCTTTGACCTCCTGCTGGATCTCTCGGCGGTGAGAGAGCGTCCTGTCCCAAAGGAGAACAAGATTTTTTAAGGTTATGGATGCCTTATTCGATAACTTTAAGAGCAGCTCTTCTGCAGCAGGTATCGTGTTGGGAGGGACGAGCAGAGCATTTGTCAGTACTGCGATGGCTGAACCGATGATCGTTTCCACAATACGGCTGAGGGCATAACCTTGTCCAAACGCGAGGACAAGAATGGAACTTACTGACACCTGAGAGACCACCTGAGATGGCATCCGGAAGGCCGTTGTTACTGCCATGCCGACCAATACGACTAGAAGGATAGATCCCGCGTTCAATTTTAGCCAGTGCCCAATCAGCATGCTGATAATGACTCCGCCAATGACCCCGCTCACTCTATAGATCGCCTTTTCCATCGATCCAGCAATAGTGACCTGCATCGTCAGCACAGCTGCCAACGGAGCAAAGAACGGATAGTCATTTTGAGAGAGATGGGAGGAAACCATCCAGCCAAGGGCTGCGGCGATTGCTGTTTTCAATACTTGTAACGTCAGACCGAGACGTAAAAAGACTTCCAATCCTTTTCTCAATGGCGTTATCCTTTCTGCACATAGTCTTGTAAGTTGTTTTTTCCAAAAAGGCTTGAGCTGAAACCTGTTCAGCAGCCTTACCTGTTTACAGTATAACCTTGTTTCTTAGTAAATGATGCAGTTCTATACTCTCTGCAAACGGTTCTTGACTTTTTCCAGAAAAATGAATATATTATTTCTTAATCCAATATAGAAGAAGCGTTGAAAAGGATTAGTAGAATGTAGTGGTTTTTTTCCTTCAGAAAAAAACTTTGTCTTTCCAAAGAGAGGAAACTTACAGCTGAAAGGTTTCCGGGAGACAGCATTCGAACCTGCCTTGGAGTTCGGCATCGTTCATAAGATGTCTGCGGAAAGTGCCGTTACCAAAATGAGTGTACAGAGTGAATTCGTCTGTAAATAAGGGTGGTACCACCAATACCCCGGTCCCTTTTAAAGGATCGGGTTTTTTGCGTTCTTTTTCACGGTTTTTACAATAGAAAGGAAGAGATAATGATGCGTAAAGAAAAAAAGCTGGTTGAAGAAATTACTGCCATGGAAGATGATTTTGCACAATGGTACACTGACGTCGCCCGTAAAGCGGATCTCGTCGATTATGCAAGTGTAAGAGGATCCATGATCATCCGTCCATACGGATATGCGATCTGGGAACATATCCAAAAAGAACTCGACCGCCAGATTAAGGATACCGGTCATGAGAATGTCTATCTTCCATTGTTTATACCAGAGAGCCTCCTTCAAAAAGAGAAAGATCATATCGAAGGATTTGCTCCTGAAGTGGCATGGGTTACACACGGGGGAGAGGAGAAGCTTGCGGAGCGCCTCTGTGTCCGTCCGACTTCTGAAGTGCTTTTCTGCGAGCATTATGCGAACATCATTCATTCATATCGCGACCTTCCAAAGCTGTATAACCAGTGGGGCAATGTTGTTCGCTGGGAGAAGACCACGCGTCCTTTCCTTCGCTCTCTTGAATTTCTTTGGCAGGAAGGCCACACGTGCCATGCGACCGATGAGGAAGCGGGAGAGGAAACCCGAAGGATGCTTGAAGTTTATGCGGATGTATGTGAAGAGTATTTAGCGGTGCCTGTACTTCGCGGCCGGAAAACAGATAAAGAAAAGTTTGCCGGAGCGAAGTTCACACTGACGATTGAAAGCTTGATGCATGACGGAAAAGCATTGCAGACAGGAACATCCCATCACCTGGGAAGCGGATTTGCTGAAGCATTTGGCATTCAATACACCGACAAGAAAGGGAAACTTCAGCACGTACACCAAACGTCCTGGGGAATCACGACTCGCCTGATCGGTGCATTGATCATGGTGCACGGAGACAACCGAGGGCTTGTTCTTCCACCAAAAATCGCTCCAGTCCAAGTGATGGTCATCCCGATTGCTCAGCATAAAGAAGGGGTGCTCGACAAAGCGTATGAGCTTAAAGACCAGCTGAACAAAACGGTCCGTGCGGGGATTGATGCATCCGATAAGTCACCGGGATGGAAATTCAGCGAGCATGAGATGAAAGGTGTACCACTTCGCATTGAGATTGGCCCGAAAGATATCGAAAAGAATCAGGCCGTTGCGGTCCGCAGGGATACAGGAGAAAAAATCTTCCTTTCTCTTGATGAACTGAAAACACGTATTCCGCTTCTGCTGGAAGAAATCCAAAAAGGTCTGCTGCAAAAAGCAAAGGCACACCGCGAAGAGAAAACGAACATCGCCCTCAGCATGGACGAATTCAAAGCGGTGCTGGAATCTAATCCTGGTTTCATTAAAGCCATGTGGTGCGGAGACCGTGAGTGTGAGGATCAAATAAAAGAAGAGACAGGCGCGACTTCCCGCTGTATGCCATTTGAGCAGGAAGTTATTTCGAAAACGTGTGTTTGCTGCGGACAAGAAGCGGAAGAGCTTGTCTATTGGGCAAAAGCTTATTGATCGATTCCTATATAGTTTTAATATAAAACAAAAAGGGAATGTACCGAATTACAGTTAAGAATTTTGCTTCTAGAAACCATGGAAGCACAATAAACTACAGTTATCCATTTAAAAAACTTCACAAAATTTTTTGACTACTCAGGCAACAGGCGTTATAATCATTGAAAAGGAAGTGAGAACAATGAATACTTTAAAAAAGATAGTTGTTCGCGTAATAGGATCTAATCTTCTAGTGCTTTTCGCCATTTTACTTCTTCCGGTGTTCCTGCTGACTGACAATGTCAATGTGTTTCAAGATCTTGTAGACTATATTTTCAAGCCAGATTAATAATTAAACACCACCAACTGTGTGGTGTTTTTTGTTGAGTAAAAGTACATAGTTGAAAAAAACAAAGAGCAAGGAGAGAATGCAATGGCAAAAGTCATCGTGCTGTTGCTTGCTTTGTTTTCCGGAATGGGGCAAAGCATGCAGGCGGCTGTAAACGGAACGCTTGGAAAGAAGATTGGTTCAATCGAAGGTGCTTTCGTTTCCTTTTTTACGGGAACCGTGATGCTCCTTATTTTTATGCTGATTTGGGGGAACGGCAGTCTCAGTACAGTGTGGAACGTTCCAAAATGGAACCTTATCGGGGGTGTGCTGGGGGCCATCTATGTATTTATAGTTATCATGGCTGTTCCGAAGATTGGAGTAACAAGTGCCATTACGGCAGTCATCATTGGCCAACTGATCATGAGTGTTGTCATTGACCATTTTGGATGGTTTGGCAATGAACCTGTCCAATTTACGTATAAAAGGATGATCGGGCTCGTTCTAATGTTTGCCGGCCTCTATTTTGTTTTCTCGGACAAGCATTAAGCACAAGTAGTTTCTAAATAAAAGCATTGTTTAAAAAAAATTGCTGTGATAAATTTTTAAATAGAGCTACTTTTCAGTTACTTATCCATTGGTAAGATAGCCGGGGAGCAGCATTTTTTATATTCAATCTGAAAGCGTTAACAAAGGGAGAAGTATCGAAAGGGAAAAAGGGGGAGAAACAATGGAATATGGGGTAATAGTGTCCATCGGCATTTATATGGCCGGGATGCTGCTGATCGGCTGGTTTGCTTACCGAAGAACAGCGAACTTGACTGATTATATGCTGGGAGGCAGAGATTTGGGGCCTGCCGTCACAGCACTGAGTGCGGGGGCATCTGATATGAGCGGCTGGCTGCTCATGGGTCTGCCGGGAGCAATGTATGTTTCCGGTTTAAGTGCGGGGTGGATCGTTGTTGGTCTGACAGCGGGTGCCTATTTAAACTGGCTTTTTGTTGCACCACGCCTTCGTACGTATACGGAAATAGCAAATAATTCTATTACTATTCCGGATTACTTTGAAAATCGATTCAAGGATACATCCCGAATTCTAAGAATTACATCAGCAATTGTTATTTTGATTTTCTTTACGTTTTATACTTCATCTGGAATGGTTTCAGGCGGCGAACTATTTAAGACGGCTTTCAATCTCGATTACACATGGGGAATTTGGCTGACCGCCAGTGTCGTGGTTCTGTATACGCTGTTTGGCGGTTTTCTTGCCGTCAGCTGGACAGATTTTGTTCAAGGGACGATCATGTTTATTGCGTTAATCCTCGTGCCGGTCGTAACAATCTTTCAACTCGGCGGGACAGGGCCAACTTTTACAGAAATTCAATCCATCGATCCGAAATTGCTCGACGCCTTTAAGGGGACAAGCTTGATCGGAATCGTTTCTCTCTTAGCGTGGGGACTTGGTTATTTTGGACAGCCTCATATCATCGTCCGTTTTATGGCCATTTCTTCTGTCAAGCAGATGAAAAATGCGCGAAGAATCGGAATGGGCTGGATGATTTTCTCCATTGTTGGAGCAATGTTTACAGGTCTGGTTGGTATTGCATATTTCAATCTTAACGGCGGAGGGCTTGGTGAGAAAAAGGCTGAAACCGTATTTATCGTGCTATCGGAAGTGCTGTTTCATCCGCTGATTACGGGATTCCTGCTAGCCGCTATTTTAGCAGCGGTTATGAGTACGATTTCATCACAGCTGCTTGTCACATCGAGTGCTATGACAGAAGACTTTTATAAAGCGTTCTTTAAGCGATCCGCTTCAGACAAAGAACTTGTATTGGTCGGACGCCTTTCTGTATTGGCGATCTCAGTGATCGCTTTAGTTCTTGCTCTTAATCCGAATAAAACCATCCTTAACCTTGTTGGCTATGCGTGGGCAGGATTTGGAGCGGCGTTTGGACCGGTCGTTCTTCTAAGTTTATACTGGAAAAGAATGACGAAATGGGGAGCCTTTTATGGCATGCTTTCGGGTACACTGACCGTTATTATCTGGGAGCAAATTAAAGCGTTTGAAGCAGTGTACGAGATTATTCCAGGCTTTATCGTTTGCTCCGTCGTTATTGTAGCGGTCAGCATGATGACAGCAAAACCATCTGCTGAGATCGAATCAGAATTTGAAGAAGCACAAAAGATTGCATAAGACGTATGAAAGGCCGTCCTGTCTGACAGGGCGGCTTTTTTAAATTTCTGGAAAATTCAATCTTGACCGGAACCGCCATTCTGTCATATAGTTATCATCGTGAACAGTTCAATTCTTGAACTAGTTATAGTCTAAGTCGGAAAATGGGTGAATACAGTGGATGTTGGGAAATGGCAAAGCATACTTGGCCGGTATGAAGCGGCTTCCTTTACAGTAAATAAAAGGTTCGGTGCCCTGATCAAGGAGCAGCTTCAGGATGTGCTGACGAATGACCAGCACATGACATTGAGCTATATTAAAAGATTCGGATCCTGCACGACGACTGAGCTGGCAGAGGCGTTTTGTGTACATAAGAGCGCCATTACAGCTATTGTTACGCGGCTGGCAGAGAAAGGATATATCGATCGGATAAGAGACCAAAAGGATAGAAGAATTGTGTACTTGTCTTTGACAGAAGAAGGGTTAAAGGTCTTTCAATGGGCAGATGAGAAAGTTTTTGAGGTGGTTGCTCCTTTTCTTAAGGTGTTCAGTGAAGAAGAGATTGAATCGTTCTTGAACCTGTACGAGAAACTGGCATCTGTATTGAATGAGGAGTAGGGGAGGAGAGAAAGAATGAGAGCGGTGTTAAAAGGAAAGTGGATCATTGCAGCAGTCTGGCTGGCACTTGTCGTTGTGCTGGCGCTGCTCGCACCTAATATGGCAGACCTGGTGAGGGAAAAGGGGCAGATTAATGTTCCAGACGGATATTCGTCGAGCTATGCCCAAAAAATGCTGAATGATTTGGATAAAAAAGAAAAATCGGCGGATGAATCGCAGGTTGCCCTTGTGTTTCACAGCAGTAAAAAACTGACTGAAAACGAAAAAAACGAGGTCAAAAGCGCTGTAGCGAAACTGGAACAGGATAAGAACGACCTTGGGATCAGCGAAGTGTTATCACATTTCAAAGAAAAAGAGCTGAAAGACCAGCTTGTGTCAAAGGATGGAAAGACCATCCTTTCCTTAGTCACGGTAAAAACAGGCGACAAGGAGCCGGCTGACATTTCAAAATCACTCTACAATGAATTAAAAGACGTAAAAGTACCGCATTATTACACAAGCAGCTGGATGATTGACGAGGATGTGGTCGCAAGTTCTCAGGAAGGGCTCAAAAAAACCGAATACATAACGGTCGTCTTCATTCTTGCCGTTCTGTTCGTTGTTTTCCGTTCGTTTATTGCACCGCTAGTCCCGCTTGTTACCGTTGGAATCAGCTATGTTGCGGCACAGTCGATCGTAGCTTTTTTAGTGGATAAATGGAACTTCCCTCTGTCCACGTTTACACAGATCTTTCTTGTCGCGGTCTTGTTCGGCATCGGAACAGATTATTGCATCCTGCTTCTCAGCCGCTTTAAAGAAGAGATGGGCCGGAATGAGAGTTTACTGGATGCCATTATCACCACGTACAAAACGGCGGGAAGAACCGTATTTTTCAGCGGTCTTGCTGTGATGATCGGCTTTGCAGCCATCGGTTTCTCAACTTTTAAACTCTATCAGTCTGCTGCAGCTGTTGCAATTGGAGTCGCGGTGCTGCTTCTGGCATTATTGACGCTCGTTCCGTTTTTCATGGCGGTGCTCGGCACCAAGCTGTTCTGGCCGTCTAAAGCCGCGATGGAGCATAAACAAAGCAGGATTTGGGGAGCTGCAGGGTCGTTCTCCTTTAAACGCCCGCTCGTTACGCTTCTTATCGTAGCCGCCATCGTCACTCCTTTTCTTGCAACTTATGATGGAGATTTGTCCTTTAACTCTTTGGATGAGATCGGCGATAAATATAACTCGGTAAAAGCGTTTAATGTTATCTCTGACAGCTTTGGTCCAGGAGAATCCCTTCCTGCCAAAGTTGTCGTAAAGAATGATGAGCCGATGGACCGCTCGGAGTATTTGGCAACCATTGAGAAAATCAGCCGTGAAGTCGGACAGATTAAAGGTGTGGACCGGGTGCGCAGTGCCACACGGCCGGTCGGCGAGGAGCTGAAAGATCTCCAGGTTGCTAATCAGGCAGATTCTCTGGATAATGGATTAGAAAAAGGCAACAACGGATTGAAAAAAATCAGCGGAGGATTGGCCGAAGCAAGCACGCAGCTTAGCAATTCCCAGCCCAAGATGAAGCAGACGACAGACGGAATCAGTGAGCTGGTGACAGGCACCAACAAACTTAAAACAGGAATCGGTGACCTGTCCGGCGCGCTTTCCCAGATCGAAAAAGGAATGCGTGACGGCTCCAAAGGCGCAGGAGACCTGAAAAAGGGCGTGCAGCAAGCGAAGTCGAGTGCAGACCTGCTATACCAAAGTAATCAGAAGCTTTTTTCCGGCTATAAAGAAATGGAAAGCGGTCTGGGACAGCTGCAAGGCGGCTATGCCAAAACGGCAAAGCAGCTGAGTACCACCTCAAAAAGTCTTGCCCAACTAAAGGGAAGCTTCACTCATTTAGAAAAAAAATACACGAGTACAGATAAAAGCAAAGACATTAACAGCGATTCTGATTACCAGGCCATCAAAGGCACGTTTACTCAGCTTCAAGACGGCCTAGGCCAGCTGGCAGCGGGTCTGGACCAGTTGAATGGAAATTTGAATAAAGTAAAAACCAACATGGGGAAAGCCAATGACGGCTTGAGTAAAGTAGTCGGCGGCCAAAAACAGCTGGCTGACGGACTCGGCTCGATTTCAGCGGGGATTGGCCAGTTAGAAACAGGAATCAATAAGGCTGCAGACGGACAGAAGCAAGTTATCGGAAAGCTGCCAGAAGTACAGGGCGGTTTAGCTAAAATCGCCGGTGGACAGGAGCAGCTGAAGAGCGGTTTTTCACAGATGGACCGCCAGCTTTCAGAGCTTTCTGACGGGCTTGGGCAAAGCGCGGCAGGCATTAAAAAGGTTTCAGGCGGAATCGATTCTGCCAACGATTACCTTCACTCTCTGTCTTCATCACCCGACCCGGAGATGGCGGGCTGGTTCCTGCCTGAAGATGTACTGAACAACAAGGATTTTCAGCAGGTGTTCGATAACTATATGCCGGGTGACCGCAAACTGACAACGCTTGATGTCATTTTTAAAGAAAACCCTTATTCACAGCAAGCGCTCGGACAGGTGGATGAAATCAAGCAAGCGGTTAAGCGTGCAACAGCCGGTACCAACCTTGAGAATGCACAGGTTGGGATCAGCGGAGTAACAAGCATCTACTCTGATCTGAATGATATCTCGGCTTCTGATTATTCGAGAACGGTTGTTTTAATGTTAGTAGGAATTGCGATTATTCTCATCATCATGCTGCGATCCTTTATTATGCCGCTTTATATTATCGCTTCCCTGGTCTTAACGTATTATACAGCGATGGCTTTTACAGAAACCATTTTTGTCAATGTACTGGGTTATTCCGGCATCAACTGGGCGGTACCGTTTTTTGCCTTTGTTATCTTGGTAGCGCTGGGAGTAGATTATAGCATCTTCCTTATGGACCGGTTTAACGAATACAAGTCACTGTCCGTAAAAGAAGCGATGCTTTCCTCCATGAAGAATATGGGGACCGTCATTATCTCAGCGGTTGTCATTCTCGGAGGAACATTCGCGGCGATGTATCCTTCAGGGGTATTGTCGCTGCTGCAAATCGCGACGATTATTTTAAGTGGTCTATTGCTTTATGCGTTTGTCATTTTGCCGCTGTTTGTCCCGGTTATGGTGAGAACGTTCGGAAAAGCAAACTGGTGGCCATTTATGGATTCAAAAAAAGAATAGAAATATTGATTAAAGCAGCGTACGGAATGTGCGCTGCTTTTTTGACGCCAAAAAAAAGAGACAAGATACAGATCTTGTCTCCAGAGGGTTAGCAGCAGCCTTTAACGCTACTTTCGCCGAAGCCACCAAGAAAGTGTCCGCCGCCAAAGCCAATTGAGCTGCCGATAATGATCAAGAGGATGAACAGGACGACAATGATAGCAAATCCGCCGCCACACCCAAATCCGCAGCCGCCGAAGCCAGGATAACCGTAGCCATATCCGCCTCCGAATCCGCCTCCGAATCCACCAACACCGCCATATCCGCCTCCGAATCCACCAACTCCACCTGGGTAACCGAATCCACCAGGACCGCCGCCATACCCGTATCCATAACCACCAAATCCTTGACGCTTATTTCTTATTCCAGACAATGTGTAGATCTCCTTTCTTCCAACAATTTAAAAGTTACTTGCCCTATAGAGTATGTAAATACGGAAGAAGGGTTTGGACAATTGTCGGGGCAATGGTGGAATTTGTTATATAATAAGGGAGCTGTAAGTTTTTTGGAAATTCAAATGAGGTGAGATCATGCTTGAAAAGGTCAATCAAATTCTGCGGCATAGCTGCCTTCCTGCGTTAAAAGATTCTTCGGATTATTACTTTCTGGGTGAGGGTGCCTGGCACGCCGCTTATCGTGCCGTTCTTTCTGAAGGGGATTATGTAATACGGATACCTAAGCCTGTCGCCTATGATCGAATGGTGGAATATCATGAAGAGAGCTTACTGGCTGAATATGATGGGGCAGAGTGGTATTACAGAACAGCCAACAGGGCAGTAAAGGGAATCTGCCCGGAATTCTACCATTATCATGTATCCCGGGAACTGACTTACACGATTGAAAGTTACATGGGAGAAACTCTTAACCTTTCAGCAGCAACAAAACAGCAGATGTATGACTACGGGTTTCAGTTAGGCTTATTTTATAAAAAGATGGACAGTCTTCCTTTAGAGCGCCAAGGCTTTGGGTATTTAAAATGGAATGGAACAGAAGCGTCGGGTGAACTGGAGGAAGACCCTATTCAATATCTGATTCATGAAAAGGCGGAATATCAGCAGGAGCTTGATAATCTGTTGAGATCTGATCTTCCTTTTCGTAAGAATCTCTTAAAACAAAAAGTAGAAGAACTTCTAAATTTAAGACAGATCGAAAAATTCGGGGTTACACTATCCAATCAGGATACGTCGCCAGAGAACCTCATCATAAATGGCCAACGGGCTAAGCTGATTGATCCGGTCCCTATTATCTACAGTGGGGTCAGCCTTGCTGCTAATCATATACATAACTACGAAGTTACTTTTCCTCTTTATAGGAATGCACCAAGGTACAAGAGACATCAGTTTCATTTATATAAAAATCAGCTGTCGGCAAACAGCCAAGGATTCAGAGAGGGATATGTGGAACAATCAGAAGAGATGGGGTTAGCCCTGGAAATTGAGCGGATGCTGAAGCTATTATCAATGGCTCATGTTCATTATCAAAAGACAGCCAGCAATACACTGAGCAGGGAACAGCAGATCCGGATGGGTAATCTGAACGAGGTGAAAGAACGGCTCATGCTGCTCCTTGGACTGCTCGAAAACTATGAAGTAAGAGATAAAGTAGGCGTACGATGAGTCTTGTGAAGTCATTTGCTGAACAAGTAGACTGGCTGGAGGAACTAAGGACGGTGAAAGAGGAATTGTGGCTTGAGCCTATTTCAAGCGGGAAATGGTCAATAGGTGAAGTGGTTTCTCATTTTAAAGCATGGGACTTGTTCGTGATCCACCACCGTTTTCCTTATTTTCTGGAACATCAAACTTTCCCGGAGAATGAGATCGATGCGGAGAAGATCAATCAGGACGCCGCTCTTTATGCCAAGTCGGGTGTTTCCAAATCTCAATTGCTTCAGGAAACGATTGAAACAAGGGCCAGTCTGGTCCAGCAGCTACAAATGATTCCGGAAGAATGGTGGATTCAGTCTTTTTACTATAAAAACAAGACACTGACGCTCGCCGCTTATATTGAAGGATTGTCAGAGCATGACAAGCACCATCAGAATCAGATCAGCCTCTTTCTGCAAAAGACAGCCAATCATGCAGGGTAATGGATTGCCATGATGGGGAAAGATGGCGCAGGAGATCGAATTTCCCCGGAAATGATCGACAGAATCAGGAGGAATGAGAAAACGAAACACCCTGCTTTAGAGAAACAGGGTGCTAAAGGGACAACCTTTTCAATTCTTGCTCGAGCCTTCCTGTCAGGGTAAAGAAAAACATCTTAAAGTCTGCGCGTAATGACCAAAGGGGATGCCCGAATGTAGCCGGCTTGTTGCCTTCGATAAAGAAATGACTATACCACGCAAGCCCATAGGCTGTAACGGGAGCCGCCAGTAAAAACCAGGCATTGACCGAAGCACCAAGTGCCAAGAAGATAAATACAAAGGAAGTTCCAAGAAAATGCCAGGCCCTTGTGCTTTTCTTGGAATGCTGAGTTAAATAGAATACCCAAAATTCATCAAATGTTTTTAGTTTGTTATCCTGTAGAATACCTGGTTGCATAAAAATCAGCCTCCTAATCATCTTTTCTTTATGTACTTCGGTATAGGTTAGGTTTTTCCTTTAATAAGAGCTTCGTCACTTCATCAGGTGACGCTCTTAGCTTTTGATAAACGCAAGGTTAGTATTTTGTCAGACGGGTAAATTAAATAAGACATGCGTAACAGACAAAAAGGAAGGTGCCAAAAAATGTTAAAAACACAAACAGCCGAACGCGTAAATATACTGTATTCACTATTAGGGCAGCAGCTTGAAGAGAAGGAATATAACAAAGATCGTCTGCAAAAAATAACCGAACTTTGCCAGCTGTTAAAGGAAGACGTTGAAGTTGGCGAACAAACTTCTGAAGTTTTTAATGACATTGTGGCCGTTGGGCAGGACGCTCTCGAAACCCAAGGGGATAAAAAAAGTTTCCTTCATTCAAAGGAAAAAGAGTTAAACGAGTATTACGAGCATCTCAAAAAACTGTTGGAGGAGCAGTAATGTTTTAGATGCATTGAACAAGGGTACATGCTTTAATAGAACTTTATTAAAACTTGGAGGGATTACGATGGATCAGAAAAAAGTCATTGGTGTTTTTTCGACAGAAGAAGAAGCCGTATCAGCGATTAATTCTTTACGGGAAAGAGGCTATGATGAAGGGGACATCTCAGTAATCGCCCAGGATAAAGAAGAACGGAGACACATTGAAGACGAAACAGGAACAAAAGCAGGTGAAGGAGCAGCAGCGGGTGCTGCGACCGGCGGTGTGCTAGGCGGTGTAGGAGGCTTGCTCGCAGGTATTGGCGCACTCGCTATTCCTGGGATTGGTCCGATTGTAGCTGCCGGTCCGATCGCAGCTACCCTTGGCGGAGCAGCCATCGGTGCAGGTGCAGGTGGACTTGTGGGTGCATTGGTTGGTATGGGTATTCCTGAAGAGGAAGCAGAAGAATACCGGAACTACGTAGAAAATGGGAAAATTTTAGTAATGGTGGATGCTGATGCTGAGCGCCGGGAGCATGTGTACGACACATTCCGGAACAACAATACGCTGAACTCCCGCTATTATGAAAGAAACTTGCCTGGAGGAGACAGCGGTAGAATCTATTAACAAGTGGCACGCGGTAAGGCAACAGTTTGAAAAGTTTAGGTTGGAGCTAAAGCTGGAATGCTTTAGCTTCTTTTTGTTTGTTCATCGGTCTATTTGTCGAAGGATAATAGTTGAAGAGGATGGGAAGTTATGTAAAAATAAAATAAAACGACTAGTCATTTTTATTGGAGGTATAAGATTATGGTTTCCATTAAAAGGTTGAATACACTCAATTTTCAAGAGGCTGCTGATTTATTTAATGAAGGTTTCAAGCATTATTTTACAGATATCACGTTAACTGTCGATTCGCTGATTAAAAAACTGGCCAATGAAGATCTCTCTCCTGAAAAATCAGTGGTCGCCTTTGATCAGGAAAAACCGGTTGGCTTTGTCATCAACGGATTCAGAACTGTAAATGGTCAAAAGATTTCCTGGAATGGCGGAACGGGCATCATACCTGAATACCGGGGCAAGGGTATAGGCAAAGAGATGATAACCGCTTGTATGGATATTTATGAAGAAGAAGGAGTAGAACTGCTGCTTCTTGAAGCGATTTCTGAAAATACAAGAGCCATCAAGTTGTATGAGAGCATGGGTTACAGCATATTTGATGAACTTACTTTCCTCGTAAATAATGAGCCTCTCTCTGAGGGCGCCTTTTACTTTGAAGGTGATTATGACTTGATTCACGGAATTCCGCAGGATGTAAGGGATATTGAATTTTATCAGCATATGACACCATGGCAGACACAGTATCAGAGCCTTAAAGACAGTGAATCGCTCATTGTAAAATGTGGCCAGGAAACGGTTGGCTATGCTGTGTTCAAACGTACGAAAAATGCGGAAGGAAAGATTGAGGGCATCGCACTTTATCAGTGTGAAGCAAAACCAGGATATGAGAAAGCGTATGATGTTATTCAATTTATGCTTCGTTCCGTTTATAGTCCTGCTGAACCTGCCTGCCGCCGCATGACCGTAAACTTTTCAAAGAGCAATAAGCTGGTTTGTGATGCCCTTTCTAAAGAAGGTTTTACAGTGATGATCGAGCAGGTCCATATGTCCAAAGCGGTACGTACACCGTCCAGCAGCGAAACAGAAACAAAAGCAGTACAATCATAAATAAAGGGTTTCGTAATTTTCATGCAGAAAAAGGTGTGCATACAACCACGAGATCAAAACATTGGGGGAAAGAGCATGCCAAAGGTTTCAGAAGAATACAAAGAAGAGAAGAAGAACAGGATTCTGGAGAGTGCCCTTCGCTGTTTTGGCGAAAAAGGGTACGAAGCGACCATTATTGATGATATTGTGAGAGAATCCAATTTGAGCAAGGGCGCCATCTACAATTACTTTAACAGCAAGGAAGAAATTTATCTTCAGCTCCTTCAGGGGCGAACGAAGGATTTCTTCTCAGAGGTAGAGAGTGAATATCATAAGCGATCAAGTGCAACAGATAAACTGCGTTTTTTATTTGAAAGGTTCCAGAATCAGCCGTTAACTGATGAGCGCAGGAAATCCATGAGGTTATATACGGAATTCTGGCTGTACAGCGCCCGTCAGGAAGATCTAAAGAAACTGATGGAAGAAAGGTACCTGCAATTTACTGGGTTTATAAAAGACATTATTAAAGAAGGACAAGAGACCGGAGAGTTCAACGAACAGGTCGATTCTGAGTTTATTTCTCAAATTTTTTGGGCGCTCAGGGACGGCAACGTTCTTCATTACTCTCTGCTTGGAGAAGAAGAACAGTATAAAAAAACGTGGGAAATGATTGAGGGGTTTTTTATTGGCTGCTTAACCACACCAAAGAATCGGGAGTAGAATCCCGATTTTTTTTGTGGAGAAAAAGAGAATAATTTCCCGGGATATAAAAGATTTTGTCGAATGGAGGCAGGGTCAACTCGCGAGGATAGGCCAGAACGGAGAGCATGTCAAAATACCCCGATATTTCTATATTAATAGCGACTGGTTATGCATTGTAATTTACAAAAATTGGAGTACACTTAAGTTTGGGTTTTTTTTTGAAACCTTTTACTTCAAAACAACGACTAAAAAAATAGATAGATAGGGGGGCAACGCAGTGAAAGACTCGTTTGACCGGCTATATGAGGAATACCATCATTCCTTGTTTCAGTTTGTTTTCTACATGGTCAGAAACAGGGAGGCGGCAGAAGATATTGTACAGGAAGTGTATATAAAAGTTCTCAAAGCCTATGAAACATTTGAAGGTAAAAGCTCTGAAAAGACATGGCTTTATTCAATAGCAAGGCATGTCACCATTGACTGGATCCGCAAGCAGAACCGCCGGAAGAAGAAACTCCTGTTTTTTACTTTATCGGAGAACGAGAACCAGCTTGCGGATCTCCAGCCCCTGCCGGATGAATTTGTCACCCAGAAGGAATCGGTCAAAGAGTTATATCACGCGTTAAAAAAATGTACGATACAGCAGCAGCAAGTGCTAATCCTCCGCTATATCCAATCGCTCTCCATCGCGGAAACTGCTGCAGTGCTCGGTTGGACAGAAAGCAAAGTGAAAACAACACAACACCGGGCGATCAAGGGACTAAAAGGTCTTTTGGATCAGACGTCAGGCCAGGAGGAGGAACGGAAAGATGGAATCGTCTAAATGGACGGAAGAAGAAATACAAAAGCAGCTTGAAAAGATGCCCCCTGTTAAAGACAAGCGCTCCCGTGAATTAATATTTCACGAGATAGAAGGAAGACTGGAAGAATCCAAGCATAGTAAGAAGATCACAAGAACCTGGATTATGCCGGGGCTTGCTGCCGCCTGCTTGCTGGCCATCATCATGATCCTGGTGCCAGGCACCTTGTTTAAAAAAGAAGTCTCGGCGCCATCATTGCATGAGAATTCCATGGATAACAAAATGGCCGGAAAAGCAAAAGATCAGGTCAAAGAACCCAGTCCGGCGGCCCAGCCGAAGCAGTCAGTGAAAACAGCACGTTTGGAAGAACAAAAGAAACCTGCGGCTCCTCAGGAACGGGTGAAGCCATCAGGTCCAGCAAAGCCTGAAACAAGTGCTGATACTCCTGTACAGCGAAGCAAGGTTAAGGTTGTTGCACCTCCAACCGTTTCCATTACGGCTGCTGTTGAAAGCGGAAAATACCATCCTCCGATGACAATGAAAGCTCTCAATCAGCAGCTGTCTTCAGGAAAATCGGTGGTGACGGTAGCCTATAGTGACGAACAGGCGCAGTTCGTTGTGCCGGTATCTTTCCTCGTAAATGGGAAGGGAACATACGTGGATAAGGTGGAGAATGTGCTAGGAAGCTTTAACCCAGAGAGAGTGGGGCTTCAGCCGACCTTTCTGAACAAGGCGAAGCTTACTGAAAAAGAGGGATCGGTAGTAGTGGATCTGCCCCCAGGTTCGGTTTCTTCTGCAGAAGAAGCACTGCTTCCAAAAATTTTAAACTATACCTTTGCGTACAACAAGGAATACTCCAACGTGAAATTTATGACAGACGATAAGCCAGGCTATGAATTTTCCAATCTTGGACCAAAAGAGGAAATGGACATTAATAGGAGCATTGGAGGAGCCAGCTATCTCTATACTTCTCCATCAGGTGATGAGTTTCTGGTGGAAAGCAATGCGACGAGCTTTGCAGATTCTGCCGGAAGCCTGCAGGGAGCATTGGAGCAGCTGAGCAAGGGTTATAAGGATCAGAAACTTATGCCGGCGGTTCCCGATGGTATTAAGCTTACAGCGACCAGGTCGGGAACAATGACCGCGATCCGGGTGGATGGAAATGATTTGAAAAATGATGAGGAAACAAGAAAAATGATGGATGCCATCTTAGTGACGGCTAAGAACTATGGAAGCCAGTCTGTTTCGGTGACCAATACTGACCTTGAAGCTGTTGGACCCTATGACCTTGAACAGCCAATTGATTATGTGGCTGGTGTTAATTTTATGAACGTTAAATAATTTTCCAATATATGTAACCTTTTGATCGGCAGGGCGTCTAATACGTTGGAGCGAGGAAAAGAAAACATGGCTTCGTCTTCCAATCCATTTCAGGAGGTAAATGATGATGAAACGAGTAATAATGTCACTTGTATCGTTGGGAACGGCTATAGGAATTTTATTGGGAGGAACCCATATTGCCAATGCTTCGCCTTCCTATGATCAGGAGGTAACCGCAACAGCAAAACACTTTGTGGGAACTCCTTTTAAATGGGGAGGTACAACACCAAAAGGCTTTGATGCATCTGGGTATACTCAATATGTTTATAAGCATTCTGCAGTTAACATGACTTTGCCAAGGACTTCTGCTGAGCAGTATAAAACAGGTACAGCAGTCAAAAAAGAAAATTTAAAACAGGGAGACATTGTTTTCTTTAAAACAGATGGCAAAAAAGTATCCTTTTCAGGCATATACCTTGGAAACAGTGAATTTGTCGGGGCAACCTCCAAAGGAGTAAGAATCCAGTCTCTTAAAACAAAGTACTGGAAAGACGCTTATGCAGGAGCTAAACGGGTATTAAAATAAAACGGATAAATAATCAGGCTGAAAAACAGTCCTGATTATTTTTTTGTTTAGTACCTTGCAATGTACAGTAGTGGATGATACTCTATAGTGAGTAAAGCAATTAATTGGAAAATAAGCCAATTATCTTCCATGGACAGAAAACAGAAAAAGATGGAGACAGATTGGAAGGCGGCGGGAAACAAATGAATGCCCAGTTTAAAAAAGGAATATTAGAGTTATGTGTTTTAGTGCTTACTGCCAAAAGCGACAAATATGGATATGAACTCGTACAGATGATCTCTGAGAAATTTCATATTGCCGAAGGAACGGTCTATCCTCTTCTTAGGAGACTGACGAAAGAAGGTTATTTTTCCACCTATTTAAAGGAATCTTCAGGCGGTCCTCCACGTAAATATTACACGCTGACAGAAGAAGGAAACCGTTATATGGAGTCCTTGGTAGGCGAATGGAAGATGTTTTATGAAGGGGTTAATCAAATTATTGAGGAGGGGTTAGCGGATGGTGCAAAATGAATTTTTGTCACAGCTGAAGGATCAATTGAAGGAATTGCCTGAAGCAGACCGCCAGGACATTTTATATGACTATGAGGAGCACTTCAGGCTGGGCTTGGAAGAAGGAAAAACAGAAGAGGAAATCGCAGCTTCGCTCGGCCAGCCAAAAGCGATTGCGAAAGAAGTGAAAGCAGAATTTCGTGTGAAGGAAGCAAAATCTAAGCCATCGTTTGAATCCGTAGTAAAAGCGGTTCTATCTACCGTCAGTCTTGGTTTCTTTAATCTTATCTTTATATTGGGGCCGTTCTTTGCAGTTGTGGGTGTACTTCTTTCTATTTATGCGGCATCTATTGGCCTGCTGCTGTCCCCAATCGCCGTCTTATTTGGATGGGGGCAACTAGGAGGTTCTGCGAATTGGCTGATGGGGTTGTTCTCCATCGTCGCCTTGCTTAGTGCAGGGGTTTTGTTAGGAGTAGCATCCATTGTCCTGACACGATGGTTTGTGAGAGTTCTTATTAAGTATCTGCAATTCAATGTCAATATTATTAAGGGGCGATAGGGATGAATTCAGTGTTGAAAGAAATTACGGTCATTGCAGCAATCGGTTTGGCAGCCGGGTTGATTGGAACCTACAGCATTTATGCTTCAACCAGTCATTCTGTTTTCTCTTCCTTCAACAAAAGCAAAGAAACCGTGCTTTATACTGAAAAAACCTTCAGCAGCGATTCACTTAAATCGGTAGAGCTCACCTCAGATACGGCTGATATTACCGTGAAGAAATCTAACGGACCGATAACCAGAGTGGTTCTTGAAGGCCAAAAGGGCGACAAGAAAGACTACAGCATTCAGGCTGAGCAGAATGGCGGCGTTCTGGATGTGGAGGTTATCGGAAAAAATAAGTTCTTTAACATGGGCTTTCACTGGAGTCCGAAGCTGACGGTGTATGTGCCTGATAAAAAGTATGGCCATTTTAATATTTCAGCTGACACAGGAGATGTAAGTATTAAAGATTTGAAGTCCGATAGGGCAAACATCGAGACGGATACAGGTGACATTGAAGCTTCAGGGAAATTTACAGTAAGCAAGCTGAATGCAGAGAGCGACACAGGAGATTTGTCGTTCAATGACTATCGTGGAACATCTATAGATCTATCAACTGACACAGGTGATATACAAGCCGGCCGCATTTCAAAGAATGCGAAGGTGATGATCAGGACCTCTACCGGAGATATTCAAGGCCTTTCAATGGAAAGTGCCAGCAAGGACGTTCACATTGAATCGGATACAGGAAATGTTGAAATGCAAATGGATCAGGCTCCATCTGATTTTAAGCTGCGTGCATCCTCTGACACTGGCGATGTTGAAGTTTCCCCGGACTGGAAAGTGAATTATGAAGAAAAAAGCGATCACGAGGCTAAAGGAAAAGCGGGTCAGGGAGGATTCAGCGTTACTGTAAAAACGGATACGGGAGATATTTACCTAAAGTAACATAAAAAAGCTCCAGACCGGGTCTGGAGCCTTTTAGTGCTAGATTGCTTTATTCATGTTCACTTTCTTGGAACGAGTACTTTCTTTTTTTCGCGCAAGACCGAGGTAAATGCCTGCCACAATCAGGAGAAGGGCAAGTGCGTGGTACCAGTGAATCTTTTCATTCAAAAAGAGTGAAGCGAAAATTAGGGAGCTGATTGGCATGACGTTTAAGAACAGGGTGGTTTTACTTGGACCAATTTCTGAGATGGCCATGTTCCACCATGATGTACATAGAGCCGTTGCGATACAGCCAGAGAAGGCCATGACACCAAATGAGAACCAGTGAACCTGATAGACGGCAGACTGAACAGGATGAACGGCCCACATGATCATCAGCAGCATGGCACCAAACAAATGGCTGAATGCTGTTACCTGATAAACACTGGCTTGTTTGACCGCCTGTTTGATCAGCAAGCCTCCCGCCACGTAGGCGAGCATGGATAGGAATACGAATAGGTTTCCTTTTATCGCATCTGTACCTGTTGCCCCTGGGTGGCCAACGACAAGAATGACGCCAATAAACCCCATACCGATCCCGATGAACCGCTTGAGTTCGAACTTATCACCGAGAAACAGCATAGCAAGAAGAGCGGTTGTAAGAGGATTAAGCCCCAAAATGAGCGATCCGGCAGAGCCAGTCGTATAGCGCAGGCCCTGGGAGATTAATAGCTGATGCAAAAAGATCGACGTAAACCCGACAAGGAAAATGAGGAACCAGGCAGATGTAGAAAGCTGTTTAATCCCAAGTTTCCACTTCCCGTATGTAAAGAGCATAAGACCCAAAGCTGCCATGGAAATCCTCCAGGCAGAAAGCTGAACCACAGGGAAAATACCCGACAGATACTTGATCATAATGACATTTAATCCCCAAATAACCGTAACTAGACTTAATAAAACAAGCAACAGATAATATCGTTTTTTCTCCATAGTCAAATCCCTCTGTGTTGGTTAGTGAGCTGCTAACCGAATATTAAACCCATTTCAAATATTTGTCTATAACCTGGGAGATGATCGAAGAAAATATTTTTTGGGAATACTGTTAGTAGAATTGAGGTGAACGGTATGACCATTATACGTCTCGGGTATGTGGCGATGAGCATGGAGCTTCAAAATTCCTCTCCGTCGCAAACGATGACTTATGCCCGCTTTTCGCAGATTGAGGACAGGGCAGCAGCGTTAAGAAAACTGGAGCGGATTGCAAATTCCAACCTGAAAAACACGCTAAGGCTACTTATGCACAATGCAGCCAACGATATCCAATTTTACCGGATGACATCAAGGCTTATTCCACTGGCCAACCATAAAGAACTGCTGGATTGGAAGTACATGCTTCCACTAAAAGAGGCGCTGCAGGCAATCGGATCTTTTGCAAAAAAACATCAGATGAGACTGGACTTCCATCCGGATCATTTTGTACTGATCAATTCGACCAAAGATGAGATACTTAAGAATTCCATACAAACGCTGAATCTTCATTATAAGATCTTACGAGGGATGGAGATTGATCCTGTCCACCGATGTGTCATGCATGTTGGAGGCAATTACAAAGAAACCGATGTCGCACTTGAACGTTTCATACATAACTGGATGTATGTTCCGCATCATATTCAGCAAATGATAATGCTTGAGAATGATGATTCCTCATTTACGATGGATGATACCCTTTATCTGTGTGAGAAGCTGGGTATACCGCTCGTTTTTGACTACCATCATCACTTGGCTCATCATCAGAACATCCATTGGGAAGAGAACTGGGATCGTGTCGTTCAGTCATGGGAATATTCGCCCCTTCCGCTGAAAATTCATATTTCCAGTCCGAAAAGCGAGAAAGAATACCGGCATCATGCTGATTTTGTGGATCCTGAAATGTTCTTCCGATTCCTTCAGGGCATAAAGGGAAGCGTGGGGCAGGTCGATTGCATGATTGAAGCCAAGCGAAAGGATGGCGCGCTGTTTCAGCTGATGGAGGATATAAAGAAAAGAAACGATATAGAGATTATAAACGGAGCTTCTTTTTATTTAAAATAACCAGCCAAAAACCTCTTGCTGCAAGGGGTTTTTTTCATTTGTCGAAAATTATCGGGCGAAAGACATTGACGTTTGAAATTTCATACAATTATAATAAAGATACTTATTAAACAAAAATGTATAAAAAGTATAAAAAATAAGGAGGAATAAAAAATGAAGAAAGTAGTGATGATTACCGGAGCCTCAAGAGGATTAGGAAAGGCACTCGCTCTTTACTTTGCAAAGGAAGGATTTAACCTAGCGATCTGTGCCCGAACAGAAGGTGAACTGCTCAACGTAAAGGAGGAAACAGAAGCATATGGTGCTGACGTTCTGGCGGTAACGGCGGATGCCTCCCGGGCGAGAGATGTGGAACGTTTCGTTGCGCTGACAGAAGACTATTTCGGACATATTGATGTACTCATTAACAATGCCTCCATGCTCGGACCAAGCCCGATGCCTTATTTGCTGGATTATCCGGAAGAGGATTTTGCTGAGGTGATCCGCGTCAATTCCATCGGACCGTTCCTGGTGACACGCAGAGTACTGCCGGCCATGCTGCAGCGGAACAAAGGAAGCATCATCAATGTAACGTCCGAGGCTGGAAACGTAGGATACGCAGGCTGGGGAGCATATGGAATTTCGAAGTTTGCACTTGAAGGGCTGACTGAAACGTGGGCAGACGAAGTGGCAGAGACTGGTGTAAGGGTGAACATGGTGGACCCTGGGGAAATGGATACCGAAATGCATGCCCTTGCTGTACCGGATTGTGATTATGAACTGGCTGATCCGAATGATCTTGTTCATGTCTTCGGATACCTTGCTTCCGAAGATTCTTCTGAAGAGAACGGTAAACGGTTCAGTGCGCAGGAATTTACGATGGAAGGGAGAGAAAGCTGATGAGTGCAGAAGCCATTTCCTTTTTCCTTCCAGAAGAGTTAAATGCCAGCATGCCTCCTGAACGGAGAGGATTGCGCAGAGATTATGTAAAAATGATGGTCATAGACAGAGTAAACGGCCATACTTCTCATACGCAGTTTTATCAGCTGGACCACTTTTTGAAAGCGGGAGATGTTCTCGTGTTGAACGCAAGCAGAACGATTCCTGCGGTGCTGCAGGGACAGCTTGAGGATGGAACCGTGGTAGAAGTCAGGCTGGCTCACCGGAAAAGTGAAGGGATCTGGGAGGCCTTGATCCTTTCCAATACCGTGAAAGCAGGGGACAAAATCATGTTTTCCCCACTCTTAACCGCTTCTATCTTAACAACGGAAACAGCCAATCCATTTGCTGTACTTGAGTTTAATCTCTGCTGCTCGGCACTGTATGATCAAATCTATCAGATCGGACAGCCGGTACGTTATGAATATATTAAGACACCGTGGGAACTTGATTACTATCAGACTGTTTTTGCGACCTCTCCAGGCTCTGTTGAAATGCCGTCAGCCGGGCGGGCATTTAGCTGGGAACTGCTTTTCCGCCTTCAGAAAAAAGGAGTAAAGATTGCCTATATCCAGCTGCATACGGGGCTAAGTTATTTAATGGATGATAAATGGCATGTAGAGCCACGCGAGAATATGGAAGAATATATGGTACCTGAAGAAACTGCGCAGGCGGTTCAAAAGGCCAAGGAGAGCGGAAATAAAGTAATTGCTGTTGGAACGACGGTGGTCCGTGCCCTGGAGTCGGGTGCCGACCATGAAGGCCGCATCAGGGCGGCTAGCGGGTGGACGAATTTATATATTACCGCCGAAACCAAACTTCAAGTTGCAGACGGATTGATCACCGGACTTCATGAGCCCGAAGCAAGCCATCTTGATCTGCTGTCAGCCTTTGTTTCTCCAGAACTATTAAAAGTTTCATACGAAGAGGCGATCACCCAAAAGTACTTTTGGCATGAGTTCGGTGACATGAACCTGATCCTATAAGGATGGAAAACATGAGGGTCCATCATTACGGGATTGCAGTGAAAGACTTGGATGCGGCAGCGGAATTTTATATAAAAGCATTAAACATGGAGGAACTGTTTCGTACCCGCTGGATGGGGGAGGACATCTTGTTCTTAGAGAGCGGAAGCATGAAGATCGAACTGATTGCACAAACGGGTACGATAGGTGAAGCAGCCCATGTTGCTTATCAAACTGACGATTTAGAATATTTGGCTGGCAGACTTCAGCAGGAAGGAATTGTTCCGTCAGAAGGACCATATGTTTTGGAAAACGGCTGGCGTACTGTCTTTTATGAAGGGCCATCAGGTGAAATGATAGAGTTTGTGGAAGAACAATAGGTGGAGAATGGCTGGAGGTCAAGGTACCTCTGGCTTTTTTAATGAGTGTTTCCTGGCATTATAAAAAATTATCAAGTAACACTTTTAAATAACTTTGTAAATTTTTTCAAAAGTGTTTTGGCGTTCGCTGTTTTTGCTACAATAAAAGACAGCGGGCTAAAATACCCGAGGTAAAGCTCTTGATCCGATAGAGAAATCTTCGTAATTAGCGAAATACGCGCGGCTTAAGCTGGTTTACGCGCCAATCTGCCCGGAATACGCGCCGATTCTCGCAAAATACGCGCCAAACCGTATTCTTGACAGCCCGGAGCGGGACAGCCGATAATTTACGTGACCGCAGAGATATACATACGGTACAATAAAAAGAGAAAATGGGTGACTAGTTCACCTGACCAAGAAAGGTGTGAACATTATGGAGCAAAAAGCTAAAAAAGGGAATGAACTCTTCAGCTGGATCAAGTCTATCGTATTTGCTCTCGTCCTTGTATATATTATTAAAACCTTTTTCTTCGCACCATACATGGTAGAAGGAGCATCCATGTCTCCAACCTTGCATAACCATGATAAATTATATGTAAATAAAATTATCTATTCGGTATCTGAACCGAAAATAGGGGATATCGTGATTATCAAAGGCACGGACAAACGGTATGTTAAACGTGTAATTGGAGTGGAAGGTGACACCATCCAAGTTCACAGTGACAAGCTTTTGGTAAACGGCAAGCCGATAAAAGAACCCTATTTATCTAAAAACAAAAAGCAGGCGCGAAGCCTCGGTGTTTATTTAACAGAAGACTTCGGGCCGATTAAAATTCCTAAAGGAAAAATCTTCGTAATGGGTGACAACCGATTGAACAGTATGGATTCGAGAAACGGCCTGGGCCTCATT
Source organism: Fictibacillus sp. WQ 8-8 (assembly GCF_024494405.1). Lineage (NCBI taxonomy): Bacteria > Bacillati > Bacillota > Bacilli > Caryophanales > Fictibacillaceae > Fictibacillus > Fictibacillus sp. WQ 8-8. Next base: position 41,965 of record NZ_JAMXKG010000017.1, read on the forward strand.
AACATCAGCTCAGTGGAAGGCCGCTCCGAAGTGGTCATCTATCCGTTCAAAGACATCCGACAAACAAAGTAATCCAAAAAACCTGACCAAACTGGCCAGGTTTTTATTTTAGAGATGCTATTTCGAGGTGCCAGGCACGGGGTTTTACACAAGTATGTAATTGGCGGTGCCTGGCACCAAGGAGGTTAAAGAAATGGAAAAGACAGTGAGATGCAAGTGGAGCCGTGACAGTGAACTGTTGACGGCATATCACGATGAAGAGTGGGGGAAACAGGTTAAAGAAGACACTAAATTATTTGAGTGTTTAACTTTAGAGATGTTCCAAGCGGGCCTCAGCTGGAGGACGATCCTGCACAAACGTGAGAATTTCAGAGAAGCATTCTGTCAGTTTGATATCAAAAAAGTTATGAATTTCACTGAAGATGATATTGAACGGATGTTAAGAAATGAAGGCATTGTCAGGCACCGAAGAAAGATTGAAGCAACCATTGAGAATGCAAGAAGATGTGATGTGCTGATTAAAGAGCACGGGGGCCTTATTACTTTTTTTGAGCAGCTGCCAGCAGATCATCTGGAGAAGCAAAAGGCCATCAAGCAGACATTCAAACATATCAGACTGACAACTGCGGAAAGCTTTTTAATGGCAACGGGAATGATGCAGCCGCAGCATGAGGAAGGCTGCCATCTCCATTCACAGGCAATAAAGGAAAAGGCCAGATAACAGAACCACCTCCACTTACATACTGTAAGAGTGGAGGTGGCTAAATTGGCGTATGAAATTTTAATATCAGTTGGCCGCAAGAGACTTGCTTTAATGCAAAACGGAAGGACAATCAAGCGATATCCTATAGCAGTGGGTAAAATGCTGACACCGACCCCAGTGGGTACGTATCGAATTATTAATAAACAGCCTAATCCAGGCGGTCCCTATGGAGCCATGTGGATGGGCCTCTCAGCGCCCCACTATGGGATTCATGGGACCAACAACCCGTCATCCATCGGAAAAAGGGTATCAAAAGGATGCATCAGAATGTTTAACAGAGATGTGCTCGAATTGTCCAGAATTGTTCCAGTTGGTACGAAAGTATATATTGGGAGATGAAAAAAGAGCCCTTAATAGGACTCTTATTAAAATAGATTGCTTAAGTTGTTGCCCTACCGCCAGGCATATCGTCGTAAGCTATCAATTTAGTAAAGTTTTTACCAGGCATATCGTCGTAAGCTGTTAATTTAGCAAAGTTCTTCCCAGGCATATCATCGTAAGCTGTCAATTTGGCGAAGTTTTTACCAGGCATGTCATCGTAAGCTGTCAATTTGGCGAAGTTTTCCCCAGGCATGTCATCATAAGCAGTTAACTTATTCTTCCCGGGCATATCATCGTAGGCAGTTAACTTATTCTTCCCGGGCATATCATCGTAGGCAGTTAATTTATTTTTCCCAGGCATATCATCATAAGCAATATTGCTTGAGAAAGGTAAAACAAAAGTTATTATACTAATAAAAAATAGAACGGATAATATTTTTCTTTCCATCTTGCTGGCCTCCTGCTAAAATATATTTTTTCTCGCATTATTTGCAATTCGGTAATAGTGACTCGCTTTTTTATATTGGCTTTGATCAAAATAAAAGTCTGCTAAAAGCTCTGAGTGAAGAGAAACATACTCCCACATATTCCTTTTCTCAAAGTGTGGGATGGCTTCTTTACTTATAAATGTATCAAATTCTTCAGAATTTGTTCCTTTAACTCTAAAGTCTAATACTTTTAAATGATAGTAAATGTCATTATTAGTATCATCCCCAAGGGTTTCAAAACTTTTATTAATCCAATATTCAGCTTGATCGAGATCATTGATGTTAAAATATTCTTGTGCCAGTAAAAAGGTTGTAGTAGTGATTCTTTCTGGATCCAATGATTTTTCTTTATACCTAAGGGCTTTTTTAAAATGCTCAATAGCTTTTACATGTTCTCTTCTACAAGAAAAAACATAGCCTAAATTATGGTAAATTACACCGGATGTAAAATCATCATGAAAAGAAGTAGAGTATTTTAATGCTTGATTAAGATGAAAAATAGCTTGTTCATAATTTTGTACTCTTCTATAACTAATCGCGAGCAGTATTTGACAATCTGCACTTCTGCTGTAGTTATACTCCTTGTCAAATATTGCAATCGCTTTAAAAGCATATGAATTTACTGCACTAATCCGCATTAAATAACCATAGGATAAAGCTGTAAAATAGTACAGTAGTGCGACATTACTGTCATTAATATTGTTGCTGGAATTATTGTAAATTTCTTCAGCTTTTTTAAAAAACTTGATTGAAAGTTGATAATTATTTTGGAGGATATTTAAACTACCTGATGTAAGATTGAAATAAAAGTTAAGCTCTGAATTAAGTTGTTCTTTTAAACTCTCAACCTTAGATAAAAGATTTTGGGCAGCTACTGCATCAGGCTTTTCTTTAGTTATATGGTACCTTGCCGAAAAAATCTCGAAACGCAAAATAAGCTCAGGCTCATTTACGATTTGCATTTTTTCCTGAACTTTCTCAAAAAAATCATCCGCTTCCTCAAACCGACGATTCACCATCAGCATATTCCACTCATTGAGCAGTTCGAGGATCTCGTTGCTGTCGACTTCCTCGGGCGAAATACCTAAACGTTCACATAGGAGATTAATGACTTCCTCGCTGGACTTCGCATCCCCTTTCTCAATCTTACTCAAGTAGGAAACAGAACAGATTCCCTGAGCCAGTTCTTCCTGGGTTAGGCCTTTGGTTTTTCTATAATATCTTATTCTCTGACCGACCATAAAATCCCCCTTTCCGAACTTGGGAAAATTGTCATGCTAACCCCCTACTCATCACGTACCAATACTACTACTTTTCCCAATACATACCTACAGAATAGTCTGTTAAGATAAATATAACAGAAAATAATCAGTTTTTGCTAGAATTACACAATTAAAATAATTTCAAAGACTTGTCCGGATGGTAAGAAAGTTATAACCGGCCATAAAGAAATGGAGGAGAACATAATGGCGAAAATGTATACATTATCAGCGCAAGAATCAGACATCCAGGAGCTGCTATATGTCTCAAATGATCCAGGTTCAGCCGGAAAGCCTTCAGCCAGCGAACTTGATGACTCTACTCCATATACTGATGTGTTCATGGATAATAAAAAAAATTACTGGTTTGCCAAAGCCCAGGATACAAAAAACAAACGGCACACCATCTATATCTTTGACCATGAAAATGGCAGGCTCATCTCACATAAAGTCAACGGCCGACCGAATTTTTATGAGTTTGATGACAGTGTTGTCATCGCTTGTGAAGGTGATGGGTCTAAAGGCTCGCTTCTTATTTTCTCAAAGGAACAGCCGAAGCTTATAAAAGAATGGAAAGTGAACGGTTACCTGTGGGAAGTCGAGAAGAACCAAGGAGCCATTTATGTTTCCTGTTATATTGTAGAGGAAGATCAAGCTGTCCTCTACGTCATTAAAGACAATAAGAAAAAAAGGGTGAACCTGGGAAAGAATATGGCACCTACCGATATCCTTTGCATTAAGGATGAGGTTTACATTTCAGCGGCCCCCATTCTAAACGGCGATCCAAAGAAAATCATTGTCTTGAACAGTAAAGAGAAAGTGGTAAGAGAATATCCGCTGAGTATATCGCCGAGAACACTCTATCATGTAGAGGATGAGATCATGGTGTATGAATTGGATCTTGCCACAGGGAAAACGGAAAAGATTGTGTATGTTAATCTGCATACCGGTGAACAGTTCACACATGCAATTCCAAACTCGCAAGTGGTGGAATGTACAAGCCGCTCGCTTTCTCTCTTGCAGCAAGACAGCAAAACCTTGTTTACTTGGGACCATACGAATCGTAAAATCGTTGAAAGCCGAAAGATTTCTTAAATCAAATACACATAATGTTCAATCCTGCGGTGGTGATACTGCAGGATTTTTTCTTATTCGGAAGAAGAGGTTATCTAATGAATGAACGTGCTTTGGAAAGGAGGGAGATACGTGAAAGAAAGAGAATGGATCCCTGGAATCAACCATATTGAATTCTGGGTGAACTCGATAGAAGAGTCTCTGAAATTTTATGAAACGCTGTTTGCTTTGATTGGGTGGAAAGAGATCGGGAAAGGCATGTTCAGTTCTGGACATATCGAGGTCTATTTAAAGGAGGCCGTCGTTCCGCGGACTGATTCTGCAGGGCCAAGGCACATTTGCTTTCAGGCAGTCTCACGCGATGTGGTTGATCGTGTCGGCAGCTATCTGCAGGAAGCCGGTGCAGAGATGATCATGGGCCCTGCCCTGTTGAAGTACCCCGCTATTCAAAGGGATATTATACGGTAGACTTCAGAGATCCTGACGAATATGTGCTGGAAGTTGCACATACTCCTCACATGAAGCTCTGATAAAGGAGAAATGATAAAGGATGGACGCAGTCTGGTATGGAGCGGCGGGAATTTGCAGAAACGAAGAAAACAAAAACGTCATGGTGCTGCAGGGTCAGATGGGGGAAGAAAAGAGATGGAGCGTTCCATCAGGGCAGGTTGAACCCAGGGAAACGTTTCAAGAATGCTGTGCACGGGAATTTTGGGAGGAAACAGGTTATCGGGTAAAAGTGGGCAGCCGTCTTTTCATTAAAAAGGGCATAACATATGGCATTGAAGTTGAGGTACATTACTTTGAGGCAACTATTCTTTCGGGTGTTCCGGCTATACAGGACCCCGACCAGCTGATCCATGAAATCTCCTGGAAAACGGCAGAAGAAATTGGCCGGTTAATTTTCTCTTTTCCGGAAGACCGGCCTGTTTTAATTGAAATGGCTGAACCGGTCTCTGTTTAGAAAAAATGTTAGGGGAGGAGAAAAATGAGCAGATCTATTCGAAAGGGCACGGCTGCTGATTTTCAAAATATGAAAGAATTAGTAGGAAATCCGGATAATTTAATGGATGAATGGTCAAAAGAACAATGGGTCTCCGCGTTGGAACGTGAAGATGTCGGGGTGTTTGCTGCGGAAGAAGAGGGAGTTCTTCATGGTTATGCGGTTGTCCGGCTCAACAAGAAGGATCCCGTTTCCTTAACTGAAAAGCCGAGGGCTCTCATCACCCATTTATGTACCATGTCCGGGGAGGGCCAGTTGCGCCAAATGCTTGTGCAGCACTGTTTGGCCTGGGCGAGGAAAAAAGGAGCCGGAGATTTTGAGATGTAGCAGCGGTCAGGAAAGGAAGAGATCTTGTGAACCATCAATTTTTAGCGAAGTGGAAATGGTATGAAATAGAGTCAGCAGGACAAAAGGCACAATACCTCAAGAACATGGTTCACGAGCTGCCGGATAGTTCTCACTGGATCAACAATATAAAAGAAGAAACAAGCAATTATTTACGAATAGAGCACGACGGCAATCCCGTCCTGAACGGCTGCCTTATCTATGAAAAAGATGATCTTGGAGAAGATGAATATAACAATGATTTCTTTCATTTCTACGTAACAAAAAATTATTTTGTTACAGTAGGGCTGGATGTTACGAAGCTGATCCGGACAGAGAAAAAAGGCATGCTTGAACAGATGCATCGATGCGAAACAGCGGCAGAAGGCTTTTTTATCCTGCTTGGCGAAGTGCTGAACAACTATCTCGACGGAATCGATGAGTTCGAGCACAGGCTGAAAACCCTTCAGCATGATATGAAGAAAAATAATAATCAAAACCTGCTGGAACGCATTTATGATCTGCGCCAGGAATTATTAATTTGGACAGACCTGACCATACCAGTTGAGGAAATTAAGCTGGCAGCGGAAGAAGCATTTTTAGATGACATTACAGAAACGAGAGAATACAGGAGGACGTGCGTCAGGATCGAACGTACACTGAATCTGATCAGCCATTACAAACAAGATATAGATACAATGATCAACCTTGAAGAAGTTCTTTCTTCACATCGAGGAAACGAAATTATGAAGACACTCACGGTTATGACCGTTATCTTCACTCCGGGTATGATGCTCGGCTCAATCTGGGGTATGAATTTCAAGAACATGCCCGAGCTCGATTGGAAAACGGGTTATGCTTGGGCACTCGGTCTCATCGGTTTATCTATCATCAGTATCTACATATGGCTCAGGATGAAAGGGTGGACAGGAGACCTTTTAAAAAGCCGCAGAAAAAAACACCCGTTTAAATAAATACACACTCCCATAAAAAATAAATATAAACATTTGCCGCAAAAATCCGATAGAAAAAAAGATTTGACTACTTTTGTCGAATCCAAAACTATTGGAAAAAAATTTTAATTAAAAACCAACCAACTTACCATTAATAGTAGGATATTTCGTTCGAAATGTTATAGGGAGTATGTAGACGGGAGTTGTCAGCGGCGAATGAAGAAAATTTTTCAAACCATCATGTCCTTATGTTTATTATCTGGAATTCTGGCACCAACGGTACCGGCGCACGCCAGCACAAGCGAAGCACCGAAAGTAAAAAGCCAGAGTGCCATCCTGATTGATCAGAAAACCGGGAACGTTCTTTATAATAAAAAGGGCAGCAAGAAGATGTATCCTGCAAGTATCACTAAAATTGTAACGGCAATCCTTGCCATCGAGTCCGGTAAAATGGATGAAATGGTAACCATTAGTAAAAATGCGACCCTGACAGATGGAACAAGGGTCTATTTATCTGAGGGAGAACAGCTTCCTTTAAAGAAGCTTGTTGAGGGAATGATCGTGAACTCCGGAAATGACGCAGCTGTAGCAATTGCGGAATATCTTGCAGGAGATGTGCCTTCATTTGCCGATAAAATGAATGAATTTGCGAAAAAGGCAGGAGCCACGCATACCCATTTTGTGACGCCGAACGGATTATTTAATCCTGATCATTATACAACAGCAGAAGATATGGCCAAGATCACTCAAGTCGCCATGAAAAATAAGGAGTTCCAAAGAATTGTGAGTATAAAAGATCTCCCTTGGCATGTAAAGGGCTGGAATACAACCCTTGTGAATCATCATCGTCTGCTATGGGACTACCCGGGCACGACAGGGGTCAAAAACGGCTATGTCAGTCAGGCGAAACACACGCTTGTCACCTCGGTGTCCAGAAATGGAATGGATTTTATTGCGGTGGTCTTAAAAGCTCCGACGGCTAAGGCGTCTTACAGAGATACCATTTCACTTTTCGAATACGGGTTTAACCATTTTCAGAGGCAGAAACTTTCCAAAGGAACCATGATTGAGGATTCTGCCGGAAAAGAACATGCCTTGAAAAGGGACCTTGAATTTACACTCCCTATGGGGGAGAATTATACAAAGAATGTTTCTTCAAACGGGGAATTAACGGTGCAGGACAGCAAAGGAAATGAGCTGGCCGCAGTTCAGCTGTTTCATCCAAGCCCCAAAAAAGCAGCCAGCAAAATGGCTTCAAGCACGGCAGAAAAGGTAAAAGAAATAACGCCGCTGCAGTTAACCACAAGGACGGCAGTCTTCTTCTACAGCCTGTTTCTACTGCTTGTCTCCTGCATGGTGATCGTCCGCATGAAAAAGAAAAAGAGAAAAGAACAGCGGATGAAAAGGCTGGAGAAGAACTATACGTTTATTAAATAACACCTTCTTTGGAGGGTGTTTTCTTCTGAAATCATCATAAATTCGGCAGTTGAATCGAAAGAAATATAGTAGAAGTATAAATAAGGGTGCTGATAGGTGGGTTTTTATGGATATTAATACGAAAATCAGGATACTTGTAGTGACGGTGTTTATTTTAATGATGATGACCGCGATCATGTCGCTGACCAATTAAAAAAGTGTATTTATACGTAAAGAGAGGATCTCCTCTCTTTTTTTATGCCGCAGTACTCACATAGTTTCCCCTTAATATCCAACTAATGGAAATTACTAAATGAAGCTGCAGTGTTTTGTTATACTTCAGGAGCTTGCAGCAATCGTTCCTACTGTCAGACAAATACGCTGAAAAGCGCGTATAAGCATGACCTGGATACGATGCTGTTCGATTTTACCGGTGCAGGCTCTATTACATGTGAAGGGCTGCAGCAGATGGAAAGCTTGTTCACTGCCTTATCCTATATGGGCGGGATTGAAGCAGTCATCGTCGGAGTAAAGCCTGAACATGCGAAACAAATGAACGCGCTGAATGCAGATGAGGAATTCTCCTTTTTATCGACGCTGGAGGAGGCCATGAAAAAGCACCTATAAAAAGACACCAGAGAGCTTGGTGTCTTTTCGCTGTTTTACCGGAATTTTTGCCTTGGCACAAACGCCATTAAGACGGGTGCCAGGGCAGCGCCGGCAATGAGGCCGAATAAATGGCCGTAAATATTAATTCCTTCGCTGGTAAACGTGGTGATTAAGCTGAAGACCAGAACGACAAGCAATATCTGTTTGTTGCCTGCCCCTACTAAATATTCTTTGCGTGCATACATCAAATAAAGATAGATGCCGAACAGCCCAAAAATAGCACCTGATGCTCCGATATGGGCAAAGTTAAGGGGGAGAATAAAATAGGTTGCGATATCTGCAATAATGCCGGCGCCAAAATATCCGATCAGAAATTTGCCTTTGCCAAGAATTCTCTCAAGGGCAGGCCCGAAAATAACGAGTGAAAATGAATTGAAGAGCACGTGCGTAAGGCTGACGTGTGTAATGATCGGTGTGGCGAGCCTCCAATATTCTCCCTGGGAGATGTAATAGTTAGAGCCGGCAAAATAATAATAAAGAAAGTCCGCCTGCGGTCCAATATTAAGCAGGAGAAAAACGATCAAATGAAGAGCTGTCAGGATTGAAATGACAGGGTAAAGCCTGATAAAAGTCTTGAAATTTTCCTCCCTTACAAACAACCAGCATCACCACCTGTATGTAGTATATTTATCTTAGCACAACGGCAATACAAATAAGAAATACGAAAGCCGTAGAAAGGAAGCAATGATGATTATTGGCACGGGAATTGACATTGTGGAGATTGCAAGGATAGAAGAGGTCCGCCAGAAGCAAGTTCGTTTTCCCAATCGGATCCTCACTAAAAAAGAGCTTGAGGCGTATGGCGTTTTAAAGGGAAGAAGGCAGGCTGAATTTCTGGCGGGGCGTTTTGCTGCCAAGGAAGCCTATGCAAAGGCAGTGGGAACGGGAATCGGGAAGCATCTGTCGTGGCAGGATATCGAGATTGCGAAAAATGATAACGGGAAGCCTGTCATATTCGGCGGAACGGATAAGATCGTCCATCTTTCCATTTCACATTCCAAAGAATTTGCTGTGGCACAAGTCGTGCTGGAAACTGCTCCGGAATAAGCTTCGATTTTCAGAGCTCGTCATGCTAGTCTGCATATTGTCCCATTTGCCCACATATATTGTAATGCGGTCAGGAAGGACATCCTGTTTGCGTGGTTGAGAGCGTAAATACAGGGTGCCCTTCCTTTGTAAAATAAAGGGCAAAGGGGATAAGAACATGAAGAAGACACTGTCAATAACCTTGATGGCGTTTCTATTCATATTCGGATTGGCGGGCTGCGGAGCGAAAAGCCAGGAAGATGTAGTAACGTCGCTGGATAAGAAGATGGAGGAAATGACGGGATACAAAGCAGATGCCGTCATGACACTGAATACGGGCGAGAAACCAATTCAGTATCAGCTGGAAGTGTGGCATAAGAAACCAAACTTCTATCGTGTGAATCTAAAAAACGCCAAGAAGGATCAAAGCCAGATGATCCTAAGGAATAAAGAAGGTGTTTTTGTTTTAACGCCTGCTCTGAATAAAAGCTTCAGATTCCAAAGCGACTGGCCGGAAAATAACAGTCAGGTCTATTTGTTCGAGTCTCTGGCAGCAGACATACTGAATGATACGGACCGAGGATTTAAAGCGAAGGAGAATTCGTATGTTTTCCATACGAAAACCAACTATCAAAATAAAAACCTGTATCAGCAGGAGATAACGCTGAATAAAGATCTGGCTCCGAAAACAGTAAGAGTTATGGATAAGGATGCAAAGGAACTGGTGAAGCTGCAATTCTCCAATGTGAAGTTCGATGCTAAATTTGATAAGGGCGCTTTTGACATGGAGACTAACATGACAGGAGCACAGCTGGAACTGCCGGCGATGAGCCAGAAAAGTGACCAAAAGGCGATGGAAGTATTGTATCCGAAGTACAGCGGCCCTGGGAATATCGAATTGACCAATGAAAAGGAAGTTAGCGTGCATGACGGCAAACAAGTTGTTCTCAGTTTCTCGGATGAAAATAATAAAAAAACATTTACATTGATTGAAAGAAAAAATGAAGCCGTTCAGACAACTGCCGGAAAACCAGAAAGGCTGACCATGCCTGGCGGAGAACCCGTTGATCTGGGCTACACCGTTGGAGCGATGAATGATAAGTCGATATCATGGACGTATAAGGGAGTGGATTTTTTCCTTGCATCCAATTCGCTTGATCAGGAAGAACTGATGGCCATTGCGCGTTCGGTTTCCGCTCAAGGCTCAAAATAATAAAGTTAAAAGGATTTGGCTGATTTCGCATTTTGTGAATCAGCCTTTTTTATTCTGTATTTGCCCTTACGGAAATAGGATGAATGTTGTAGAATAACGAATAGACGAATTTCTATAAGAAGAAGATATAGATAGATGGGACGGATAAGTTTGGATACTCGGGAGTTTTACAGAGACACTTGGGCAGAGGTTGATTTGTCCAGCATCAAAGAGAATATTCGCTCATTCCGCGGCCTGCTTCCAGACCGAACGGAAATTATGGCCGTAGTGAAAGCGGATGGATACGGACACGGAGCGCTGCCTGTCGCAAAAACGGCACTTGAAGCAGGGGCAACCTATCTTGCAGTTGCATTATTGGATGAAGCACTGTCTCTTCGAAAACAAGGCATACAGGCACCAATTCTTGTACTGGGCCGGACCAGGCCGGTAGATGCGGCACTTGCAGCGGAAAATGATATTTCACTTACCGTTTTTCAAGCGGACTGGGTCGATGAGGCTTCAGTTTATCTTCAAGGAGAGAAGAGGGTCAACCTCCACCTTAAAATTGACACGGGTATGGGACGGATTGGAACGAGAGAAGCAGAGGAAACGAAGAATCTGGCCTTGAAAATAGAGGAAGTTCCCCAATTTTGCCTGGAGGGCGTGTTTACCCACTTTGCCACGGCGGATGAACTGGAATCTGATTTGGTGGACAAACAATTTGAAAGGTTTGCGCGAAGCTTGGAATGGATCCGTGAAACGGGTGCAGCACCGCTCTTTATCCATTGCGGAAACAGTGCGGCCTCTCTAAGGTTCCCTGACAGAGTCTTTAATATTGCAAGAATCGGAATCTCGATGTATGGACTCGCTCCTTCAGAGGAAGTGAAAAGCGTACTTCCTATTCCGTTAAAAGAAGCCTTTTCCCTGCATACCCGGCTTGTTCATGTAAAAAAAGTTCAACGGGGAGATACGGTAAGCTATGGCGCCACCTATACCGCCAAGGAGGAAGAGTGGATCGGCACGCTTCCGATCGGCTATGCCGACGGCTGGATGAGACGCTATGCTGAAAAAGGTCATGCACTGGCTGGGGGCAGGAAAGTTCCGTTCGCAGGAAGGATCTGCATGGACCAATGCATGATCCGCCTTCCCCATGAGATGAAGGTCGGTGATCTTGTTACGTTAATCGGCTGCCAGGGGGACGAAAAGATCTCTATTGATGATCTTGCCGCTCAAATCGGTACGATAAACTACGAAATTCCGTGTTTAATTACATCTCGTGTCCCCCGTGTTTACAAAAAGTAAGGTCGAATTTTAGAAAAAATGAATGTAATTTTAAATTTTTAGCAGAATATTAGCAGGACTATTAAAAATCTTGAAGAATATTTACTTTGAAATCGTTTTGCAAACCCTTATCTTAAGTGATAAGATTATATTTGGTTAAGAATGATCGTAGCAAATCGTAGATAAGCTTTGCTCTGGAGGTGTAGGTGTGTCCGAATTGGCTAACACAAAGAGGATCGTAATTAGTCTTCCTCAACAGATTATCAATGAGGTAGACCGGATGATTAAGAATGAGAATTTGGACCGCAGCGAATTTATACATCAGGCGACTAAGATGTATATCCGCGAGAAGAAGAAACGTCACATTCGTGAATCTATGAGACAGGGTTATATGGAAATGGCAAAAATCAATTTGAACATTGCATCAGAAGCCTTTCTTTTAGAGGAGGAAGCTGAAATTACCTTAGACCGCTTAGTTAGCGGGGTGTAGCCCTTTGATCGTAAAACGCGGAGACGTTTACTTTGCAGACCTTTCCCCTGTAGTTGGATCGGAACAAGGGGGAATCAGACCGGTTTTGATTATTCAAAATGATATCGGTAACCGATTTAGTCCTACTGTTATTGTCGCAGCCATAACCGCTCAAATCCAAAAGGCAAAACTGCCGACGCATGTTGAGATCAATGCGAAGAAATATGGATTCGAACGGGATTCTGTTATCTTGCTGGAGCAAATACGTACGATTGATAAACAAAGGCTGACCGACAAAATCACGCATCTTGATGATGAGATGATGCGTCGCGTTGATGAAGCGTTACAAATCAGTCTCGGTCTTATAGACTTTTAAACAAACTGCCATTTCTCCCTGGGAATTGGCAGTCTTTTTAATTGGAAAATCTTTACTAATGTAAATAAGCACAGCTTTTGGGAATTGCAGGCGAACTATATAGCAAAAGATTGCAAGAATGAGTGAGAAATGGAATAATAAATATAGTGTACCGATCGTAAGGGGGTATAGAATGAACGCGGCCATCATCAATATTATCTTAAGTAAACGCAACGAAATAGATGAGCTTTGGTCCAGGGAGCTTAATGCTTTCAAAAGTGAGACAAGCGTTATGACACCCCACATGTACAATCAGCTGAACAAGGAATTTTTATCATTGCTGATTCATCATATCAGCCAGGGCGATATTTCAGCTGATGGGACATTGGAACGTTTTTTCGATAAAGTATTGCGGACGAACATGCCGCTTGAATATTTAACACAAGGTCTTCAGACGTTTCGAAGGATTGTTCTGGAGATTATTATTGAGGAAGATATTCAAAAGGATACAGCAATAGATATATACAGGGAAGTAGACCGCTGGATGGATCCTATTTTAAATTCAGTAGTTCAAAATTCTTCTCAGATTTGGGAACGTACCGTTTCTATTCAAAAGTCAGCGTTGCTTGAATTATCAGCACCGCTTATTCCGGTATTTCAGCATATTAGTGTTATGCCGCTGATTGGAACCATCGATACAGAACGCGCAAAGCTGATTATGGAGAACCTGCTCGAGGGAGTGATTCAATATCGTTCTCAAGTCGTTCTTATTGATATTACAGGTGTTCCCGTTGTCGATACAATGGTTGCTCACCATATTATCCAGGCTGCTGATGCAGTCAGGCTGCTGGGCTCCACTTGTATTCTGGTCGGAATCAGGCCGGAAATCGCCCAGACCATTGTTAGTCTTGGAATTGATTTAAGCCTTTTTCCTACGAAAAGCACACTGCAAAAAGGGATGGAAAGAGCTCTGGAAATTACAAACCAACAAATCGTTAAGGATAAATAGGGAGTGGGAAAAATGAGGATTCCTATTTTGAAACTGCATGAGTATCTTCTTATTACGATTCAAGTAGAGCTCGATGATCAGACAGCTCTGCAGTTTCAAGAAGATCTGCTTAATAAGATTCATGACACCGGCGCCAAAGGTGTAGTAATTGACCTGACATCCGTAGATATGATCGACTCCTTCATCGCCAAAGTATTAGGAGATGTCGTCCGTATGTCAAAACTGATGGGAGCACAAGTGGTTTTGACTGGTATTCAGCCTGCAGTTGCAATTACACTGATTGATTTAGGGATTTCAATGAGAGAGGTTCCGACGGCGCTTGATCTTGAACAAGGGCTTGATAAATTGCGACTGGAACTGGAGGGATGAGTATGGACATCCAATCCTGTGTAGAAGTTTGCAATGAATGGGATATCGTCAGTGCCCGGCAGTTAGGCAGAAACATGGCAAAAGAACTGGGGTTCGGCAATGTGGATCAGGCGCGGATTACAACCGCCATTTCTGAGTTGGCACGTAACATCTACTTGTATGCCGGCAGCGGAAAAATTTGTCTGGAGCCGGTTGAACAAATGGGCAGGAAAGGACTCCGGATCATCGCCGTTGATAACGGTCCTGGGATTCGGGATATCCGAAAGGTTATGCAAGATGGATACACGACTTCTGGAGGACTAGGGGCGGGGCTGCCTGGAGTCAAGCGTTTAATGGACGAGTTTTCCATTGATTCAACGTTAGACAGCGGGACAGAGATCCTTGCTACGAAGTGGCTTCGTTAGGAGGTGTTCAATGAACGAAAGAGAAATGATTATAGATCGATATAAAGACTTGCTGACTACCTATCTTAAAGGGAAAAGCGAGACCGCCCTATATAAAGGGCAGCAATTCAGCAGGAAGCTGATCGAGCAGCAGATCTCTCCCGAAGATGTGATCAGCCATCACGTTAACGTGCTGAATGAGCTTTTTCCCGACATGACGGATGGAATGAAGGATTCTTTTGATTTTCTTCTGGAAGTCATGATCGGGTATGGGTTTGCTTACCGTGAGCATCAGAGCTTAAGGACACGGCAGCGCCAGCTTGAATCTGAAATTGAAGTCGCTGCGAGCATGCAGCAGACACTTCTGATCAGTGATGTCCCAGAGGTGGATTCTCTGGATATTGGAGTGATCAGTGTTCCGGCCAAGAAGATGAACGGAGATTACTTTAATTTTGTAAAAGACGATAAATCAATCAGCGTTGCAGTAGCTGATATCATCGGCAAGGGAATACCGGCTGCGCTATGTATGTCCATGATTAAATATGCCATGGACAGCTTGCCTGAACAGCGTATGCAGCCTAATCTCCTGCTTGAAAATTTAAATAGAGTCGTTGAACAGAACGTGCATCCGAACATGTTTATTACTATGCTTTATGGGCTGTATGACACAGATGTCCATAAGTTTTATTTTGCCGGTGCAGGACATGAGCCCGGTTTTTTTTATAAAGCGGAAAGTGACGAGTTTGAAGACATGTTTGCCAAGGGTCTCGTTTTGGGTGTTTCCCGAACGACCAAATATATGGAATATGAAAAACAGCTCGATCCGGGTGATATGATTATTCTTCTTTCCGATGGCGTGACAGAGTGCCGAACTAGCAAAGGGTTCATCGAAAGAGATGAGATTGTTTCTCTGATCCGTGAGAATATGCATAAACCGGCTCAGGAAATTGTCGATTTTGTGTTTACAGAGCTTGAGAGACTTCAGGAATTTGAACTAAGAGATGACTTTACACTTATTATTCTAAAAAGAATGGTTTAACCGTTTTTGAAAAAGGGTAAATCATTTTATGGGTTTATGATAACATCCTGGGGGGAAAAAAATGAATCTGCAAATTAAACATGAAGAAACCAATGGAGTTCACTATTTAATATTAGCTGGAGAAGTAGACGCATACACTGCACCAAAACTTAAGGAAGTGCTGGTTCCTCTTACAGAGGAGAAAAATGTACAAATCATGATTGATCTTCAGCACATTGATTATATGGACAGTACAGGCCTTGGAATTTTTGTCGGAGCTTTGAAGTCAACCAAGAAGAATGACAGTTCGCTGAAGCTTCGCGGAATGACCGAAAGAGTTAAACGATTGTTTGAAATTACCGGACTGACTGAGGTAATGGATATAGACAATGAGGTAAAGGGGGAGGCCAGATGAATAAAGCCTCTGATTTTATCGAAATGACAGTACCTGCCAAACCCGACTATGTAGGTGTGGTGCGTCTGACGATATCTGGTATCGCCAACCGGATGGGTTTTGTTTTTGACGAAATTGAAGATATCAAAATTGCCGTTTCAGAAGCCTGTACGAATGCAGTTAATCATGCGTACACAGAAACGGAAAAAGGACAAATCCGGATTGGCTGTGGCGTATATGAAGACCGGCTCGAAATTATGGTTGTAGACCATGGCAAGAGCTTTGATTATGATGATATAAACGAATCACTCGGACCAGTAGAAGGGAAATCCGTGGAACAATTGAATGAAGGAGGTCTTGGCCTCTTCCTAATTGAATCATTGATGGATAAAGTGGAAATTAGCGGTGAAGCGGGTGTGATCGTAATGATGACGAAGTATCTTCACAGAGATGAGGTGAAGGAAAATGTCGACAGGACCTCACCAGCACCTACGCAATAAGGAAGAAGTATATAAGTGGATCGATGAGCTTCAGAACGATCCGCAAAATGAAATTCTTCAAACCAAGCTTGTACATCAATACCAAGACCTTGTCCATTCACTCGCCCGAAAGTTTTCAAAGGGCAAAAGCATTCATGATGATTTAGTACAGGTAGGGATGATTGGACTGCTGGCTGCACTCCGCAGGTATGATCCTGAATTCGGCCGTTCATTCGAATCGTTTGCGGTTCCTACCATCATTGGTGAAATTAAACGCTTTATCCGGGATAAGACCTGGAGTGTCCACGTACCGAGACGGATTAAGGAACTTGGACCGCGTATAAAAAAAGCCGTAGAAGAACTGACGAACCAGCTTCAGCGTTCTCCGAAAATCCAGGAAATTGCCGACTTCTTGGAGGTCACGGAGGAAGAAGTACTGGAGACGATGGAGATGGGCAAAAGTTATCAAGCTCTTTCTGTCGACAGTTCAATTGAAGCAGATCAAGAAGGAAGTACAGTAACATTGCTGGATCTTGTCGGATCTCAGGATGCCGGCTTTGACCAGATCGATAAAAGAATGCTGCTGCAGAAGGCGTTCGCTGTTCTTTCTGAAAGAGAACAAGAAATTTTGAAATGTACGTATTTTGAGAATCTAAGCCAGAAAGAAACAGGAGAACGGCTTGAAATTTCTCAAATGCATGTTTCTCGCCTTCAAAGGAGAGCGCTTGAAAAACTTCGGGAAGCAATTCGCGTTGAACCATCGGAGGCTTTAAAATGATCCAGGACTATTCCTATGACAAAATAGCTGTCTCTTCCTTTCAAAAGCCTAAGAAGGGTAATGATCTATGCGGAGATAGTTTTTATGTCACGGAAACCCGTGATTATTTTATTTGTGCAGTAGCAGATGGGCTAGGAAGCGGGAGTATGGCAAGAACTGCTTCTCAGGCAGCTGTAAATGCAGTTGAGCAGAATCATCAATTAGATGTTGAGGAACTCATGAAGGTGTGTAATGAGGAGCTGAAAGGGACTCGCGGAGCGGTTCTTTCCATCTTTAAGATTGATTTCCGGCAGGAGGCAGTGATTTATGCTGGTGTTGGAAACATCCGCTTTATGATGGCCGGAAAAGACCGTAAGTTAATTTATCCCCTTCCGACTGTGGGATTTCTCTCTGGAAAACCCCAAAAATTTCGGATTCAGCAATTTCCTTTTGATAATCAGACTGCTTTTATTATTTATTCTGACGGAATGGAAATTCATACGCAAAGCCGCAGCATCTTGACAAATATGGTTTCGCCAAAGGAGTCTGCGGCTTACTTTGGAAACCTTTCTCAAAAATTAATTGATGATGCTACCTGTCTCGTAGGAAAAGTGTCGCATGCATAATATAAGCCGGGCCGATTGAGCCTCGGCTTTTTTTGTGGTAATTATGAATGATCTCCATATACTAATTGAAAAGGGGTGATGCGTTTTGAATCCTGGTTTTTGGATTTGGATTACCCTGGGTTTTATCGCTTTTTACTATATTGTGCGTTACGTCAGCCTTGCCAAAAGGACAGAAATTTTTTTGGAAAGCCCGTCTGTTACTAAACATTATGCTTCCATTCACGGTTCCTGCATCAAGGAGGAGGAGGAGTGGCGGTATTGAGCATCCGAACGTGGATGCTTTTTTTATTGCGCCCGGCTCATGTTTTCTTAAAAGGTGTGGAAAGTGTTAAACTAGAAGAGTATATGATGTCATTTTTACAGTAATGAAAGGGGTACCTCTATTGGAAGGAACAATCGAAAAAACGGATAATGGCTATTTGGACATTGCCAAAGAATTGGGTGTTAAACAAAAACAAGTAGTAAACGTTATCGATTTATTAAAAGACGGCAACACGGTCCCCTTTATCGCCAGGTACCGGAAAGAGCTGACAGGCGGACTGGATGAAGTTCAAATCAAAGAAATCATGGATAGATGGCATTATTCCGAAAACCTTAAAGAGCGTAAAGAGGAAGTTCTCAGGCTGATCGGGGAACAGGGGAAACTGACGGATGAGCTTGCTGCTGCCATTTCAAAGGCTAAAAAATTGCAAGTGATAGAAGATTTATACCGTCCCTACAAGCAAAAGCGAAGAACCAGGTCGACTGCAGCCAAGGAAAAAGGGCTTGAACCGTTCGCGGACTGGATGATGAGCCAGCCTGCACAAGGGGATGTCCTGCAAAAAGCTTCGGAATTTCTTTCTGAGGAAAAAGAAGTACATACAGTGGAAGACGCTGTTGCGGGCGCTCAAGACATCATTGCCGAACAGCTGTCAGATGATGCTTCCATCAGAACGTGGATCAGAGACCTGACGTTTAAAGAAGGAAAGCTGCAAACGTCATTGAAGAAAAATGGAGAGGACGAGAAAAAGGTATATGAAATGTACTATGAGTACACTGAGCCTGTTCAGAAAATCGTTCCTCACCGTATTCTTGCCGTAAACCGGGGTGAAAAGGAAGACGTTCTAAAAGTGGATATAGAGGCTCCTTCAGAGAAGATCATTGAAAGACTCAATCGCACTGTAATTAAAAATCCCTCATCACCGGTGGTATCATTCCTAAAAGTGACCATTGAAGACAGCTATAGAAGACTGATTGCTTCTTCTATTGAACGCGATATCCGGAATGAACTAACGGATAAGGGTGAAGAGCAGGCAATCCACATTTTCTCTGAGAACTTGAGGAACCTACTTCTTCAGTCTCCATTAAAGGGAAGAATGGTACTCGGTGTGGATCCTGCTTACCGGACAGGCTGCAAACTTGGTGTGGTGGACGAGACCGGAAAGATGCTCCATATCCAGACGATTTATCCTACACCGCCGAGGTCGGAAGTGCAAAAATCCGAAGCAGTGGTCAAAGAACTGATCGCAAAGTATGGCATACATGTCATTGCCATCGGAAACGGAACAGCCTCAAGAGAAACGGAACAGTTCATTGTCAATACGATTAAAAGCATTGAGGAATCTGTTTCTTATATCATCGTAAACGAGGCGGGCGCCAGTGTTTATTCAGCTTCTGCTATCGCAAGGGAAGAGTTTCCCGAACTGCAGGTCGAGGAACGCAGTGCGATATCCATCGCTCGGAGACTGCAGGATCCGCTCGCTGAACTGGTGAAAATTGATCCAAGGTCTGTCGGTGTGGGGCAGTATCAGCATGATGTCTCGCAAAAACGTCTGAACGAATCTTTAACCTTTGTCGTGGAAACAGCCGTGAACCAGGTGGGTGTTAATGTGAATACCGCTTCCTCGTCCCTTCTTCAATATGTAGCAGGCTTGTCCAAGACCGTGGCACAGAACATTGTAAAGGTAAGAGAGGAAAAGGGGAAATTCGTGAAGCGGGAAGAATTGAAAAAAATTCCGAGGCTCGGTGCGAAAACCTATGAGCAATGTATCGGCTTCTTAAGGATTCCTGACGGGAAAAACCCGCTTGACCAAACAGCCATTCACCCGGAGAGCTATAAAGAAACACTCCAGCTTTTAAAGGAAATAGGCAGTGAACTGCAGGAGATTGGCTCAGACGATTTAAAATCCAAGCTGAAAACCATTGATATAAAATCAATGGCAGCCAAATTAACGATTGGGGAACCGACTCTTCAGGATATCATTGACGGCTTATTGCGGCCCAACCGGGATGTCCGGGAAGAATTATCAAAGCCGCTGCTGAAAACGGATGTACTAAAACTTGAAGATCTGGAAAAAGGGATGGAACTTGAAGGAACCGTCCGGAACGTCGTTGATTTTGGGGCCTTTGTAGATATTGGCGTGAAACAGGATGGCCTTGTTCATATTTCTAAACTGGCCAAACGCTTTGTGAAGCATCCGATGGATGTCTTGAGTGTCGGCCAGGTTGTCACCGTATGGGTAGACAGTGTCGATCTGGCGAAAGGGAGAGTGGCGTTAACTATGCTGCCGCCAGATGCCCAGTAATCCTCGCTGAATTTATGGCAGAGTGTTGCTTTCAGTCGTGCAGTTCTTTTGATTATAAAAAAACCAGCATTGATTTAAAAGACGGATCTGATAACGGTCTTTTTGATAGTAGGCTTTTCTAAGTTGCTTCTTAAACCATGTAGGCATAGACAAAACCTCCACTTATTCAAGCGTGATTTAGTCTATGTCTCATGGCTTGTTGATGTGACCAACTTTTTGTTTTAGAAGGAGAAAGGAAAAGAAATGGAACAAAAGGATCTACAACATCTTGTTGAACATCTTTCACAGGATTTTTTCCAAAAGCGCTTTCGGCATACAGCCCGCTTTAATGCCCGGCTGAGAACTACTGGAGGGCGATATTTGCTGAGGTCCCATGATATAGAGATCAATCCGAGGCAGCTGACTGAGTTCGGCTATGAAGCGCTCGTAGGCATCATTAAACATGAATTGTGCCATTACCATCTCCACATAGAAGGCAGGGGCTATAAACATCGGGACCCGGAATTTAAGCAGCTTCTGAAGAAGGTTGGCGGGCTGCGCTATTGCGAAGCATTGCCTGGAGCCAGGACAACACAGCCGTATAAATATCTTTATATATGTTCAAACTGCAAGCAGCAATATAAGCGTAAGCGCAGGGTCAATACGGCTAAATATGTATGCGGAAAATGCAGAGGGAAATTGATTTTAACTTAAAGCTAAAAAAGTGTTGACTAGAAAGTCTGATCTGTGTTAGATTAATAAAGTCGCTGAAAGACATCTTGTCCTTACATAGACAAAATAAATTCCAAAAAACATATTGACTTTTGAGGCTGAACAAAGTATGATATTAAATGTCTCAAAAACACATTCCACAGTAGCTCAGTGGTAGAGCTATCGGCTGTTAACCGATCGGTCGTAGGTTCGAGTCCTACCTGTGGAGCCAATTACAGAGAAGTACCCAAGTGGCTCAAGGGGCGCCCCTGCTAAGGGTGTAGGTCGCTAACGCGGCGCGAGGGTTCGAATCCCTTCTTCTCTGCCAGTTGTGGCCCGTTGGTCAAGCGGTTAAGACACCGCCCTTTCACGGCGGTAACACGGGTTCGAATCCCGTACGGGTCACCAAGTTGTTTTCGTTAGAAAAAAACCAAACGATTTTCTTACAAACATAAATATGGACTCGTGGTGTAGTGGTTAACATGCCTGCCTGTCACGCAGGAGATCGCCGGTTCGACCCCGGTCGGGTCCGCCATTTTTTCTCAAACAACATACATCAACACATGAAATTATTGGGCTATAGCCAAGTGGTAAGGCAACGGACTTTGACTCCGTCACTCGTAGGTTCGAATCCTGCTAGCCCAGCCATCTTTCATGAGCCATTAGCTCAGTTGGTAGAGCATCTGACTTTTAATCAGAGGGTCGAAGGTTCGAGTCCTTCATGGCTCACCATCTTAATAATAGCAACACAAACACACATGCGGGTGTGGCGGAATTGGCAGACGCGCTAGACTTAGGATCTAGTGTCTTATGACGTGGGGGTTCGAGTCCCTTCACCCGCACCATTTTTTAAAACTTTAATTGCTTTGCGGTCGTGGCGGAATGGCAGACGCGCTAGCTTGAGGGGCTAGTGGGGGCAACCCCGTGGAGGTTCGAGTCCTCTCGACCGCACCAAAGCTTCTCATATAACATTTAAATAAAGAAATAAAATAATATGCGCCCTTAGCTCAGCTGGATAGAGTGTTTGACTACGAATCAAAAGGTCGGGAGTTCGAATCTCTCAGGGCGCGCCATAACGGGAAGTGGCTCAGCTTGGTAGAGCACCTGGTTTGGGACCAGGGGGTCGCAGGTTCAAATCCTGTCTTCCCGACCATCTTTTTCGCGGGTGTAGTTTAGTGGTAAAACAAGAGCCTTCCAAGCTCTGGTCGTGAGTTCGATTCTCATCACCCGCTCCATTTAATTTTTGGGCCTATAGCTCAGCTGGTTAGAGCGCACGCCTGATAAGCGTGAGGTCGATGGTTCGAGTCCATTTAGGCCCACCATTTTTTAAGGGCAATGTACTTGACATCCGCTCTTCTAATGGGTATAATAGCTAAGCTACACTAACTAGTAGCAAATGTTCTTTGAAAACCAAACAAAAGCTAGGTAAGTCAGGGATTTTACAATCCCATCAATTTTTAAACTTTAAGAGCTATATCAAACACTTTATTGGAGAGTTTGATCCTGGCTCAGGATGAACGCTGGCGGCGTGCCTAATACATGCAAGTCGAGCGGACCAAAGAGAGCTTGCTCTCTGAGGTTAGCGGCGGACGGGTGAGTAACACGTGGGTAACCTGCCTGTAAGACGGGGATAACTTCGGGAA
>NZ_JAMXKG010000018.1:0-62123 GCF_024494405.1 Fictibacillus sp. WQ 8-8
TCCTAAAGGAGCCACGGGAGATAACTGAACTGGTGTAGCGAAATGGTTGCTTGCTATTTTCAAAATATCTAGTTCTAGTTGCTTTAACTGGATAGGATCAACTGAAGCAGGATGCACCGAACGGTTTACCTGGTACCTTTTAAGTAATTCGCTGGGAACTAACCTCTGGGTCTTCTCTCGAAAAACATAAAGTAAGAGCGTGTATAAATCGGTTTCTGGTATTCGATCAGTCAGTAATTCAACGATCTGTTCCACACCCAGTTCTTTAACAATTCGCTCAAGAATATATGATGGATCTGACCCCATTGCGGTACCCCCTTTACTTCCAGTGTTTAAAGGTAAAAATCGCTCCAAATATGGGACGTTCCGACTACTATGCTTAAATATGATTAGAGTCCTTTTTTTCTAATTGTTCCTTCTGTATAAAAGAAAACAACTAAAATAATTATTATGACAGCTGCACTGAGATAATCATGAATCATTTTCGTAGATGACAGTATAAACATCATTAAAAGCAGAAAAGTAGTTATTGTTTTAAGAAATATCAAGATCTTCTTCTGTTTCTTCATAATCATCATCCTCTTTGAAAAGTATAAGGTCCTTAATAGGTCTAAGTTCCAAATATTCTCCTTTTTAAAGTTTATTTCCTTCTTCAACTCCCTCAGTTTAATACGATTTTCTTGCGAATACTCGCTTATTCACAGGATTTCAAAACCACTGAATTTAAGCTAACGGGTAGATAGAGTAACTTTGGGATCTAAAGGCTTCGTGAAGGCATAGTCAAACGAACCCACCCCTTTTATCCATGAAATTTGAATTCCATTGCTTCTCCGGGACATCTTCGCGACACGTGTGGATTTGTTTTTAGCGTAAGCCCTTATGATCCTGAGGTGTACAAAGTGCATAGTCACTTATCTCGAAAGATTAACTATTCGTTGTTGACTTTATCTTTGCGCAGCTTCGTGTAGGCGGTAACGTTATGCGTGAAAAGGATGAAAAAATTCCGTTCGGTCGCTTTTTGTATTTGGTGCTAAGACTCTTTTTCATCAGGACAGGTTTGACAGTATTTACTTGTTTATACAAAAAAGCATTGGCTTAAAGGGCCAATGCTTTTAACTTATATTAAATTACTTTAAACAGTTTTCTACTTAGTTATCAATTACTCAACACCCTGCAGAAGTTGGCGTGCCTCATAAAGGGCCCAAACAATACGATTTTGCCCTCTGGTTAAATGAGTTTTTAAAACTTTGTATTGATGTGAGCCATCCGTTAATTGATTAAAGCCTGTTGCCGGCGCGATATCAGGAAGAGCTGGAACATTCAGTGCTGGATCATGACGAAACTTTCCTTTTCTTGAGAAATTGATTGGCACAAGAATACGTGCTAATTTCTCTATGACCTCGTTCGCTTTCTTAACTTTAGGGTCAGCGACATCTAATCCTTTTAGCTTTTCTACTTTTTCATAAAACGCGACTAAATCCTGCTGAAGGCTGTCGACTTCATCTTGTGCGGGACTAAAATCAAAGTGTGAACCGGCTTGTTGCTGATAAGCTTTGATCGTATCAGAAAATTCTTTTGCTGTATTTACAAAGTTAAACGGATGAACGGGCTCGTTGACTGCACGAAGAACTCCGGTAACATAAACCTTGATGTCCTTAACCAAAATATCCAAATCCGCTACATGCATTAAATCTTCCTCTGTATGCCACTCAATGTTAGCACCACAGCCACCTACAGGATAATATCCTTTTTCTTTTAAAACGTCTTCCGGGATGCTGGAAGACAACATAAAGAACGAAGTGATGCCTATATTGTTGAATGAATAGTCCCCTGCTCGAAGAGGTCTGGTGCCTGCTGCTTTTTGCCCGACTGCATCTTGAACCACATCTTTACAAAATTCATCCACCTCACTCATCCACATCATATATTCGTACGATGACGCCCAACGGCAGCCCGGGGAATCGCAATTTACTTGCGCAATACAATTTTTCTCAAGATCTAATCCGAATTGGTCTACAAACCAGGTTGAGGCTCCATATCTTCCTGTGGAATGTCCTGTCCAAATCGCAATTCTGACACTTCTTTTTAATTTATCACGATGCTTATAAAAGATTCTCGCCATTTCCAACAATGCCGCATCCCCCGTGGCATTATCTCCGATTCCTTCGTGCCAGGAATCCAAATGGCCATGAAGCAGCACATATTTATCCGGCTCTTCAGTTCCTTCTATAAATACATCGATTACCGGGCAGGGAAACCAACCTTTTTCCAAATATGTTTTAAACTCCAGTTCAACTGTATCATTTGCACATAAACTCTTTAATTCCTGTCCATCGGATTTATTGATGCCGAGTACTGGAATATTCGGTTCGTCATTCATATTATCAAGATCTGGCGCACCCCAAATCGGAGTACAAATTCCTTCATGAATATTTTCACCCGGACTTATAAAGACGATGGCGTTTACGCCTTTCTCCGAGAAGTCTTTAACCTTGCCAGGCATTGGAAAACCTTCTGTTATTACAATCTTACCCTGTAGGTCTTCGATATCTTCGTCAATGTGCGAACCAAAAATATCATTGATTCCTTTTGCCTGGCCCGTATTTATGTAAACTAGTTCACCACTTACTGCCTCGTCACCTGTGGCAATAGAAAAGGAAGGAGTTTTTACCCGATATTCTTTTTCCAGAGGGCTTGTCACTTTTAAATATGCACGTTTCGGTACACTTAAATAAAGCTCAGGCTGATGAATTTTATGCGGAACGCCCCATTTTTCTAAATAGTCCGCTAAAAAGTTAGCCGCGGTTTTCTCATCTTCACTTCCTGATTCTCGAATTAACGAACTGAATCTGTCTAACACTTGTTCTGCGACCTTAGTGTTAATTTCACTTAGTAATTCCTTTTCCAACGTCTCGTTTATTGTCGTTGACATTTTACATTCCCCTTTCAAATAATAGTTTTCAATATGTATTCTGTATGCAATATTTATGCCAAATTGAAAATAACAGTCTCCCTGCGTTTTTTTCTTATTTTTCTATCAACCTGGTTGAATAGGTTGGTTGTTAGGCATGCATCCATAACTCATGTAGACATAACAAAAAAAGAAGCTGTTAACAGCTCTAATCAACGGTTCATTATAATACTCGTCTTCTCTAATACATTTAAAATTTGAATCCCGGAATCTAATATTTTGCTTCCCTGTCCTTTGTTTCCAGAACAAATGAGTCCGAGGTCACGGAGCACTTCCATCCTTCTCCTTACTTGCTGTTCCGATAATAAACATCCTCTATCCTGGGAATAACTGACGACCGTTCCTCTCCCAATACTTTTTCTTTGTTCTTTCGCCTCAAACAGGCATGACAATATTAAATGGAAATCTCTGAGATCGCCTTCATATTTAAGTTTTTCAAATATGTCATTAGGCTCATTGTTGCGCTCATCATGTGCTTTGAATTGCTCGGGCAGATTATCAATCGTTACAACATTGCTATCCATAACCGTCGTCATATATTGAACAGCGCTGACGAGTTCGCGTACATTTCCCGGCCATTCATAATTAATGAGGACATCCATCACTTCTTCCGATATTTCCGGACATGTCGGAGAATATTCCTTAATAAAATAGTTTAATAACTCAGGAATGTCTTCCTTTCTTTCTTTTAATGAAGGTATGCGTAAAGGCAATACGAACAATCTATAGTACAAATCCTCACGGAACTGACCATCTCGCACCAGTTTTTTCAAATCTTTGTTCGTGGCTGCGATGACACGTACATTAACAGGCAATATACTTCTTCCACCGACACGCATGACTTGTTTTTCCTGAAGAATCCGGAGCAAAAGAGTTTGCAAATTTTTTGATGCATCGCCAATTTCATCAAGAAAGATCGTTCCGTTATGCGCTAATTCAAAAAGTCCTTGCTTGCCGCCTTTTACGGCACCTGTAAATGTTCCTTCTTCATAACCGAACAATTCACTTTCTGCTAGAGATTCAGGCAGACCGGCGAAGTTAACGGGAATAAATGGCCCATTTTTTCGGCCGGACATATTATGGATAGAGTGAGCAAATAATTCCTTGCCTGTACCATTCTCTCCAAGTATGAGCACCGTCCGTTCTGTTTTAGCAATTTTATGCATTATCCTGATTATTTCTTTTATCTTTACACTCTTTCCAATAATGTCCTCTGTAGTATACTTTGAAGAAAACCCTTTCTTCTGAATAATCTTTCTTATATCCTGCTCCAAGGCCTGAATACGGGTAACATCCTGAAAGGCAGTAACATCCCCGAATTTATTGTGACCGATGTTGATTGAGCTTTTGTTTACTACTAGTTTTTTCTCATTAAATGAAATCAATTGATGATCAGTATATGATTCCTCTTCCAAACCATTTTCAAGGTGAAGTTTCGGGAAGATTTCTGTTATTTTTTTACCGATCACCTCCTCCTCCCGGAAGGAAACGCCGAGAATCCGTTTAGCGGAGTTATTGTATTTAATGATCCTGTTCTCTTTATCAGTAGCCAGGATTCCATCATGAACAGTATTTAATATCGCATCGAGCTGGTGATTAAGCTTGCTAACTTCATGATAAGACTCCGATAGTCTTCTGCTTAAAGCAATAATTTCTTGAATATATCTTGCTGAATGAATGTTTGCCTTATCTATATTAATGTTTAATTTGATTGAAAGCTCAACGAGGGTGGAAAAGTCCAAAGGCCGAATACCAATATCAATAATTTTCTTTATGCCTTTTGGTGCCAGTTCAATGCCAGCCGGAATGATCGCAATCTCGATGCCTTTATACCTTTTATCCATTCCGGGAAAATAAGGATAAAGCTGTAGATTAAGGCCGAGATTTTCTAATAGCTCGATTGTTTCTGCTGCAGTTTCAGGCAAATTATTCACAACTAGACATTTTGTACGTGCCGGGAGAGAAACCAATTCCTCTAGTTTGGAAATATTGATGGCTCTTCTTGCAATAAGGGTCTTGTTTAAGGGATATTGTTCATGCTGCAGTTGGGATGAGGATAGGAGGATAAGATCTGCTTCGTTATAGTCCATACACTCATCTTGTGACAGTATTAGGATTTCACCTTGAAAAAAGTCATTGATTTGTTTTTGAAAAACTTGAAAAGTCCTAAGATCCTTTGATAAAACTACTAATTTAGGCACCTAACCACCCCCTATTTAAGCCTATTATACAGTATTCTGATTGAATATTCTAAAAATTAAAAGCAGTTGTCAACATTTTTGACAACCGCTTGATCTTTTTTAACTTATCTTAATTACAATCTTTCCAAAGTGTTTTCTTCCTTCAAGTTCAAGTTGTGCTTCCGCAATGTCTTCCAACGGATACACTTTATGTATGGAAGGTTGTAATTTTTTTTGCCATACGAGACTCGTAACTTGAAGAAAATCTTCCCAATTCCCCAATGGTGCACCTAAAATTATTCGATGGCGCTGATAAATTTCCCTGATACTTAATTCAGGTGAATCACCTGCAGTCGCTCCTGAAAGAACAAGTTTACCACCCATTTCGAGACAACGAAGACTGTGGCGGATCGTTGGGGCTCCAACAGCATCAAATACTGCGCTCACGCCTTGCCCTTTTGTCCAATCCATGATCTCACTTTCCCAGTCTCCATTTGAATCAAACATGATCGCCGCGCCTTTTTTTCGGGCCTTTTCACGTTTCTCCTCCGTACTTGCTGTTCCAATCACTGTTGCCCCTGCAGCCGCAGCGATTTCTAGCTGAGCAGAACCCAGTCCCCCTGACGCTCCAACCACAAGTACGATGTCAGATGGCTTAATCTTTGCTACCGTCACCACGCCACGCCAAGCCGTTGTATAGACAGCCGGGATCGCTGCCGCGACAGTAGATGAAACATGATCGGGAACCGGTATAATATTTCTTGCAGGCGCCACAACATATTCAGCTAATCCACCCCAGAAATGCTCACCTAGAATTTTGTAATCGGGGCACATACTTGGCTCTCCTCTTCTGCACCAGCGACATTCATTACACCCGATGGCCGGGTTAATGAGCACTCTTGTTCCTTCTTTCGTGATTTCCTGTTGTCCTGGAAAAAGAGGACCATAATAACTCACGGTTCCTGCGATATCTACACCTGAAATATGGGGAAGAGTAATCTCAGGAACGCCTGGACCCTTCAACCCTTCTCTTGCAAAAATATCAAGGTGGTTCAACGCTGTTGCTTCTACTTTAATTAAAACTTCACCAGGACCAGGAACAGGAGTCTCTATTTTCTCTAACGTTAGAGTCTCTGGTCCGCCGTGGTGACGAATCATTACAGCTCTCATTTCATCTGGAACACTTTGTTTTCCTGTTATTTGTTCTCTCGCTAACTGTTTTTCTGCCATTTTAACTTCCTCCTCTCTTTTCTAATAATTATCCATCAAGTCCTAAAGCGGCGGTTGGATATAACCACCGGACGCAAGTTGCAGGGCATGGGCAACCCGGTAAACCGTTGCCTCGTCGTGATAGCGCCCAACAATTTGGAATCCTACCGGCAGATTTTCTGCAGTGGCATTTCCTGCTGATACAGTGATTGAGGGATGTCCTGAGATATTGAATGGTATAGTGCGTACAGATATATCAATATTTCCATCTTCAAATGAGGGATCTTTTTCCGTTGCAGGATAAGGAACAGTAGGACAAACAAGAACATCTACTTGATTGAAACAATCATTAACTGCTTCAGTAAATTTCCTCTTTTGGTCCAACGCTGATAGATAACTTACAGCCGAAATATTAAATCCTTCTTTAATGTTTGCAAATGTTGACGGTGCGTAATCACCTTCACGATGGGGATACCATTGTTGATGATAAGATGACGCTTCCGATAAAAGAATAGGAATGGCGATCTCTTCTGCCTTTTCTATTGAAGGAATGGTCACGTCGATGCTTTCCGCACCTAATTGCTGTAACCTGTATAAAGCAGCTGAGGTTAAATCTTTCACTTCTGGATGAGTAATGGATTCAGTTAAAGCGTGGATAACTCCTACTTTGACACCAGAAATCTCTCCTGAAAAAACAGAATCGTAGTCCAATTGAATAGAAGAGATGCTTTCCAGAAGTATCCCATTATCAATAACTGTACGAGTAAGGGGTCCAATATGATCCAGTGAACGGGACAATGGAAATAATCCCTGTCTGGGAACAGTTCCGTATGTTGGCTTTAAGCCCACAATTCCACAGAATGAAGCAGGAACACGAATTGAACCGCCAGTATCTGTACCTATTGAACCGAAACCAATACCAGCCGCAACAGAGGATCCTGATCCGGTGCTTGATCCTCCTGCCGTTCGGTTTACATTCCAAGGATTATTGCATTGGCCATAGTCAGAGTGAACGGAACCATATGCAAATTCCAACATATTGGTTTTGCCGAAAACCACTGCTCCAGCTTCTTTAAGTGCTGTATAGACAAATGCATCATCGCTTGGAACGTTGTCTTGCATAATTCGGGAACCGAGAGATGTACGAATTCCCTTCGTATTAAATATATCTTTGATTGATACCGGAACACCGTATAATTTCCCAACGTCTCTTCCTTTAACGAAAGCTTCTTCCGCCTTTTTTGCTTGAATGAGTGCTTCATCAGCAAGCACCGTAACGAAAGCATTTAATTGCGGCTCTAATTCATCGAGTCTTTCTAAGGTAGCTTCCGTAACTTCAATGGGTGAGATCTCCTTTTTTCGGTACATGGCCGCAATTTCATTAATTGTTTTAAACAATAAGTCTTTCTTTACTTTAATGGCCATTGGTATAACCCTCCTTATTAATTAACCAGCGATTGTCTTCTTTTTTGTTGCACTGGTATCTTTAAAAAACGGCTCAAGCGCTTCTTTTGAAACCGGTTTTGTTGCTAGACTGACTAAGACCATTCCTAAAAGACTGACAGGAACACTAATATAAACGGCATCCAAACCGAAAGGATTTCCTAAATACAACCATAAAATCGCACTTCCGATTCCACCGACCATTGAAGTAATGGCCCCCGCTGTTGTTGCGCGTTTCCAATACAGGCCTAATAAAGTCGAGACTGCGAAGGATGAACCGATTAAAGCGGCCGCATTTATCCAAATTTGCTGGATGAGCGGAAGGGGATACAGAGCAAAAGGTATAGGCAATAATCCCATAATTAACACGACAATTCTCGTAATCGTTAACTGTTGCTTATCGGATAGATCTTTTTTCATGACTTTTTTCATGATGTCATGTGAAACACCGCTGCCAAGCATCAATAAAACGGCGCTGACAGTAGACTGTATGGCAGCTAAAATAGCCGCTAGTAACAGGCCACCCAGTACTGGAGGTAATATTTTTATTGCAATTGTGGAGCTGGCAAGGTCAGGGGAGGATAGCTCAGGAAATATAACCCTTGCGCTTACTCCGAGTAAAGCAACTGAGACACCTACTATGGCCTGGAAGATAAATGAAACGCCAACTGCACGCCGTATCGTCTTATTGTCTTTTAACGAATAAAAGCGAATTGCAATAATAGGGTACCCGAGCATCATGATAAAAAATGATAATCCTACAGCAGTTAAGGCGCCCGTTGGCATACCGTTGGCAATAAGATGAGGATCGATAGCCGTTAATTTTTCATTCAATGCGGTAAATCCGCCGGCTTTTGAAACGGTAAAAGGAACAGCGATAGCAAACCCAACAGCAAACACTGTCATTTGCAAAAGATCGGTATAGGCAATCGCGAATAGCCCTCCTACAACGGTATAGGTAATAAACACCCCCGCAATAATTAATACGCCCGCTGTTGTCGGAATATCAAAAACCGTATTTAATAAATAAGAACCGCCTACAAGCTCCGCAACAATGGTCATCCCAAAACATACAATTAAAATCGCCACCGAAATGACGCGTACAGCGTTGCTTTCGAACCGTGTTCCGAGAAGATCTGGGATGGTCAAAGCCTTGGAGGAGTTGAAAAAAGCTTTCATTTTTGGTGCAATGTAAATGGCCATGATTGACCAGGAAGCCCAGATAGCAACCCAAATCCAGGCAAAATTGTAACCAACCTGGTAATGGAAACCAACCGTACCGATCGCTGTTCCTGCGCTCATTTGTGTAGCTGCCAGAGTTGCCCCTCCTACCCACACCCCTAATTTTCCTCCGGCTGCAAGAAAATCGGTTTCATCTTGAATCTTGGATTTCATATAAAAGCCAATGGCAATTACCGCTACCATATATAGGACCAATACCGAAATTAACATTATTCATTCTCCTCGCGTTTATTGATCGCTTCTGTGATTCCAAAATAACCAATAATAAAAACAATCATAACGATCCATATCATCCAATTTGAAAGCGACAGTCCAAGAAATGTAGTCATCTCTTTCCTCCCCCTAACTTTTTTATTAATCGTTCACCCTGTTTACGCCCAAAGTTGAGAAAAGTGCGGTGCCATTAATCTAAATTCATCATTAACTATTTGGGCATCCCACCTTTCAACATCTTGTAATCACTTCGTTTATTTCCACAGTAATTTCGCACGAGCACCGATAACACTTTCGTAGTCTGGACTAGATCTTCAATATCCATAAACTCATCATAACTATGAAGATTGTTGTCATTTGTACCCGGACCAAAATTAATTCCAGGGATACCGCTATTTATAAACCAGCGGGTATCTGACTGACCCAACATACCAACTACAGGCAAGGCTTCACCAGTTACCTCTTTTAATGCTTCTTGTAATTCACCTATAATCGGAGAACTTTCTTCCGTCACAGTTGGAGTGGTTTGAAAATCCAGCACTCTTTCCACTCGAATGTTCATGTCAGGGTCATCTTTCTGCAGCCGCTCAACTATAGATTCAACACGGTTATATATGCCATCGATCGAATGCTCTGGTATCACCCGGAAATCCACTTGAATTTCACTTGAACCCGGCACAACATTGATTTTTGTCCCACCCTTAATGACACCGATATTAACCGTTGTATATCTCATTCCTGGAATATTGGAAGGCTCAATTTCTAATTGTTGCTGAAGTTCCGATAACCCTTGAATCACTTTTGCCATTTTTTCTACCGCATTGATTCCTTTCCACTTGAAGCCGGAGTGAGCGGGGATTCCCTCTGAAACGATTCGAAGTTGGAGAACACCCGCCATTGCGCGCACAATATGATTACTGTAGCCCTCAATGACTGCCATATCACCCGATACCAGTTTTTTTTCAGTTACATAGCCGGCTCCGAAAACGCCGCCGGTTTCTTCATCACACGTCGCTGCGATGGTGATATCACCTAGTATTGGAATACCAGATCTCTTTAAGGCAACTGCAGCCATGACATATGAAGTTAAACGGCCTTTGGAATCAGTTGCCCCTCGCCCGTAAATGCGTCCATTCGCGATTTCTGCGGAGAACGGCGGATATGTCCATTTTTCCGCATCTCCCGCTGGCACCGTATCGAGGTGGGAATTAAAAATTATGCTTTTTCCACCACCGGAACCCTTCATCGTTGCAATAACATTTTTGCGTGGAGTAGGCAAACCTTCTTTTTTTGTAAGTTCTTCTGGAACCTCTACCACATTTACTTCAAAACCTAATGTGTTTAATTCTTCTTCTAAGAACCTGCAAATCTCTTCGTAATTACCCGGCGGATTTTCACTTTTAATCCGAATTAGTTTTTGTAAAAAAGATACGATTTCATTTTGCATTGAATCAACGGTGTTATTTATTGTTTGATCCATTGATATCACTCCTCTCAATTACTATTCTTGCAATTATTGTGCCAAGTTTAAAAAAAGGTTTTTTTATATAAAGAGTTGTTTTGGAACGACTTTTAGGTTCAATTAGGTTCTTTAGGTTTTCCTAATCCCAGCTATTGCATTTTCAGTGCAAAAGAAAGAGGCGTTTAGCGCCTCTAAATCGTTTTTATTATAGGTTTACTTTCTCACTGGAAAGGGCTGTACTGTTAGATATTTGGTTCTGGTTATTTTCCCAAACCACGTAGTGATCTTCTACGAATGTTTGTGTACCGCGTTGATTTGAAAAATCATTCAAGCGATTCGCAATCAGTAACGTTTCATCTTTGCTTGTTTCTATTGTTTCACCGATCTGGCTTAAAACCGCCGGTTGAATCTTTAACCTTTCAACCTTCAGCCTTCCATCAACAGGTGTTAATTCAATCTCACTTATAGAACATTGTTTGTTCTCAGGTAAACTTGGCGGGAAGTGAGGCATTGTGGACGATGAAATATCGAGCCCCTCTTTTAAATATTCGTAATGAGAAATGTAGTTACCTAGACTGTAGAGAACCGGTACTTGTCTTTCACCTTTACCAGAAAATGACTCCATTCCATAAGGAGCGTGAGCATGATGCCCTATGATGATATCTGCTCCTGCTTTAGCCGCTCGCTGTGCTATGATCGGCTGATATTCTGCAATTAAACCTTGATAGGGAACGCACCATTGGGGTGGAACTCCCCAATGAATAGCTAATATCACAAAATCAGCTTCTTTGTATGCCTTTTCGATTGTTTTTTCCAGCAAAACTAAATCTTCCTCCAGCGGCTCGGTTTTGATCCATGGCGGTGTTCCTGGCTGCTCAGAATCCAGACTCGGGTCTATTTCATATGAAGTCTTCACTCTTAGACCTGCGATGCCCGGACGGTTTTTTAACGCTTGGAATCCTGGAGCGAGAGTAGAAGCCCAGGATAGAAAAGCAATCCTATGATTTTCGACATTTATATATACGGGCTGAATTGCTTCATCAATATTTCGTCCTGCACCAGAAAACTTTACACCGATTCTATTTAATTCTTCAATGGTTTGATAGAGCGCCTCTGGACCCCAATCCATAGTATGGTTATTGGCGATTGAAACTAGCGTTGGCTGCAATTCTTTTAGCCATTCACCAGCCTGAATGGGCTGCTGCAAACGAAACTGCTTGTCTGCAGGTGCACCTGGGATTTCTACTAATGGGCCTTCTAGATTTCCTATACGCACATGTGCGGAATCCCAGGAACTGCGTAATAACTCTTCCCCTGGTTTTTGAGACAGCGTAATATCCCCAACAGCAACAATATTGATAGATGATGTCATGTTTTTACCTCCAATTTTTTATTTGTGATTCAGCTGTGTAAAAGAAGGATGCTTATAGCCTCCTGATGCCGACTGAAAAACATCTGCTGCATTATATATTGATGCTTCATCGTTGTGCCGACCAAGGAATTGTAGCCCTACAGGCAAATTACCCGATGGTGTTTGACCGGCAGAAACCGTGATTGCCGGATGGCCAGAAACATTAAAAGGTAATGTTCTTTCTGTAAAGTCATACTCTGTGTCCTCAAACGAAGGATCCCGTTTCGTTGCCGGACTTGGTGAAGTCGGACATACCAGAAAATCCATACCTTCAAATGCAGAATTGACCTTTTCTGTGAATTCCCTTTTCTTCTGTATCGCATCTAAATAACTGACTGCGGAAATGTTAAATCCTTCCTTAATGTTCATCAGAGTTCCGTTTGCGTAATCTGCTGACCGATCAGGATACCACTTTTGATGATAATAGGAGGCTTCTGAAAGAAGTATCGGAAAGGCAAATTCTTTTACGTTACTAATCTCAGGTATTTCTATCTCGATGATTTCAGCACCTAAGTCAGAAAGCCGGTTTATGGCTGAATTGATGATCTCTTCAACCTCATGATGTGTTAGTGAATCTATTAATGAACGAATGACTCCTATTTTCGTTCCTTTAATCGACCCGGTAAAAATTGATTCAAAGTTGCCCGGTTTGGAAGAAATGCTCTCCAGCACAATGGCATTGTCTCTAACCGTTCTCGTCATCGGACCGATATGATCAAATGAATGGGATAAAGGGAACAGCCCACTGGAAGAAACTTGTCCTGTTGTTGGCTTTAAACCCACAATTCCGCAAAAAGAGGAGGGGAGACGGATAGAACCGCCCGTATCCGTACCTATCGAAGCAAAACCGATACCCGCCGCCACAGACGATGCTGAACCGCTGCTGGAGCCCCCCGCAGTTCTTGTTACATCCCAGGGATTATTGCATTGGCCATAGTCAGGATGCACTGAACCATAAGCAAATTCAAGCATATTCGTCTTTCCAAACACGATCGCACCTGCTTTTTGGAGAGCCTCATATATATGAGAGTCTCCTTCTGGAACGAAGTCCTGCAATATTCGTGACCCTATAGTCGTCCGAATGCCTTTCGTCATAAAAATATCTTTGATCGAAACTGGAACACCGACCAGCTTGCCTGCAGCTTCCCCTTTTACAAAAGCTTTTTCTGCCTCCCTTGCTTTGTTCAATGCGGCTTCAGACATAACAGTAATAAATGCATTTAGACGTGGCTCTAATTCCCTTTGCAATTCCAAGGTTGCTTCCAATACCTCAACAGGAGATACCACCTTGCTTCGGTATAGCTGACTGATTTCATCGATCGACTTAAATAAAAGATCTTCCTTATTTTTTATTGCCAATGGATGTTTCCTCCTTCGTAATTTTTCCGTAACACGTGAATTAATTAGGTCACATCTTTAAAAAATGGCTTGAGGGATTCATTAGGAACTCGTTTGGTCATTAAACTGACAACAATAAACAGGACAACACTTACAATCACCCCTGGAATGACTTCATTTAAGCCAAGGGGGTTACCGCCGATATACCAGAATAAAGCGGTAAAGAAGCCTCCTATCATAGAAACAATGGCTCCGGCCGCAGTTCCCCTTTTCCAATTCAAGCCTAGTACGACGGTGGCAAAGAAGAAACTGGCGGTTAACGAGGCCTGCAAAACAACGATAAACTGTACGATATCCAGTTTTTTCAGTGCTAAAAAGAGGGGAATGATTCCAAGGACGAGGACAGCAATTCGATTCACTGTCATCTTTTCCTTATCACTCGCATTTGGTTTAATCATCGTTGCATAAAAATCATGTGAAAATGCCGAGGCTGAGACCATCATAATTCCCGATACAGTACTCATAATCGCGGATATAATGGCTAAAATAATGAGCGACCCTACAACTGGCGGAAGAATGTTAATGGCCATAATAGTAGATGCGATATCTGGTGACGGCATATATGGATATAGTGTGCGAATCGCCATGGCAGCTGCCGCTACAGAGATCCCTACGATTGCCTGAAAAATAAATGAGTACCCAATGGCCAATTTAACGGTTTTTTTGTCTTTTAACGTATACATCCTTGCCAGTTCATATGGTGCTGCAGCCATCGAGAATCCGAATGCCGCACCAAATCCAAGAAGTTCTTTGAATCCGAAATGCCAGCTAAGCATATTTGGACTGAATTCTGAGAGAAAGGCACCCACAAATTCGGTTCCTCCCGCTTTGCCAAATAGCAATGGAAGAGCAGCGAAGAAACAACCGGCCATTATGATCGCCTGGACAAAGTCACTATAGGCAGTTGCTCTCATTCCGCCTACCATCGTATAGATGAGAGTAATGCCAATGGTAATAATGGCTCCCCAGATAAAAGGGATGCCGAATAAGGTTTGTATAATGTTACCGCCGGCCTGGTACTGAGCGGTAAGATAAACGGTATAAGCCACCAGTATTAAAAGGGCTGATATCCCTCTAGCCGCCTTACTGTTAAACCTTGTTCCTACATAATCCGGCACAGTAAGTCCTTTAAAAGCCTGAAACTTAGGGCCAACGAGAGTTGCTGCTATGAGCCAGCCGAACCATAATCCACACCAAATCCAAAGAAAGCTTCCGCCTGTTAAGTAATGGACGCCTAATGTACCAACGAATGTACCTGCGCTCATCTGTGTCGCCGCAAAGGCTGCACCACCAACTAACGGCCCGATTGACCGGCCGGCTACCAGGAAATCCTCGGTTCCATCATTCTTTTTACCTGACCATAATCCAATGCCAAGAATGACAATAAAATATAAAACAAGAACGATATAAAAAACAGGACTAACTTCAAACATGGACATCCCCCTCCCCTTCCACTATTTTTCGCTTCTTACTGCCCAGATAAAATAACCAGCAATCCAAAGAACGGCATAAATCACGAAAAGCCCAAAAGGTGCTCCTAAATTAAACATTGGCTACCCCTCCAACTTTTGATTTTCGTTCATTTAGCAACCAGGCTACTATGATTCCAAAGATGACAACTAACCCAAAGATCGTATACATATTGGAAGTGGTAAAAAATCCTGCA
Source organism: Fictibacillus sp. WQ 8-8 (assembly GCF_024494405.1). Classification (NCBI taxonomy): domain Bacteria; kingdom Bacillati; phylum Bacillota; class Bacilli; order Caryophanales; family Fictibacillaceae; genus Fictibacillus; species Fictibacillus sp. WQ 8-8. The sequence goes on from NZ_JAMXKG010000018.1 coordinate 15,196, forward strand.
GGGGAAGACCCCACCTTTAAATTTAAGTAGTTAGGCACGTTCATCATGCGCTCTTGGACACTCCCGGAGTCCCCGGAGTCAATAACAGGGAATGAATCATGAAGGTATTTCCCCTCGGGAAGGTCGACTTTAAGAGTAACTCCATTTCCGGTTCCCTCAGCATTTATAGCAGGGATTACAAGAGGAATTTTCGTTAACTCTTCGCTTACATAATGGTATTTAATCTCATAGTCAAATTGACCTTTTACTCCATCAGGAAGCTTTACTTGTATTTTCTGAAGAACTTTTCCCTCTTTTTTATCAAATTGTAAATTTTTATTTGAAGACGTAATCGTTAAATCTTTTGCAGTCTTATTTTCACTGGTTGTTAAAATATGCTCTAATTCCCCATTTTTAATGGCCTCCGCATGAGAAATGGTAAAATGTTCAGTAACATTCACTTTTCCGCTTTCAAGGGCAACATCAATGTCCGCTGATTTGATAATCGGTGAAACCTCTGCAGCTACAGCACTTCCCGAAAACAGAAAAAACCCGATAATACTGAAGAGCAATACCTTTTTCATCATTCTCCCCCTTTAAATAAATAATTGGAAACTTCTGAAAATAAGGTGTAAAAAAGTTTCACACACCTCTATGTTGAGACTTCTTTCCTGTCTGTTTGTTCAATAGCTCTTTTATTTTCAAGGTCTCCAAGACAAAATAATATGCGGATAACAAAAGCAATTAAACATCCCAGCCAGACCATTTGAAAATCACCAAACCAATCGTACATCATTCCATAAACGAAACCTGAAATTGCTGATGCCAGCTGGCCAACAGTGTTCATTATGCTAATGACTGAACCTGCTTTGTTCACACTAACCACTTCGGTAGCAAGGGTTAGCATAGGCGCCATCGACCAGGAGATTCCGGTGCCAATTAAAACGGCAACAAAATAGATCCCCATGTTATGAAATAGCAGCAGCCATAATGAACTAATCGTCATTAAAAACGAACCATATATTAACGTAGCTTTCCTTTGACCCATCCAATCGGAAAGTTTTCCTGATACCGGTGCCATAATGACCTGAGAAACCATTGTGACTGCCATAATGATTCCTGTTTCCTGTTTAGAATAGCCAATACTTGTTTCTAAATAGGTTGGGAGCCATGCGATAAAACCGTAGAGTCCAAACAAACCGAAAAAAGCAATTCCCATTAACCGGAGGACCTTTGGATTTTTTAGCAAAGTGAGAAAGGGCATTTTGCTCCTTTCCAATTGTCCTTCATTTACTGGCTGGTTTTCCCCTGGCACCTTACCAAAGAGTGCAATTACAGGAAGTAAAATAATGGTAAGGACTACAAACAAAAGATTCCACTCGATATAGACTGAAAGAATGGGAAATATGGTCAATGTAAGGAGCATTCCCATACCGGCAGCAGCCTCTAATATCCCAATGCTCATCCCCCGTTTTTCCTTAGGTGTGAAGGAGGAGATCAATTTGATTCCAGGAGAAAATAACATAGCGGATGAAGCTCCCATTAAGAATCTCAAAAACAATGATAATAGCAGAGAATGAGTAACTGTAAACAAAAAGGACGTGGAAAGCATGATTAAAAGGCCAATCAGGATTAATCGTTTAGGAGAATATCGGTCTGCTAATGTTCCAGCCGGAATTTGGAAAACGGCATAGCCCAAAAGAAAAGCGGATACAAGTCCTCCAATCTCTGCATAACCGGTTTGATACGTATCCTTCAAATCCGTAAAGAAAGGAACAACTTCCATTCGATGGGCAAACGCAATAAAATGGATGAAACTTACGTAAAGAACGACAAACCATTGTACTCGGCCCATGGTTTAGACCCCGACAAATTCCTCAAAAAAGTCTTCTGTTTCTAAACCTTCTCGACAAGGAATAGCAGCATGGCCTTTTAATTGATAAGAAGGCATTTGATCATACGTCATGTTAAAGCTTCCCTGGAAAGGTGTACTGATCACTTTGGCCTCTATTTTTGCGATTTGCAATGCATCCAACTCCTTAATAAAAAATCGTTCATATTTAAGTTCTAACCTTAATCCGCTTACCACCTTTAGGGTGTATTAGGAGCCTCAAGATGAACCTATATAACCCCAACAAGTGCAAGTAATTCAAGCTCATGTTATCGATTTTTTTGAACTAGCAATTCTTTCGATCCTGACACCTCTCCGGAAGCAATCTTGGGAGGAGTCATATATGCCAATTTAGAGTGCACCAGGCCTGCGCCTGCAAGTGCTTCAGCAAATTTTAATGAGATCTTTCCGGGATTAATAACGGGAACACCTAATTCCTCAGCCATTTCTTCGGCAACGTTTAAGAATCCCATGGTCATACATCCGAGAATAAGGGTATCAGCACGATCCTCTTCAATCGCTTTACGCCCCTCTTCAATTAACTTTTGTACGGTTTGGGCTTTATTGGAGGCAAGTTCCAGGACTGGGGTTTCAATCGCTCTCACCGAAGCAAGTTTTTTACCAACTCCCGCTTTTTCCACCAAGTGATACAACGGATTTACAATGCTGTTCGTCACAGTAATAATGGAAAATCTGTAACCAGATAAAGCGGCAGCCATTGCACCTGCTTCTCCAGGGCCGACTACAACCATTTTTTCAGTAACCTCACGGATTGCATCAAGTCCCGGGTCACCATAACACCCCAGAATCGCCGCATCATATCCCTTATTTTCCATTTCTAACATTAAATCTACCGTATTTGGAATACTAAGATACTCCTCGTAAAGAGATTCAATAGATGCCGGGCCTTCATCAACATCGACAATATCCACCTCAGTATCAGGACATGCATAGGAACGCAAAATGGACAGTCTCCTATCCATTTCTTTTCGCCCTGCTTCAGTACGGCCCATCGGCCCCGGTAAAACATAAACTATTTTCAAATCCCTAACCTCCTTTTTTTCTTTCATTCTTTTACTATGCAATTTCCATGCCAAAACAAAAACACGCATTAAAATGCGTGTTTTGAAAATAAATGAACGTTTGTAAAATTAATAACCCAAGTTATATACACCAGGTAAGTCAATGTTTTCACCGATCTGGAGTGATGCCTCTTTTACCCAGTATGGATTGCGCAACATTCCTCTGCCGATTGCCACAAGATCCGCCACTTCACTGCGAATGACAGATTCAGCTACTGCCGGGGTTTCCAAATTTCCGACACTTATAACCGGAACATGAAATGTATTCTTAATGATTTCCGCATACTTCGCTTGATATGCAGGGTAAACCTTTGGCCGGACAGGTCCATCTCCGCCTGTGCTCACATCAAAGGCATCGATTCCCGCCTCAATAAAATCAGGAATCATTTCTAGCATATGATTAAAACCATATCCGCCCTCTCGATATTCCACAGCTGAGATCCTCATGATAAGAGGCATATCCCCCGGCATTTTTGCTTTCACCGCTTTAATGACCTCGAGTGGAAACCGGTTATACCTTCCATATTCATCCTCCCGTTTATTACTGGCAGGAGAAAAAAATTGATGAAGCAAATAACCGTGGGCACCATGCAGCTCGATCGTATCAAAACCAGCTTGTACCGCTAGCTCAGCGGATTTTCCAAACCCTTCAATCAGTTCCTCGATCTCTACTTTTTTCAACTCTCTAGGCATTGGGGAATTTTCTGAAAAAGGGAGTGCTGTAGGTCCGATGATATCCCCTTTTTCAATGACAGATTTTCTCCCAGCATGAGCTATCTGAATTCCTGCCTTCGCCCCGTAACTATGGCATGCGTCAACTATTCTTTTATAATGAGGAATATGTTCCTGAGACCACAATCCAAGACACTTTTCTGTAATTCTTCCACGTGGCTCTATATTCGTCATCTCCAAAACAATTAATCCTGTCCCCCCTATAGCCCGGGAGACATAGTGAATGAAATGCCAATCAACAGGAGCACCATCAAGGCCCTCCGCCTGATATTGACACATCGATGACATCATGACACGGTTTTTAAGTTCAAGACCTTTGATTGCAATCGGATCGAATAGTCCTGGCATAACATTATCTCTCCTTTATTGGACAATTCCTTGGTTTGCGCCATCTACTAGTTGAATGGCTTTTTTAAGCGTATAGTTTACTTCATTATAGTTTCTTAGCAATTGAGTTTGTGTGGAGAAGTACTCGATACTTTCTTTAGGGCTTGAAACTAATTTTTCAATGGCATCGAGTTTTGGAACAGGTGATTGTTTCATGGCTAAATCATGGCCGAAATTACTGCCTTTGACATAATTTAATGGCACTAAAAGTCTTGAAAGTTCCATAATCGTTTCATTCGCAAGCTTTAACTTTCCAGATTCCTGCAGATTAATGGTTTTGAGCTTTTGCTCAAAGCTCTGTACTTTAATTTTCAGCTCCTTCACACGATCTAGAGCAGATGACAAATCGAAATGACCTTGGGATTTGTCCTGCCAAAACTTTAGGCTTTCCTCAATGTCCTTGACTGCCTCTGTCTGTTGAACAGATAAAAGGGGCTCACTAACTGTCCGATAAACAATGGATAGATAGATTCTACAATCTCTCTCCAAATTATCAGGATCGATTTTATCCATTGTATCCTCTGTTGTATGCCACCACCAGCCAAATCCACCCGACTTTCCTGCCCCGAATAATTGGCCAAACGCGGCAGCAGCTGGTTCATCAGACGGCTCTTGTTCTGAAAGCCCCATAAACAATGAAGGTGTTCCAGTACCCCAAAATGATTGGTCTCCGGCACGGCCAAATCGAGCGCCTTCAAACTTTGCTCCGGCAAGAGAGCCAATGGCATCTTCTGCAAGATGTTTTGTTTCTGCCATACAGTTGGCTTCCGTTAATACAGTAGAATCTTTTGCCCCAACAGAATCAATATTGATATGAAGAACACAATTTTCCCTTAAATCTTCCCAGTTTGTATCGCAATATAAGGCCGATCCAGCGTATCTGCCATGAGAGTGGCCAGACCAAAAGGCTAGCCGTAGCGAACGCTTCAAACTATTTTTATGTTGAGCTAAAACCCTGGCGACTTCCAATATTACGGCATCTGCTGTTCCGTTATCCATTGCACCATAATGCCAAGAATCAATATGACCGCTGAACAAAACAAATTTTTCCGGTTCTTCCTGTCCTTTTATCTCTGCTGTTAAGGTTGGAATACGGCGGACGCCCGTAACTACTTCTGCTGAAATTTTACATTCGTCTTGATTGTCCAGCAGTTTGTTTTTAATATGTTCACCAGAAGAGGTATTTACCGATAACACAGGGATATCAGGAAGGAGTTCAACCGTATCAGGGGTAGGGTTGCCCCACACAGGTGAAACAATCATTTCATGCGTATATTTGGCATTAATGAATACGGCACCTGCAGCACCGTGTTTGGCCGCTTGAATTACTCCGCCAGGGGTAGCGAGCCCCTCCACAAGAACAAGTTTTCCACTTACGTTGCTATTCTTGTAATCTGGAGCGGTTCCTTTTTCAACATATACAAGTTCTGCTTGTATATTCTCAACTGACTTTGCCATAGAGTGCGTAATGCATTCAAAGTCTTCCCCGCCAACTTGGAGGAAAGCTTGTCCAGGCAAGCTTATATAGGCATCATTAAACTGCAGTTCTGTATCAAGCCCAAATTCTTCAAGTTTAGCTTTAGCATATTGAAATGCCCTTAGTTCTTCCTCTGTACCGGATAACCTTACTTCTTTTGAAATTTCTTTTGTAAACTCCATTAACCTCTCTTTTGAAACTTGGCTAAGAAGAGCTTTTTCAGAAACAAAGATAGATTGGCTGACTGACATTTTTCATTCCCCTTTCATAATTAGATATTGCAATTTAACTAGATACTCACCTCAGTTAGTTTCGGGCAAGATTTGCTTCATGGATAGAATGAAGCAATTCAAGGTTCTCAATAGACAGCTCCCTTTTACCTTCTTCAATCTCAATAATCATGGACAAGGTTGCTTCCGTTAACCTCATATCGATTCCGTAAGACTTTCCTTCAGCGATAATGGGGGTTAAGTGGGATGGGACTTCTGTCTTCCTCTTTCGAACCGCAAGATCCCGCCATATACCCGATCTTGTTTTAGAGTATGTTCTCAGCCTGCTGACCAGCTTGTCCAATTGAGCGTGGAGTTCATCCCAGTTTCTTGCTTCAGGCGGAAAAGCAAGACCTGGTTCCCAATCGTCAAACCCCATAGGTTTTATTTTCTTTTCTTTGGCAACCTCCAAGATTTCTGATGCCAGATCCATTAACATTGCTCGATTTTGGCGGTTGTCCAACACATCCGCAATTGTTTCATTGGTTAAGGCTGTCGCAGTAAGTATAGCTCCATAACTGAGTTTTCCCCATATGTAACCAGACAGGTTATCCGTTGCTCTGGCATTTCCCCATGAGGCTAATATGCTCACTATTTTTTCAACACGTGGAGAGATTTCTCCATGCAATTCACCGATATATACACTGCCGATCCCACCATATGAAATCGTGCCAGATTCCAAATAATCGGCAAAAAGATTAACAAAGCATCCTATCGTTTGTTCCTCTCCTATTTCATCGGCAATCTCCTGCTCACACAGTCCATTTTGAAACGAAACCACCATGGAATTCTTTGTTAGCATATGTTTAAAGCTGCGCACGGCATCTCGTGTATGCTGGGCCTTCACACAGAGAAAGACGAGTTCCAGTTCTTCGTCTCTTTTGACAAATTCCGCAGCAGTGTACGCTTTTACTGGAACGGTAAATGTTTCTGTGCCTTTAATTGTAAGACCTTGTTCATTCATTTTTTTAACATGATCTACTGCTATATCAACAAACGTTACGTCTTGTCCTCCTTTTACTAGATAGGCGCCAATGACTCCTCCAATGGCGCCTGCACCAACAATCGTTATTTTCATAATAATTTCGCTCCTCTAGTCATAGAAGTATATTTCAATAATGGGTAACTTTTGTTTTATGATAGGCAAATGACACACTTGAAAGCTTTTCAATTAATAATGCAAGCAGTGCACTTCTTACAGGCATTTCCGAAAGAATTAGATGCTCATGTTCTGCATGAGCGCCATCGCCCACTGCTCCCAATCCATCTAATGTCGGGGCAATCAATGCCGTAAAACTACCATCGCTTCCTCCGCCAGTAGCTTTTTCAAGCAAATCAAAATGCAGCTCGTCTCGCGCTATATTCTTTGCAAGTTCATACATCTTTCCCACTTGCTCTGTTCTTTCTAAAGGAGGCCGGTTGATTCCCCCTGTTACACTGATTTCGGTCCCCTGTATATGAGGTGTTAAATTCTTTAGAAAGGGGATTACGCGATCGAACTCTTTTTGAGAGTTAAATCTGACATCAATTTCCGCTTCAGCTCTTGCTGCCACTACGTTCGAATGGGTACCTCCCTTAATGACACCAACGTTTACCGTTGTTCCAAGCTCATAATTGTTCAGACTGTGCAAATAAATGGTTTGGTGTGCGAGCTCTTCAATGGCGCTAATCCCGTTTTCAGGTTCCACCCCTGAATGGGCAGGCAGACCGTTTACTTCCACATTCAGCATCGCCACCCCTTTACGAGATGTCTTAAGAGCGCCTTTTGGCGACAATGCGGGTTCGAGGACTAAAACAAATTTACTTTTCCTTGCTTCCTCCTCAATTAATTGTTGAGAAGTTGGACTGCCGATTTCTTCATCCGATGTAAATAAAACGACAACCTTACAGCTTACTTTTCGTTGTAATTCTTTTAAAGCATGGAGCGCGTAAATACCCTGTACTAATCCTCCCTTCATGTCAAAAACACCTGGCCCGTACACTTTTCCGTCTTCGATTTTGAACGGGAGCCTCTCAATTTCTCCCTCCGGCCACACCGTATCAAAATGAGTTAGGATAAGAATTTGTTCGTCTCCTTCTCCCCATTCACCGCGGATATGATTTCCATATTCTTGATTTGGAATGACGGTTGCACTGCCTCCTGTTAACCCACAAAAAGTGTCGAGGACTAGCTCACCTACTTCATCTGTTAACTCTTTATTTAATGAAGGGGATTCTTTTTCTACTAAAGTCCGCAATGTAGAAAGCATTTCACTCTCTTTTTCTTTCAAAAACTTAAGCGTTTCATTCATCGTGCTGCCTCCTCCTCAACCAAAGATGTGTTGAAAAACCTTCCTGCGGAGTAGCCGCCGTCTACTAAAAGGGTTTGACCAGTTACATAGCTTGACTGGTTAGTAGCAAAGTACAATACTCCTTTTGCAATTTCCTCAACCAATGCTGGCCGATTCATCGGACTATATGTTAGTTTTTCTTCATGTTCACGGCGGGCCGCTTCCGTGGTCAAGGTCTGAAGCAATGTCTCCGTTTCTACTAGTCCCGGTCCTAACGCATTAATACGGATACCATACTTCGCCCATTCTAATGCCAACACTTGGGTCATCATTTTTACTGCTGCCTTAGAGGAACAGTAATGAGCTACGCCCGGTCTGGCTACTTCGCTTGCCGTTGACGTAATATTAATAATAGAGCCGCCATTACCTTGCTTAACCATTTGTTTGGCGGCAGCTTGTGATAGAAAAAACGTACTTTTTACATTTAACTCGTAAACATTGTCCCACTCTTCTTCTGAAATAGTTAAAGCAGAGGTGGAAGGATAAACGCCTGCGCAATTTACTAAAATGGAAAATTTATTAAATTTTGAAATAGCTGTCTCAACGATCGTATTCATGTTTTTCAAGTTTTTTAAGTTTACTGCCAGATAATCTACATCGTTATGCATTTGTTCGCCTTTTAATTCGGAAACGGTCTCGATTAATTTTTCTTCATTAATATCTACAAGAAGTACAGAAGCACCTTCGTTCAGAAATTCGTTGGCAATGCCTTTCCCTATTCCTGAGGCAGACCCGGTGATAACGGCTGTTTTTCCAGCTAGTGAATCATTCATTATGAAACTGACCTTCCTTCGCATTAATTGTGGGTAGATTATGTTGCTTTTTTCTTTTTGGAGTTGGCTTGAGACATTCTTCTGGAATTTGTTTGTAAATAATCTTAGAGTAGATACTAGGACACCAGGAATCAGACAACGATTGCAAAAAGAAGCTTGCCACAGCATTTGTAAAAATATTTATTCGTTACTAAGCGGCAGGTTGAAAATACCTGCTGAATTTCCACCGTCCACTGTTAGAGTAGCGCCAGTGATAAACGAAGCATGCTCGGAACACAAAAAGAGAATGGCTTGGGGTGCGTCGTTTGGACCCGCTGTTCGGCCAAGCGGGATATTTTTTAACATAGCCTCAATATAATTTTCTGACAATGAATTGACTTGACTGCCAGGAGTTAAACCTGGACTTAGCGAATTTACTCGAATTTTATGTGGTGCTAATTCTAAAGCAAACGACCGCGTCAACATATGTAGTCCCGCCTTGGAAACCGCATAAGAACCGGAACCCAATCTCGGAACAAAAGCAGATCTCGAGATGATATTGACAATCGATCCTTGAACGTTTTCCAGAATCATTTGTTTTGCTAATTCTTTGGTTAACGTGAAAGGAGCATGTAAATTTAACCCTAGCACTTTCTCCCACTCTTCTTGCGTTACATCTAATAACATTTGGCTTGGGTACACGCCGGCGTTATTAATCACTATATCGGGTGCTCCCCACGCTTCCTCTACTTTTTTTGCAAATGATTGAATGGCCTCATAATCTAATAAATCGATCTGTTCAATTCTAACCTCCGAAGCCCTGCCAAAAGAATCCTCTTTTATTAGTTCATCCAACTCTTCCTTGCGTATATCCAATAACCAGAGGCATGCCTCTTTTTCAGCAAACGCCTTGGCAATCCATGTACCAATCAATCCGGCAGCACCAGTGATGATAACTCGCTTCCGAACAAAATTCATAACGTCTCCTCCATTTTTGTTATCTGCTATAAATAGAAGCTACCCACTTGTTTTTCCACTGAAATTGGTAGACCGAGCGTTAAGGATTGTTGTTCGAGTCGCTTTAATACTCGTTCTGAGGCTTCTGGGTTTAAAAACTCGGGTTCTCCCTTCGAGTTAAGATGAATAGGAAGCAATCGAACGCTTACTAATCTATTATTCTCCATTTCTAATTCCACAACCACAGCTTCCCGAGCTTCCCCTGTTTCCAGGCTGTCCACCTTATATGGAGGATATGCTACTGTTAGTTTCATTTCGTGATCCTCACCCATACTGTGAAATAAGAAATTACCTAAACTATAGGCGATTAGTCCATGTTTGTACTTCTCAATACCGTGTATTACATGAGGATGATGCCCCAGAATAATGTCGGCACCCGCATCGATTAAAGCGTGCCCAAGCGGTTGTTGATAATCTGCTAAAGGTCCCTGGAAAGCTGCACACCATCCGTTGGGAATTCCCCAATGCATATTCACAATGACAAAATCCGACTCTTTTTTGGCTGACTCTACAATATTACAAGCATACTCTAGGTCACCCTGATTGACTGTGGTTTCTACCCATGGAGATATTCCTGGCTGTTCATCCAGTGTCATATTATCAATATAGAATCTAGCATGTGCTCGAATAGGAGCGATCCCTGGACGATTTGTACCTGCGGCATACCCGGTTGGTAATGCACTACAGAAACCCAAAATAGCTACCCGCATGCCATTGATCTCCATGAATAAAGGCTGTGAGGCCGCTTCCATATTTATCCCTCCACCAACCGCATGAACCCCAGAAGCCTTTAAGACTTCCATTGTTTCCAAAAGCCCTGTCGCTCCAAAATCCAAAGCATGATTATTAGCCACAGTTACCGCGTCGATTCCTGCTTCCATTAAAGAAGGGGCTATACTAGGTGATGCCTTTAACGTAATCGCCTTATCTACTCTTACCTCAGAATTGGTTAAAGGAAGTTCCAAATTCGCAATGGACAAATCTGCATTTCGCAATAAATCCCAAACCTTATTTACGGCTGGCTGGCAGTCCGTTACACTACGCAGAGGAGCCAGATCCCCGACCGCGGCAATCGTGAATTTTTTTTTCATATTTAATGAACTCCTTCGCTTTCTTCTTTTTATTAGTAAGTTACTTCAACATGCTGCACCAAAAGGATAGGAAAAGAGGGAATCCTGCTCCCTCTAATCCAAGGAAGAATCATGTATGTATCTATGGATTGAATTAATCCAGTTCGTCATTTTTCGTTTCTCTTAGAGTAAAAAGAACGAGTAAGGTAACGATAGAACATCCGATAAGATAATAGGTTGGAGATACTTTGCTATTCGTTACAGAAATTAAATAAGTGGCCATGAATGGAGCAGTCCCCCCAAACACTGCAACAGCCAGATTATATCCCACAGATAATGCCGTATTACGTACCTTTGTAGGGAATAATTCAGCCAATGCAGTAGGTCCTGTACCGCAATACATGGATTCAAATATAGCCAAGATAAACTGAGGTAATAGGACGAATAAAATTCCTTCTTTCCCTATTAATAAAAACATAGGGTACGATAAGACGATAAATCCTAGGCATGAGCATATAAGCAGTGGTTTTCTCCCAATGCGGTCCGAGAGATGTCCCATAATCGGAATTAAAATAATAAAGAAAGAGAGAACAGTAACATTAACAGCCAATGCCGTACTGAAAGGCAAATTGAGTACTTTATTCATATAGGCTGGCATATAATTTATGAAAATATAATATGAAACGGTCCAATGAATCGTAAACCCAATAGCTTTTAAAAATGGTATCGGATATTTAGTAACGATTTCTTTAAGAGGCATTTTTACATGTTCCTGTGTTTCTTCAATTTCCTTAAACTTTGGTGTTTCATCCACCCTCATACGAAGATAAAGACCTAGTAATCCAGGGAGAATTCCGATTAGGAAGGGTAATCTCCAGCCCCATGCATTAAGAGTCTCAGGTGTCATCATTAACGAAAAAGCCAATGAAACAAGGGCTGCTAGTAAAACACCTCCAGCTGTACTAACCTGTTGAAAGCTGCCGAAAAATCCTCTTCTTGTTTTTGGTGCATATTCAACTAGAAAAGTGGTGGATCCTCCCCACTCTCCTCCTGCAGAGAAACCTTGAATGAAACGAGCTAGGACGAGTAAAATCGGTGCAGCAATGCCAATTTGATTATAGTTAGGAAGGATACCAATTAAAACCGTCCCAACCGCCATCATGATAACTGATATGGATAATGCCTTTTTTCGTCCAACCCGATCACCAAGTGGTCCAAAAAAAAGAGCACCCAACGGCCTCATAATAAAACCGACAGCAAAAACACCAAAGGTCAGCAAAAGAGAAGCAGTGGCATCACTTGCGGGAAAAAATTGATCTGAAATTATTGCTGCATATAATCCGTAAATTGCCCAATCATACATTTCCAATACATTTCCTATTGCCCCTGCAATCACCGCTTTACGGACTTTTTTTTCAGTTGGGGCTTGCTCCAATTGATAAGATGGTTGCATGTAAATCCTCCTTTTGTTAGTCGAGTTCTTTTAAGTGCCTCTAAGTTTCCCAAGACAGGTGTCGAGATCCATCATGTATTTGCGGGATGGCCCTAGCTTGTACAATCTCCTTTTGGTGCACACACCACCTCCTTACTACCAGAAACTTTTTTATTAATCTCTTTTTTAAAGAGACTTAGGAAATTTTCTTCGCAATCTGAGCTGAAGGGTTCGTCTACTGTTGCGACATTCGCAAAAGAAATTAAAACATTGAACATCACTCGAAGCTATGTTATATGAAATCAGAATTTACAAAATTAGAGTAATATTCAGAAAAATTATTTTAAAAAATATAGAGGATAAACGTGACCTCCTCTAGGAAGATTACAATCAATCCTCTTTGGGCTTAATCCACCCAGTCATATGACTGTTTATGAATTTTTAAAATCATTGACGATTCGTTTGATTCAATCCCATCAATTTTGCTTAGTTCATTTGTAAATATGCGATAAAGTTCTTCATTGCTTGATGTAATAATTTCCGCAAATAAATCAAAGCTTCCAGTTGATGCTGCCACAAAGCGAATAGAAGGGATCTTTACAAGCTCGCTTATGACATTCTCCAGTTTACTTAACCTCACCCTTAACCCTAACATGGCAACCGTAGCGGTTCCTGTTTTGAAGGGATCCACTACCCCGACAATCTTGAGAATGTCGTTTTCCATCAGTCTTTGGACCCGGTTTCTTACAGTGCCCACTGTAATGCCCAATTCTTCGGAGATATCGGTATAGGATTTTCTACCGTCTATTTGTAAGAATTGAATTATTTGTTTGTCCACGTCATCGATTTGAAATTCGGTTCCTTTTTGACGTGAAACAGAATTTTTTTGTTTTTTCTCCATGCAATACCTCCATCTATTTTTATTATCATAGTGTCTTTTTTTTATTTTTTCAATAGTAAAATTAAAAATAATGTATTTTTTTATTAAAATAATGCATTATTTTTAAAATAGTACATGAAAACGAGTCCACATCTGAATATCATTGATTCTATCTTTGCTGACTTTAGAGATAAAGTTGTAGTCGCTAAAGTCCTTTATATTCGAAACTGTATTTTAAAAAACCGTTTTAAGAGTTTTGCGGAATTTGTTGAAGATCACGAACGTATCTATTTAGCCTTCAGGAAGGAAATCCAGCAAAAGCAGAACAAGAAATGCTTTCACATATCGGCTACAATAAGTCCTCCAATTATTCCCCAAGTCGCCCCCAAAGTAGTGAGACGATTCCAATAAAATGAAAATAGTAAGACAGGGAGATTCGCTGTGGCAGTGATGGGTGAAGGAAAAACCGTTAAATAGCATAGTATGGAAGTTCAGCAATTAATTGTGATTGGTTTAAGTCTAGTATTAATTGCCAAATGGCCGGGAATCAGGTTTTTAAAAGACTATGTGTATAGTTTGCCTTTGTTTAAAGGGTCCTTTGTTTAGCCTTTGCATGGATGACTGGAGGAGCACTTTTCATTCCTATTCGACCAATGATTGAGTTATATAAAGAATACAAAAAATAATGTAGTAATTTAGTCAACGTCTGGTTTGGTTGATTTTTTATAGGGGAAACAACAATTACTGAGGTTGACAAGCACATTCTTGTTGATACAGTATCTTAAATTTTCCTTGTTAAAAACGTACCATACCCCATTACAAAAAATTAGAAAAAATTAGGAAATCTTAAATCATTATGTTATACTTTGTTAAACCATTTACTTACTTGTACCATTTACCTGCTCTTGCGTTGAGCGGGTTTTTTATTGTGCTTTTTTTAGAAATCAAAAAAACAGGCCCTTTTAATGAAGTGACCCCTAAAAGTTAGACACGGTTATTTCATTAGGCAGCTTGCAGGGTATGAGTACGGTATTGAACCGGACTCATACCCTTTAACTTTGCCTTAATTCTCTTGTGATTGTAGTATTTTATGTATTTATCCAGTTCGATCTTAAAGTGGTCTACACTTTCAAACTCCTTTAGATAAAGAAGTTCAGATTTTAGAATCCCAAAGAAAATTTCCATCACAGCGTTATCGTAACAGTTCCCTTTTCGAGACATACTTTGCGTGATCTCATGTTTCTCCAGGACCTTTCGGTATCGTTTCATTTGATAATGCCAACCTTGATCAGAATGCATCAGGAGCGTATCTTTATCTGTCAAACGTACTAAAGCTTGGTCTAACATGGTAGAGACAAGGGAATATGTCGGTCTGGAACCAAGAGTATATGTGATGATTTCTCCATTAAATAAGTCCAAGATAGGTGATAAATACAGCTTTTCTCCGAACAACTTAAATTCTGTAATATCTGTAACCCATTTTTGGTTTGGCTTTTCAGCTTCAAAGTTACGATTTAAGATATTTGGTGCAATCTTGCCGACTTTTCCTTTATAAGAGCGGTATTTTTTCATGCGTACGAGGCATTTTAAGCCCATTTCCTGCATGATACGCTGAACTTTTTTGTGGTTCACTTTGTGTCCTCGATTTCTAAGTTCATCACGAATCCGACGATAGCCAAAACGTCCTTCATGTTCATCATAAATGGCCTGAATCAGCTTTTTCAACTCCGCATCTGGGTCAGGACGGTTCCTGTTGTTCACCCAATAATAGTAAGAACTGCGAGGGATACACGCGAGCTTGATGAGGGCTTTCACCGGGAACTCATGCCTCAATTCATAGACTACTTGCGCTTTGTCTTGTTTGGTGATTTTTCCTTGTTTTGAACTAAGGCATTCAACTTTTTTAAATACGCATTTTCCATACGTAACTGTTCTAATTCCTGTTGAAGAGCTTCTACGGATCCTTCAGCTGATGCCGATTTCTTGGAAGCCTTTTGATTTTTATTATTCATCCTTGGACGCCCCTTTTTCTTTGGTTCTAGGGCAGCCCACCCTTGCGTCTCCAATACATGTTGCCAGTTCCTCAATGAAGAAGGAGAAGGCAAATTAAAGATCGCAGCAGTTTCAAAGATAGACGTCCCATGTTCGTTCATAGAATTGAGTACGTCTAGTTTAAAGTTTACGGAGTAATTTGTATAGCTTTTGATAAAAGCACATTCCCCGTGGTATTTATATCTCCTCACCCAATACTCAACGACACTTTTATGCGCACCTATATCATTAGCGATGGAACAACACCCTTCGCCTTCTTCTAGATATCGTTTTACAGCTTCTAATTTATCTTCCTTAGTAAATTTAGCCAAAAGAAAAAGCACCTCCAAATTTTAGATGGTGTCTAAAATTTGGGGTGCAGTTCATAAAAAGGACCTGTTTTATATAAAATAAATAATTATTATGCTTTTTGAACGTTTGCAGCTTGAGGTCCACGAGCACCTTGCTCAACATCAAAAGTAACTTTTTGACCTTCGTCTAATGATTTGAAACCTTCAGATTGGATAGCAGAGAAATGAACGAATACGTCCTCTCCACCTTCGCGTTCGATAAATCCGAAACCTTTTTCTGCATTAAACCATTTAACTGTACCTTGTTCCATAATTGTTTCCTCCTAGTGCGTTAAACACACAAAATGTTACTATCCTTGCCCAAAGTGATCATCAAGATGAAAAATCGAATACTTAAACTTCTTTTACACCGAACAAAAATAATCCTTTTTTATTCTAACAGAAAACAGAAGAGAAAGCAAAATTTTAAGAAAATAAATAATATTTAAAACCAACGCGAAGTATGACCTTTGTTTAACCTCTTCCTTCTAATTGAGACAGCAAAAGAAGAGAAGAGCCCTGGTATCTAAAACAGATAGAGCTTTCTCGATGTTTAAATAAAAAAAATTGTTACCTTACATCTATATTCCTGTGAGAGGGTTCTTCCTGTCCAACGCAAAAATTATATTCCCCTTCTTTTTCCTTTTTCATACATGAAGGTAGAGTAACTTAATACGTATTCATCAACTCCCTCAGTTTAATACGATTTTCTTGCGAATACTCGCTTATTCACAGGATTTCAAAACCACTGAATTTAAGCTAACGGATAGATAGAGTAACTTTGGGATCTAAAGGCTTCGTGAAAGGCATAGTGAAATAAAGGAGCAGACAAAAACACCATATTTTACCATTCATCCTGCATAGAAAGTCGGGCAGCCCGAACTTCAGATTCTCTATTTGAGGGAACTTGGAACAACTAATTAACAGTAAACATAGCTACCCGGATGATAATTAGCTAGCGCCTTTAAGTGATTGCGTCGGTAGCAGACAGAAAGACAAGGGCAACTCACTTGCCATTTATTGCTTAGCTGCTGGTCTATCCACATTTATCGGCCCCGTTGCATTTTAATTACTACTATCTATCAATTTTTTTTATGTTTGTCAGCTATAAATAGCCTAACCATGGCCACCACGTTAATGCCAACACGTAAGTTAAAACGGTGGTAATGATTGTTAAACATAATCCTGGTTTAATGAAATCTCGTTGAGTCACCCACCCTGTTTGTTGGACCATTACATTAGGAATCGTTTCAACTACAAACAGAAATCCGAATAAGCATGTTATTCCGGCGGTAAATCCTAATAAAAGAGGTGATGATGATTGTCCTGCATGCTGCGCTAAAGAAATCACCACAGGGACGGTAGCAATCACAGCCGTTGAAACATTTGAGGTTACTTTATGTATCAATTGTGTTAGGATGGCCACAGTTAATACAGATAAAGCCGGTTGTGAAAAAAGATACAGCGTATAGTCATTTTCTAACCACTGGGAAATATGTTTAATCGCACCCGTCTCAAAAAGGGCACGTCCCAAAGAAAGGGTTACCGCTAGCAGGATTAACGGACCAAATTTAATGTCAAGAAGTTTTTCCCAGTTCGCGATTTTGATACCTGGCGTAGCCATTAGTAGCACTCCGATAAAGGTCGGGATCACTGGGGGCCAACCCGTGATATCTTCCATAGCCCACATCAGAAAAACAAGCGTTAATATCAATAAAGTTCTTTTTTCTTGAGCTGTAATGGGCCCAAGTTCAACTATCAACCTTTTCATCTCTTTCTTGAGCCCTTTCGGGACTTTCTCCTCCATCGGGAATGTACGATTAAGCACCCACCAAGAGACCGGTATTAAAATCAACCACAGGGGAAGGCTCAGGATCAGCCAATCCATATAAGTGATATGTTGTTTCAAATAGTAATTAATAAGATCAACGGTAACTACGTTTCCGATAGCAGCCGGTAGAATCCCCGTTCCGCTAACATTGCACCCTATAGCTGCACCCAACATAAACTTCTTTCCTTGTACATTACCTTTTTCGATGCCCAAAATTGAAAAAACGGAAAATACGATCGGCAATAGCATAGTCGTTCTTACAGCTGCAGCAGGAATAAAAATAGCCATAATTTGTGGAATTAAGATAATTCCAGCTAAAATACCGCCACGTTTTTCACCAAACCAGTATAAAAGTTGAAAAGCCAATCGCTTTCCAAGTAATGTCTGATCTAACCCACAGGCCAGCATCATTCCAGCTAAAATAAGAAAAATGGCTGGGGAAGCAAATCCCGACAAAACCAGGTCCATGGATACCGCGCCTGATACAGGAAGCAAGATCAAAATTAAAATGGCTGTCATTGAAAAAGGTATGGGTTCTAGAACCCAAAGAGCGATAGCCCCTGTACTTATAGCCAGAGTCGCCCTAGGTTCATAGTCCACATTTGCAGGCAATTGTGTGTAGACTAGGATCGATAACAAAATGGACACAACAATAAAAATCGGACTTTTTAGTACAACCAGCCATCGGCCTCTTTTAAGTGGAACTGCCAAATCTTCTTGTCGAATACCGACGTTTGCCATAGCTCTCTCCCCACTCCAGATAATCATTAATTAACCTATTAACTTGAAGAATGACGTTGCACCCAACGCCGTTTGATACATGCAATCTTGGGAAAAACAATGCCGACAATCCCACTCGCCTAAAAATTAAGCAAGCGTCCCTGTCGGCAAGATGTGAATGTTATAATGAATTCGTTTTTTTCATTAGTTGATGATCTCCATCAACTTCATCAGGTTGATTATCTTCTGTTTCCATAGCTGGATTGAATTCATTTTCAGATTTGGAAATGACAAGCGTTGCCACCCCGTTACCAATCAAATTGGTTACACCACGAGCTTCGGCTAAGAAACGGTCTACACCAAGAAGGATGGCAAGACCTTCTATGGGTAACATTGGAAAAGCAGCGAGTGTGGCACCAAGTGTGATGAAGCCTCCACCTGTTACGGCAGCTGCCCCCTTGGATGTTAGCATCATCACACCCATTAAGGTTAATTGTTGCCATAAACTTAAGTCTATTCCATATGCTTGTGCGATAAAAAGAGATGCCAAAGTTAAGTAAATTGCAGTCCCATCGAGGTTAAATGCATAACCAGTAGGAGTTACAAATCCAACAACCGATTTGGAACAACCGTACTTCTCCATTTTTTTCATTAAATCAGGCAATGCTGGTTCTGAAGAACAAGTACCAAATGTTAAGAAAATTTCTTCTTTTATATATACGAGAAACTTGAAGATATTAAATCCATAAAATTTTAAGATCAAACCTAATACACCAATAATGAAGATAAACATACATGCATAGACACTTACAATTAGTTTACCCATTGCGAATAAAGTGCCTGTTCCAAATTCTCCAATGGTGTATGCCATTGCCCCAAATGCAGCGAATGGGGAAAACTTCATGATGATATGAACGACCTTAAAAAATACATGCATTAATTTGTCAAATAAAGTGATGACAGGTTTAGCTGTATCTTTCATGGGTGCCAATGCCAGTCCAAACAAAACAGAAATGAATAGTACAGGCAACATTTCTCCGCTAGCGAACGCCCCGATCAGATTATCCGGAATAAGTCCAACTATAAAATCAATAAAACCATGTTCCGACTCTTTTGCTTCCTTGGTAAAACTTGACACATCCACTTTTCCGCCAGAATTTATATCAACGCCTGCACCGGGTTTCACAAGGTTAGCCACAAGTAATCCAATAGCTAATGCAATGGTAGTGACGATTTCAAAATAAATAATCGCTTTTCCGCCAATTTTACCTATCTTTTTTATATCATCCATACCACAAATTCCGAGGACAACTGTAAAAAAAACTATGGGGGCGATAACCATCTTAACCATTTTAATAAAAATATCAGGGAGAACTTTTAACTCAATACCAAAACTAGGGAATAACATTCCAACAATAATACCTGAGAATATGGCAATGATGACTTGCAAAGTAAGGTTTTTAGAAATTTTTTTCACCACGATGAATTCATCTCCTTCGTATTCACTTCATTGATTAACCCGAAGTTAGCGCTTTCATTTAGTGCCACTCCAATATGAGGTGGAGGCACATTATCTCCCGCTAACGGTAAAAAGACGCGCAGTCGTTAGCGGGATAGGACCTTGGAATAGGATTTAAATGCGTGTAAGGACGCTATTTTTATCATCTTTCCAATGCACGGTGAAACGCTTCTGTTAATTTTCTTACTGGCTTATCCAGGTTGAAATTCATCGATGAAAATTCTTCTGCATGGCAGCTCGAGCCTTATAACGTGTAGTATAAATCAACAGCTTACGGCTTGAGCTTTTTCCAGTATTCTTTTGGCTCTTTCAACAATTGGGTAATCCACCATTTTACCATTTACTTCAACAGCCCCAGAACCTTCTTGTGATGATTCCATATATGCCGATATAATTAATTGTGCGTTTTCAATATCTTCTTTAGAAGGAACAAAGGCTTGATTTACAACATCTATCTGGTTTGGGTGTACAACAAGCTTTCCTTGGAATCCCAATCGTTTCACAAATTGTGTTTCTTTCTTTAATCCCTCGCGGTCTTTAATATCGGTAAAGACTGCATCAATAGGCTGTTCTATACCTATCGCACGTGAAACGTTAACGATTCGGGAGCGGGCATATAAAAGTTCAAAACCCTCTTTGGTTAATTCCCCATCAATGTCTAGAGCGTAATCTACTGAACCAAAGGCTAAACATTTAATTCTAGTACTGGATGCAGCTATTTGATCCACTTGATGAACACCACGTGCACTCTCGATTAACGGGATAATATCAATGGTGTAATCGAGTCCCTGTTCTTTTTCAGCATTACTAAGAATTTCCTTCAAAAGGAGAATTTGTTCGCTGGTTTCGGATTTGGGCAACATGATCGCTTTTGCTCCATATTTCACCATTTCCTTTACGTCTTCAATGAAATATGGAGTATTTGCAGCGTTCACTCGCACCACGTTATAAGGCCTTGGGTATTGTTGAAGCGCTTGCTTTACCTTTGTTCGTGCAACTTCCTTCTCAGATACAGCTACAGCATCTTCTAAATCAAAAATGATGACGTCCGCTTCAAGTTGCCGAGTCTTTTCAATCTTTCTTGAGTCAGACCCCGGGACAAACATCCAGCTGCGATATAACGACATGTGATTCACCTCCTATTGTTTTTACTTCCGAATGTAATACTGCGTAATACTGCGTAATACTGCGTAATACTCTAATGCCGATGGTTAATTCTATAGTGCTGGATGACGTATTTCCTCTCTATAAAAGATCCAAACGATTTATAAAATGCAAACTGTCCATATTTAACGCTTTTAAAAGAATATGGATATTGGATCCTAAATGACTTCAAAAAAATTATTGATCAACGGTTACCGATTCAAATCCAAACTCCTTTAATATGGCTGCTGTGTGTTCGCCAACTGTAGGGATAGGGTTCATAACTGGATCAATATCTTCAAAAGTGACCGGTGGAATTAATGCTTTTAATGTTCCGACAGGGGAATCGATTTCTCTCCATCGGTTCCGGGCAGTTAATTGAGGATGGTTAATAAATTCCTGTATCGTATTCAATCGTGCATTCGCAATCTTAGCTTCCTGAAGTCGATAAATGATCTGGTCTGCACTTAATTGTTCAAATTCTGCGTCAATCAACGGTTTCAGTAAATCACTGTTGGATACCCGATTATAATTGCTGTTAAAGCGGCTATCGGCAGCCAGTTCAGGTTGCTTTAATACCAGTTCACAGAACTGGGTCCATTCTCGTTCATTTTGTATACCCATAAATACGAGCTTGCCATCGCCTGCAGCAAAGGGGCCATATGGATAAATGGTGGCATGGCTGGCACCTGTTCGCTTCGGCTCATCGCTGCCATACCCTGAGTAATAAAGCGGATAACCCATCCACTCTCCAAGCGCCTCAAGCATTGAAACTTCCAATACCGTGCCTTTTCCTGTCTTATACCGAGCAAGAAGAGCAGTTAATATTCCTGAATATGCATACATGCCGGCCGCTATATCTGCAATGGATATTCCTGCCTTTGATGGAGTGTCATCTGTTCCAGTAATAGAAACCATTCCTGCCTCACACTGAATCAGCAAATCATAGGCTTTTTTATCCCTATAGGGCCCACATGATCCATAGCCGGATATACCACAGGTAATCAGTTCGGGATATTTTTCTTTGAGAACAGACGGACTAAAACCCAGTCTATCAACAGCGCCAGGAGCTAAGTTTTGAATAAAAACATCCGCCTCAGAAAGAATTTTATCCACGATTGTTTTGGATTCCTCATTTTTTAAATCCAGAGCCAAGGATTCTTTGGAGCGGTTTAACCAAACAAAGTGGCTGGACATGCCATGAACAGTGGTATCATAATTACGGGCAAAATCTCCAGTATTCGGTCTCTCGATTTTAATAACACGTGCTCCTAAATCCGCTAACTGTCTGGTAGCGAATGGAGCAGCTACCGCCTGTTCTAACGATACTACCGTTATCCCCTGTAATGGCAACATAGAAGTTTGCCTCCTTTATATGTTCGATGTAAGATCTCGAGAAAAGCTAATGTGCTAGGATTGATGGATTACGGCCCTCATTTTTTGATCTTCTCGATTTCTGTTACTCTTTCTATCTCTTTATCTTCTTCCGCTCCTGAACTTGTTTCATTGTTTAAACGATATTTTTCCACACCCTGCTTGTACCAGTCGTTTCCATAGGCATCATTTATGACAATAGCAGGAAAGTCTTCTACTACAATTTTTCGAATCGCTTCTGTTCCCAGGTCTTCATAGGCTATCACTTCAACTTCTTTAATAGTGCGAGCGATTAAGGCGCCTGAACCACCGATAGCACCAAAATAAATAGCCTGATTTTCCTCAATTGAATTTATGACTTCTTGGCTTCGATAACCTTTTCCAATCATCCCTTTTAACCCTCTCTCCAAAAGAGCAGGAGTATACTTATCCATCCGGCCGCTGGTTGTAGGCCCTGCAGAACCAATCACTTGTCCGGGCTTGGCGGGAGTGGGTCCGACATAATAGATAACCTCGCCTTCTATGTTAAAAGGGAGATCTTCTCCTTGCTCCAGTGCTTCTATCATTCGTTTATGCGCAGCATCCCTTGCCGCATAGACCGTTCCACTGATTAACACCCGGTCTCCTGACTTTAGTGACTGAACCGTTTCTTCATTAAAAGGAGCGGTTATTTTTATCACAGACAAATATGATCACCTCCATTAAAGTGTAATTTCTTTATGACGGCTGGCATGGCAATTTAAGTTAACCGCTACTGGCAGCGCAGCAATATGGCATGGAGCAATTTCTATTTTCACATCAAGGGCTGTCGTGCTGCCGCCCATCCCCTGTGGGCCAATCCCTAATTGATTGATTTCTTCCATTAACTCATTTTCCAGCTTAGCAATATCATCAAGATTGCTGCGTTCACCAATGGGCCTAAACAACGATTTTTTAGCCAAATAACCACATTTCTCAAAATTGCCGCCGATTCCAACTCCTACAACGAGAGGTGGACAGGCATTAGGACCCGCCACTCGGACCGTATTGAGAATGAATTCTTTTATTCCTTGGAGGCCGTCTGCAGGTTTTAACATCTTAAGCGTGCTCATGTTTTCACTTCCTCCACCTTTAGCCGACATGTGAATGGTTAGTTGATTGCCTGGCACAAGCTCAACATGAATGACTGAAGGTGTATTGTATCCGGCACCTTTTTCCCTCGTAATCGGGTGATCAACAATAGAGTGTCTTAAATAGCCCTCCTCATAACCTTTTTTGACTCCTTCATTAATCGCGTCATATAAACTTCCTCCATCAATATGACAATCCTGACCTAACTCAACAATAAAAACTGAAACCCCAGTATCCTGGCACATGGGAACGCGTTCACTAGTGGCGATATTTGCATTTAAAATCAATTGATTAAGAACGTCTTTTCCTGTTTCGGACACTTCTGTTTTTAAAGAAGATTTAAACGCGTTAACTACATCTTCTCCAAGGTCATAATTCGCTTCCTGACACATCACAGCAACATTATCCACAATGTCTCGGTAGTCTACGGTTCTCAAAATTAAAACCCCCTTCTAGCCTTAGGCTGGCTTCATCATAAAAAATGTGCCAAGAGCAACTGCAACCAGATTATTTTCATCATCGGTGACAGTACATTGACCGACAACCGTATTTTTCCCATTATGCAAAATAACGGGATGAGCATAAAGTTTACTGCCTTTCCCCTGCTTAACGTAATTCACTTTTAACTCGATGGTAAACACCTTACCTGCCTCTGAAGCTTCAGAAATAATTTTATAACCGAGAGCTACATCGGCTAAGGTGTACACGGCTCCCCCTTGTGCGACTCCATACGTATTGGCATTTTGCATTCCAAGATCCATCGTTACATGATCCGTATTTGTTACATCTATGCCTAGAAGCCGGCCTAAGAAGTATAAACCGCCTTCTTTTGAAGCTTTAATTGAATGTATCGTATGCTGGATTTGTTGAAGTTCTTGTTGATTAAATTCATCTAAACTTTCTTTGATTTCTTGTATTATTTTTTGTTCATTCATGTTTTGTCAGCCTCTTTGAAACAATAGTAGTCGTTCATTAATAGGTTTTAAAACTTATTATTTCAGCAATCTATTAACCACTTATTTTCTATTTTTTAAACCAGCTTTTTAACGCATAGCGGTTGGCCTCTTTATTCAATTCAGCAATGGCACTTGTTAATGGAATTTCTTTTGGGCACACTTCCACACAATTTTGTGAATTACCACAATTGGATATACCTCCTTCACCGATCAGCACTTCCATTCGCTCATCTTTTTTCATAGCACCGGTTGGATGCATATTAAAATATTTCACTTGCGCCATCGCTTGAGGACCTAAAAATGGAGATCGGCTATTCACATTAGGACAGGCTTCCAAGCAGCATCCACAGGTCATACACGTCGAATAATCATAGGCCTCCTGTTGTTCGGTTGGAAATATATTTGGGCCCGCATCCAGTGCATATGTTCCATCAATCGGAATCCAGCCTTTAATTTTTTTTAATCCGTCAAACATTCGCTGCCGGTTGACAGCCAAATCCTTTTCAATAGGAAACGTACTCATCGGTTCTAAAATAATCGGCTGTTCTAATTTATCTACCAGGGCGGAACAAGCTTGTCTTACTTTTCCGTTAATTCTCATACTGCAGGCGCCACAAACTTCCTCAAGACAATTGTAGTCCCATATAACCGCCCGAACCTTTTCCCCTTTTACATTGATTGGATTCCGCTGGATTTCCATCAGAGCGGAAATGACATTCATATTCGGGCGATAAGGAATATCAAATTCATCCCAATATGAAGGTGCGTCTGAGTCATCCTGCCTTTTAATTTTAAAACGAAGCACTTTCTTTTTTACTTGATTCATTTAGCATCCCCCTTCCCTGTAGCTACTGACTCTGCCTTTTCCTCCTCATCTTTACTGCTGGTTACGACATCGTACCTTCTTGGGCGCGGCTTTATGTAACTTAAATCTACTGGCTCATAACTAAGGTCGGGGCCATTTGGTGTATATTTAGCGATGGTGGTTTTCAACCAGTTCTCATCATCACGAATAGGGAAGTCAGGTTTATAATGCGCCCCCCTGCTTTCGTTTCGATTTAAGGCTCCGAGTGTAATGACTCTTGCTAATTCCATCATATTTCGTAGCTGTCTGACAAAGGTAACGGTCCGATTATTCCAAGATGAATCATCATCAATTCCAATATGATTCCAACGTTCTAATAACTCTTGAAGCTTTTCATCTGTTTTTTGAAGCCGATCATTATATCTTACAACCGTTACATTATCGACCATCCAGTCACTCATTTCGACGTGAAGCTGATAGGGGTTTTCCTCCCCATCCATTTGATAAATTTTTTCCATTTGATGTTCTTGGAACAAACGCTCCTCCTCATAAAGCAAATCCGGAAGGTCATGACAGCGCTGATCAAGCCCCTTCACATACTTGACAGCGTTTGGGCCTGCCACCATCCCGCCGTATATAGCGGAAACCAGAGAGTTTGCACCAAGCCGGTTTGCACCATGGTATTGATACTCACATTCCCCACAGGCAAACAATCCTTGAATGTTTGTCATTTGATTATAATCCACCCATAATCCGCCCATAGAGTAATGCATAGCAGGGAAAATTTTCATCGGCACTTTCCGCGGATCATCCCCGGCAAATTTTTCGTAGATATCTAATATTCCACCCAGTTTTTGCTCCAGCTTTTCTACAGGCAGATGCGAAAGATCCAGATAAACCATATTCTCACCGTTAATGCCTAGCTTAAGATCAACGCAAACGTGAAAGATTTCCCGTGTAGCGATATCACGAGGAACCAAGTTCCCGTAGGCTGGATATTTTTCTTCAAGGAAATACCATGGCTTTCCTTCTTTATAAACCCATACCCTTCCGCCTTCCCCCCGCGCAGATTCTGACATTAACCGTAATTTATCATCTCCAGGTATAGCCGTTGGGTGTATCTGAATGAATTCACCATTCGCATAATGAGCGCCTTGCTGATAAGCAATGCTGTGGGCACTTCCAGTGTTGATAATAGAGTTTGTGCTTTTTCTATAAA
This sequence comes from Fictibacillus sp. WQ 8-8, assembly GCF_024494405.1. NCBI lineage: Bacteria > Bacillati > Bacillota > Bacilli > Caryophanales > Fictibacillaceae > Fictibacillus > Fictibacillus sp. WQ 8-8. The sequence goes on from NZ_JAMXKG010000018.1 coordinate 41,552, forward strand.
TATTACCAATGCCCCCGGTAGCCATAATAACAGCATCTGACCGAAATTCTTTGATTTCCATCGTTGCTAAGTTTTGTGCTATGATGCCACGGCACCTTTTTTCATCATCCAGCACTAAAGATAACAATTCCCAATGCTCATATTTGTCTACTAACCCATCAACTTCGTATTTCCGAACTTGTTCATCTAATGCATACAGGATTTGTTGCCCGGTAGTTGCACCTGCAAAGGCCGTCCTGGAATATTTAGCTCCACCTAATCTGCGGAAATCAATTTTCCCTTCAACTGTACGGTTAAATTGAACACCCATACGTGCAAGCAAGTAAATAATATCTGGTGCAGCATCACACATAGCCTTCACAGGAGGCTGGTTTGCGAGAAAATCACCGCCATAAATCGTATCATCAAAATGTTCCCAGGCTGAATCGCCTTCACCTTTTGTATTTACTGCTCCGTTTATTCCGCCTTGTGCACAAACGGAGTGTGACCGACGAACGGGTACTAACGAAAATAGCTTCACTGTACCACCTGATTCTGCGATTTTAATGGTAGCCATTAATCCAGCTAAGCCACCGCCAATTACAATATAATCTTCTGTATTCACTCGCTCCACCTCCGGTATGTAATCAGTAATACACATATATTTAATGTAGAGAAAAAAGACTCATCAGAAAATTGTTTCCGCTTTCAAATCTCTCATGCAAAAGTGTACAAAGTTGCAATCCCTATCAGGCACATTACTGCAAATAATAAAAGACTAAGCTGCACGGCGATCTTTTGAGAATTTTTGCCGAGTGTGATTCCCCAAGTGATTAGACCGGTAGATAAGCCGTTGCAAAAATGATAAGTGGTGGAGACCACACCGAGTATATAAAATGCGAAAATCAATGGATTTTGTAAATGTTCACTGACTAACTGAAAATTTACTTCAGTCCCCGTAAATGCTGTGGACAATCGAAAGGACCATACATGGTACACAACAAAGATTAGTGTTACGATGCCAGAAATTCTCTGGAACAAGTACATTAAATTTCGTCTGTATTGGTATGTATTTGTGTTGTTAGAAGAAACAAATGATAGATAAATGCCATATACAGCATGGAAAAGCAACGGAATAGCGATAAAAATAATTTCAATAACCGGTAAAAATGGGATGCTTTGAAGCCCTTCAATTTGTTTGTTATAAGTTTCTTCGCCAAACATTGCCGTAGCATTTGAGTAGAAATGTTCGATCAAAAATAATCCCAGCGGAACAATCCCTGCCAATGAGTGTAAACGTGAATAAATAAATTTTTTACTCGAATTACCCCTAGGGATGACTGTCCAAGTTTTTTGTTTCACTTCCACAGTTCTTCCTCCATTCATTCATAAAAAAGGTACATATTCTAGATTCAAAAATTAATAGAGACTCAGCATCTTCTGTGGCATCTAAATTGATGATTGGCTTCACAAAAGCGGAAACCGACGACTTTGGATAACCCAAAATAGGATATTGGATCCAATATTTTTTAAAAAAACTAAGCAATGTCTGAATTGCTTAGTATGTTGGAGCGTGCTTCGCTTTTCCTATTTATCGGCTTGGCCATCTTGTAACTTCTGAACCAACATGGTTCCCGTTCGTTTAATGTGATTTGAAACCAATTTAGAAGCTTTTACATTATCTTTTATTAAAACAGCTTCTAAAATCGCCCTATGTTCCTGATTTGATTTATCAATTTGTCCTGTTAAAATCTGGGGTGTATCTTGAGGAAAACCATTCCAGAGCGTTTCTATAAACTTCAACAGCCGTTTCCATGGACAGTATTTAATTAATAATTGATGAAATTCAATGTTAGTATAAACGAACTCATCAACTTCATTTGTAGACTCCATTTTCACGACTAGATTTTTTAGCTGTTCAACATCTTCATCCTTTAACTTCTCTACACTTAGTTCAACTGCCATTTTTTCAAGCTGGGAACGTAATTCATATATTTCTAATATGTCTTCAACCTGAATGGACTTAACAATTGCCCCTTTATGTGGTTCAAGGACCACCAAACCTTCTGATTCAAGCTTTCTAAGTGCTTCCCTTACTGGCATTCTGCTTACTCCTATGGAATCCGCCAAATCAGATTGCTTTAACCTTTCACCTGGTTTAAATTCACCTTGCAATATTGCTTTTCTTAAGATACTGCACACTTTTTGATGGAGTGTGTCGCGATTTTCTAAACGAAGATTTTCAACCATCTTGCTGCTTCCTTCCCTACCCAACGATTAAACTTTTTATTTTAGGATACAGGATCCGATATAAATTGTCTATATATTATGAAAATTTCTTATTTCTTTTTTTACTTTATAGGCCCTTAATTATTTAGAAAAAAGAGACCAACCTGTGCATCGTGAAGAAGTAACGAAGTAATTGAGAAATCCTTTGAAAATAATACCCTGATTTTGTTCACTGCCAGTTAAATAAGAATCTCCTGATTAAGCAGGAGATTCTTACTTATTTATTCTAGGAATACAACTCTTCCCTCATGTTTTGCCTTAATGATTTTTTGCTTTGGGGTACTTAAAATGAACGTGGTAAACCTAAGACATGCTGCCCCACATAGCTGGCCACGAGATTGTTGGTAACGGGGGCTACGATAAAGAGACGGGCTTCTCTGAATTTCCTCTCAATATTATATTCTGCAGCAAACCCGTATCCACCATAAGTATCCATTGCAGCATTCGCCGCACGCCATGTGGCTTCAGATGCAAGGTATTTTGCCATATTTGCTTCTGCACCGCAATTCAGACCACTATCAAACATCTCTGCGGCCTTGTCTCTCATTAATTTCGCCGCTTGTATATCCATATAGGATTTTGAAATTGGAAATTGAACCCCTTGGTTTTGTCCGATAGGTCTTCCAAATACCACTCGTTCATTGGCATATTGAACCGACTTATCAACGAAGTACATGCCATCTCCAACAGATTCAGAGGCAATCAATATGCGCTCTGCATTCATGCCTCCCAGCACATAACGAAATCCCTTTCCTTCTTCGCCGATCAAGTTTTCAGAGGGGATTTCTGCATTTTCAAAAAATACTTCGGTAGTAGCATGATTAATCATGGTATCGATGGGCCGAATATCGATTTTATCCACTTGGTCTTTCATGTCTAATATAAACAGACTTAGACCATCTGTTTTCTTCTGTACCTGATCTTTCGGTGTGGTTCTCGCCAGCAGCATCATTAAATCCGAATGCTCTGCGCGGGATGTCCAAATTTTTTGGCCATTAACAATGTAGCGATCCCCTTTTTTCTCAGCGAACGTTTGGATGTTCGTTGTATCACTGCCAGCTGTCGGCTCAGTTATTCCAAAGGCCTGTAAGCGTAGTTCGCCACTGGCTATTTTAGGAAGAAGCCTTTGTTTTTGTTCCTCGTTGCCATGTCGAAGCAACGCACCCATGGTATACATTTGTGCGTGGCAGGCTCCAGCATTGCCTCCAGAACGATTAATCTCTTCTAAAATAATACAGGCCTCTACCATTCCAAGTCCCGCACCACCGTATTCTTCAGGGATAAGTACGGACAGCCATCCCTCTTGTGTTAAAGCACTTACAAATTCCGTTGGGTAGGCATCTCTTTCATCGAGTTCTCTCCAATACGTTTCAGGAAAGCGCTCACATAAAGCTCTAACGCTTTTACGGATCATTTCGTGTTCACTATTTACCATCGTATTAGTTGACATGGATTATTTTACCTCCGAAATTTTTGTGTTAATAACTCACTGTGAATACGTTTGGTTATGAGCTATTTGCCTTGCCACTGAGGGAGCCTTTTTTCATTAAAGGCACAAACGCCTTCCATTCTATCCTCTGAATTTGCACATTTGTAATAAGCTTCGAGTTCAAGCACAATCCCTGTTGATAAATCCGTTTCAGTGCCATTATTTACAGCTTTCTTTAGAGCCACTAAAGACAGAGGAGCATTCTTAGCGATACTTTCAGCGAGTTTAGTAGTTTCTTCCAAAAGATTTTCCGCTGAATAAACATGGTTTATCAGCCCCCATTGTTTTCCTTCTTCGGCTGATATCCGCTTACCGGTATATAAAATTTCTTTTGCGATGCCAATCGGTAAAATGCGGGGAAGAAGTTGAGTGCCTCCTATGCCAGGGATAAGACCTAGTTTGGCTTCTGGTAATCCAAATTCTGCGTGATCAGATGCTGTTCGCAAATCACAGCTAAGGGAAATTTCCAGCCCTCCTCCTAGTGCATATCCGTTAACCGCAGCAATTACCGGGTATGGGAATTGACGGATACACTCTGTCACTTCTTCAAAGTAATCATGTTGTTTTTTCCAATCCTTCTTGGACATCCCATTTCTTTCTTTCAGATCGGCTCCAACACAAAAACTTCTCGTACCACTGCCGGTTATAACCACCGCTCGAACCGTATCGTCATACTTTAATTCACGAAAAGCCTCAATGATTTCAATTGCCATTTTGGTATTCATTGCGTTCATAGAATCGGCACGGTTTAAAGTTAAAACCGCTATTCCATTATTTTGATCTGCTCTCGATAACGTAATCGTTTCATAGGTTGCTACTGCCATGGTAATGCCTCCTTGAGATTAGAAATAGTTTAATTGTCTATTGTTAGCTTAAGTTGGGGACAGGGTACAGCCGCGAACTTTTCCCTGCTTTCATGACTTGTCCAGGTAAATCATGCTCTAGGAGGTCTCTCATTCGTTTGGAAGCCTCTATTAGTGGATCAAGATCAATACCCGTTTTGACACCCATCTCATGTAACATGTGTACAACATCCTCCGTACAAACATTTCCAGTCGCACCAGGAGCAAAAGGACACCCGCCAATTCCGCCAATGGACGCATCATAAATCGTAATGCCTGCCTCTAACCCGGCAAGAATGTTAGCGAGTCCCATTCCTCTGGTGTTGTGAAAATGACAGCCAAATTCAATAGCCCTCCATTCGTTAACTACTTGTTTGGTTAACTGATACACTTGTTTAGGATTTGCCATTCCGGTGGTATCTGCTAATGTTATTCTTTTGATGTTATGTAATAGAAGCTTATCAATAATCTTCATGATGCTCTCTTGCTGCACGGGACCTTCAAATGGACAGCCAAAAGTGGTGGCCAATGTTACGTGTAAATCAATGCTGTTTTCACAGGCAAACTGTACGAGATACTTAAAATTTTCCAATGAAGCTTTTGTCGTTTGGCGTATTCTGTTCGTTATGCGTATTGCTTGCTGATAAGACATAGTTGACAGCCTTCACACCGTTTTCTTTTGCGATCTCAAGACCTTTTAAATTTGGAACAAGTCCGACAAATTGCACCCCTTGGAAGGTCTTAAGCTGCGAATACAGTTCCCCTGTATTCGCCATTTGCGGAACAAGCTTTGGATGAACAAAGGAGCCAAATTCAACTTCAGAAACATTTGCCTGATGTAATAATTCAATAACACTCAATTTCTCATTACTGGTTAAAAGTTTGGACTCTAATTGGAGACCATCCCTGAGACCCACTTCATAAATGGTGACTCGATCAACTAAATCCATAATTATTCCTCCATCAATTTGTTTGGAAAATCGTAACCGTTCAAAATGGGATATTGGATCCCATTTATTATAACAAAACTTTTTAGAATATTCATTAAATTATATTTGTATTTTATAAATTTTGTCCTTTCGATTCTGTGCCAGAGGAAAAACTTTTAGGATTTAACCGGATAGTCGTGATTATTCTTGGCATATTAGCTTATGCGATGGGTCAGTTTTTCCCGTCTGTTTTGTCAATCCAGATGTATTCCTACACGATGTACGGCGCAGCCATTACACCTACCATATTAGCCAGCTTTCTATGGAAAAGAGCGACGACGGCAGGTGCAATATCCTCTATTATCACAGGTGGACTAGCCACTCTTATTTGGGAATTGGTTCTCGGCAAGCCGATGGGTTGGAACAGCATTTTTCCCTGCCGCTTTCAATCCTTGCTCTTATTGTTATCAGTCTGTTTACCATTAATAAGCCACAAGCGCTTGACCAAAATACAATTTCCATAAAATAAGAAAGGTGATGAAAAATGTTGAACATCCGAAATCGAGTTGAAACATTCAGAAGGTATCTTGAACGTGGGGCATGGATGCGGCAGTTATTATGCTGCCGGATCACCAATATTATCTAACTAGTTTTAAAGCACTGATTTATTCAAGTTCTATTTTCCTTATTATAAATAAAGAAAGATCAACGCTTGTTTTTCCTGGTCTTGAAGAACTCCATGCCGGGCAATCAGCCCAAGTAGAAGAAGTCAAGGTCTATTATGAACATCCTGAAGAATCACAAACACAGCATATGAGTTTAGTAGAATCTGTTGTTAAAGGAAATACCAAAGGTTCCACGATTGGCCTTGATTTTGCAAACGCACCCACAAGCCTTTATCAAGCATTAACATATTGGGGCTACCAGGTGAAGGATTGCCATGATGAAGAAAGCGGGAGAACTGGTTAACCTCGCATTGGAAACCTCATTAAAAGCGTGTGTAGAAAACGTCAGTGAACTCGAGGTGGATGCGAAAGGAAATGCTGCTTTGTACGCAAAGGCATCAAGGGATTATCCAGGATCCACACTCGATACGATTGTTATGTCGCCTTCAGGAAAAGAACGGAAGATTCTTCCCCATGTTTTCTCGAACACGAGACGGTTTCAAAATGGGAATGGAGTTATTCATAGCCGGCAGGTTGCACTGAATGGTTATCGCGCAGAGCTGGAACGAACGATTTTTATAGGAAAGCCAAATGATGATCAGCAAAAGATGTTTGATCTGGCAACAACAGCCCAGAAAATGGCGCTTGATTTCATAAAGTCAGTAGTTTCCGCTTCAGAGGTGGACCAGATTACAAGATGTGTTCCAAAAAGCCGGCGTCGCGGATTATGCCGTTTACCGGACAGGACACGGCCTCGGGTTTTCTGCCCACGAAGAGCCTTATATCCGTTTTGAAGTGATTTACTCTTAGAGGAAGGCATGGTATTCTGCGTTGAGCCCGGAATCTATATTCCCGGAATTGGAGGCTTCAGGTATTCCGATACAGTGGTTTTAAGAAAAAACGGGGCAGAAAAAGCCTCCATGGTACCATGGAGGCAAAGTCACTACTTGGAGGGGATTTTCTATGGTTAAAAAGGGACAGCGATTTGTTTCCTATTCCGATGACTTTAAACAGAAAGCCGTTATGAAGTACGTGAATGGTTCAAAAAGTTATGAGGCTTTAGCTGAGAAGACAGACCGGGTTTGGTCCTTTCAGTTTTTTGAATTTTTGAATACAAAGATAATCACTGACAGAGCCCATTACTTTATTCGTGTATAGCTTATTATCTACATCTACATAAACACTTGTGTTGACACTTTCATAAATGTTTGTATAATCGCAAGTATTTATGATTGGGTAACCTCTAAAAAGTAAGTCCCTATTTGTCCAACTGTGGAGCGAGCATGGATCCTTGTAAGCTTTTTATCTTCACTTTTCCTAAATCCTCCTGTATAGCATTCCCAGGGTCGATCGTTGACCGTTCATAGATGTCATTCATGATAAATACAGTATCATTATCTTTATTTAAAACAACGAATGAATAACCTTTGATTTGCTTTTCTAAAGTATTGATTTGCTTTTTCGTTAAGCGATGAGGGATGTCTTCAACTAAGCGCAAATGACAAAACTTGCGCTGTGAATCACCCTGAGAAAAAGATGGGCCAGGCTTAAATGTGGATTGTTCCAGCGAAGTTACTTCAACAGTCTGATCAGGAAAACCAATTCCATAGGAGTAAACGATTCCTTTTGATAAGAAATTTACAAGCTTTCCACTTAATTGATAATCCATATCAAGAACGAGCTTATTATTCTTAATTTGTACCTTAAATAATGTTGGATGAAAATTGAAGTTGTCAAACCGTTTACCAAAATCCAATCTTTCATGGTTAGTTAACTGCGCTGTTTGACTTTTGTGAGCTTTAGATTCTTGGGTTGAGGCTTCTCTTTCTTTAGGATTAGATTTCTTTTCCTCATTGGAACAAGCTGTGATTGCTATAGATAATATCAGGCAGGCCAAATATTTGTTCATTCTCCTCATCCTTTAAATGGGTTCTTGTGCTGAATACTCCCTATATGTCCACTTATTATGGATGGATCTTTTCTTTTTTAATTTGCCCATATTATAGTAGCGTTCATATCCAGCCGATTTTACATATTTACTACCAAACTTCAGAAGATGTTTTTGTTTTGCAGGAATAGTATACGTACATGTTGTACTCACGCTCTTTGTCTTACCCCATCCGGTTTCATAATGGATCGCAATTTCTGCTACGGCCGCTTTAAGACTTCCTGTTGATGAAGCCGTTGAGCTTGTATATTTAGACCGTTCCACACTCATCGATACTGTCCGTTTCTCTTTGTTTTTTGAATTGTCTGCTTCATGATCCCAATAGGTTTTCTTGTGTTTTGATTTTGTTACCTTTTCATATTCCCATCCTGTATACGCATCCTCAGCAAGCCTGTAACCGTCATCGGGTAAAGTTGGAAGATACTTTAAAAGTGCATCATTACCGTAATGGGGGCCGGACATCTTTCCCGTTTCCTGATAAGTATCTGCAAAAGCCTGTCCGTTTCCAATTCCCATACTAACGGATGCGGCTAATACAAACACAACACCCATTTTTTTAAACTGACCTTTACTTGATACTGTCACGACTACCAACTCCCTTTTTTCATTTGTAGTTATTTGCGTAATTAAAAAGTCAACAGCAACCCTCATCCACGTCTTTTTGTTTTAATGTGGCGATGTAGTATAATCAATTAAGACGGATGAAGGAGGTGCAGCTCCTTCATCCAGTTATTTTATTGCGAGATTTAAGGAGTGATGCTGTATTGGAGAAAGATATAAAAATTAGAAAAGTTGGAAATTCACTAGGTGTAATAATTCCATTTGAAATGTTAAAAAACTTAGGTGTAGGAGAAGACGATTTGGTTCGAATGACTTACGATAATGGGAAGATCATTATTACAAATAATCCAGAATCATCAGAAGCGAAATTCAAAGAAAGAATATTTCGTATTATAGACGAGTATATGAAAAATGAAAGATAAAACTAGAAGGTGGGATCCCCACTTTCTTTTTTCTTTTGAGCCAAATCCCTCCATAAATCCCCTCCTTTACACAGTTTGATTATAACAATAATTATAACATGATTTGATTTTATATCGATTTTAAACATATTTCATGAGTAAAAATGCTTATTTTCCAAATCGTGTTATAACTTATTCGAAAATCACTTGGAAATTCATTTTGTATCTAGGGGTATTTATTCAAAATACTAGAATAAAAAAACCCTATCAATGGGTTGTCAGTTAGGATTTTTGTTTGTGGTCTGAAGAAAAATTGAACGGCACACATAGCACCCTTCTTTCGGTGGGTTCATTCTTCATCGATTGATTCGAGGAAAAATCGAATTTTCAAGTAATGTAACCACAAGGTTTGATAAATCTGTTTTGGACAGTCAGCTTGAGCTGTTCCCAGAGGATAAGGCTGTAATAATTTCACCCTGCGATATTGCTGAGTCAAACAGTAAGACCACTTTGGATAAAACAAAAGCCACCACCCCCAACAAGGAAAGTGATGACCTTTGCCCTCTGCCTTAAAAGCAGAAGTAGAGTATTCCAGAATGATAACCTGCATCATTTCTGGGGAGATTTTAATTTTCAGATTGATCTCCATACAACCTCTCCTCTCACAGGATGGCTCTCTGCCAACCATTCCTCTGTGGCAAGTCCAGAAGAAAAAAGCTCAAGGATTACATGTAGTATAGCATGGATAGTCCGGTAGGTTAAAAGTTTCCTATTGTTGGTCAAAAGAATCCCCATAACGCTGGGAGACACAGTCAGAAGAATCAGAAGCGAGATGATGGGGCAACTGGTGGTGTATGTTTACCAGGAAGGACTGGCAAATACCCCGTTGGAACAGGTCCTTAGAACCCTGAAACTGATCGCTTAAAAAATTGATTTTGTTAGCTACACTACCCGTATGCCCTTTTTTCGGGAAATCAGCTAATTATGCAAGAGTCTAGTGAGTAAGTTAGATGTATGAATTTACTTTAACATCCAATAACTGCTTATCGTTACGTCTCCATTTATAAAAATAAGGACATCGTATTTATGCTTTCTACAGTATGAATGTGGAACTACGGATCCCCCTTATTCAATCGCTTTTAACTAATTTTTGTTCTTACTTCCTAGTTCCATTTAATTATACAATTAGCTAATCATCAATCTGTCAAAAAAGTTCTTGCCGGCAGCAAGAACTTTTTTCTACTCACATAATCCTGTTGATACGTATTTGTCTATATCAGTTCTGGATATACGTCCTTCATAGTTAATAAAGGTGTAAAAAACCCTCAGCCAGTTATATCCTCCACTAGGAGGAATTGCTGGGACTCTCGTCAAAGCCCTTAACGCCTTTTTACTTTTAATCTCGCTTTCTTAAGAAAAACCTTATTATTGAGACGTTTCATAGATTCCAAAACAATGAATTGAATCTACATGAAAACCTCATTAAGAACCAGGCACTAGAAAAAATTTCAATCATATATAAGTATATTCGTTCTAATTTGTTGAGGGGGATATATACTCCCTATGGAAAAATATTTCGGTAAGTTAGAATTAGTTTATTCATTTTATGGGGCTATGCCTACAGGTGTAAGTGTTTCAGAAACTGGGCGTATTTTCATTTGCTTTCCGAAATGGGGAGACGACGTTAAATTTACAGTGGGGGAAATTGTTGGGGATGATTTGCAGCCTTATCCTAGTTTAGAAACCAATTTGGTAAACCCAGGGAATATCACAATGTCTTTCATCAGTGTCCAAAGTGTAGTTGCTGATGGGAAGGGAACACTCTGGGTATTAGACACAGCGGCACCAAATTTTTCAGAACCTATTAAAGGGGGAGCAAAACTGGTCGCTGTTGATTTAAAAACCAATACAATAAGAAAAGTATATACCTTTACAGAAGATGTTGTACTGCCCAACAACTTATCTGAATGTGTCCGATTTGATTTTCGTGTTGGTAAAGCAGGTTATGCCTATATAACGGATTCTTCTTCCAAAGGACCAGGAGCTATTATTGTCGTAGATTTAGAAAATGGAAATGCGTTTAGACGGTTAAATGGAGCCAATCCAACTTCACCCGATCCCTATTTTTTACCAAAAGTAGAAGGTAAAATTTTGATGAATCGAAACAAAGATGGCTCAACTTCTCCCTTTAGACTGGCGTCTGATGGTATCGCAATTTCTCCAGATGGAAAGATTTTATTTTTTTGTCCACTAACCAGCCGTCATCTGTTCTCGATCTCAACAGAAGCACTGAGAGACAGAACTATACCGCATAATGATTTACTTTATCATGTGGAATATTGGGGAGAAAAAGGTGCGTCTGATGGAATGATCACGGATGCAAAAAGAACCGTTTATGCTGGTGACTATGAAAACAACAGTATTCGAAAGATATTGCCGAATGGCACAATGAAAACCATCGCACATGATCCGAGAATTTTATGGCCGGATACTTTTTCGATTGGTCCGGATCAATACTTATATGTCATTGTCAACCAATTACATCGGCAGGCAGAAAATGATAAAACTCCCTAGCTTCTAAAATCATGATATTTAATTAGTGTTAGTTTTGTACAACCCAATCAGTTTCCGCCGTAGTTCCAAAAGCTTTATACAGTTTCTTATTTGCAGTATCTAGGAACTCTTGTCCAATCGCAGATGGAATCACTGTAGGTGCAGCTGTTCCTGTTAGGGTTGGAACTTGAGTTATGGCTTGACCTTTAGGTGTTCCATACGTTCCTACTGCTGAATCAATTCTGGTATACACTGATATGTCAAAAGAAAAGCCTTGAGTATGGTTAGTGTAATCACAGTTTATGAACGTAACGTGGGCCTGAGTATTTGGAGATGTTATGATTCCACGTGGAGAATCATATCCCATACTCAAATCAGAACAGTTGATGAACGTTGCTCTTTTGAAGTTTAATAGCTGAATGCCTGTGTATCTAGCAGCTGTATAAGCATTCTCAATAATTATGTTCTTTATCAAGGAAGCTCCTGTATACTGGTAGATATGAACAGCATCATTTAGGAATTTATAATTTCGTAACGTTAGGTTCTCGATACTATCTTTCATCAACACCATAACGTTTGTACAGTTCTCTACGATAACATTGTCAATGTTCTGTGTAGGCATGGAAGCTTGGCTGTCTTTCGCTCTCATGTTGAATTGTAGTGACCCACCCTTAACGTGGATGTTACTTAGCTTAATGGAACCAACCTTATCCATTGTCCAAGTACCGCCAGACTGAGCGTAACCTGACAACGTTAGCTGTCCTCCATTAGGGAACTGGATATTGTCAAAAACGTAGTTACACTTATTGGCATCATCTCCCGATTTATAGGAGCTGTCCACTTTCTCCCGGTGATGAACCGTACAGTTTTCCATTTTCACGTTCCCGTTTATTGTGAAACTATCCATTTCACAGTTTTCGATTGTAATTGAGCCACAGTTATCATGGAAGTCAAGGGAATACTGATTGCCCTGTTGTTCGCTAAACCAATGACAGTTTTTCATAACGACATTGTCAACTGGCTCCCATCCACCTCCTGTATGACCATGTCGTCCAGTACGTGTTGAACAGCTTTCATATTGAACGTTTCTTGAGCTTATGGTTGCAAATCCATAGCTGGTTCCTGAGCCTGTATACCAAGCTCTCTCTGTGGTTGAACCGATATGGTTGACATTAACACAGAAGGTAGTGGAGATACAAGTGACGAAGTTGTCGACTGTTAACCCTTCTATGATACTGTTAGCAGAATACTTTAACATTAGACCAGTTTGTCCGTTTGGTAAAGCACCCGTATTTTCAATTCTAAGCTTACCTTGAAGCATTAGTTGTCCCGGCTCATAAACTTCAACCGTATCCACAGCACTAATGTCGTGATTTAAAGCTCCAGTGAGATATACCCTATCTGCGGCAACTCTGGTGACAATAAAATCCCCACCCTTGTAGAAATAGCTTCTTGATGGATGGTATTGTTCAGTAGTAGACACGAAACGGATTAGGTGACCCGCTTTTATTCCTGTCGTATCTTTCAGCAAAACATAAGACCTTCCTTGGGTGTAACCTCCTGTTGCTTGGTAGTTCCCAACTTTTACCCCTTGAATGGTCAAAGCATCGCCCGCAGCACTGGTTTTTAGTACAGCATCATTGGCCAGTATTCTTGCTTTCTTTCCTGACAAGTTTCCACTTAGGTTGAATTCCCCATTAAGGACAATCCAGCTTTCACCATTGGAATGGTCAATGGCATCCTGTAATATCTGTGTGTCATCTCCTCCAGTACTTTCTAACACTTGTGCTGATGGAGCTACTTCTGAGACAAGTTCCTCAAAATCTTTGTTGTCTGAAGACCTTATGAACTTTGGTTCGATGAAAAGATAATCCCCAAGACCAGGTATCAACTTTTCTAATGTCACTTGGCATACCTCCCCTTTTTCGAACATCCATAACATAGTACTTGCCATCCGTCTTAATTGCCGCAAGAACTCCACTTAAAGAAATAAAAAGTTTACTTTTTGTAGCATCTAAAGCCATGTGATCTACTCCAAAAAATGTACCCAACGAACCTACATAATCCGTGTGGAAATGAGCTTACTAGGTTAAGAATCGGTAAATATGCAAGTTCTCTATATTTGAAAAATGTATATTACTATCCTTATATAGGGATTTTTCCTTTTTAATTTCCCTCTTTGCCAACTTTCAAAACATTATTAAAAATACCATTTCCTTGCTTTTTAATAATGTTTTTATAACTCTGAAACAATAATATGATGAATCTAGGCACACCTATTAATAGAATAAAAAGTTGATTTATTGATCTAAAATTTATATTGACAAAAATATTTTATTATGTTATAATAAAATATTTTTCATTGACACCAGTTGTATTCCTTCATTATTCTAATAGTAGACAACTAAGATCGGAAATTGAGTACTAACTGAAATATATGTATGGAGGGATGCGCATGAGGATTCACAAAGGAATTGAAATGCTGGACATTTCTGCGGCAGTATTAGGAAAAAAGGATACTGTCCACCCCACACTGATCTGGGATGAGGAAAGGGCTGTTCTCATTGATACCGGATACCCCGGACAGCTTCCTTTATTTCTAGAAGCATTCCAGAAAGCAGATGTCCCGCTGGAGAAACTTCGAAACATCATCATAACTCACCAGGATTTAGATCATATTGGCAGCCTGCCTGCAATTTTGGAACATGCTCCCACGGAGATTGAAGTTCTCACAACTGAATTGGAAAAGCCTTATATTGAGGGGAAAAAGATGACGCCTGAAGCCATAGCACAAGTCGACTCAATGATTCCTCCCAATGTTCCCGAAGATTGGGTAAAAGCTTTTAAAGCAGTACTCAATAACCCGCCAAAAGGCCGAGTGAACAGGACAATAAAAGATGGAGAATTCCTCCCCTACGGCTATGGAATACAAGTTGTTTTCACTCCCGGACACACACCCGGACATACGAGCCTCTATCATTTGGAAAGCAAAACCCTTATTGCAGGAGATGCTTTAGTCATTATAGACGGCGTTCTGCACCCGCCTGATTCTCAGCAAACATTGGATATGGAAGAAGCGATTAGGTCCCTTCAGAAGCTTACCGTATTGGATATTCAACAGGTAATTTGCTATCACGGAGGACTTTATTCCGGAGATGTTAACAAACGGCTTAAAGAGCTGGCCATGATAAACCAAGGTACGCTGCCCCTTCCGGAAAACGTGCTTTTTCCCTCTCTTTGGCACAAAGCAAAACCCTGAATTTAGGCTTATTTGGCCAAATTCAGGGTTTTGCATGTTTGACTTGGTTCCGTGAACTACGATTATGTTACCAGCTGGCTTATTTAACGTTGTAACCGGCTGCATATCGTTTTATATGTTAGTGTATTACTCAACAAGCTGATCCTCAATAAAATGCATCCGCTTCATGACCTTTCCTTCCTTACTTTTATCATAAACATTGTATTCTCTTTGTGGTTCAGCATCTGACCAAATGATCGATGCAATGAGATCACGCTTATGATGTTCCATCCGATCCGTATTCATGTAACTTTCATCAGGCTGCCAGTCTCTTGGCAAATCGTCACTTTCCCTATAGAAGGACATATAAAAAATCCTGTTTTTGCCTTCTATTACTTTAATTTCATCTTCAACTGGATGATTCTTAATGTATTTTTCAACTAATTCTTTTAAATCTATTAAATCATTGGGTGGATTCAGAATCATATAATGTTTTCTAAGAGTCGTCACTTCTTCATCCTTTCTACCAACGATCTCTTCTGTATTGGCAATTTCGAAAATCTTTGTTTCCCCGCTTGATTCCCCATTCTTTGTACATCCAATTAAGTATAATGGTATGAAGAATATACCAATAATCAAAACTAAAATTTTTAAATTAACTTTAATTACAATTCCCCCTCGAATGGTATATTCATTTCCATTAAAGAAACAAAGGGCTTATATTTGCCATCATATTCATCATAATGCTGTAAGACAAACCAGGCACGAAATCCTGCTAAGTTGACATACACCTTCTCCACATCTGGCTGATCTAACCCAAAATGATCATATAAACGAACATGCATGACACCTTTAAAGTGATTGTTCTCTACTGAAAAATCTTTTACGGATACGGTATTCCCCCAAGTATCATTTACTGTAATTGTAAGTCCGTCTATAATATCACTGTTATTATGAAACACCGGGTAAGAAGCATTATCCTGTATATATTGATAAAATTTATTAGTGTCCTTTGTACTTTTATCAAACTGAAGTGCTGCCAAATTACCTCCATTTTTCTTTAACTCATCAACTAACGCATTTTTGACAAATTCAACATAGGCTTTTGTTGTCTCATGCTCACTCGCTTTTTTAGTTAAAGTCTGATTGCGATACGCTGTACCAGTTCCCTCCTCAAAATGATCAATCATATCTAAAACAACATCTTCCATATCTCCCGTAGAAAATATGCTTGTTGACATTGTCTCGAACTCATCAAAGAGAATACCTGGGAAATAAGATTCAAGTAATTGGAATCTGAACATCCAGTTAATGTCAGTCATTTCATCGCCTGTATAATCATTTGTTTTCATATCATTCGCTACATTTCCATTTTCATCATAGCCTTCTGGTCTATCTGATTGATAAATTACTAAATCGGATAAATCAGAGTACAACGGTCTCGAATCCTCATTATCAAACTTTCCATCTCCGTCACTATCTTTTCGGTCAGGAAAACTGGTTGGAAAGAAACCTTCAAAATGAATAGTAACTCCAAAAATGTCTACGGTGAATGTTTTGAATGGACCCATTTCTTGCCCATCGGTTAATCCATCTCCGTCACTATCTTTCATGTTAGGATTTGAGTAGATTATACCGTATGGTGTTTTCATTCCTACAATTTCATAGGTATCGTATAAGCCATCCCCATCTGAATCTTTTGGATCTATCTCTCCATCACCTGAATCATCACTACTAAAGACAATATCCTTCCACTTATCGATGCTTGCAGCTGGATCGTACTTTCCACCTGTTCTCGTTGCAATATTGCGAAGCAGCATTTCATTTACACCTTGCGTCCTTGAGTAGTCTATTTCCCTACTCCAAAGCTCCAACCATTTTGTCTTATCAACAACCATATATTCACTAAGCTGATTAGTTTCCACACTTATTGTATTCTTACTTGTATCTAACACAGCGTTAAGGCTTTCAAACATTTCCTCATCTTCATTATACCAAATGATGCCTAAATCATTTTCCAATGTGTCTCCTAGCTGCGTTTCATCATAAGTAAGCTTAATGCTTGCTTTATCAACTTCTGATTGAGTATTGATCCTTACAGGAGAACCAATAATACCGTATAAATTAGTTGTTTTATTGACTTTGTTTGTGCTAATTCTAGTCGTTTTATTAATATTATCCTTTGCACTAAAACTAACTTCTACACTTGTAATTTCTGATTTATCAGGCAATGATTTACGAATAGATTGTTCATGGAGTTCTTGTGAATCTATGATCTCGTCATTATCGCTGTCTGCAACATTCGGATTTGTCTTTAAAGTATATTCATCTCCATCACTTAACCCATCGCTATCTGTATCATACTTATTAGGTAATGAATCAAACTGATGTACTTCAAATCCGTCAGTTAAACTATCTTGGTCTGAATCTTTCTTAATCAAAGTTGTTTGATAAACCTGCTCATCTTTATTATTCAGGCCGTCTTCATCGATATCTTCATCTGCATCACTTATGCCATTATGATCTGTATCATATTTTGTTGGGGAAATAAATGATTTAATCTCATATTCAATATTGTCCTTTAATCCATCACCATCTGTATCCTTTATAAATGGATTCATTCCCTCTACGAATTCTATTCCATCTGTTATAGTGTCACCATCCGTGTCAGAGGTAGAATCAAAGAAGTCTGTGTTAAATGGATAGCCTGCTTTTTCTAGTCCGAATAACACTTGTTTATATGCATTTTGATAGGATTTTGATGCAGGGGTAGCTAGATCTTTTTCTAGAAACCCATTAGCTTTTTCAGACATTTTCACAGCGTTATTCAAATGAGCTTTTATTCCTTTGTGATCCGTTTGCTCAGAGATATCCGTTAAGATGCCGATAGCATTTTTATTGACAATTTTATCCGATAAATAAAAATTAAAGAGTATATCTGAAATTAATACTTCAGTTGGTTCATTAAAATCGTTTTTTGATACAAACCCCCATAGACATACTGTTAACCTATGTTTGATTTTTAAGAGCAGATCACTTTTTAGAACCACTCCTTTTATATACTCCTCTTGAACTGCTTTTTCATATTGGTTAATCAATTGTTCAAACATATCAAGTTCATTCATATCTTTTTGCTTAAAGTCTCCGGTTTTATCAAATTCCACAATCAGATTATCTAGTGCATTAGAATCAAACTTAGCATTCGTATCTTTTATGACTGGTGCGAGACGATTTAATTCATTTATTGCAACCTTATCATAGATTTTTGCATCTCTGGTATCCTCATAGAATTCATATTCACTTAACCACTGTTTTACATTTTGCTCACTAAAATTCTTATGTTGTCCTTGATTAGCATGGTTATTACCCTTGGCAACCACTGCTTGCCCAGATCCGCCGAAAACAATTGCAAAGGTCAATAAAAAACTCAACATACTTTTTACTTTATTTTTCATCATGAAAGTCTCCTCTATAAAAATATTAATTTAACCTATAAAAATATAACTATATAGAGAGAAGTGGTATGCATTTACTCTGGTAGATACTTATAAATCTGTTGCCGACTTTTATAACGCAATTTTATTTGGTTTAATGAGCGAAGCATACGTTATCGTGGTTCCCATCCAAAGAAATATTGTCAAAATCCTTGAGTTAATGTCATTAGTTCAACTCCCTCTATAAATATTAATATGGTTTGTGTGGGTGGGATCAGTACGTGTTGCACAATGAATCTCTGCGTAGATTATGATGACGTACCCTCCCATGTCTCTTGGCATCTGAGTGTCTACATTCCTTTGTTCGGTCTAGTCATAAGGTAGAGGCTAGCGATGCTCCTTTAGGGACTCTAGGTCGGATGGTGAAAATAGCGCCAGCTTCTCCGTGTCACCCTATGGTCTAGTGCTTATTAAAAGGGTGAGGGCGTTAAGCTGCATCTTCGAGACAAGGAATATCTTTTATCATTCGTTCTGCATCAAACGCTGTTTGCTTTGTGCTTATCCATGTAATACTTTTAGTAGCTTACCGCATAGTACAACAATTGTTTTTTTTTTACTTAACGGATTAATGCCTCTGGTGGTGTAATACTCACGCATTCTACGAAAGGCTTTATTGTGTCCAATCATCGGCATCATCACTCGGAAAAGGAGGGCACGTAGCTTTATTTTGCCCGGTTTGGAAATACGTTTTTGTCCTTTATGCTGACAGGATGAATCTTCACGTAACGTTAATCCCGCGAGTTTGATTAGTGGCGTGGATCCTTGTAGTATGAAAAACTTCCGATTTCAGCTAATAAATCAACAATTGTTGTATCTCTAAGCCCTTGAACTGTTGAGAGCCATTCGTACTCTACAGATGTTTGAACAAGCTTTACTAAGTAGCTGAGTAAGATCTTCGATTTCCTGATCTAACTGATGGTAACTGCGGACGTGTGTGGCGATTTCAATACGAGCCATCTCACGTCCCTCTGTTACAACGATGGAGTTAGCAACGACTTCAATGAGATGCACTGTTTCGGTCTTTGGGGAGATTTGAGCCCTGCGCGTCGGGTCATCGTTTAGAAGTAAGCTGACAGAGGAATTAGCAGGTGTCAAAAACATGATGATTCGCTGGTTAGATCGCTATTTTCCTGAATTTACTCAAGTGAGTCATTCGGAAAAATGGCTATGGCTGTACTGGAAGAGACCCCATTTCCGAATGATCTTCACCAGAAACAACCCGATGAAGAACGTCCATATGATTAACCATTGCCAATAATTAACTAATTTTTAGTTTAATTTATTTATTTTATAATTATAAGGGAATAATTTCCTATATTAGATATTTTTATTTGGATCTTCTGATCTGTGATTTCTTACGATTAAGGTTAAAGAAAAATAATAAATAATAACTGCGTATCTTATTCATTATCAGTTAACATAATCGTAAATATGAAGTTAGCACAAAACGGCAATCCCATACGATTCAAGAGATTGCCGTTTATCGACTATGCATGATTTTATATACATCGTTGATATATCAAGATTTTTAGCTTCTAAAGAAGCCTGTCAGATGATAAAAAGTGATTAGACAGAAAAGTCCTTATATGACGGAACTTTCAGCCTTAGCCTATGTTTTCGTTGGTAGGACCCTTAAACAGATTTCAACTTCTAAAAAAAGCCGGTTCGTGTAATAAGGAATCGACTTTTTTAATTTGTCTTGTTGAATTATCATGCTTCGATAGTTGAATAGACATTGTTCAACAATCTGGCCCAATACAAAAAGACACGCCTTTATAAAGGCGATCCTCGTTTATGATTAAAGATTAATTTAATTAAAAATATTTCCTTTATAAAAAAACATCTACCTTCTTAATCCTTAATGTACGATTGGGAGAGTAGCTTTCGTAACATCATTGACAAATGAGAAATGCAGTTCGTGATTATCATTAATCGAAGCGAAAAAAATGCTATCCAATTCTTTGATTCCTTTCTTTTGTAATTGATCTAATAACCATTTTTCATTTAAGTTTAACTGGTTAAGAACAGTAGAATCAATTTTTCCCTCCAAGATGACAGGGTAGGATATGCCTTCATGTTTCTTTTTAATTTCTAAATCCTCTATCGTAACAAAAGATTTGTTCGCTTTTTTATAAACGGTTAAATTTCCATTTGCTTCTACTATTGCAAGTTCCACATCTGTTA
>NZ_JAMXKG010000019.1:0-61336 GCF_024494405.1 Fictibacillus sp. WQ 8-8
TTCCCGAAGTTATCCCCGTCTTACAGGCAGGTTACCCACGTGTTACTCACCCGTCCGCCGCTAACCTCAGAGAGCAAGCTCTCTTTGGTCCGCTCGACTTGCATGTATTAGGCACGCCGCCAGCGTTCATCCTGAGCCAGGATCAAACTCTCCAATAAAGTGTTTGATATAGCTCTTAAAGTTTAAAAATTGATGGGATTATAAAATCCCTGACTTACCTGGCTTTTGTTTGGTTTTCAAAGAACAAGTTTGTGTCGCTCATTTTGGCGACTTTTATACTTTAACATTTTTGCAACCATCATGTCAACGATTATTTTGTTGATATTTTGTTGCTCATCACCGTCTCAGCGGCGACAAGGAATACTATATCACGTATCGCTTTTTAGTGTCAACACTTTATTTGAAAAAAGTGTTTGAATCCTTTTATGCCATGTTATTGGCTCTGTTTTCTTCTGCAGAAACGCGCGCATTCTGCAGGTTCGGCCAGCCTGGCAAAGAGCTTAAAGAGAACCTGGTACCTTTCTTCGATTGCGGATTTTACTATCTTATCCAGCCTGTCATCTTGCAGATCAAACAAAAGCTCTTCCATTTCTTTTTTTAGAAGATATTCGAATTCCTTTGCTTCCCTGCGATTCATCATTAAGCCTATCATTGCGCCACCATAGCTTCCTTTAGTGTTTGTTTTAAGCTATCGTTCCCGCCCCCTTGTTTTCTATGTATATAAATGGCCGTTTCCTGTCTGTGGTCTATCTTGTCCTCACTGGTCATATATATTTCCTTAGGCAGACAGCTCTGGCAAACGAAAAAGAAAAAGGATCAGCTCAATATACAGGATTAGGGGGGACGGTATGAAATTTTTCATGGTGGTTAACGGGAAGAAAGTGAAGCAGTATATGGTCGTTGTGTTTGCTGCCTTCTTTGCCGCTTCACTTGCATTTATGGGACAAGAGCAATTATCTGTTTTTTCATCCAAAGATGGGCCCCGGGCAATCTATAAAGGTGAAGAAAAAGGGAACAAAGTCGCGCTGACGTTTGATATCAGCTGGGGAGACAAGAGAGCTATTCCTATCTTAAACGTACTGAAAAAACAAGGAATCAAAAATTGCACCTTCTTTGTTTCTGCCGCCTGGGCGGAAAGGCATCCTGAAATTATTGAACGAATCGTAAAAGATGGGCACGAAATTGCCAGCCTCGGTTATCAATATAAGAACTATACGGATTGGGAAGTTCCCCGAATTCGAAGAGACATCTTAATCGCACAGGAAAAAATCAAAAAGGTTTCCGGAAAAACAACGACGCTCCTTCGTCCGCCGAATGGCAATTTTGATAAACGGGTCCTTGAAGTCTCAGAAGGTACTCACCATTCTGTTGTGCATTGGAGCATCGATACGAAAGACTGGAAAAATCCCGGAGTCGAAAAGATCGTGCAAAATGCGACTGGTCACGTGAAACCTGGAGATATCCTTCTCCTGCATGCTTCTGACTCAGTCAAGCAGACACATAAAGCCCTGCCAGAAATTATCAGCAAATTAAAATCGGAAGGTTATTCGTTTGTCAGCGTTGGTGAAATGATTGCCAACACTCAGGCACAAAGCCAGGAAGTCCATTAATTCTCACAAAAAAACTTCCGCCTAGACAGCGGAAGTTTTTGATTTTGTTCCTGTATTTTGATTGATGAGCCGGTGCAGCATTAAGATCTGATAAGTATTGCAGGCACCAAGAGCCGCAAATGCCATCCACATGGCACTTGGAGCGTTTGTTTTTAAAACTGGGACCCACTCCATCGTCGTAACGACGATGATGAAAAACAGCGTTGGGACAAATGCTCCCTTGTTGGTTTGCTTTTGTTTAAGATAAGCCACCGCAAACCCTAGAATCAGCACGCCGATTGGAATTAAGCTGTAGGAAGCAAGGCTTTGTCCCGCTTTATGAAACGCGGTATACCGCAGATAAAATAAGTCAAAGAGAACAACAATAATAAGAACGATCTGTACACCATTCCAAAGGGATTGCGATTTAAATATTCCCAAACCGAATCGGTGAACCGTTAAGTACGCAAAAAAGCCCATTTGGCTAAACACACTGAACAATGCGCCAAAACCAACAAGACCGAGTATATAGATAAAAAACTCTTTCACACCTCCGCTTTGCGGAAATTGTGATATCAAACCTGCCACAATAGCGCAGCCAATTCCTAAGAGCAACGTAGTAATAAATAAAAAGACCCAGTTTCTTGACTTCACGTGATTGCCTCCAATCCAAATGTAACCGTTATCGATTGTACCAATCCTACCCCAAAAAAGCCATACTGTTTTCCTATATTTGTTCTGCATAAATCTTCTCAAAACACCCAACCTAAAGGTAAGACCTAATAGAAAGGAGAAGGAGCAGACGTGAAAAAAACGTGGATCCCATGTCTCTTCTGTTTTCTTCTTTTTGCCCTAAGCGCCTGTGCGCAAAATGAAGCACAAGGAAGCAGTTCCCAGAACATCGATTATGATGCAACCAAAAAGATGCTGGTGGATATATTAAAAACAGATGACGGCAAAAAGGCCATTAAAGATGTATTATCTGATGAAAAAATGAAGGAACAGCTATTGCTTGATCAGGCATTAATTAAACAGACGATCGAGAAAGAGCTGTTATCTCCCAAAGGCGAACAATTTTGGAAACAAGCCTTTAAGGATCCTAAATTTGCTGCGGCTTATGCAAAAAGCATGAAGCCAGAACACGAAAAGTTAATGAAAGGTCTAATGAAAGACCCTTCTTATCAGCAACAGATCATGAACATTATGAGAGATCCCAAGATGGGACAAGAACTATTGGACCTTGCCAATTCCCCTCAATACCGAAAAGAAGTAAAGAAAGTCATGATGGAAACCTTCGAAAGCCCGATTGTGCGTGCTCAATTAGCTGAGATGCTGCAAAAAGCTGCACACGACGAAATTGATCAGGCCACCTCCAAAAAAGGACAACAGGGCGCTCAGCAGCAGAATCAGCAAGGCGGCGGAGGCGGCGGAGGCCAATAACCGTTAAAAAACCTCGTACTGGATTTCAGTACGAGGTTTTGTTTTATTTAACCTGATCGATGACCTTTTGTGCGATGTCTTCATAAGCTCTTCCAAGACGATGATCCGCAGCATAGATACTTGGTGCAAAGTCATCTTCGTTAATATCAGGCTGGCCGAGTGGAAGCTGGCCAAGCATTGGGATTCCGAGTTCTTCTGAAAGGCGCTCTCCACCGCCTTTACCGAATACATATTCTTTTTCTCCAGTCAGCTGGCTCTCAAAAAAGGACATATTTTCAATAACACCGATGATCTCATGATCGGTTTTTAATGCCATTGTTCCCGCTCTTGCCGCAACGAAAGCTGCTGTTGCATGCGGAGTGGTAACAATGATTTCTTTGCATTTAGGCAGCATCTTATGAACATCCAGGGCCACATCTCCGGTTCCCGGCGGCAGATCCAGCAAAACGTAGTCCAGTTCTCCCCATTCTACTTCACTGAAGAAATTCATCAGCATCTTGCCGAGCATAGGTCCGCGCCAGATAACAGGTGCATTGTCCTCAACGAAAAAGGCCATGGAAATGACTTTTACACCGAAACGTTCGACCGGCTGTATGGTTTCGCCCACTACTTTCGGCCGTTCTGTGATACCCATCATATCCGGAACACTGAACCCATAAATGTCCGCATCGATCAATCCTACTTTTTTGCCGAGACGGGCAAGAGCAACGGCCAGGTTTACGGATACGGTGGATTTTCCAACTCCGCCTTTACCGCTGGCAATCGCGATAAATTCTGTCTTACTTTCCGGCGCTAGCAAAGACGGTACACCAGGTGCCGCTTTTTGGGCTTCCTGAGCGGGTTTGCGTTCTTCAAACCTCAGGCCGACTGATTCGAATCCAGCACCTTTTAGAATATTAACGATTTCCTGCTGAAGCATCATCTGTTCAGGTGTTCCTGTTTGAGGCAAAGCTACTTTTAAGCTTACGTAGCTTTCCTTTACTTTTATTTCTTGAATCGCCCCTGATTCTGTCAGGCTTTTATGTAAAAAAGGGTCTTGAATATGAGATAAAAGTTCAATTACTTTCTCTTCTGTCATGGTAAAGACACTTCCTTTGCATGTATTCGATTTCATTTTCATATTCAGTATAGCACAAATGGCTTTAATCGTTGACTCATAAGCTAAAAGGTGCAAGCTGAAGGGCTCGCACCTTAATCAGGTATCTTTTCTTTTGTATAATAACGAAGGATGCCTTGGTAAACTGATGCAGAAACCTTATGCTGATAGGACTTGGTTTTAAGCAGCTCCCGCTCGTTCGGATTGGACAAGAAGCCAACTTCGACCAATGTTGCCGGCAGTTTGCTCGTCCGCATCAAATAGATGCCATCAATGGATTTGGCAATCCGGTTGGTATTCTGAAGGTTGCGTTTAAGTTCATTTTGAATAAATTTAGAGGCCGCTTCCCCTTTTTTGTCAGCGGGATTAAAAAATACTTGTGCGCCTCTCCATCGGCTGGAGGGCAAAGCATTTAGATGAATGCTCACATATAAGTCCCCGTTGGATCCATTGATGATTTCTTTTCGTTTTCGTAAATCTTCCCATTTCCGGGCCCGAATTCGCCCAGAGTCTCTACCGCTTAAATCCTTATCTCTTTCCCTCGTCATTATCACGAGAGCCCCGGATTCCTGCAAATAATCCCTCAACTTAAGCGATATATCCAATGAGATGTCCTTTTCCAGCACACCGTCACTGCCGACTGCCCCGCCATCCATTCCGCCGTGTCCTGGATCCAGCACGATTACCTTACCCGATAGCGGCAGGTTCCACGATTTCCAAGACCGGTTTTCCGTAAACTGGTACGTTAAGATAAATAGCAGAAGTGTAAAACCTAAGGCAAAGGCAACTTGCTTTACCCGCTTCTTCATTTTTGCCCCCTAATAAACAGTCATATATGTCTATATATATGGGACAAGACGATGAATATAACTTAATGAAGCTTCATTCTGTATCTTTTCTCTCCGTTCCAGTATCCTTCGAGCCACCAATGCTGGATATACACTTCACAGCACATGTATAGAGATTCCATCATCTGTTCTGTTCCCCAGCACCAGAACTGCCAATATTCAAAGAGGCTGTCCGTCAATTCCTTTTCAGCCTGTTGGCTGCGTTTCTTAATGCCATCCAGCGATTCCCCGTGATACGCAAACCGGCTGTACGCGGCCCCAAGCAAGTAGGCATCAATCGCCAGATCAATGCAGGCGTCTTCAATGTCCTGCTGATACAGCAAAGAATATTGAAAGAAGGGCTGATACAGGCTTTGGAATTCCTTTTTGATCTTTCCTAGCGAAAGATCTCTTAGCACTTTTCTTTCGTACTCCGCTTTTTTCGTACGCTGCTTCTCCCTAAATGTTGTAATTACAATCGCCATCATTTTTCCTCTTCCCGCGCAGATGCGCCAATCACATATCTATATAATTAATGGGTTCACCCTTAACTACATCTTTTGCAAAAGAGTAAAGCATCATCCTGCGTAAATGATGGGAAAAAAGAGATGCTGAATGTTTAGAGACGATAAGCACTGGAGGTCTTTGTCATAAAACGCTTTTTATTTTCTGACAAAGACCGAAGTACACGGGTATCTAGGGGTTGAAGCTGGACGGATCAAAAGCTTAAACGCTTGTTTAACCGTTATTCCTTATCAATCGGAGCCTCCAGCTTGTCTTTATAACAGTCAATATACAGGTTGCCGTTCGTTCCTTTTACCGCATAGTAAACCTCTGACAGGATGAGGTTTTTCTTGTTTAACTCCTCCTGCAGCCATGCTTCCGATAAATTATTCTGCATAAGGTTTTTCGTCAGAACTTGTTTTTCCATAATAAGCTCCACAGGAAACTGTGCGTCATTCTTTTGGGAAGCAATACTCATGTCTTGTTGCGTGAGCATTCTGAATGGCGGCTTTTTTTGAACAGAGATGCCTCCGTTTGTTTCCAGGATAGCATATTGGACCTCATTGATATCAAATACCCCCTTCTCTCTAAGAAGCTGGTTCAGGTTATCAATCGTAAATTTTGCTTTCCCCATGTTTTTTTCCAAAATGGTTCCGTCTTCAATCAGCACTGTCGGTTCTCCCGATATCCACCTGCGCGCCTTTCTGCTTTTTACCGTCCAAAGCAAAATGAGGATGGAGGCAACAAAGAAGGTAATCATCGCGAGTACTGCATGCCATGTCTCGATATTAAGATTAAATGCCAGGTTAGCGGTGATCGACCCAAGAGTGGCAGCAGCTATAAAATGATTCAGTGTCAAATACGACAATGTTTGCTTTCCAAGCAGCCGGGCGATTCCTAAAAACAAAGCAAAAGCCAGCAAGGTCCTCCAAAATACCTCCATTAACTCCGACATCATATCCCTCCTTCAGAAAACTCGGTCTGTTACAGCTATTGTTTACGAGTAGCGAAAGGAACATGAGCTCAAAATGAAGATTTAGTGGCTGAACAACAAAAAAGACCCCCAACCAATTGGTTGAGAGCCTTGAAACGCAAAGATTAACGTTTTGAGAACTGTGGTGCACGACGAGCGCCTTTAAGACCGTATTTCTTACGTTCTTTCATACGAGCGTCACGAGTCAAGAATCCAGCAGACTTAAGGTTGCCGCGGAATTCTGGATCTGCTTGTAGAAGAGCGCGAGAGATACCATGACGGATTGCTCCTGCTTGTCCTGTATATCCTCCACCTTGAACAGTTACAAGAACGTCGTAGTTACCTTCTGTAGCTGTTTCGTTAA
The DNA here is from genome assembly GCF_024494405.1 of Fictibacillus sp. WQ 8-8. Classification (NCBI taxonomy): domain Bacteria; kingdom Bacillati; phylum Bacillota; class Bacilli; order Caryophanales; family Fictibacillaceae; genus Fictibacillus; species Fictibacillus sp. WQ 8-8. Next base: position 6,794 of record NZ_JAMXKG010000019.1, read on the forward strand.
GGGGCTGTCTTACGATAAGTTTTAATGTTTCTAAACCGAAATATTCGTCAATGCTGCGACCGTTGATTACGATACGGCCATCACCAGGAACTAAACGTACGCGAGCAACGGAGTGCTTACGACGCCCAGTACCGTAATATTGTACTTGTGCCACGTGAATACCTCCCTTTTATTATCCGCGTAATTCGTATTTTTCTGGCTTTTGTGCTTGGTGTTGGTGCTCAGCTCCAGCATATACGTGAAGCTTTTTGATCATTTGACGGCCAAGGCTGTTCTTAGGAAGCATACCTTTGATCGCTAATTCAAGCATTTGCTCAGAACGAGTTGTACGCATTTCTAATGCAGTTCTTGTGCGAAGTCCACCTGGGTGTCCAGTGTGACGGTAGTAAATCTTGTCACTTAACTTTTTACCTGTTAGATGAATTTTTTCTGCGTTGATTAGGATTACATGATCTCCAGTATCAACATGTGGTGTAAAAGTTGGTTTGTGTTTTCCGCGAAGGATTGCTGCAACTTCACTTGCAAGACGACCTAATGTCTTTCCTTCAGCGTCGATCAATAACCACTTACGTTCTACTTCAGAAGCTTTCGCCATGAATGTCGTACGCATGAATTTTCCCTCCTGTATCTTCATTCGCTAAATCGCTCAATTTTTTTATGAATGCTGTTCAAACTCACAGTAAAATACGGTTCGCTGAACATTTTTGAATTACTAAACATTTCGCCGAATTATCTTCCGGGGCAGGGAGATAATCTTAGAAATACCAAAGAATATCTTATAACATATAAACAACGATGTCAAGTGTGTCGAGAAATTTATAAGGTGATTTTTTAGAAAATCACTAGGTAATTTTTTATAAAATCACTAGGTGATTTTTTAGAATTTTAATAGGTGACGTGATATAAGTATAAACCGTGCGGAGGAGCCGTCTTTCCTGCAGCAATCCGGTTCTTCTCCTGCAGCATCGCTTCGATTTCCTTCGGCTCGATCCTGCCCTGGCCTGCATCAAGAAGAGTGCCAATCATGATTCGGACCATGTTATACAAAAAACCGCTCCCGCTCACTTTAAAAATGATCTCGTCTGTAGACGTGTCCATTTCAAAACGGTAGATGGTACGTATTTTGTCCTCAACAGTGGAACGGGCCGAGGAAAACGATGTAAAGTCGTGTGTTCCCAAGAACATCCTCATGCCCTCTTCCAAGGCGCCACGATTTAGAGAATAAGGAAAATGATACGCATAATGCCGGCGGAAAACATCTGGCTGACTGCAGGTCAATAGCCGATAATGATACTCCTTCTTCTGTGCACTGAAACGCGCATGAAAATCCGGAGCAACAGCTTCCACTTTCGTGATGCGTATATCACTGGGCAGCAGCGCATTCAGGGCTTTCTGCCAACGGTCTCCGGCAATGGCCAACGGGCTGTCAAAGTGACATACCTGCCCAATGGCATGGACTCCTGCATCTGTCCTTCCAGAAGCCGAGATGCGCAGATCCTCGCCTTTATGCATTTTGGCCAGGCTCCGTTCAATCTCACTCTGTACAGTACGGCCCTCCGGCTGCACCTGATAGCCGGCAAACAAGGTGCCATCATAGCTTACGGTAGCTTTCCAGCGCTGCATACATCAAACTCCCTTAAGATTAATGCGTTCGGAATACGAAAAGAACGACGGCCAATGCGAGCAGAATGAGCAGAGAGGCTGTATCCCTGAATCTCCATTCCAGAATGCGCAGCCTCGTCCTGCCCTCTCCCCCTCGGTAACCGCGGGCTTCCATTGCGAGAGCCAGGTCTTCCGCCCGTTTAAAGGATGAGATAAACAAAGGCACCAGCAGCGGAACAAACGCTTTGACGCGCTCTTTTATAGGACCAGTTGTAAACTCTGCACCCCGGGCCATCTGTGCCTTCATGATTTTCTCCGTTTCCTGCAGCAGCGTAGGAATGAAGCGGAGAGAAATGGACATCATGAGGGCAAACTCATGAACGGGCAGCTTTATCTTTTTAAAAGGAGACAGTAAGTATTCAAGTCCATCTGTTATATCGATCGGTGTGGTCGTCAGCGTCAGCAATGATGTGATGACCACGAGATAGACGAGACGAAGTGAGATGAATACCCCTTGCTTTAAGCCGCCTTCATAAATCTTCAGCCATCCCAGGTGGTAGATGACATCGCCTTGCTTCGTCATCACAATGTGCAGGATGAATGTAAAAATGACAATAAGAAAAATGGGTTTAAGCCCTTTATAGATATAACGGAGCGATACCTGGGATGACAGCATAGCACCCGCTGCAAAAATGCCGAGCAGGACATAGGTCAGCCAGTTATTGGCCAGAAAGACCACGAAAATAAACAAAAAGATGCTGAGCAGCTTCGCACGCGGGTCCATCTTGTGGATGACGGAACGGCCAAGAATATACTGCCCAATGATCACGTTATCTAGCATATTGACCCTCCTTTGCCGAAGTCAGCCGCAATGGCTTTAGCTGTTTCTTCAATGGTAAAAGAGGATAGTTTCATTGGATTCTTCGTCAATTCCTGCCACTTGAGCAAAAACTGCACCGTTTCCGGCACATCCAGCCCAACGGCCTGAAGCTCGTCCCGTTTATCAAAGATTTCCGCAGGAGTGCCTTCTAGATAGGTGGATCCTTTATCCATGACAACAATATGGTCCGCATAATACGCAGCATCCTCCATGGAATGCGTAACAAGGATGGTCGTCGTCTTACGCTGATCATGAAGGGCACGGAATAAGTCCATGATCTCTTTGCGCCCCTTTGGATCTAGCCCCGCTGTCGGCTCATCCAGAATCAGCACTTCAGGCTGCATCGCAAGAACACCTGCGATAGCTACCCGCCGCATCTGTCCGCCGCTCAAGTCAAAAGGTGACTTTTGCAGTACCTCATCCGGAAGCCCGACAAGCTTAACCATCTCTCGAGCTGTTTTTCTGGCTGCTTCTTCACTCTGCCCGAAGTTCATCGGACCGAACATGACATCCTTCTCCACCGTTTCATCAAATAACTGATGTTCTGGATATTGAAAGACAATACCTACTCTTTTGCGCAGGGCTTTTAGCTGTTTCTTTTTCTCATTGGCAGCAATCGTCAGGTCCCCAACCTGTATGGTGCCTTCAGATGGCTTTAACAGGCCGTTCAAATGCTGAATGAGCGTCGACTTCCCAGAACCCGTGTGACCGATGACTGCAAGGAATGAGCCCGATGGAATAGATAGATTCACATCCTTTAGTGCAAGCCGCTCAAAAGGCGTTCCAGGCTTGTAGCGATGGGTTAGGTTGTTGATTTTAATGTCCATAATGCACCCACCAATTCTTCCTGTGTTAAATGTTGTTCTTTTAAGCCTATCCCATTTTCCTTAAGCGCTAATCCGAGTTTAAGGGAGAACGGCAGATCCAAGCCGGCATCCAGCAATAACGACTCGTTCTGGAACACTTGTCTCGGACTTCCTGTCGTGAGGATGGAACCTTGTTTCATGACCATGACCCGGTCAGCACGGACCGCTTCCTCCAGATCATGCGTAATGGAGATAACGGTAATCCCTTCTTCCTCGTTCAGTTGTTTCACCGTGTCGATGACTTCTTTCCGGCCCATCGGATCCAGCATGGAAGTCGCTTCATCGAGGATGATGATAGACGGCTTTTGGGCAATGATGCCGGCAATGGCAACACGCTGCTTCTGGCCGCCTGAAAGATGGTGAGGTTCACTTTCAATAAACTCCTGCATCTTTACACGCTGAATGCTTTGTTCAATACGAGAAATCATCTCTTCACGGGGCACACCGAAGTTTTCCAACCCAAACGCCACATCGTCTCTGACACTTGTCCCGACGAACTGGTTATCCGGATTTTGAAAAACGATGCCGACCCGCCTTCTGATCTCCCATAGTTCTTGTTCGTTTGTCGTTGTGTAGTCTTCTACCTTTATCTCTCCTGAAGAAGGCAGAAGCAGTCCGTTGAGCAATTTAGCCAGTGTAGATTTTCCGGACCCGTTATGGCCGACAATCGCCAGCCATTCTCCTTGGTACACCGAGAGGCTTAAATCCGCCAGTGTGGTTTTCTCCTCGCTCGGGTACTGGAAGGAAACGTTATTGACCGATATCAGTTCCTTCACGCTTTTCTCCCCCTCAGCTCAGCTGTCTTGCTCCTTTGAAATGGTGTCAGGCACCGCTTTTCACACTCAGGTGCCTGACACCACCTAAATGGAGTAACTAATACAGACACCCAAAACCCATAAGTAAGTGTAATCCTTCGGAATATCTTCTTTAAGGTTTTGTTGATGGTGCTCAGGCATTTCTTTACCGTGCCAGGCATCATTTCTTTCAGGAAGCATTTTGCCGTGCAAGGCACCTGAAAGTGAACTGCGGTGCCAGGCACTGTTTCTTCGATGCTTACTTTTTTTATTTGGTGAATTTTTCACCAAATAAAAAAAGGGCAAGAAACGATCTTTACGACCCTGTCCCGCCCTTTATTCACTATTAAACTAATTCGATGATGACCATAGGTGCACCGTCACCACGGCGAGGACCGATTTTAGCGATACGAGTGTAACCACCATTACGCTCAGCATAACGAGGTCCAAGGTCACTAAATAGTTTTTGAATTGCCTTTTGTCCTGATTCTTCGTTAGCTACTTCGTTTCGTACGAAACTTGCAGCTTGACGGCGTGCGTGAAGGTCTCCACGCTTACCAAGCGTGATCATCTTTTCAACAAATTTACGTACTTCTTTAGCACGTGCTTCTGTTGTTTCGATACGATCGTTGATAATTAAGTCAGTTGCTAAGTCACGCAGCATTGCGCGGCGAACAGCTGAAACACGACCCAACTTTTGGTATGCCATGTCTATTCCCTCCTTCTGTGCTTTTTGCAGACAGGGGCTGTTTATAAAAACAGTCACCTGTGAAAAAGCAAATTCTAGTCTGTCAGATTAATCGTCAGCACGTAATGAAAGCCCGAGCTCGTCAAGTTTTTCTTGAACTTCTTCAAGAGACTTCTTACCGAGGTTGCGAACTTTCATCATGTCTTCTTCTGATTTATTAGCAAGTTCTTGAACTGTATTAATACCAGCGCGTTTAAGGCAGTTGTAAGAACGCACAGAAAGATCAAGTTCTTCAATCGTCATTTCAAGAACTTTTTCCTTTTGGTCTTCTTCTTTTTCAACCATAATTTCAGCTTTTTGCGCTTGATCGGTTAGTCCGACAAATATATTCAAATGTTCGGTAATGATCTTCGCTCCAAGAGAAACTGCCTCTTCAGGACGGATGCTTCCATCTGTCCAAATGTCAAATGTAAGTTTGTCATAGTTTGTCACTTGTCCAACGCGGGTATTTTCTACCTGGTAGTTCACACGAGAAATTGGTGTGTAAATTGAATCCACCGGAATAACTCCGATTGGAAGATCTTCACTCTTATTGCCTTCCGCCTGAACGTAACCGCGGCCTCTCTTTGCATTCAGCTTCATTTGGAAATGAGCGCCTTCTGCAAGAGTAGCAATATGAAGGTCCGGATTCAAAATTTCCACATCACTGTCATGTGTAATGTCACCAGCTGTAACGACTCCCTCACCCTGTACATCTATTTCCAATGTTTTATCTTCATCAGAATAAATCTTCATCGCAAGCTTTTTCAAGTTAAGGATGATCGTAGTAACGTCTTCTACAACACCTTCAACTGTTGAGAACTCATGCAATACTCCATTAATCTGAATTGATGTAACAGCTGCACCAGGCAGTGAGGATAATAGGATACGACGTAAGGAGTTGCCCAGTGTAGTACCATATCCACGTTCAAGTGGTTCAACAACAAACTTTCCATATGTGGCATCGTCGCTGATTTCAACCGTTTCAATTCTTGGCTTTTCGATTTCGATCATTCAACTAAACCCTCCTTCAAACGTCGAACCTCGACCGGGCAGAACCCAGCCGAAATTCCCCAATGGCATTCCCGACTTAAACAACTAATTAGTGTTCTTCACCAAAACTAATAGTATACATACCCATTATAGACAGGCTATGCATACTTTATACCGAAGAGTGTAACTATTGTTACACGCGGCGGCGTTTTGGAGGACGGCATCCGTTATGAGGAACAGGTGTAACATCGCGAATAGCTGTTACTTCTAAACCTACCGCTTGAAGGGCACGGATTGCAGCTTCACGGCCAGCACCAGGGCCTTTAACAGAAACCTCTAGTGTTTTCATGCCATTTTCCATTGCAGTTTTACCAGCAGTTTCAGCTGCCATTTGCGCTGCGAACGGAGTTGATTTACGAGAACCTTTGAATCCTAAGTGGCCAGATGTAGCCCAAGAGATTGCATTCCCGTGTGTATCAGTAATCGTAATGATCGTGTTGTTGAAAGTCGAACGGATATGCGCGATACCAGTCTCAATATTCTTTTTGACACGACGTTTACGTGTGTTAGTTTTACGTTGCTTAGCCATTAGAGTTTACCTCCTTTACTCTTACTTTTTCTTATTCGCTACTGTACGACGAGGTCCTTTACGAGTACGAGAGTTGTTCTTCGTATTCTGACCGCGAACTGGAAGACCGCGACGGTGGCGGATCCCACGGTAGCTGCCGATTTCAATAAGACGTTTAATGTTAAGAGACACTTCACGGCGAAGGTCACCTTCAACTTTAATTTTGTCGATCGCTTCACGAATTTTGTTTAATTCATCTTCTGTAAGATCACGAACACGAGTTTCTTCAGATACGCCAGCTTCAGCAAGAACTTGTTGTGCTTTAGCTTTCCCGATTCCAAAGATATATGTTAGTGAAATGACAATACGCTTATCGCGTGGAACGTCCACTCCTGCAATACGTGCCATAATTTAGCACCTCCTTGGATTAACCTTGTTTTTGCTTGTGTTTCGGGTTTTCGCAGATCACCATAACAGTACCTCTACGACGAATAACTTTACATTTTTCACAAATGGGTTTGACTGATGGTCTAACCTTCATCTTTTAAACCTCCTTATGTCACGGAGTACGATTTTTTATTTAAAGCGATACGTTATACGACCACGTGATAAGTCATATGGAGACAATTCTACGGTTACTTTATCCCCTGGTAATATACGAATGTAGTGCATACGGATCTTACCAGAAACGTGCGCTAGAATTTTATGTCCATTCTCAAGCTCCACTCGGAACATGGCGTTTGGCAGTGGTTCGATTACCGTACCTTCTACCTCAATTACATCATCTTTAGCCATCGATATGGTCTCCCTTCTTCAGAGCAATGACTTTCTCGTCGGAAAACTTCGCTACTGCGTACCGTAGTTTGCCATTAGTTACACGGCCTGTTTCAAGAATGCTTCTTGCAACTTCCGGAGAAATAAAATCAAGAAGTTCTAAGTGAATCAGGTTTTTACGTTTGGCGCGATCATATTTGCGTTTATCGCCATCGGCTATAAGTACAAAACGATCATCCAGGATATTTACAATGACACCTAATTTCTCAGCGTCTCTTCCCTTTATGATTCGAACCATCTGACCTATTTGCGGTACCGATTCAGAATCGCTAACCATTATATCACCTTCACCTAGATCTTTGTTAAGATTTCGTAACCTTCCTCCGTAATAGCGATGGTATGTTCGAAGTGAGCACACCATTTGCCATCCGTTGTGACAACCGTCCAGTTATCGGATAATGTTCGAACGTAACGAGATCCAGCATTGATCATCGGCTCAACAGCCAATACCATTCCCTTTTTTAGGATCGGCCCTTTGCCGGGCGGTCCGTAATGAGGAATTTGCGGATCTTCATGCAATTCCTGGCCGACTCCATGACCCACGTACTCTCGTACAACAGAGAACCCTTCAGCTTCTGCATATACTTGAATGTCATGAGAAATGTCTGTTAGTCTGGCACCTGCCTTCGCTTTCTCTAATCCTTTGAATAGAGATTGCTCGGTTACATCGAGAAGCTTTTGAGATTCCTCAGAAATCTCTCCAACCCCGTACGTCCAGGCTGAATCCCCATGATAGCCTTTGTATTTCGCCCCAATATCTAAAGAGATAATGTCGCCATGGTTCAATACACGCCTTCCTGGGATTCCGTGTACAAGCTCTTCATTAACGGAAGTACAGATGCTTCCCGTAAATCCATTATAATCCTTGAATGAAGGGATTGCACCCTGGCTGCGAATAAACTTTTCAGCAATGTTATCCAGTTCTTTCGTTGTCACACCAGGTATAATGTGTTTCTTTAACTCTTGGTGAGTTAGGGCAACGATTCTCCCTGCTTCCCGCATGATTTCTATCTCCCGCGGCGTTTTGCAGATAATCATTTTGCCAACCCTCCAATAAGTTTGTTGATATCGTTATACACTTTATTGATTTCCTGATCGCCATCAATGTTCTTGAGGTAACCTTTTTCTTTATAGAAATCAAGCAAAGGTTTGGATTGCTCCATGTTTACTTCCAAGCGGGTACGAACAGTCTCTTCGTTATCATCTTTGCGTTGAATTAATTCAGTGCCGTCCTTGTCACATTTTCCATCCACTTTAGGCGGATTGAAAATCACATGATAAGTGGCTCCGCATTCCGGGCAAACCCGGCGACCAGTCAACCGCTGCATCAATTTATCTGTATCAACAGAAATATTGAGTACATAATCAATCTGGCGTTCCAAATCGCGAAGAATTTCCTCAAGCGCTTCAGCTTGAGCAACAGTACGAGGGAAACCATCAAGCAGGAATCCTTTTTCACAGTCATCTTTGGCAAGACGTTCACGGACAATTCCGATCGTTACATCATCCGGAACCAAGTTGCCGGAATCCATATATGACTTTGCCTTCAGACCGAGAGGAGTACCTTCTTTTATCGCTGCGCGAAACATATCTCCAGTAGAAATATGAGGAATTCCGTACTGTTCAACAATTTGTTCTGCCTGTGTCCCTTTACCGGCACCAGGCAATCCCATTAATACAAGATACATCTAATCCCTCCATACGTCACTAATCTAGTCAATAGACTGAGGGTTTGGGAAGAAAAGGCTCTTCCCTTTCCTCTACTTAATGAAGCCTTTGTAATGCCGTTTGATCAACTGGCTTTCAATCTGCTTCATCGTGTCTAATGCCACACCTACAACAATCAGTATGCTCGTTCCGCCGATTCGGATAGAAGGCGGAAGGTTAAGCCCTGGAATTGCTGTAAAGATTACCGGGAGAATAGCGATCAACGCAAGGAATAGAGATCCTACAAAAGTTAATCGATATAAAATTTTCGTAATATACGCCTGAGTGTTAGCTCCTGGACGAATGCCGGGAATATAACCGCCCTGTTTCTTCAAGTTGTCTGCCATTTGTTCTGGGTTGACTTGAATGAAAGTATAGAAGTACGAAAATCCAATAATTAAAAGCGCATATATAATCATTCCGACTGGCTGGGTGTAGTCAAACGTATTGACAATCCATTTGGTCACACTGTTTTGCTCGAAAAAGCCGGCAACCGTACGCGGAGTGATAATCAAGGAAATCGAAAAGATAACCGGGATAACTCCTGCTGCATTGACTTTGATCGGCAAGTGCGTGGATTGACCGCCAACAGGCTTATTTCCGACGACTCGTTTTGCATACTGAATCGGGATTTTACGCAAACCTTGTTGAATAAAGATAACGCCGACAACAACTAAGATAATAGCGATCAGTAACAGAAGTACAGTTACAATATGCATAAACAGCTGATCGTTTGCGCCTTTGAATTGCGCTGCATATATCTGGTTAACTGCTGTAGGAATAGCTGCGACAATCCCCGCGAAAATGAGAACGGAAATCCCATTTCCAATTCCCTTAAGGGTAATCTGCTCACCTAACCACATCAAGAAGGCAGTTCCTGCAGTCAATACTAACGCAATAAACAAATACGTCATGATTCCCGGATCTGAGATCAGCCCAGGGAACAGGTTGTTAAAACCTATTGACATCCCTACAGCTTGGATAAAGCCGAGGACAATCGTTCCGTACCTGGTGAACTGAGCCAGCTTGCGTCGGCCCACTTCCCCTTGTTTACTCCACTCCGTAAATTTAGGAACCACATCCATCTGAAGCAGCTGAACAATGATTGATGCTGTAATGTATGGCATGATACCCATTGCAAAGATGGAGAAGTTTTTTAATGCTCCACCACCGAACGTGTTCAAGAATCCAAAAATACTTGCGTTATTTTCAGTGCCAAACTGGAGAACTTCGCGATTCACACCTGGAACAGGAATAAATGTTCCGATCCTGAAAACGATCAGCATCAAGAGTGTAAAAAGAATCTTGTTTCTCAGATCACCCACACGCATAATGTTGGAGATTGTCCGGAACATTAGATCACCTCAGTTTTTCCGCCGGCTGCTTCAATAGCTTCTTTAGCAGAAGCAGAGAATTTGTGGGCCTTAACTGTAAGCTTAACTCCTAACTTGCCATTTCCTAGAACTTTAATGCCGCTATTTTCTTTGCTTACTACGCCAGTTTCGATAAGAAGTTCTGGAGTTACCTCTGTTCCTTCTTCAAAACGAGCAAGTTTTTCAAGATTAACAATTGAGTACTCTTTACGAGTTGGGTTTGTGAATCCACGTTTAGGCAAACGACGTGCTAATGGATTTTGTCCACCCTCAAATCCCGGACGAACTCCTCCACCAGAACGAGCCTTTTGTCCTTTGTGACCACGTCCACTGGTTTTACCATTTCCTGATCCGATACCGCGTCCTACACGGTTGCGTGTTGAACGGGATCCTTCAGCTGGTTTCAACTCATGAAGTTTCATCTGAGCACCTCCTCATGATTTATTTATCGTTTTACGCGTCGATTTCAGTAACAGTTAAAAGGTGAGATACCTTGTTAACCATTCCACGGATTGCTGCGTTATCTTCGTGAACAACCGTTTGATGCATTTTTCTAAGACCTAGAGTCTTAACAGTTACACGCTGATTCTCAGGACGACCGATAACACTGCGTGTGAGGGTGATTTCTAATTTCTTAGCCATCTACTATTCCCTCCTTAACCTAAAAGCTCTTCTACTGATTTGCCGCGAAGTTTCGCAACGTCCTCAGCGCGTTTAAGATTTCTTAATCCTTCGATCGTAGCACGCACCATGTTGATCGGGTTGTTAGATCCAAGAGATTTAGAAAGAATATCGCCAACACCAGCAAGTTCTAGTACCGCACGGACAGGTCCGCCCGCGATAACTCCAGTACCCTCAGAAGCAGGCTTAAGCAATACTTTTCCCGCGCCAAATTGTCCTGTAATTTGGTGAGGGATCGTTGTACGAACAACTGGTACTGTAATAAGATTTTTCTTTGCGTCTTCAATTGCTTTACGGATAGCATCTGGTACTTCTTGTGCTTTACCAGTACCAAATCCGACATGACCATTTTTGTCACCAACGACAACGACTGCAGCAAAGCGGAAACGACGTCCACCTTTTACAACCTTCGCTACACGGTTGACCGTTACGACACGTTCTTCAAGTTCAAGTTTATTAGGGTCGATACGCATCAGTTTCCCTCCTTCTATTAAAATTCTAACCCAGCCTCACGGGCTGCATCAGCTAATGCTTTTACACGTCCATGATATAGATATCCGCCACGGTCGAATACTACTACTTTAACGCCTTTTTCTGCACCGCGTTTAGCAATGGCTTCGCCAATTGCCTTAGCAGCTTCAACGTTACCGCCGTTTTTAACATCAACGCCTTTATCTAATGAAGAGGCAGATGCGATTGTAACTCCGTTTTGATCATCGATCAGTTGAGCATAAATATGCTTGGTAGAACGGAATACGTTCAAACGAGGACGTTGTGCTGTTCCGATTACAGAGCGGCGAACACGAGCATGTCTTTTTTTACGAGCGACATTTTTATCCGCTTTAGTGATCATCCTATGCACTCCTTTCCGCTAACTTCTTAACGGCCTTATTTACCAGTCTTACCTTCTTTGCGTCGTACAAACTCACCTTCATAACGGATACCTTTACCTTTGTAAGGCTCAGGAGCACGTACTGAACGGATGTTTGCTGCGATTTCGCCAACGCGTTCTTTATCGATACCTTTAACAATTACTTTCGTGTTAGAAGGAACATCAATGTCAATTCCTTTTTCAGGAACGATTTCTACTGGATGAGAGTATCCAACGTTAAGGATAAGTTTGTTACCAGACTTAGAAGCACGGTAACCTACACCAATGATATCTAGTGCTCTTTCATATCCAGTTGTAACACCAACAACCATGTTGTTAAGTACGCTTCTAGTTGTTCCGTGTAAAGCACGATGTTCTTTGTGATCGCTCGGGCGCTCAAAAGTGATTGTGCTTTCAGCCACATTGATTTTAATATCGTTGTGGAATTTACGAGTTAGTTCACCCTTAGGACCTTTAACAGTGACAAGGTTGTTCTCCTTCAAATCAACTGTTACGCCGCTTGGGATTTCAACAGGTTTATTACCTATGCGAGACATAATGACACCTCCATTCGCTGCTTAATTTTTACCAAACGTATGCTAATACTTCGCCGCCGACTTGTTGCTGGCGAGCTTCTTTGTCAGTTAGAACGCCTTTAGAAGTCGATACTAGTGCAATCCCTAATCCTCCAAGTACTCGTGGAAGTTCAGTTGATTTTGCATAAACACGTAGTCCAGGCTTACTGATACGTTTAAGACCAGTAATTACACGTTCATTGTTAGAACCGTATTTAAGGAAGATGCGAATCATCCCTTGTTTATTATCTTCAATGTATTCCACATCACGTACAAAGCCTTCACGCTTGAGGATTTCTGCGATTTCTTTCTTAATCGTTGAGCCAGGAACCTCTAATTTATCGTGACGAACAGTGTTAGCGTTGCGAATACGAGTAAGCATATCTGCAATTGGATCTGTCATGACCATTGATATTTACCTCCTTCCCTTTGTTCAGGGTATTACCAGCTGGCTTTTTTAACACCAGGAATTTGACCTTTATAAGCAAGTTCTCTAAAGCAAATACGGCATAGTTTAAACTTGCGGATTACTGAATGAGGACGCCCGCATCGTTCACAGCGAGTGTATTCCTGCACTTTGAACTTTTGCTGGCGTTGTTGCTTAGCAATCATAGATTTCTTTGCCACGGGTTTACCTCCTTTGGCTAAAAGATTATTTTTGGAAAGGCATTCCTACTTGAGTCAATAGCTCACGTGCCTCTTCGTCCGTGTTGGCAGTCGTTACGATAACGATGTCCATACCGCGAACTTTGTTAACTTTATCATAATCGATCTCCGGGAAGATCAATTGTTCTTTTACACCAAGAGTGTAGTTACCACGGCCATCAAAAGCTTTCTTTGAAATACCACGGAAGTCACGTACACGTGGAAGTGTAACAGAGATTAGTTTGTCTAAGAAATCAAACATGCGGTCTCCGCGAAGAGTTACTTTTGTACCGATCGGCATCCCTTCACGAAGCTTGAAGCCTGCGATAGATTTCTTAGCACGAGTGATTACTGGCTTTTGACCAGCGATAGCTGTTAGCTCTTCAACTGCTGTGTCCAATACTTTAGAGTTGGAAACTGCGTCACCAACACCCATGTTGATTACGATTTTTTCGATCTTTGGAACTTCCATTACAGAAGTGTAGTTAAACTTCTCTACTAGAGAAGGAACAATCTCACTTTTATAACGCTCTTGTAGACGGTTCATCAAGATGCCCTCCTTTCACTGCTATTATTTATCTAAAAATTCACCTGATTTAGCTACACGAACTTTTTTACCATCGACTTCTTTGTGACCTACACGGGTAGGAGCACCAGTCTTTGGATCAAGAGGCATTACGTTAGAAACGTGAACCGGAGCTTCTTGGCTTACGATTCCACCTTGTGGATTAGCCTGAGACGGTTTCGCGTGTTTCTTAACGATATTAACGCCTTCTACAAGGACACGATTTTGTTTCGGATAAGCTTCAAGAATTACTCCTTGTTTGCCTTTATCCTTACCAGAAATCACTTGTACTTTATCGCCTTTTTTTACATGCATTGGCATGAGCGTGTTGCACCTCCTTACAAGCCTACTTTTTGAGCCTTGCATTCTATTGATAATTAAAGTACTTCTGGAGCAAGTGATACGATCTTCATGAATTGTTTGTCACGAAGTTCACGTGCAACTGGTCCAAAAATACGAGTACCACGAGGACCCTTGTCATCACGAACGATTACTGCTGCGTTTTCGTCAAAACGGATGGAAGATCCATCGTTACGGCGCATTCCGCGTTTCGTACGAACAACAACCGCTTTAACGACATCACCTTTCTTAACAACGCCGCCTGGTGTTGCGGATTTTACAGAACAGACGATGATGTCACCAACGTTTGCGTATTTACGTCCAGAACCACCAAGAACTTTAATACAAAGTAACTCACGAGCACCTGAGTTGTCAGCTACTTTTAAACGAGTCTCTTGTTGAATCATGCGAATTGACCTCCTTTCGGATACATTTTCGATCCGAACATATATTAAATAACTACTGCTACTTCAACCACTTCTACTAAACGGAAACGTTTGTCTTTAGAAAGCGGACGAGTTTCCATGATTCTTACCATATCATTTACTCTTGCAGTGTTGTTTTCATCATGAGCTTTAAATTTCTTAGAGTACTTAACACGCTTGTTATATAAAGGGTGTTTTTTGTAAGTCTCTACAAGCACAGTGATTGTTTTGTCCATCTTGTCAGATACAACACGGCCAACATAAACTTTACGCTGGTTACGTTCACTCATTGTGCGAACCTCCTCTCAATGTTAAGCGTTAGTAATCCCTAGCTCTCTTTCACGTAAAACAGTTTTTGCACGGGCAATTGCTTTACGAACTTCACGAATGCGGGCAGGGTTTTCTAATTGACCTGTAGCTAGTTGAAAGCGAAGATTGAAAAGCTCTTCTTTCAAAGACTTAGCGTTTTGTTCAATTTCAGCAGTGGTCAAGTTACGGATATCATTAGCCTTCATTAGTGTCACCACCCACTTCTTCGCGTTTTACAAATTTACATTTCACAGGAAGCTTGTGTGCAGCAAGACGAAGTGCTTCGCGAGCTACTTCTTCGGATACACCAGCGATTTCAAACATGATTTTTCCTGGTTTTACTACAGCAACCCAACCTTCAGGCGCCCCTTTACCAGAACCCATTCGGACTTCTAGAGGTTTAGCTGTATAAGGTTTAGATGGGAAAATTTTAATCCATACTTTACCGCCACGCTTCATGTAACGAGTCATCGCGATACGAGCTGCTTCGATCTGGCGGTTTGTGATCCAAGATGCTTCAACAGCTTGCAAACCATATTCGCCGAATGCTATTTCAGCTCCGCCTTTTGCACGTCCGCGCATTTTCCCGCGGTGTTCACGGCGGTATTTAACACGTTTTGGCAATAACATAATTATTTGCCTCCTTCCGCTTTTTTCGTTCCTCTTGTTGGAAGGACTTCCCCACGGTAGATCCAGATTTTAACGCCGATTTTACCGTAAGTTGTGTCTGCTTCTGCAGTTCCGTAGTCGATGTCTGCACGAAGGGTATGAAGAGGAACAGTTCCTTCACTGTAAGATTCTGAACGAGCGATATCTGCTCCACCAAGACGTCCTGATACTTCTGTCTTGATTCCTTTTGCTCCAGCACGCATAGAACGTTGGATCGATTGCTTCATTGCACGACGGAAAGACACACGGTTTTCCAATTGACGAGCAATATTTTCAGCAACAAGCTTAGCATCAACATCAGCTTGCTTGATTTCAAAGATGTTTACATGTACTCGCTTGCCAGTTAGTTCGTTAAGTGCTTTACGAAGTGCTTCGACTTCAGTACCACCCTTACCGATAACCATACCAGGCTTAGCAGTTTTGATCGTGATGTTTACGCGGTTAGCTGCACGTTCGATTTCAACGCCGGATACAGCCGCGTCTTTTAAACGCTTTTCGATATAATTACGAATTTTAAGATCTTCGTGTAATAGATCAGCATAGTCTTTGTCAGCGTACCACTTTGACTCCCAGTCACGGATGACGCCAATACGTAGTCCTATCGGATTTACTTTTTGACCCACGTCTTATCCCTCCTTCTTTTCAGAAACAACGATAGTGATGTGGCTAGTACGCTTGTTAATACGGCTTGCACGTCCCATTGCACGAGGACGGAAACGTTTTAACGTAATGCCTTCATCTACGAATGCAGATGATACCACAAGGTTGTTTGGTTCCATTTCATAGTTGTGTTCCGCGTTTGCGATAGCAGACTTTAACACCTTTTCAATCACTGGAGAAGCAGCTTTTGGTGTTAGGCGTAAGATCGCAAGTGCTTCGCCTACTTGCTTACCTCGAATCAGATCGATAACAATTCTAGCCTTACGAGGAGCAATACGCACTTGTTTAGCAACAGCTTTTGCTTGCATTTTGTGTACCTCCCCTCAATTAACGTCTTGTTTTCTTATCATCAGCGGCATGACCTTTGTAAGTACGAGTTGGTGCAAATTCACCCAACTTATGTCCGACCATGTCTTCTGTAACATAAACCGGCACATGCTTACGTCCATCATATACTGCTAATGTGTGTCCGATGAATTCCGGGAAAATTGTAGAACGGCGAGACCAAGTTTTAACAACTTTTTTGTCATTAGTTTCGTTCAAGCCTTCAACTTTTTTCATTAAGTGGTCATCAACAAAAGGTCCTTTTTTCAAACTGCGACCCATACGTGAACCTCCCTTCGCGACTGCGCTACGGTTCGATTGAACCGTAGAACAAACACGTTATTTTTTACGACGGCGTACGATGTACTTGTCGGTTGTTTTGTTTTTCTTACGAGTCTTGTAGCCAAGAGTCGGTTTGCCCCATGGTGACATTGGTGATTTACGTCCGATTGGAGCGCGTCCTTCACCACCACCGTGTGGGTGATCGTTAGGGTTCATTACAGAACCACGAACTGTTGGACGGATACCCATCCAGCGAGAGCGACCTGCTTTACCTACGTTAACAAGTTCATGCTCAAGGTTACCTACTTGACCGATTGTTGCACGGCAAGTTAGAAGGATCATACGAACTTCTCCAGAGCCTAAACGAACAAGAGCATACTTTTCTTCTTTACCAAGAAGTTGAGCTTCAGCACCAGCAGAACGAGCAAGCTGTCCGCCTTTGCCAGGTTTTAGCTCGATGTTGTGGATTGTAGAACCTACAGGAATGTTCGCTAGTGGAAGTGCATTCCCTACTTTAATGTCAGCGCCAACGCCAGACATGATTTCTTGGCCTACTTTAAGTCCTTTAGGAGCTAGGATGTAACGTTTTTCACCATCAACATAGTTGATTAGCGCGATGTTTGCAGTACGGTTTGGATCATACTCGATTGTAGCAACGCGTCCTGGTATTCCATCTTTGTTGCGTTTAAAGTCGATGATTCTGTATTTACGCTTGTGCCCACCGCCTTGGTGACGAACAGTAAGTTTACCTTGGTTGTTGCGTCCGGCTTTTTTGCTTAGTGGTGCAAGCAATGATTTTTCTGGTTGGTCAGTAGTAATTTCAGCAAAGTCAAGCTGAGTCATACCACGGCGACCGTTAGTGATCGGTTTAAACTTTTTGATACCCATTTGTGTTTCCCTCCTTTACTTGTTGATCTTAAACTCCTTCAAAGAAGTCCAATTCTTTGCTTCCTGGAGTTAAAGTAATGATTGCTTTTTTACGTTTTGAAGTATAACCAGTATGACGACCTACACGTTTGAATTTCCCTTTGTAGTTCGCAGTGTTTACTGATGCAACTTTAATTCCGAAAATGTCTTCCAACGCAATTTTGATTTGAGTCTTTGTTGCGCGAGTGTCAACTTCAAAAGTGTATTTTCCGTCAGCCATAATTTCAGTAGAACGCTCTGTAATTACGGGGCGCTTAATAATATCACGTGCATCCATTATGCAAGCACCTCCTCTACTTTTTCCACAGCGTCTCTTGTCATAACAAGCTTGTCGTGGTTAAGCACATCAAGCACATTAACACCAGTTGCTGTAACAACAGTTACACCAGGGATGTTACGAGCAGATAAAGCAACAAATTCGTTGAAATCTCCTGTCACAACAAGTGCTTTGCGATCTGCGGATAGATTTGTCAGTACTTGCTTCATGTCTTTAGTCTTTGGAGCATCCAAAGAAAGAGCATCAAGAACTACTAGGTTATTATCGATTACCTTTGAAGAAAGTGCAGATTTAATAGCTAAACGGCGAACTTTCTTAGGCAATTTGTAAGAATAGCTTCTTGGCGTTGGTCCGAAAACGACTCCACCGCCTACCCATTGCGGAGAACGGATTGAACCTTGACGAGCACGTCCAGTTCCTTTTTGTCTCCATGGTTTGCGTCCACCACCGGCAACTTCAGAACGGTTTTTCACGTCGTGGTTACCTTGACGAAGTGACGCTTGCTGCATGATTACAGCATCAAATAATACATTTTGGTTTGGTTCAATACCGAAAACGGAAGCATTAAGCTCTAAATCGCCAGCTTGAGAACCATCTTGTTTGTAAATAGCTACTTTAGGCATCGATGTATCCTCCCTTCTTATTTAGCTTCTTTAGCTTTTACAGCTGCATTGATTGTAACGTAGCTTTTTTTCGCACCAGGTACGTTACCTTTGATTAGAAGTAAGTTGCGCTCAGCATCAACTTTTACAACTTCTAGGTTTTGAACAGTAATTGTATCTCCGCCTGTACGTCCAGGTAGGTTTTTACCTTTGAATACACGGTTAGGGTCAACTGCACCCATAGAACCAGGACGACGGTGGTAACGGGAACCGTGGCTCATAGGTCCGCGGGATTGTCCGTGGCGTTTAATTACACCTTGGAATCCTTTACCTTTTGATGTTCCGGTTACGTCTACAACGTCACCTTCTGCGAAAATATCTACCTTGACTTCCTGACCAACTTCAAAATCCGCGCCTTGTACATTGCGGAATTCTTTAACGAAGCGCTTAGGGTTTGTGTTAGCTTTAGCAGCATGCCCTTTTGCAGGCTTGTTCACACGGCTTTCTTTCTTATCATCAAATCCTAATTGGATTGCTTCGTAACCGTCGTTTTCAGCAGTTTTCTTTTGAAGAACAACGTTTGGAGTAACTTCAACTACAGTAACTGGGATAAGATCACCGTTCTCTGCGAATACTTGAGTCATTCCTACTTTTTTACCTAAGATTCCTTTGGCCATTAGTCACACCTCCTATTGATTGTTTTAAATTTTTTATATGTTAATTCTTATAGTTTGATTTCAATGTCAACGCCAGATGGAAGATCCAAACGCATTAATGAATCAACAGTTTGCGGCGTTGGTTCGATGATATCGATCAAACGCTTATGAGTACGCATTTCGAACTGCTCACGAGAATCCTTATATTTGTGCACCGCACGCAGGATTGTGTAAATAGCTTTTTCAGTTGGAAGCGGAATTGGTCCGGATACTTTTGCACCAGAACGTTTTGCTGTCTCAACAATTTTCTCAGCAGATTGATCAAGAATTCTGTGATCATATGCTTTTAATCGAATACGAATCTTTTGCTTTGCCATTATTTTCCCTCCTTTATTCGCCCATTTTGATAAACAGACCTTACTCCCACGGAAATTTAACCTGACAGACATCCGCCATGGCAATGGGGCCGGGTGTGTCAGCAACCTTCCGGATCATCGCAAATGAATGACCAACATTACTTATTATAGTAAAAACAGCTGCCCATTGCAAGCTATTCTTATAAATATTTTCATCAGCCGCACACTTTTTCTATTATAGGCCCTCAACCCTGTAAAAGCAAGGGTCTGATCGGGAATTACCAATAATAAAAAACGGGTTTCTTCTATATAAATAAAACACAGCTAAGCCTTCTGTTTTAAGCAACATAAAAAAAGCATCCCATAAAGGGATGCTTTTTTGAGAAATGAACTTACGCTTGGATAGATGCTACTACTCCAGCGCCTACTGTACGTCCACCTTCACGAATAGAGAACTTAGTTCCTTCTTCGATCGCGATTGGAGCGATTAGTTCAACAGTCATTTCGATGTTGTCTCCAGGCATAACCATTTCAGTTCCTTCTGGAAGTTGGATGATACCAGTTACGTCAGTTGTACGGAAGTAGAACTGAGGACGGTAGTTAGAGAAGAATGGAGTATGACGTCCACCCTCTTCTTTAGAAAGTACGTATACTTCTGATTTGAATTTAGTGTGAGCTTTAACAGTTCCTGGCTTAGCAAGAACTTGTCCACGCTCAACATCGTCACGGGAAACCCCACGAAGAAGTGCACCGATGTTGTCACCAGCTTCAGCATAGTCAAGAAGTTTACGGAACATTTCAACACCAGTTACAGTTGTTGATTTTGGCTCTTCAGTAAGACCAAGGATCTCGATAACGTCTCCGACTTTAACTTGTCCACGCTCAACACGTCCAGTAGCAACAGTACCACGGCCAGTGATTGAGAATACGTCCTCAACAGGCATCATGAATGGTTTTTCAGTGTCACGTGGAGGAGTTGGGATGTACTCGTCAACTGCGTCCATAAGTTCGATGATTTTAGCTTCCCACTCAGCGTCTCCTTCAAGAGCTTTAAGAGCAGAACCTTTGATTACAGGAACATCGTCTCCTGGGAAATCGTACTCAGTAAGAAGGTCACGAACTTCCATTTCAACTAGTTCAAGAAGCTCTTCGTCATCAACCATGTCACATTTGTTCAAGAATACTACTAGGTAAGGTACACCTACTTGACGAGAAAGAAGGATGTGCTCACGAGTTTGTGGCATTGGGCCGTCAGCAGCAGATACTACTAGGATCCCTCCGTCCATTTGTGCAGCACCAGTGATCATGTTTTTAACATAGTCAGCATGTCCTGGGCAGTCTACGTGTGCATAGTGACGAGAATCAGTTTCGTACTCAACGTGTGCAGTTGAGATTGTGATTCCACGTTCGCGCTCTTCTGGAGCACCGTCGATTTGGTCGTAAGCCATAGCTTGACCTTTACCAGATTTCTTTGCAAGTACAGAAGTAATTGCAGCTGTTAAAGTTGTTTTACCGTGGTCAACGTGACCGATTGTACCAATATTGGCATGCGTTTTGGAACGATCAAATTTCTCTTTAGCCATGAGAAAGATTCCTCCTTAATATGTGTAAAAAAATTTATTTTTTTTATAAAACAGACAGGTTGTCTGCCTATTTTAGATTACATGAAAAGCAAGCATGTTACAACTGGCAAAAATTATTGACCAGTTGATTTTTTGATGATTTCTTCTGAAATTGATTTTGGTACTTCTTCGTAATGATCGAAGTGCATGGAATAAGTTCCGCGCCCTTGTGTACGAGAACGAAGAGATGTTGCATAACCAAACATTTCAGCTAGTGGTACCATCGCTTTAACGATTTGAGCAGTACCGCGGGCTTCCATACCCTCAACGCGTCCGCGTCGGGAAGTTACGTCACCCATGATGTCTCCCATGTACTCTTCAGGAACCGTTACTTCAACTTTCATGATCGGCTCAAGAATTGCAGGGTCACATTTTGCTTTCGCGTTTTTAAGTGCCATTGATCCGGCAATTTTAAACGCCATTTCGTTGGAGTCAACGTCATGGTATGAACCGTCAACGATTCTTGCTTTAAGATCAAGCAATGGGAATCCTGCAAGCATACCATTTTTCATTGATTCTTCGATACCGGCTTGTACCGCTGGGACGTATTCACGAGGAACAACACCACCGACGATTTTGTTTTCGAATACGAATCCAGATCCTTCTTCACCTGGTTCGAATTCGATCCAAACATGACCGTATTGTCCACGACCACCGGACTGACGGACGAACTTACCTTCAACTTTAGCCGCTTGGCGGATTGTTTCACGGTAAGCAACCTGTGGAGCACCTACGTTAGCTTCAACTTTGAATTCACGTTTCATACGGTCAACAAGGATATCAAGGTGAAGTTCACCCATTCCCCCGATGATCGTTTGTCCAGTTTCTTCGTCAGTTTCAGTTCTGAAAGTAGGATCTTCTTCAGCAAGTTTCGCAAGGGCCATACCCATTTTATCTTGGTCGGCCTTAGATTTAGGCTCGATAGATAAGTGGATTACCGGCTCAGGGAATACCATAGATTCTAGGATAACTTGGGATTTCTCATCACAGAGAGTATCACCAGTTGTTGTATCTTTCAAACCTACAGCTGCTGCGATATCACCAGCATATACTGCAGAGATCTCTTCACGGTGGTTTGCGTGCATTTGAAGGATACGTCCAACGCGCTCACGCTTGCCTTTAGTAGAGTTCTGTACATATGAACCTGAGTTCAATGTTCCGGAGTATACGCGGAAGAATGTAAGTTTACCGACATAAGGGTCAGTCATAACTTTAAATGCCAATGCAGAGAATGGAGCTTCGTCGCTTGATTCGCGAGTTACTTCTTCTTCAGAATCAGGGAGTGTACCCTTGATTGCTTCTACATCGACTGGAGCTGGCAAGTAGTCAAGAACTGCATCCAGCATTAGCTGAACACCTTTGTTCTTAAATGCAGATCCACAGATTACAGGGTAGAATTCAACGTTACAAGTTCCTTGACGGATACCTGCTTTGATTTCTTCGTTTGTAATCTCTTCGCCTTCTAAGTACTTCATCATCAATTCTTCATCAAGCTCAGCTACCGCTTCGATAAGTTTTCCACGGTACTCTTCAGCTAGCTCAACATGTTCAGCAGGAATTTCGCCTACTTCAATGTCAGTTCCAAGGTCGTTTCCGTAGAATACAGCTTTCATCTCGATTAGGTCGATGATTGCCTCAAATTGGTCTTCAGCACCGATAGGAAGCTGAATTGGGTGCGCATTTGCACCAAGACGGTCATGAAGAGTCTTTACAGAGTAAAGGAAGTCAGCACCGATCTTGTCCATTTTGTTAACGAATACTACACGGGGAACCCCGTAAGTTGTTGCTTGACGCCATACTGTTTCAGTTTGCGGTTCAACCCCAGACTGAGCATCGAGTACAGCTACAGCTCCGTCTAATACACGCAATGAACGTTCTACTTCTACTGTAAAGTCTACGTGTCCAGGAGTATCAATGATGTTGATACGGTGACCTTTCCACTGAGCAGTTGTTGCAGCGGAAGTAATTGTGATTCCGCGCTCTTGTTCCTGCTCCATCCAGTCCATTTGTGAAGCTCCTTCATGAGTTTCACCAATTTTATGGATACGACCTGTATAGTATAGTACACGTTCAGTTGTCGTTGTTTTACCAGCATCGATGTGAGCCATGATACCGATATTACGCGTATTTTTTAAGGAGAATTCTCTTGCCATGAATTTCTCTCCTTCCTATACATAGGAAAATGATTTTTTATAGTGTGATAGAGACAGTTAAGAAACTGTCTCTTGTATTTTTACCAGCGGTAGTGAGCAAACGCTTTGTTCGCTTCTGCCATTTTGTGCATATCTTCACGCTTCTTCACTGATGCTCCAGCATTGTTAGCAGCATCCATGATTTCGTTAGCAAGACGTTCTTCCATTGTCTTTTCCCCACGAAGACGAGCGTAGTTTGTTAACCAGCGAAGTCCTAGAGTCGTACGGCGCTCAGGGCGAACTTCAACTGGAACTTGGTAGTTAGCTCCACCAACACGGCGGGCACGAACTTCAAGTACAGGCATGATGTTCTTAAGAGCTTGTTCGAATACTTCCATAGGTTCTGTGTTTGTACGTTCTTTGATAATGTCAAATGCATTATAAAGAATGGTTTGTGCTACTCCTCTTTTACCGTCAATCATAATTTTGTTGATTAGACGAGTTACAAGTTTAGACTTGTAAATTGGATCAGGCAACACATCACGACGAGATACAGGTCCTTTACGAGGCATTGTGTCCCCTCCTTTCTCCTATTTATTTACGCATTATTTAAAAGCTTACTTTTTAGCAGCTTTAGGACGCTTAGTTCCGTATTTAGAACGGCCTTGCATACGGTTGTTAACACCAGCAGTATCAAGCGCACCACGAACGATGTGGTAACGTACCCCTGGTAAGTCTTTTACACGTCCGCCACGGATCAACACTACGCTATGCTCTTGAAGGTTGTGCCCGATCCCAGGGATGTAAGCAGTCACTTCAATTCCGTTGGTTAAACGTACACGAGCGTATTTACGAAGAGCCGAGTTTGGTTTCTTCGGTGTCATCGTACCAACACGAGTACATACTCCACGTTTTTGCGGAGAGGAAACGTTGGTTTGAGCTTTTTTGAAGCTGTTGTAGCCTTTGTTAAGAGCTGGAGAGTCAGATTTTTTACCTTTTGACTCACGGCCTTTACGAACCAATTGATTAATTGTAGGCATTTGTTTTTTCCTCCTTTCCTTACGTTTTTCTAAGACCACTGAACCAGGTGGTTCATCTTTGGACAAAAGAAAGTTTTTGCGAGAGGCCACGCGGGTGACGTCGCAAAAACATTTATTTTATCCTTTTATCGCAACAGTTGCGGCTCCAACATCAATTCCGCAAGCTTTGCCAAGCTTTTTCATGGAATCGACTCTCGTAATCGGGACAAGTCTTTCCTGTGCAATCTGTAATACTTTACCGGTTACACGAGGGTCAGCATCATCGGCAACGACGAGCTCTTTAACTTCCCCGTTTTGCAAAGCCTTAATGGTTTGCTTAGTTCCTACGATAAAATCAGAAGCCTGTGTCACTTTTTCATAAGACATCGTTATATCCTCCAAAGTAACAATTCTTAGGAGCACTCAGATATAATATCACTGTTGTGCTCCCAATGTCAACACTTCTCTTATTAATCTTGTGAGACTAGCTCTGTTGCTTCGTGATCAGCAGTTTCACTTTCTTCTGTTGATACAGGAGAATCCATTCCTACATTTCTGTAAAGGGACATTCCAGTACCAGCCGGGATCAGCTTACCGATGATTACGTTCTCTTTCAATCCGAGCAATTCATCACGTTTACCTTTGATTGCTGCATCTGTCAGGACACGTGTTGTTTCCTGGAAGGATGCTGCAGACAAGAACGATTCAGTTTCAAGAGATGCTTTGGTAATACCAAGCAATACAGGGCGTCCTGTAGCAGGAATGCCGCCTTGAAGAAGAACCTTTCTGTTCACATCGGTAAAGGCGTGAATATCCATCAATGCGCCTGGCAGAACATCAGTGTGGCCGGCATCAATGATACGGACTTTACGAAGCATCTGGCGAACCATTACCTCTACGTGTTTGTCGCCAATTTCTACCCCTTGCATACGGTATACTTTTTGAACTTCACGCAGCAAGTATTCTTGAACGCCTTCTGCACCTTTAACTTTGATCAATTCTTTCGGGTCGATTGAACCTTCAGTAAGAACTTGCCCTGCAACCACAGCATCGCCTTCTGCAACTTTAATGCGGGCGCCGTATGGCACAGTGTAAGATCTAGTTTCAATCTCACCTTGAACAAGGATTTCACGCTTCTCTTTAGACTCATTAATATTGATCACTGTACCTTCAAGCTCAGAGATTAACGCCTGACCTTTCGGGTTACGTGCTTCAAACAACTCCTGGATACGCGGTAAACCTTGAGTGATATCGTCTCCTGCTACCCCGCCTGTATGGAAGGTACGCATTGTAAGCTGTGTTCCTGGCTCCCCGATTGATTGGGCAGCGATGATACCGACAGCTTCACCGACTTCAACATCAGATCCTGTTGCCAGGTTGCGTCCGTAACATTTTTTACAAACACCGTGACGGGTATCACAAGTAAATACTGAACGAAGCGTTACTTCTTCAATTCCTGCATCAACTACTGCTGCTGCTGAATCTTCCGTAATTTGCTCGTTTTTGCTGACAAGAACCTCGTTTGTTTCCGGGTGGTACACTGTTCTGAACACTGTACGCCCGACTAAACGCTCGTATAGGTTCTCGATTACTTCATTGCCTTCTTTAATAGCCGCAACTGTTAGACCACGGTCCGTTCCACAGTCATCTTCACGGACGATAACGTCCTGAGCTACGTCTACAAGACGGCGAGTCAAGTAACCTGAGTCAGCTGTTTTAAGTGCTGTATCGGCAAGACCTTTACGCGCACCATGTGTAGAGATAAAGTATTCGAGTACCGTCAGACCTTCACGGAAACTGGACTTGATCGGCAATTCGATGATTTTACCAGCCGGGTTGGCCATGAGACCACGCATACCGGCAAGCTGTGTAAAGTTAGATGCGTTACCACGGGCACCAGAGTCACTCATCATGAAGATTGGGTTTCTCTTATCAAGGGTAAGCATTAGTTTTTGCTGAATCTCATCCTTTGCCTGGCTCCAGATGTTGATGACGCGCTCATAACGCTCGTCTTCTGTAATCAGACCGCGGCGGAACTGTTTCGTTACCGTAGTAACTTTTTCTTCAGCTGCGGATAGGATGACTTGTTTCTCAGGCAATACGACGATGTCAGAAACACCAACGGTAATCCCTGCTTTTGTTGAATATTTGAATCCAAGCTCTTTCATGCGGTCAAGCATCTTGGATGTTTCAGTAATTTTGAATCGTTTGAACACTTCTGCAATGATTTTACCGAGAATTCCTTTTTTAAACGGCTCTACTTCATCATGCTTAGCGATTTCTTCTTTGATGTTCGCAGCTTGAGGAAGGAAATACTTCTCAGGCGTTTCAATTTGCAGGTTAGCTGTTGTTGGCTCGTTGATGTATGGGAATGACTCAGGAAGAATCTCGTTAAAGAGAAGTTTTCCGACAGTCGTCATTAACATCATATTTTGCTGGTGTTCTTTAAATGAAGGCTTGTTTAAAGTGGATACCGGAACAGCAATACGGGTATGAAGATGGACATAGCCATTTTCGTACGCAACGATTGCTTCGTTCGCATCTTTAAACACAGACCCTTCACCAATCGCACCTGCACGCTCCATCGTAAGGTAGTAGTTACCCAGTACCATATCCTGAGATGGTGTAACAACCGGTTTACCATCTTTCGGGTTCAAGATGTTTTGTGCAGCCAGCATAAGAATGCGTGCCTCAGCTTGTGCTTCAGCTGATAAAGGTACGTGAACCGCCATTTGGTCACCATCAAAGTCAGCGTTGTAAGCTGTACATACGAGTGGGTGAAGACGGATAGCGCGTCCTTCAACCAGTGTAGGTTCGAACGCCTGGATCCCTAGTCTGTGAAGAGTCGGGGCACGGTTCAGCAATACCGGATGCTCTCTGATTACATCTTCAAGAACATCCCATACTTCCGCCTGAACACGTTCAACCTTGCGTTTCGCGCTCTTAATGTTGTGAGCAAGACCTTTGGCAACAAGCTCTTTCATAACGAAAGGCTTGAAGAGCTCAAGTGCCATTTCCTTAGGAAGACCGCATTGGTACATCTTAAGGTGAGGACCTACTACGATAACGGAACGGCCAGAGTAGTCAACACGCTTACCAAGAAGGTTTTGACGGAAACGGCCTTGTTTCCCTTTTAACATATGGGATAGTGATTTTAGCGGACGGTTACCAGGACCTGTTACAGGACGGCCGCGTCGTCCGTTGTCGATTAGAGCATCTACCGCTTCTTGAAGCATACGTTTTTCATTCTGTACGATGATATTCGGCGCACCTAAATCCAAAAGACGCTTCAAACGGTTATTACGGTTAATAACACGGCGGTACAAGTCATTCAAGTCAGATGTTGCAAAACGTCCTCCGTCAAGCTGCACCATTGGGCGAAGCTCAGGCGGAATAACAGGAAGAACATCCAGGATCATCCAGAACGGTTCGTTGCCGGAATGACGGAACGCTTCAAGCACTTCAAGACGCTTGATTGCACGGGTACGACGCTGTCCCTGTGCAGTTTTCAGCTCTTCTTTCAGCTGATCGACTTCTTTTACAAGGTCGATGTCTTCAAGAAGGCGTCTGATGGCTTCTGCGCCCATTTGTGCAGTAAACCCTTGACCGTATTTTTCACGGTATGAACGGTATTCTTTTTCAGAAAGCAGCTGCTTTTTCTCCAGCGGCGTTTCACCCGTATCTGTCACCACGTAAGATGCAAAGTAAATAACTTCTTCCAGTGCTCTTGGAGACATATCGAGTACAAGACCCATACGGCTTGGTATTCCTTTGAAATACCAAATGTGCGAAACAGGTGCAGCAAGTTCGATGTGACCCATACGGTCACGTCGAACTTTAGCACGAGTTACTTCTACGCCACAGCGATCACATACGACACCTTTATAGCGGACACGTTTGTATTTTCCGCAATGGCATTCCCAGTCCTTTTGAGGTCCGAAAATTCGTTCACAGAACAAACCGTCTTTTTCAGGCTTAAGTGTACGATAGTTGATCGTTTCTGGTTTTTTCACTTCTCCTCTTGACCAAGAACGGATCTTATCAGGAGAAGCGAGGCCTATTTTCATATACTCAAAATTGTTTACGTCTATCAAGGAGCAAACCTCCCTTATGATATCCTGTTTTTATTCACTTACAGTGTAAGATTCAAGATTTAAATTAAGCTTTTCACTTGCTTGATCTTCTTCATCATCAAGCTCGCGCATTTCAATTTCCTTATCGTCACCGGACATGATCTTAACGTCCATTCCGAGTGATTGAAGCTCTTTGATCAATACTTTGAATGATTCAGGAACTCCAGGTTCTGGTACGTTCTCACCCTTGACGATGGCTTCGTATGTTTTCACACGGCCCACAACATCATCGGATTTGACGGTAAGAATTTCTTGAAGAGTATAAGCAGCACCATATGCTTCGAGTGCCCAAACCTCCATCTCACCGAAACGCTGTCCACCGAACTGTGCCTTACCACCGAGCGGCTGCTGGGTAACAAGGGAGTATGGTCCAGTAGAACGTGCGTGAAGTTTGTCATCGACCATGTGAGCCAGTTTGATCATGTACATGACACCAACTGAAACACGGTTGTCAAACGGAACTCCAGTTCTTCCGTCATAAAGAACGGTTTTACCATCTCGGGCCATTCCCGCTTCTTCAATGGTTGCCCAAACATCTTCTTCACGTGCACCGTCAAATACCGGTGTTGCCATGTGAACGCCAAGCTGTCTTGCAGCCATACCAAGGTGAAGCTCAAGCACCTGGCCGATGTTCATACGGGAAGGTACACCCAGAGGGTTCAACATGATATCAATGGGTGTTCCATCTGGAAGGAACGGCATATCTTCTTCCGGCATGATGCGGGAGATTACACCTTTATTTCCGTGGCGGCCCGCCATCTTATCTCCTTCGTGAATCTTACGCTTCTGTACGATATAAGCACGCACCAGCTGATTCACTCCTGGAGGAAGCTCGTCGCCGTCTTCACGGTTAAATACTTTAACATCCAGAATGATTCCATCTCCGCCGTGAGGCACACGAAGTGATGTATCACGGACTTCACGCGCTTTTTCACCAAAGATCGCGTGAAGAAGGCGTTCTTCAGCTGTAAGTTCAGTAACCCCTTTAGGTGTAACTTTACCTACGAGGATGTCTCCATCTTTCACTTCCGCACCGATACGAATAATTCCACGGTCATCCAGATTGCGAAGAGCTTCTTCCCCTACGTTCGGGATATCTCTTGTAATCTCTTCCGGACCTAATTTCGTATCACGGGCTTCTGATTCATATTCTTCAATATGGATGGATGTGTATACATCATCTTTTACCAGTCGTTCGCTCATGATGACCGCATCTTCATAGTTATAGCCTTCCCATGTCATGAAGCCGACAAGAACGTTTCGCCCAAGAGCGAGTTCTCCTTTTTCCATGGATGGTCCGTCTGCAAGAATTTCTCCTTTAACTACACGGTCGCCTTTACTGACAATCGGACGCTGGTTATAGCAAGTTCCTTGGTTGGAACGAATGAATTTAAGGCAGTTGTAGCGGTCAAGCTGACCTTCTACTTCTTTCCCGTCAATAGTTTCAATGCGGCGTACTTGGACTTGTTTCGCAGTAACCTTCTCAACAATTCCTTCGTATTTACAGATAACAGCCGCACCAGAATCTTTTGCAGACACATGCTCCATTCCTGTTCCGACGACTGGTGCTTCCGGTACCATTAGAGGAACCGCTTGACGCTGCATGTTCGCACCCATCAGTGCACGGTTGGAGTCATCATTTTCAAGGAAAGGAATACAAGCTGTAGCGGCGGATACGACCTGTTTCGGTGATACGTCCATATAGTCGATGCGATCGCGTCTGACAATGGTGTTTTCACCGCGGAAACGTGCGATGACGTCTTCGTTCAGGAATTCCCCGTCTTCACCAAGAAGGGAGTTCGCCTGTGCTACCACATAGTTGTCTTCTTCATCAGCTGTCAGGTAATCGATTCGTCCTGTTACTTTACCAGTCTCAGGATCTACACGGCGATATGGTGTTTCAATAAAGCCGTACTCGTTTACTTTTGCATAGCTTGATAATGAGTTGATCAAACCGATATTCGGTCCCTCAGGTGTTTCAATCGGACACATACGGCCATAGTGGGAGTAGTGAACGTCACGGACTTCGAACCCTGCGCGCTCACGCGTAAGTCCGCCGGGCCCTAGGGCTGAAAGACGGCGTTTATGCGTAAGTTCTGCAAGTGGGTTGGTCTGGTCCATAAACTGAGAAAGCTGAGAGCTTCCGAAGAACTCTTTGATCGCAGCAATAACAGGGCGAATATTGATCAGTGCCTGTGGTGTAATCGCATTTGTATCTTGTATCGACATACGTTCGCGAACAACACGTTCCATACGGGACAACCCGATGCGGAACTGATTTTGGAGAAGCTCGCCCACAGAGCGCAAGCGGCGGTTTCCAAGGTGGTCAATATCATCTGTATTACCAACACTATGAAGCAAGTTGAAGAAGTAGTTAATAGATGCAATGATGTCAGAAACCGTAATGTTCTTAACTGATTTCTCAACATAAGCATTGCCAATTACTTTAATAACGCGCTCTCCATCAGCATCATCCGGAGCATAAATGTTAATAGACTGAAGCGGAATATCCTGATCTTCAGCTACCCCGCCTGCCGGAGTCACATGACGGAAACCAATGCCGTTCTCAAGATAAGGAAGTATCTTGTCCAGCGTACGGCGGTCGAGTAGTGTCCCTGCTTCAGCAAGCACTTCGCCCGTTTCTGGATCAGCCAGGGTTTCAGCCAGCTTTTGGTTGAATAAGCGGTTTTTAATATGAAGCTTTTTATTGATTTTATAACGTCCTACACTTGCAAGATCATAACGCTTCGGATCAAAGAAGCGTGAGTCTAACAAACTCTTGGCGTTATCAACAGTAGGAGGTTCGCCGGGGCGAAGGCGCTCATAGATTTCTAGGAGTGCTTTTTCCGTACCTTCTGTATTGTCTTTATCAAGGGTATTTCTTAAATACTCATCTTCCCCAAGCAAGTCGATGATTTCTTGATCAGACCCAAACCCTAATGCGCGAAGCAATACGGTAATAGGAATTTTCCTAGTGCGGTCAATGCGCACATATACTATATCTTTGGCGTCTGTTTCGAACTCAAGCCAGGCACCTCGGTTTGGTATAACAGTGGCAGTGAAACCCCTTTTACCGTTTTTATCAATCTTTTCACTGTAATAGACACTTGGTGAACGAACAAGCTGGGAAACAATTACACGTTCAGCACCGTTGATCACAAACGTGCCTGTATCTGTCATTAACGGGAAATCTCCCATAAATACTTCTTGCTCTTTCACTTCGCCAGTCTCTTTATTAATGAGACGCACCTTTACACGAAGCGGCGCAGCATAAGTTACATCACGCTCTTTTGATTCTTCCACAGGATACTTTGGCTCTCCGAGACTATAGTCAATAAACTCTAGCACGAGATTTCCAGTGAAATCTTCAATCGGCGAAATGTCCTGGAACATTTCACGCAGTCCCTCATCAAGAAACCATTGATAGGAAGCAGTTTGAATTTCGATTAAGTTCGGTAATTCAAGCACTTCGCTAATTCTTGCGTAACTTCTTCGTTGGCGGTGGCGTCCAAACTGAACTAGTTGACCTGTCAACTGATTCACCCCTCAAATCCAGCGTTTTTTCTTGTTCCTATATACTCTAACATTCTATTATTGAATGTCAGAAAGACAAAAAGAAAAAGGGTTTTTATAAAAACCACAATTTCAATCGAGCAACAGATTATATAATTTTGTCCAAATTCTTCTCTTGATATACCTTAAAAGGTTATAATATCGAGGTTTTTTCTGCATTTGAACACAAGGGCAGAAAATGTGAATTCATTGGCATTTTATAATATTAGCATAGACTCCATACAGAGTCAACGTTTTATCGCTCGAATAATATAGTACCCTTTACTTTTTGAAACAGTCTCCACTTCCGCAAATACGGACTGAAGTTTTTCAATCGCAGATGGAGCACCTTGTTTCTTTTGAATGACGATCCATAATTCCCCATCAGTCTGCAATTTATCATACGAATCTTCAAACAGCTGATGGACAACCTTTTTTCCTGCA
Source organism: Fictibacillus sp. WQ 8-8 (assembly GCF_024494405.1). Taxonomy (NCBI): domain Bacteria; kingdom Bacillati; phylum Bacillota; class Bacilli; order Caryophanales; family Fictibacillaceae; genus Fictibacillus; species Fictibacillus sp. WQ 8-8. The sequence goes on from NZ_JAMXKG010000019.1 coordinate 39,203, forward strand.
CGGATGGGCGGGTTTGTAAGAATGGCCGCAAATCCCATTTCTGCAACATTTTCAAACAGGCTGCTTTTTCGCACTTCGATGTTGGAGATCCCGTTTTTCTTCGCGTTTTCCGCAGACAATTCCAGGGCGCGCTCGTTAATGTCCACCATCAGCACACGCCGGCCAGAATTTTCTTTAGCAATCGCGAGTCCAATCGGTCCATAGCCGCATCCAACATCCAAATAATCTCCTTCAATTCCCGGAGATACAAATTCTTCAATCAGCAATCGGCTTCCGAAGTCCACTTCCTTTTTTGAAAAGACACCGGAATCAGATGTGAATTTGAACTCATGGTTTCTAAGCGTAAACGTCCAGTTTTTCGGATCGCTCTTTACGTCCGGCCGCTCAGAATAATAATGACCACCCATGTTCATCTTCCTTTCCTTAAAAGGAATTCCTGTTATCAGTATGACCAAGATTACTCAAGATAAGCGCAAGTGCCCCGTTTAAGTCCGACAAGCGCCGGAACTCATGCACAGAAACACGCTTTTTGTGTTGAGGGGCAAGAGTGAAGCGACCTAAGACGAATTGTGGTTTTTCAATTCGTCCTCCGAGGACTTATGCTGAAAACAAGAAATACGTTTTCAGCCCTGGGCGCTGGAGCTGGACAATACTGCGCCGAATACTCCATAGTTTTCATGCTTTCTTATCTTCCAAATAAAAAGGTCCGCCTGTTGGCGAACCCTTTTTGATTTAAAATTACTTAACTTCTACAGAAGCTCCAACTTCTTCAAGTTTAGCTTTCATTTCTTCAGCTTCTTCTTTAGCAATGCCTTCTTTAACATTGCTTGGAGCGCCGTCAACTAGTTCTTTAGCTTCTTTAAGACCAAGGCCTGTAAGCTCACGAACTACTTTGATAACTTTGATCTTAGAAGCGCCAGCGCTTGTAAGAACTAAATCAAACTCAGTTTGCTCAGCAGCAGCCTCTGCACCAGCAGCTCCACCAGCTACAGCTACAGGAGCTGCAGCAGTAACACCAAACTCTTCTTCAATTGCCTTAACTAGGTCGTTAAGTTCTAAAACTGTCATAGTTTTTAAGCTTTCAATGATTTCTTTAGACATTATAATTTCCTCCTTAGTTAGTTAAATCTATAAATCAGTTAAAACGCAAAGCTTATGCGCCTTGTTCTTCCTTTTGTTCAGCAACTGCTTTAGTAACCAACGCAAAGTTGCGAATTGGCGCTTGAAGCACGCTGAGTACCATAGAAAGAAGTCCTTCGCGTGATGGAAGATCTGCAAGAGCTTTAACTTCCTCAACCGATGCGATACGGCCTTCAATTACACCTGCTTTGATCTCAAGAGCATCATTTTCCTTAGCAAAGTTGTTAAGAATTTTAGCTGGAGCTACTACATCGTCATTGCTGAACGCAATCGCTGTAGGACCAACCAAATGCTCGTTAAGCTCAGATAAGCCAGTTTCGTCAGCTGCACGTCGAGCCATTGAGTTTTTGTATACTTTAAACTCGATCCCAGCATCACGAAGTTGTTTACGAAGCTCAGTTACTGCCGCTACAGTCAAACCGCGATAGTCAACAAGAATTGTTGATTTGCTCTCACGCAATTGTCCAGCGATATCAGAAACCAATTGCTTCTTAGTTTCAAGAATACTGCTCATCCTTACACCTCCTGTAGAATAGTCTAGTCATCTTCATACCGTAGCCATAAGAAAAGCCTTCATGTTAGACATGAAGGCGTAGTGTCAGAAATTAAGCAATCAATAATTGATTTATTCTGTGCTACACACCTCGGCAGGATAATTAAGCATTAAGCCCCCGCTGTCTACGGCATGACATAGATATTTATTTACAACATTAACAACTATAACAGTCTAATTAATGTGTGTCAACTATTTTTTAAGAGAAAAGTTAGATGGGTTAACTTTGATTCCAGGTCCCATTGTTGAAGAGATTGCTACGTTACGAACATAAGTCCCTTTCGCAGCAGCTGGTTTCACTTTAAGCAATGTGTCGATGATTGTACCAAGGTTCTCAGCCAACTTGTCGTTGTCGAAAGAAACTTTACCGATCGGCACGTGAATGTTTCCAGCTTTATCTACACGATATTCTACTTTACCAGCTTTAATATCGTTAACCGCTTTTTCAACTTCAAATGTAACTGTACCCGTTTTAGGGTTAGGCATTAAACCTTTTGGCCCTAATACGCGTCCAAGACGGCCAACTTCAGCCATCATGTCCGGTGTTGCTACGATTACATCAAAATCAAACCAACCTTGTTGGATTTTGTTGATGTAGTCAGTATCGCCTACGAAATCTGCTCCAGCAGCTTCTGCTTCTTTCGCTTTTTCGCCTTTAGCAAATACTAGCACACGTTGAGTTTTGCCAGTTCCGTGCGGAAGTACTACAGCGCCACGAACTTGTTGGTCCGCTTTCTTAGGATCTACTCCAAGACGTACTGCTACTTCTACAGACTCATCAAACTTAGCTGTCGCAGTCTTTTTAACAAGCTCGATTGCTTCAGAAGCTTCATAAGATTTTTGGCGGTCTACTAATTTAGCCGCTTCTTGGTATTTCTTTCCTTTTTTAGCCATTGTAAAAATTTCCTCCCTTATGTGGTTTAGCGGATATTCCTCCCACTTAAGCGGTCTCTCGAGATTTTGAGGCCGCCATGCCTTTTTGGGAACGCCGATGATTATCGCGCGTTCCGTCCGGCTTTGGTTCCATTAATAAAGGTTGCGAACCGTTACCGGTAGGATGTCTCCTTTACTCGCAACCCTTTGGAAGCATTAGAATTAGTCTTCGATAACAATTCCCATGCTGCGTGCTGTACCTTCAACCATACGCATTGCAGATTCAACATTTGCAGCGTTTAGGTCAGGCATTTTTGATTCTGCAATTTCGCGAACTTTATCACGTTTTACAGTTGCAACTTTTTTCTTGTTCGGCTCACCTGAACCAGACTCGATTCCAGCAGCTACTTTAAGTAGAACAGCAGCCGGAGGAGTTTTAGTGATGAATGTAAATGAACGGTCTTCAAAAACCGTGATTTCAACCGGAATGATTAAACCAGCTTGATCAGCAGTACGAGCGTTAAACTCTTTACAGAATCCCATGATGTTAACACCAGCTTGTCCTAGTGCAGGTCCAACCGGTGGTGCCGGATTTGCTTTGCCAGCAGGGATCTGAAGCTTTACCATTTTAATAACCTTTTTAGCCACGCGACACACCTCCTTAAGTCCGTGATGTGGTATATGGGTATGATATACCCTCCCACTCAAAAATACGCTTCCCCCTTGCTTAGGAGAAAGCAGTTGTTTAGAAATATCAAACATTAAAAAGTCTATCACTTTTTAAGTTGGATTTCAAGTGTTTTTGAAATTACTTCAAAAATTAAAGCTTGACGACCTGGTTGAAATCTAATTCAACCGGGGTTTCGCGGCCAAACATATTCACGTGAACTTTGAGTTTTCGTTTTGTCGGATCGATTTCTTCGATGGTACCGACAAAGTCAGCAAACGGTCCTTCTTTAACTTTGACCGCTTCCTTCAGCTCATAATCCACTTCGATGCGAGGCTCTTCCATGCCCATGCCTTTAAGAATGTGTTCAACCTCTTCAGGCAAGAGCGGAGTCGGTTTTGAACCCGCTCCTGCAGATCCGACGAATCCTGTAACACCCGGCGTATTTCGAACCACATACCATGAATCATCCGTCATGACCATTTCAGTCAAAACATATCCAGGAAACACCTTTTTCATAGCGGTTTTTGTTTTGCCGTTCTTGATTTCTGTTTCTTCTTCAACAGGAACCAGTACACGGAAGATCTTGTCCGACATTCCCATTGATTCCACGCGCTTTTCCAGGTTCGTTTTCACTTTGTTTTCATACCCTGAATAAGTATGAACGACATACCAGTTTTTTTCCATATTCATCGGGACAACCCGTGTCCTTTCCCTCCTAAGCGGATATACTCTAGCATTGTATCCAGTTATGTTTCTATATAATCAAACTAGTCTAAAATGAGTTCAATAAGCTTCGAAATACCAAGATCAACTGCCCAGAAAAAGATTGCCATCAAAACCACTGTTACGACCGTTATAGTTGTATAGCGGATCAGCTCATCACGTTTCGGCCAGCTTACCTTTTTCATTTCCTTCTTAACATCGGATAAAAACTTTGCAGGTGATTTCCTTGTTTTTTCAGCAATGTCAGCCATCATGTTACCCCCATTACCTGATTGATATATGAGTAAGAAAAGCGGAAGCGATCTGGGTGGGCGCTGCAGCTAGACATAGCCCTGCCGAATTCCTCACAGTCTTACCTTTCTTACTTTGAAAACAGCCGGCTAGCCAGCCTTTTATTTCGTTTCTTTGTGGGTAGTGTGCGAATTGCAATGACTGCAAAACTTTTTAACCTCGATACGTTCAGGATTTTCTGCCTGGTTTTTCATGGTGGTATAATTTCGGCTGTTGCATTGACCGCAGGCTAAAATAACTTTTTTTCGCATAATAACACCTTCCATGCTGTTAAGACCCACTCATCCACAATATCTATACTACTTTTACCACATTATCACAGCCCAAAAGGCTTGTCAATGAAGGTCGGAACGGCTCATGAGAGAAGATCGTGCCCTTTCGCGTTCCGGAAAACTTTATTGAAATAAAAAAAGAAAAGCAGGGGGATCCCTGCTTATAACGTTATTTCTCTTAACTCAAGATATCGTTCGAGCTTCCTCTTCACCCGCTGCAATGCATTGTCGATCGATTTCACATGCCTGTCCAGATCGATCGAAATTTCCTGATACGACCTTCCGTCCAGGTAGAGCATCAGCACTTTCCGCTCGAGGTCACTCAATATCTCTCCCATTTTCAGTTCAATATCATCAAACTCTTCCTGGTTAATGATCAACTCTTCCGGATCCGTAACCTTCGTCCCGCAAATTACATCCATCAGCGTCCTGTCCGATTCTTCATCATAGATCGGCTTGTCCAATGATACATAGGAATTGAGCGGAATATGTTTCTGCCTTGTGGCTGTCTTAATAGCCGTTATCATTTGCCGCGTGATGCACAGTTCGGCAAAAGCCTTAAAGGATGAAAGCTTGTCCTCTTTATAATCCCTGATTGCCTTATAAAGGCCAATCATGCCTTCCTGGATAATATCCTCCCGGTCAGCTCCGATTAAAAAGTAGGATCTAGCTTTTGCGCGCACGAAATTTTTATACTTGTTAATTAAAAATTCCAGTGCAGCACTGTCTCCTTCATGGACATGTTCAACCAGACTTTCATCTTCAATCTGTTCATAATCCAGAACCGTCATTTCTTTGAGGTAAATGCTCACGACAATCCCCCCGTCAGAGCCTGAATGCAAGGCAAAATATAACAATATTATACAGCATGTCATGAAAAAGCGTCAAGATTGTTTATTTTTGACCTCTTCGCCATTTTTCGAATATTTCAGCTACTTCCTCGGACAGGGAGATGCTGGAAAAGTTTCGTTCTCTCGCTTTCTTGACTTTCCGCTCAATTCTTTTCTCTATATCGTCCATTTCGACCTTTAGCTCTCGGGATGACTTTCTTAAAGCGCCTTTGGCAAAAACAACCCATTGCTCCGTATAATCGGAGGTTGCTACAAAGATGCGTGTATTCACATTTTTGTACTCTGAAGCCAGCCTCTCGATTCTTTCATCGGCCGTTTCGTTTTCCCTTGTGAAAATCACTTCAACCTTGTAATTCTTTGCTTTCTTCTCCATTCCAGCTACCATATGGGCATCGAATACAATGATGACCCGGCAGCCTGTAAAGGCCTGATACTCTGCCATTTTTTCAATCAGTATATCGCGTGCTTTTGCAAAGTCCGTATCCTTTAATGACCGGAGTTCAGGCCAGGCGCCTATGACATTATAGCCATCAACGAGTAAAATACTATCCATTAGATGACAGCGGATGGCGTTTGCGGTAAACCTCATACAATAAAAGGCCGGCTGCGACTGAAGCATTGAGAGAAGTAACTTTCCCTTCCATCGGCAGCCGTACAAGAAAGTCACACGTATCTTTAACCAGCCTGCCCATGCCCTTGCCTTCACTTCCGATGACAAGTCCGATTGGCATATCAAGTCCGGCTTCCCTGTAATCTTCCTTTCCTTTCATATCGGCTCCTACAAACCAAATGCCGCGCTCCCTAAGCTCTTTCATTGTTTGTACGATGTTGGTCACACGCACGACCGGAATATATTCGATCGCTCCAGTTGAGGCTTTTGCTACAGCGGCCGTCAATCCGACCGCCCTCCGCTTAGGGATGATAATTCCGTGGGCGCCTGCTGCGTCTGCCGTACGCATAATGGATCCGAGGTTGTGGGGATCTTCAATCTCATCAAGGATGATGAAGAAAGGCTCTTCACCTTTTTCCTCTGCTTTTTTAAATAAATCATCGATCTCTGAATATTCGTATGCGGCAACTGCAGCGATCACTCCTTGGTGATTGCCCCCGTCACTCAGCAGATCGAGTTTGCGCTTCGGAACAAACTGCACGAGGACATTGTTCTCCTTCGCCATATGAATGACCTGGCTGACCGGCCCTTTCTGTGAGCCTTCACCTACAAATATTTTGTTTATGTCTCTTCCCGCACGCAATACCTCAAGTACAGGGTTTCTGCCAATAATAAATTCTTCGCTCATTTTTTTCCTCCCTCTCCCGCCTGTTCGACGAAAGAAACTACTTTTTCAAAAATGGTCTGTAACCGCTCTTCATTCCCAAGCAGATGATGATAGCCAATAATCGCTTCAAAGCCTGTCCCATACCTGTACGTTTGTACATCTGTGTTTTTGGGCACGGAACCTTGCTTTGCGTTTCTGCCCCGCATAATGACACTAACTTCCTCTTCGTCAAAAAATTTCTCGTCAAGCAAGCGAAGAACAACAGAAGCCTGGGCCTTGGCTGAAACATATTTGGTTGCCAGGGTATGAAGCCGGTTCGGTTTCACCTGGCCGGTATGGATGAGGTGATGCCGTACAAATGTTTCAAGTACAGCATCTCCCATGTAAGCCAGCGTCATCCCGTTCAGTTGTTTTATATCCGAACTCGAAATCTGTCTGCTCATTTATTGCCTCTTCCAGCGGACACCCTGCGGAGTATCCTCCAGGATGATGTTCATATCCTTCAGCTGGTCACGAATTTCATCTGCTCTCGCAAAATTACGGTCTTTTCTTGATTTGTTGCGTTCTTCGATCAGTGCTTCAATTTCTTCATCAAGCAGTTCTTTTTCTGCTGACAGGGCCAAACCAAGTACCCCGGTAAGCTCTTCAAAGAGGGTGATAAAATCAGACAGCACACTTTTGGATGTGTTTTCAGACTGCAGGTAAACGTTAGCTTCCCTAGCCGCGTCAAACAAGACAGCAATTCCGTTGGCTGTATTAAAATCATCATCCATCTCAGAAATGAAGTCCTTTTTAAACTGCGAAACTTTCGCTTCCCAAACTGCTGTATCTTCCGCCAGGTCAGCACTGACTTCCTGTCTGTGTTTCAAGTTCTCGTATGCTGTACGGATTCGACTCAAACTGGCATGTGCGCTTTGAAGCAGTTCATCACTGAAATTGATCGGATTTCGGTAGTGAACCGCCATCATGAAAAAGCGGATGACTTGAGGATCATATTCTTTGATCATGTCATGGACGAGAACAAAATTCCCAAGCGATTTGGACATTTTTTCGTTATTGATATTAATATAGCCGTTATGCATCCAATACTTGGCCATCGGTGCTTCGTTCAGGGCTTCAGACTGAGCAATCTCATTTTCGTGATGCGGAAAGGTAAGATCCTGGCCGCCGCCATGAATATCAATGGAATCACCAAGGTATTTTTTAGCCATGGCCGAGCACTCGATATGCCATCCCGGACGTCCATTGCCCCAAGGGCTTTCCCAGAAGATCTCCCCTTCTTTCGCCGCTTTCCACAATGCGAAATCCAACGGATCCTTCTTAATTTCACCCACTTCGATACGTGCACCCGAACGAAGGTCATCGATCGACTGATGAGAAAGCTTGCCATATCCTTCAAACGAGCGGGTTTTAAAATAAACATCGCCTTTTGCTTCATATGCATAACCTTTTTCAATCAGCTTGCTGATAAAATCAATGATTTCAGGCATCGTTTCGGTCACCCGCGGATGGTGGTCCGCTTTTTGTACACCCAACGCGCAAACATCTTCATGATAGGATTGGATAAAACGCTCTGCGACTGCCGGCACACCAGTACCAAGCTCTTTTGCCGCCTTAATGAGTTTGTCATCCACATCCGTAAAGTTGGAAATAAAGTTTACATCATAGCCCCGATATTCGAGATAGCGTCTTACGATATCAAAGACGATGGCCGGACGCGCGTTGCCAATATGAATATAATTGTAGACGGTTGGTCCGCATACATACATCTTTACTTTCCCTTCTTCGAGAGGTTTGAATACCTCTTTTTGACGCGTCAACGTATTATAAATAACTAAACTCATCGTACTTCACTTCCCTTTCGTAAACGTTCAATCTCTTCCTGCAATCGTTCCAGCTCTTGCTGAACCTCTCTGAACTGAGAGGCCACCGGATCAGGCAGGTTACAATGATCCAGTTCTTTGCCAATTTTCATTCCATCCTGGATAACAATCCGACCAGGAATCCCAACAACTGTCGAATTCGGAGGTACATCCCGCAAAACAACAGATCCTGCTCCTACCTTAGAATGTTTCCCAATTGTGATGGATCCCAATACTTTTGCACCTGTCGCAATTAAAGCATGGTCCTCAATGGTCGGGTGGCGTTTCCCTTTTTCTTTACCAGTACCACCAAGTGTTACCCCCTGATACAAGGTAACATCATTACCGATAATACAGGTCTCCCCTATGACCACACCCATACCATGGTCTATAAAAAACCGGTGCCCGATCTGTGCACCCGGATGAATCTCAATTCCTGTAAAAAAGCGGCTGATCTGCGAAACGACGCGGGCCCAAAACAAAAAGTTTCGTTTGAACAACTTATGTGCCAGCCGATGTGCCCATATTGCATGCAGGCCAGAGTAGGTAAGAACCACCTCCAGCTTGCTGCGCGCTGCCGGATCATTCTCAAAGACAGCCTGTATATCCTCCCTCATGCGTTTCCACATTGTAATCCCCCCTTAGTTAGAAAAGCTGAAGCAGGCGTTTAGGGCCGAAAGACGGTGGAACACTTACACAGCAACACGCTTTTTGTGTTGTGGTGGGAGTGTGAAGCGGCCGAGGCCCTGCCTGCTGAAGCTGGATCGAGAAAAGCTGAAGCTCCTGCAGCTGCTGAACCGCTAGTTTACCGTAATCCCCATTCGGCCGGTAAACGTGTGCTTTTCGCCAGTAAATTTTCATTTTAGACAGTAAATGTGCACTTTCGGACAGTAAACCCTTCATTTCCGCCAGTAAACTTATCCATGGCCCTTGCTCTGCCCGCTCCAGCAAAAAAAGCGCCACTGTGCGTATGCACAGAGACGCTTTTTGCGCGGTTCCACTCTGTTTAACAGCAAAAACGGAATATAATGCCGTATTTTTGCTGTTCCCCTTGTACTCCGTAACGTGGAGGGCCGCTTTTATCTACTGTATCGGTTCGATAAAAGGCTCCGAGGTGCATTTCAGTTTCCTTTTCATAAACCGCTCTCAGCCCATGGCGGTTCTCTCTGATAGGAAAATGGCAAACTTACTCTCCTCATCCTTGCTGTCGCTGTAATTAATTTCTTTTAATATATTACATTAGGAGCAAAATGTTAACTAATTTTGCCTGACAAAAAATTATGATAGGCGGGATGCTGTTTTATCCAGGCGTTTCAGGATCTCTTCCTTGCCAAACAATGAGATAGCTTGAGGTAGATCTGGACCATGCGTCTGGCCTGTAGTCGCCACGCGAATCGGCATGAACAGATTTTTCCCTTTTTGCTTCGTTTCCTTTTGTGTCGCTTTAATCGCCGCTTTCACTTCCTCCGCAGAGAAATCCGTGATCGCTTCGACATGGCCTTTAAAGGCAGCGATGACTTCAGGAACCGTTTCGCCTTTCAAAACTTCAAGCGCTTCTTCTTCATATTCAATCTGATCCTTAAAGAAGACATCTGTCTGTTCCACGATCTCAGCGCCATAGCTTAATTTTTCCTGATAGAGGGCGATGAGCTTGGATGCCCACTCGCGGTCTTCCTCAGTCATGTTCTCTTTGAGCCTTCCTGCTTCAATAAGATGCGGAAGGGTAAGTTCCATCACTGTTTCAAGGTCTTGCTTTTTCATGTATTGGTTGTTTACCCAAAGCAGCTTCTGCTTGTCAAAAATAGCGGGTGCTTTTGACAGTCTGGAAGGATCAAAGATTTCAATGAACTCTTCCTTCGTGAAGATCTCTTCTTCTCCAACCGGAGACCAGCCAAGCAAGGTAATGAAGTTGAACAAAGCTTCAGGAATGTATCCCAGCTGTTCGTACTGTTCAATAAACTGGATGATGGACTCATCGCGTTTGCTCAGTTTCTTGCGGTTTTCATTAAAAATGAGCGTCATATGGCCAAACACCGGCGGCTCCCAGCCAAACGCTTCATATACCATAAGCTGTTTCGGTGTATTGGAGATATGATCATCTCCACGCAATACGTGAGAGATCTTCATCAAGTGATCATCTATGGCAACTGCAAAGTTATAAGTCGGAATGCCGTCTTTTTTCACGATGACATAGTCGCCGATCCCGTTGGAATCAAACGAAACATGACCTTTTACCATATCATCAAACGCATACGTATGGTCTGCCGGCACAGCAAAACGAATACTTGGCTTTCTTCCTTCCGCTTCCAGCGCTTTACGCTCATCTTCCGTCAAATGGCGGCATTTGCCTGAATAGTGCGGAGTTTCATTTTTAGCGACCTGTTCCTCACGTGATGCTTCTAGCTCTTCCTCAGTACAGTAGCAAGGATAAGCCAGACCGCGGTCTAACAAGTCCTCATAGTATTTTTTGTAAATATCCAGGCGCTCCATCTGAGTATACGGTCCATACTCCCCGCCTACATCTATGCTTTCATCCCAATCGATGCCCAGCCATTTTAAGTACGTCAGCTGGCTTTCCACTCCGCCCTGGATGTTTCGTTTTTGGTCAGTATCCTCAATACGGATGATAAGCTTGCCGTTATTGTGGCGGGCAAACAAATAGTTAAACAATGCTGTTCTTGCGTTCCCTATATGCAAATGTCCTGTTGGGCTTGGTGCATACCTTACCCTTACTTCGTTTGACATTTCAATTCCACCTCGATATTTTTTTGCTTTTCCCATTGTAACACTTTGTCTATATTTTTGTAATAAGGATGACTGCGTTTGCGGCGATCCCTTCACTGCGGCCTGTAAAACCCAGCTTCTCAGTCGTTGTCGCTTTCACATTAATCTGGTCCGTTTCTGCTCCGAAAATTCCGGCGATTACACTTCGCATCTCTTCAATATATGGAGCCATCTTTGGCTTTTGCGCAATGATTGTGCAATCGACGTTTCCTAGAATAAAGCCTTTGTTCTTTACAAATTCCCACGACTCCTGAAGCAGTTTTTTAGAATCCGCATCTTTAAAAGCCTCATCCGTGTCCGGAAAATGCTTGCCGATATCGCCTTCACCCGCTGCTCCGAGCAACGCGTCGGTTACGGCATGAAGCAGAACATCAGCGTCTGAATGGCCGAGCAGCCCCTTTTCATAAGGAATAGTGATACCTCCGATAATCAGAGGGCGCCCTTCGACGAGCTGGTGTACATCATAGCCTTGTCCCACTCGAATCATGTTTTTCCCTCTCCCTTTGTGCCAAAATGGCATTGGCGAATAGTATGTCATGCACCGTTGTTAATTTAATGTTTAAATAATCTCCCTCGACGATGGATACAGGGTAGTTCATTTTTTCTACGAGGCTGGCATCGTCCGTGCCGAGAAAATCAGCTTCAGCTGCCACCCGGTGAGCGTCCAGTGCGACGGGAAGACGAAAAGCTTGTGGGGTCTGGACAGCCCACAAGCTCGCACGGTCTACCGTTTCACTCACGGTTCCGCCTGTTGCTTTTTTTACCGTATCTTTTAAAGGAACAGCCAAAATGGCCGCTCCTGTTTCATTCGCTTTCAGCACAAGTTCATGAATGTTTTCTCTTTCCACAAAAGGGCGTGCACCATCATGAATCAGTGCCAGGTCCGTGTGCTGCACTGCTTTTAATCCTTCAAAAACACTGTGCTGCCGTTCTGCCCCGCCTTCAACAATCCGGGCAATCTTTTGAAAACGCCCATTTTCAGCCAATTCTTGAAATTGAGCCTGTTCTAACCGATTCACAGCCAGGATGATTTCCCGGCACCACGGATCTTGCTCAAATACAGAAAGTGTATGAGCAATGAGCGGTCTCCCGTTCAGTTCGATCCATTGTTTGTTCTTTCCTGCATTCATCCTTTTTCCCTGGCCTGCAGCAGGAATGACTACGCTATATTCCAACAACCTTCTCCACCACACTATACCGCGTACAGAGAAATCCATGGCTCTCTTGTAAGCTCGTTAATTATAAAGCTTTCTCCAGAAGTTTCGGCTTGGCAAAAATCATCCGTCCCGCAGAAGTCTGCAGTACACTCGTCACGAGGACATCGATGGTCTTACCGATATAGTTTCGGCCTTCTTCCACCACGATCATCGTTCCGTCATCAAGATAGCCAACACCCTGGTTATGCTCCTTGCCGTCTTTTATCACCTGCACGATCAATTCTTCACCAGGCAATACGACCGGTTTAACCGCGTTGGCAAGGTCATTTATGTTCAATACTAACACATTTTGAAGCTCGCATACTTTGTTTAAATTAAAATCATTCGTTACAACGATACCGGACAGAAGCTGGGCGAGTTTCACCAATTTGCTGTCCACTTCGCTCACTTCTTCAAAGTCGCCTTCGTAGATCTCCACTTTGATGGAGAGTTCCTTTTGGATGCGGTTGAGAATATCAAGTCCGCGCCTTCCTCTGTTCCGTTTCAATACATCGGACGAGTCGGCAATATGCTGAAGTTCTTCCAGCACAAAGCGAGGAATAATGAGCGGGCCTTCAAGGAAACCGGTCTGGCAGATATCCGCGATTCTTCCGTCAATGATGACGCTCGTATCTAGAATCTTATATTTTCCTTTAAGCTTTTCTTCTTCCGTATCCTTTTTCCGTTCTTTTCCTGAGCGGTTAATGGAGAACAGATTAATCAGCTCATCCCGCTTTTTAAAACCAACCTGGAAACCGAGGTAGCCTAATAACAACGTTAGAAATATGGGCAGAACCGAACTGAACACCACAATATTGATGTTATTAAGAGGAAGTTGTACAAAAAAAGCAACTATAAGTCCGAATATAAGTCCCATCGTTCCAAAAAGAACATCAGTGACCGGAGCTTTTACGACGGTTTCTTCCACCCACCGGATCAGCCCAACAATATAATCAGTCACCCAAAACGTAGATAAAAAGAATATAAGTGCCCCTAAGACGGCGCCCGCATAAGATGAAGTCAATTCTGACGGCAGATCACCCAAATTGAGAATACGGATAATGTCAGGGACATAGATAAAACCAAGCATGCCACCAACAACAACAAAAAACAGCTGTACAAATCTTTTAAGCATGCATTTCACCTCCCTTAACCATTATTTACAGATTGTCTGTTTTGAAACGTGCTCTTTTGATAATTTCCATAAAAATTACCCATTTATATATGCCTGTCTACAAAAAGCTGCTCCTGAATCCGTTTCAGGCCTTCTTTAATTTTCTTGGCACGGATTTCTCCGATGCCCTCTACTTCATCCAGCTCTTTGATAGAAGCTCGCAAAATACTCGGAAGACTGTCGAATGTTCCGATTAAATTTTCCACAATGAGCGTCGGCAGCCTTGGAATCTTTGAAAGGATGCGGTAGCCACGCGGATGAACGGTTTCATCCTGCACATTGGAAGAAGGGGAGTGTCCCAGCAGTTTCACAATGACATTTTCATCAAACAGCTCGTCGCTGGAAAGCTTTTTGAGCTGACGGAGAATGTGTGCCGGGTCATGTTTTCTGTCTTTTACATAATCTTTGATTAAAAGAACTGCCTCATCTTCTATGTTAGATACAAGTTCTTCCATCTGCATCCGTATTAATCTTCCCTCTACACCCAATTCATTAACATATTTTATGATTTCGCTCTTTATTCTTAGAACCATTTCAATACGGTGGATGACCTGGGAGACCTCCTGAAATGTCACAAGCTCCTCAAATTCAAGAGCACCAAGGTTTGTTACGCTCTGGTCGAACACAACCTTGTATTTTTCGAGGGTCTGGATGGCCTGGTTTGCTTTTGTTAAAATGACACCGATGTCTTTCAATGAATAGCGGATCACACCTTGATAGAGTGTGATGACATTACGTCTCTGAGATATCGATATAACAAGATTTCCGGTCTGCCGGGCTACACGCTCAGCAGTCCTGTGCCGGATTCCGGTTTCGGTAGACGGAATAGACGTGTCAGGCACCAATTGCGTATTGGCATATAGGATGCGAGAGGCATCTTCACTCAGGATGATGGCTCCATCCATCTTAGCGAGCTCATAAAGAGATGCCGGGGAATATTTACAGTTGATGGAGAATCCTCCGTCAACAAGCTGTGTAACTTTATCATTATAGCCGACAACAATGAGGCCGCCAGTATTGGCGCGGAGTACATTGTCTATACCCTCTCTGAGGGGTGTTCCTGGCGCAACGAGCTGGAGCATGTTGCTGATGATCGCTTCTCTTAGTATATGATCCATACCTTATCCTCCCAAAGTATAGTGCAATGCCTCTTCAACAGTAGACACACCAATCACTTCAATTCCTTTAGGGATTGTCCATCCCCCGAGGTTTTTATCCGGGATAATCGCCCGCTCGAAACCAAGTTTCGCAGCTTCATGAATCCGCTGGTCGATTCTTGAAACCCGGCGCACTTCTCCTGTCAGGCCGACTTCCCCGATCATAACATCTGTCGGCCGGGTAGGAGCATCCCGAAAGCTCGATGCTATGCTTACGGCAACGGCCAGATCAACAGCTGGTTCATCCAGACGCACACCGCCGGCGACGTTTAAATAGGCATCCTGATTCTGAAGCAGGAGGCCCACCCTTTTTTCAAGGACCGCCATAAGCAATGAGACTCGGTTATGATCGATGCCTGTTGCCATCCTTCTCGGATTTCCAAAACTTGTAGGAGATACTAATGCCTGTATTTCTACAAGCATGGGCCTTGTTCCTTCCAAAGAAGCAACAACAGTCGATCCGGCTACTCCTTTTGAACGCTCCTCAAGAAAAATTTCAGAAGGATTGAGGACTTCTGACAGCCCAAGCTCCTTCATCTCAAACACGCCGATCTCATTGGTTGATCCAAAGCGGTTTTTGACTGCACGCAAGATTCGGTACGTGTGATGCCTCTCACCTTCAAAGTAAAGCACCGCATCCACCATATGCTCAAGCATTCTCGGTCCGGCAATCGCACCTTCCTTCGTTACGTGTCCGACGATAAAAATAGCAATCCCTTTCGTCTTGGCAATCCTCATAAAATGGGACGTGCACTCCCGGACCTGAGAGACACTTCCCGGGGCACTTGTGACCTCCGGACGGTAGACCGTCTGTATGGAGTCGATAATGACGATCGACGGATTGATTTCTGTTACGGCTTTTTCAATAAGATCAAGGTCAGTTTCAGCCAGGACAAAAAGATCTCCCGCCGATATATTTAGCCGATCAGACCGGAGTTTCGTCTGTTTTACTGATTCTTCACCTGAAATATAAAGCACTTTTTGCCCGTGCTGGGCCAGTTTTGCCGAGGTTTGCAGCAGAAGGGTGGACTTCCCGATTCCAGGATCTCCTCCAACGAGCACCAATGAACCAGGAACAATCCCTCCGCCGAGCACCCGGTTCAGCTCAATCGTATGAGTGTTGATGCGCGGCTCCTGTTCACTTTTTATATCAACTATGGATTGGGGCTTTTGCTGGGTGCCTGAAGCCGAAGAAGTTGTCAGGCCTCTTGTCTGGGTATCACGCTTGATGACTTCTTCCACCATTGTGTTCCATTTGTTGCATCCCGGGCATTTTCCCATCCATTTCGGTGATTCATACCCACATTCCTGGCACATAAAAACAGACTTGTTTTTGGCCATCCATTTCTCCTCTATTTCCAGACTGCTATGGAGCAGCTGGACCATTCTCTCTTTTTTTAATCTTGCTGTCTTTATCTTATCAAAAAAGCAGGCTCTCTTTCCAATGGGGGCATTTGGAATTTAGATAAAATACAGAAAATGATTCGACAAAAACCCGGAAGACGTGACTGCCTCCCGGGTTTTTGTATTTATTTCTATACAATTGGACAAATCCCATCATTTACGATGTAGCACCGACGGTCTCAACAACAAAGTCATTATTATCCACATCAATTTTGACGGTGTTTCCTTTGCTGATGTTTCCTCTTAGCAGTTCTTCTGACAGGCGATCCTCGATCTTACGCTGAAGGGCTCTGCGCAATGGACGCGCTCCGTACTCCGGATCATAGCCTTCATCGGTGATCTTATCGAGTGCCGCTTCAGTGATTTCGATCTCGATGCCCTGATTTTTCAAACGTTTGGTAAGTGAATCGGCCATAAGTGTAACGATCTGTTTGAGATGTGTCTTTTCAAGGGCATGGAAGACAATAATCTCATCAATACGGTTTAAAAACTCTGGACGGAAGGCTTTTTTCAGCTCAGCCATCACTTTCGTTTTCATGTCATTATACTGCTGATCTTCCGTGTGAACCGTAAAACCTAGAGAGCTGTTGCGCTTGAGCGTGCTGGCTCCAACGTTGGATGTCATGATGACGACGGTGTTGCGGAAGTCTACTGTACGCCCTTTAGAATCTGTCAGGCGTCCGTCTTCAAGCACTTGAAGCAGAATGTTGAACACTTCAGGATGCGCTTTTTCGATCTCGTCAAGCAGGATAACAGAGTATGGCTTGCGTCGTACTTTCTCTGTCAGCTGTCCGCCTTCCTCGTGTCCTACATAGCCTGGAGGTGAACCAACGAGTCGTGAAGTCGTATGTTTCTCCATGTACTCAGACATATCAATGCGGATGATCGCATCCTCTTCACCGAACAGGGATTCGGCTACCGCACGGGCCAGCTCGGTTTTACCTACTCCAGTAGGTCCCAAGAAGATGAACGAACCGATCGGACGCTTCGGATCTTTCAAGCCGGCACGGGCTCTGCGAATCGCTTTTGAGATGGACTGAACCGCTTCATTTTGCCCTATGACACGGTTATGAAGAATCTCTTCCAGCTTCAACAGGCGTTCCGTTTCTTCTTCAGCCAGTTTGGAGACTGGAACGCCGGTCCAGCTGGAGACGACCTGCGCGATATCCTCTGGTGTTACCTCTGTATTCTCCTGACCTTGCTTTTCTTTCCATACGTTCTTCGTTTTCTCAAGTTCCTCGCGAAGACGCTGCTCAGTATCTCTTAAGGAAGCTGCTTTTTCAAACTCCTGGCTTTGAACAGCAGCATCTTTCTCCTTGCGAACTTCTTCAAGCTTCAGTTCAAGCTCTTTGAGGTTTGGCGGTGCAGTATAGGAACGCAGTCTCACTTTGGAAGCTGCCTCGTCGATCAGGTCAATCGCTTTATCCGGTAGGAAGCGATCGGAAATGTAACGATCAGACAGCGTTACGGCTGCTTCGATGGCATCATCTGTAATGGTGACACGGTGATGCGCTTCATAACGGTCGCGGAGACCTTGCAAAATCTGTGTACTTTCATCTTTTGTCGGCTCATTTACTGTGATTGGCTGGAAGCGGCGTTCAAGCGCTGCATCCTTTTCAATATATTTTCGGTACTCATCCAGTGTGGTCGCTCCGATACATTGAAGCTCACCGCGGGCAAGGGCCGGTTTAAGAATATTCGATGCATCGATGGCGCCTTCTGCTCCGCCTGCTCCAATCAATGTGTGCAGCTCATCGATAAATAGAATGATGTTCCCCGCCTGGCGGATCTCATCCATGACTTTCTTGAGACGGTCTTCAAATTCACCGCGATACTTGGTACCGGCAACGACCGTTCCCATATCGAGTGTCATGACCCTTTTATCACGAAGCGTTTCCGGAACTTCATTATTGATAATCTGCTGAGCAAGACCTTCTGCAATCGCCGTTTTACCAACACCCGGCTCACCGATGAGGACTGGGTTGTTCTTCGTTCTGCGGCTCAGTACCTCAATGACCCTTTGAATCTCTTTAGAACGGCCGATGACTGGATCAAGGCTTCCATCCTTCGCAATCGCCGTCAGATCTCTTGCAAGGCTGTCAAGTGTCGGTGTGTTCGCGTTCGTAGAAGAACCCCGGTGATTGGATGATGCCTCATTGCTTCCAAGAAGCTGAAGCACCTGCTGGCGAGCCTTATTCAAGCTCACTCCGAGATTATTCAGTACACGGGCTGCCACTCCTTCACCCTCACGGATCAGTCCTAGCAGGATGTGCTCCGTGCCCACGTAAGAATGTCCCAGTTTACGGGCTTCATCCATGGATAGTTCAATAACCTTTTTTGCTCTTGGAGTGTAATGGATGGTTTGCACGGATTCCTGGCCGCGTCCAATTAAGGTTTCTACTTCTTTTTGGATCTTTTCAGGTCCAAGACCAAGAACGTGAAGCGCCTTAGCGGCAATTCCTTCACCCTCACGGATCAAGCCAAGCAGAATGTGCTCGGTGCCAACATTATTATGGCCTAAACGGATTGCTTCTTCCTGTGCCAGCGCAAGTACCTTTTGAGCTCGTTCTGTAAATCGACCAAACATCATAATCATTCACACTCCCATTCAAATTTTAAGCTTCTTCAAGTTTGATTCTTTCCCTTATTAGCGTTGCCCTACGGATATCACGCTCATCAGGATTCAACATTTCATTGGCATATTGCTGCAAAAAGCCCGGTTGTGTAAGTATCATTAATTCATTTAATATGGATCGGGAAATTCCTTCAACAATTCCAAGGTCTATTCCCAGCCTGACGTCGGATAGGCACTGTGCAGCTTCCTTCGATTGGATGATCCGGCTGTTCGCCAGAACTCCATACGACCTGAAGATCCGGTCTTCAAGCTGGATTTTCAAACCGTCCTGCAGAGTTTTTCTTGCTGTTCTCTCTTGCTGAATAAGCTGAAGGACGACACCCCGCAAATCCTCCACAATATCTTCTTCTGATTTTCCAAGGGTTATCTGGTTGGAGATTTGAAAAACATTGCCCTGAGCTTCCGTTCCTTCCCCATATATCCCACGGACTACGAGACCCAGCTGGTTGATTGCCGGTATAATACGGCTGATTTGTTTCGTTAAGACCAAAGCTGGCAGATGCATCATAACAGAAGCACGCAATCCTGTTCCAACATTCGTCGGGCAGCTGGTCAGGTAGCCTCGTTCCTCATCAAACGCATAATCCACCTTTTGTTCGATCCAGTCATCCAATTCAGCTGCGAGGGTTAAAGCCTCATTCAGCTGGAAACCCGAAAAAAGGCACTGGATCCGGAGATGGTCTTCTTCATTGACCATGATGCTCACAGACTCATCATGATTAAGCATCACTGCACCAAACTTTGATTGTTCTGCAAGATGAGGGCTGATTAAGTGCTTCTCTACCAATACCCTTTTTGCGAGAGGTTTTAGCTGATCGAGATGAAGAATTTCAAACTCTCCGAAATTCCCGCAGCTATTTTCCTTACAAGCCCCCGCTAATGTCTGAATAACAGCCTCTGATTCCTCCTTGGAAGCCAGATCTGGAAAATTATATTTTTCGAGGTTTCGGGCCAGCCGGATTCTACTGCTTAACACAATATCTGAATCAGGTCCTTCTTTTTTCATCCAGGGACTGATAGCTTCACTTATAAAATGTTCAAGTGACATGCTCTATTCCCCCTTTTCCCGGTGCTTTTGCTTTTCCAAAAGCCGAATTTGATCACGGGTCTCTGCCGCTTTCTCAAATTCCTCATTTAAAATATACTGCTGCATAGCTTGCTTTAATTTTTCCAATTCGCGTTTTTCTTGAAGCCCGCTGCCAATCCGTTTCGGAATTTTCCCGGCATGTCTTGTATTCCCGCCATGCACCCTCTTTAAAATAGGGTCCAGCTTCGAATCAAAAACTTCGTAGCAATGGCTGCAGCCAAATCTGCCGGATTTGGCAAACTGATTGTAGGTCATGCCGCACTGAGGGCAAGCCTGGACCGACTGTTGAGAAAGTCCTGGAGAAGCCGTTCCCGAAATGGAAGGATCTCCATAAAGCAATCCAGAGAGCAGCTGATGAATAGAGAAAGTATTCGACCCCGGAAGGAATTCTCCTTTTTCTTTTGCACAATGCTCACAAATATGGAATTCTGTTTTCTTGCCGTTTACAATCTTCGTAAAATGTAAAGTGGCAGGCCGCTCATGGCATTCCTGGCAGAACATTTTTTTCCCCTCCCTATTAATAAATGTGATACATCGTTATCTGGTTCTAAATTTTAATGTCCGAATCATTGCTTTTAATAATTCAGCTCGTAATTGATCACGTTCAGGAAGGTCTAACACGTGTAAAACAGAGCGATCTGTCACGCTTAGCATAATCCTCGCCTCGCGTTCGGATACGATCTGCTCATCAAGCAACCGCAAAATAACATTCTCCGCATTTCCTTGTGAAATACGATCATTGATAAGAAGCAGCAGCTGATCAATAAGGTCGACATAATTCTCTGTTTTGACTTTAATGATTCGAATGTATCCCCCGCCGCCCCGTTTACTCTCTACAACAAAGCCTTTTTCCACCGTAAAACGGGTGTTGATGACATAATTAATTTGGGAAGGGACACACTGGAACTTTTCAGCAATATCCGTACGCTTGATTTCAATGAACGTCTCATTTGATCCCGCGATGACCTGCTTTAAATATGCTTCAATGATGTCTGAGATATTTTTCAACCTGCTCCCCTCCCCTCTGACTTTGACTATCTTTGACTATACAATTATATTATAGACGCTTTTTCAGGGTTTATGCAACTAATGTATACTTTTCGCATGATTGGGGGACGAGCTGTTTCTATCACAGTATTACCCGATATTTTTGGGATTAATCGTAACAATTGAAGACTTTTCAGTGTCGAAAACAGACAACACTTTACAGAGCCTGGGCTCAAGGAAGTTTTAGATTTCAAAAGTTTTGTGCGGTGTTTGAGTTTTGTTGAAAAAGGGACTAATGAGAGGTTTTTTAATTTCCTTTTTTGTACGATTGGAGGGCTGCGGGCGGAATAAGAGTGATCTAGACGGTCTGCCCTTGGGTGATTTGGGAGCATTACTTGCGGGTTTGGTGAGTTTACTTGCGGATTTGGCCCTTTTACGTGCGACTTTGAAGGGTTTACATGCGGGAATGGAGACTTTACGTGCGACTTTCCAGCCTTTACATGCCAAACCCCTCATTGTCATAAAAAAGAACATACAAAAAAGCACTGCTGAAATCAATCCAACAGTGCTTCGTTCATGCCCGGCAACGTCCTACTTATACAGGGGCAAGCCCCCAACTCCCATCGGCGCTGAAGAGCTTAACTTCCGTGTTCGGTATGGGAACGGATGTGACCTCTTCGCTATCGCTCACCACCGAATATCCCTTGCTCCGAGCACGACCCAGGCGGCGATATGCAAACCACCTTATTTGGTTGATCCCTCGATGGTTTTATGAAAAATAGAACAAGTAATTAGTTTGTATAGGCTTTATTTTTTCGTTTTCTCTTTGAAAATCATCTTTTTGTGGCTAATGGATACGGTTTTGAAGGTTCTGCTTTGTTGTCCGGGAGCGTTACTTGCGGATTTGGTGGGTTTACTTGCGGCTTTGGCTCGTTTACTTGCGGTTCGACAGCGTTTACTTGCGATTTCACACTCGTTACTTGCGATTCGACAAGGTTTACTTGCCTATCACGTCATTTTCATAAAAGAACATACAAAAAAGCACTGCTGGAATCAATCCAACAGTGCTTCAATCGTGCCTGGCAACGTCCTACTCTTACAGGGGGAAGCCCCCAACTACCATCGGCGCTGAAGAGCTTAACTTCCGTGTTCGGTATGGGAACGGGTGTGACCTCTTCGCTATCGCCACCAGACATAT